>DAOTTU010000046.1:0-137929 GCA_034437655.1 Anaerolineae bacterium
GATCCCAACGGTATCTGGTGGTGATGCAGCAGCGCAACCCACATCTGACGAAGCCCCGATTATCCAACAACCGCCCACGCGCACCCCACGCCCGGCAACGCCTATTCCAGACACCACGAGTTCGGCTGATAATGTGCTGGCGGCCGCACCTGCCAGTGAAAGCGATGGTGGTTCGTCCATCAACTTTGGGCGTTTACAGGGGGCTTTTTGTACGGGCACCGTGATTTCACTGGTGCTTTTCGGCTTACTGATAGGCTATATGGCGTTACGGACTCGTCTGCGCCCGGTGACACGCCAGCTTATGTGGCAAATTCGCAACGAAATGGAAGATGATCGCTAATGTCTCGGTATATGGTCGTTGGGCTCGGCAACCCCGGCAAAGAATACGAAAAAACGCGCCACAACATCGGCTTTATGGTGGCCGATGCGCTGGCGGCGGCTTATTCGCTCTCGTTTAGCAGCAAGAAGGCTAAAGCCGTGTACGCCGATGGGATGATCGCCAGTGAACGAATGATGCTCGTCAAGCCACAATCGTACATGAACAACAGTGGCGACCCGGTGCGTGAACTGGTTAACTTCTTCAATGTAGACTTCAACCGCCTGATTGTGATTTCTGATGACCTCGACATTGACCTCGGCACCTTGCGGTTACGTCCGAAGGGCGGGGCCGGTGGCCAGAAGGGGGTCAAGCATATCATTCAACAACTTGGCACGCAGGAATTCGCCCGTCTACGCATTGGCATAGGCCGCCCCCCCGGCCGCATGGACGCCTCAAAGTATGTGCTACGCCGTTTTGCTGATGAGGATAGTATCCTTGTGCAAGAGACGATTGATCGTGCCGGCCGCGCTGTCGAAGACTGGATACGGCATGGCCTTGATTACGCGATGAACCGCCATAACGGCACTGCTGAAGAAGCTGCACAACGCTTCGCAGACCCACCACCGCCCGCTGAATAAACTGTAGATACAGCGCATCCAAATTCGTCTGCACCACTGAATATTTGTGTGCGATATTTAAGGCTGTTCTAACGTCTATCCGCTTTAATAAAAGTTCTGCTTTGATCCAAAATGACAGCGCAAAGGATGCTGAATGCACCTATCTGGTCTGCTGCCTGCCCTCCGCGAAACGGCTGCATTTACTGAACTGTGTGAGTACCTACAAAACACCCGTGAACCCCTACAAGAAGCTGTTATTCGCGCGGCACGGCCCTATGTGGTCGCGACACTGACCGAACAACAGACAGCGCCGACACTGATTGTTTGTGGCCGCACCGACCGTGCCCATGACATAGCTGAACAACTACTGGCCTGGTTGCCAGAGGCCCGTGTCTTGCGCCTTCAAGAGCCCGGCCCGATGTTTTACGACCACGCGCCGTGGACAGAAACCACCATTCGTTCACGGATTCAAGTGTTGGCTGCGCTGGCCCCACCAATCCGTGTACGTGACCCACAGCCAGAACCACCACCGATTATTGTCGCCTCAATCCACGCCTTGATGCAGCGTACACTCCCCGTACGAGAATTTCGGCGGGTGTCACGGCAACTGCGCATCGGGGCACAGCAAGACCCGGATAAGTTGCTGCATCATCTGGTCAAGATTGGCTATGGCCCTGTTTCTGTGGTGACTCAGCCGGGTACATTTGGGCGACGCGGCGGCATTATTGACCTGTTCCCCCCTGTGATGAAGCATCCTGTGCGCGTTGAATTTTTTGGTGACGAAATCGACAGTCTGCGCACCTTCAACCCCGCGACACAACGCTCGGTTGATAGCCTCGATCATTTTGTCCTGACACCTGCGCGTGAAGTGTTGCCTGAGCATCTACCTGCACTGGGTGAGCAGCTTGAAAGCTGGTTTGCTACCCAGCCACCGCTTGCAGAGAATGTAGATTCGTTATTGGATGACCTGACGCATCTTGTTAGCGGCACAGCATTTCCGCACGCCGAATACTATCTGCCGCTGGTGTATCCTACCCCGACGAGCCTGCTCGACTATCTCCCACAAGATGCAATGGTCGTTGTTGATGATTGGGATACCGTCTACGACCTGACGCAAGAATTAGAAACACAGGCCCTCGAAACACGTCAGGACCGCACCGAACGTGAGCTGTTGCCACCCGATATGCCGTTGCCATACCACACATGGGACGAATTGCAAGATGCCCTGACCGCACATGGCCCGTTGCATTTGGGGATGAGCGATATTCCGGCAACGCTGGGGTTTGCGCCTGAAAAACGCTTTGGCGGGCAAGTGCGCCTCTTTTTAGATCATTTGCAGAGTCTGAACGCTGACGAGACTGCAATCGTCGTCACACGTCAGGCGCAGCGCCTGGCTGAACTATGGCGTGAACGCAACACGGCGGCGATTCATCCCCGCGCATACATTGACGATATGTCCAACTTACCGAACCTCGTTTTTGTTGAAGGCGAGCTTGGCGAGGGGTGGTCCTTAGAAACTAACGGGCGTGTGTTGCACCTGTTTACCGACGCGGAAATTTTCGGCTGGCAGCGCCCCGAACCCCGCCGCCGTGTGCAAAAACGCTCTGTGAACCCCGAGGCCCACTTTGCCGACCTGCAAGAAGACGATTTTGTGGTGCATGTTGACTTCGGGGTAGGGCAGTTCAAAGGTGTGCAGAAGCGGCGGCTGCAAGACACCGAGCGCGAATATCTGGTCATTGAATATGCTGGCGGTGACGTGCTGCATGTGCCGATTCATCAGGCCGATCGTGTGTCAAAATACGTGGGTGTACAGGGCAAGTCTCCAACGCTGAATCGTCTTGGTAATCAGGACTGGTCACGTACCAAACAGCGCACCGAAAAAGCTGTGCAAGAGGTTGCAGAGGAACTGCTTGGGTTGTACGCTGCACGCAGTATTGTCGAAGGTCATGCTTTTTCACCTGACGGCCCCTGGCAGCACGAACTCGAAGCGTCGTTCCCTTATGTCGAAACCGACGATCAATCGCAAGCCCTTAATGAAGTCAAAGCTGACATGGAAAGTGCCTACCCGATGGATCGCCTGCTGTGTGGTGATGTCGGCTATGGCAAAACAGAAGTAGCGCTGCGGGCGGCCTTCAAAGCGGTGACAGATCACAAACAGGTGGCAGTTCTGGTACCGACGACCGTACTCGCTCAACAGCACTATATGACGTTCACACAACGGCTGGTGGCATTCCCGCTGCGTGTGGAAATGCTTTCGCGCTTCAAAACCCGCGCTGAACAGCAAGTCATCATTGAGGATTTGCGTGCAGGCAAAGTCGACATTGTTGTTGGCACGCATCGCCTGTTACAAAATGACGTCCAGTTCCGTGACCTTGGCCTTGTGGTGATTGACGAGGAGCAGCGCTTTGGCGTCACGCACAAAGAACGGTTGAAGCGGCTACGCACTGAAATTGATGTGTTGACCATGACCGCAACACCCATTCCACGTACGCTCTACATGGGCTTGACCGGACTGCGCGACATCAGCCTGATTCAGACTGCGCCTGAAGAACGTCTCCCGGTCATCAACCATGTTGGCCCCAGTGATGAGCGGATGCTGCGCCAGGCGGTCTTGCGTGAAATTGACCGAGGCGGACAGGTCTTTGTAGTACATAATCGGGTGAAAACAATCTATGCGTTGCAAAAACAATTACAACGCCTTGTGCCCGAGGCGAGCTTCGTAGTGGGGCATGGCCAGATGGACGAACATGAGCTTGAACAGGTCATGGCCGACTTTGCAGGTGGCGCCTATGACGTATTGATCTGCACGACGATCATTGAAAGCGGCATCGACATTCCACGCGCCAACACCATGATCATAGACCGGGCTGATCGTTTCGGGCTTTCGCAGTTATACCAGTTGCGTGGTCGCGTGGGGCGTAGTGCCAACCAGGGCTATGCCTATTTCTTCTATCCACGTAACCAACCCCTGACACCAGAAGCCCGCGCCCGTCTGGAAACCATCAACGAGTACACCGACCTTGGCGTGGGGATGTCCATTGCTGTGCGTGACCTCGAAATCCGTGGCATGGGCGACCTGCTAGGAATGCGACAAAGTGGCTACATTGACGCTGTTGGTTTCCACCTCTACACCCAGATGCTAACCGACGCGGTGAAAGCTGTTGAGCCTGAGAAGCCAGCCCGTATCGTTGCTGAAAAAGCGGAAGCCGCCGCGCAACCAGCCGCAACCACACCCGTCACCATTGATATGCCGTTGCCAACGTATATCCCGACCGACTTTATTGATGATATGGCATTGCGCATTCAACTATACCGCCGCCTTGCCAACATCCACACGGTCGATGACCTGTCTGCAATGCAAGCTGAACTCAATGACCGCTTTGGAGCCCTGCCGCCGGCCGTAGAAGGCCTGCTGTTCCAGATTGAGGTGAAGTTATTGGCGCAAGCAGCCGGCGCAACTGCCGTTAGCACCGAGAACGGACGCATCAGCGTAAAGTTACCCTACCTCGGTAGTATTGACCGCGATGCTTTGCAAAACTATCTTGGCGACGAAGCCCGTGTCAGCCGGACCGCACTCTGGTTAATGGATACCACCGCCGATGAAGTGCGCTGGCAGCCGCAATTGCTGCGGGTACTGAAAATGGTCAACCGCGAACGCATTGCGGAAGTGGCACTCAATTAGGTGATTCAACTTCTAGCCAAAAACTGCTTGTTGCAACGCATTCGCCATTGATCTGCAACTCGACTTTGTGTTCGCCCGGGTAATAACGTCGCACTGTGACAGGTTTGAGCGCGTGCGTCTTTTCGATGTGCAACGCTTTGTTGGGCTTCAATGTGGTTGTTTTTAATTTGAACACTTTGGAGTTGGTTTTGCCGCCAGCCCGCACAAAATGTATGATGTAGTCCACAATCATCGGTTGCGGGTCGTTGGTGGCGCTCTCAAGCTCAATCATCAGGGTGAGGGCGTCGCCTAGCTGGATAGTTTCGGGTGTGATGGTGAATGTACACTGGTTTAGTTTCGGACTTGAATAGCCAAGCAGCTCAAGCGCATCGCGATCACCTTGTTTGATGAGTGTACGCAGCGCGTGTTTGGCAATCCACTGACGTTCGTCGGTTGGCGCTTGCAGCCACTCACGAAGGGTGTCGCGGACCAATTGCGGATGATCTTTAGAGAGGTCGTTGAGGTTGTTAGCGACGGATTTGCGCACATAGGCAGAATCGTCATCACGCAGCAATGTGAGCAATTCTAACACTGGGGTCGGGTCTGTGATGAATTGTGGAAGTTGCGTGGCCCAGGGTAAGCGGGTGCGGGTACCTTCACTCACCAGTCGGCGGGCATGTGGATTGGGATCAGTTGCCCACTCGCGCAGCGTGGAAAGTGTTTGTTCTGGGTAACGTTGCAAGTAGGGACGAATGGCGAATTCGGCTGTGAAGCGCTTCGTGATTTCGTACAGCGCCGGGATGGAACGGTCGGGATGTTCTAAGCCATAGACCTCTACAAAATAGGCGACGGGCATCAGGTGATAGCCAGCGTCGAACATGCCTTCTTCTTCGGTAAGCTCATCCCCAAGAATGCCCAGCAAAATATCAAGCGCGGTCGGATACTCAGACGGTAAGTGGGCGCGTAACCCTTCTGCAATCACAGCGACCCGGGCTTTTAATTCCAGTGGGCTAACCCGCTGCTCCACGAAGTCTACAAATGCGGGTGTGTCAAAATCTGGATGCACAGCGCGAATTTGTTTACCCAGTGATGCTGCCAGGTTCTCGTCGTAGTAGTCTTTGAATTTCATCTGATCAGTCATAAAGTCACCTCATCTAAAACATATGTTCTATTTTAGATTATACACGACAATTCTGTTTTTGCGCAGGCAAACCACATCTAGAATTGTCTGGAAAACGTAGAGACGAGCAAGCGTTGCCTCAGCGCTGATTGAGCATCACCTGCTTTCTGCTAAAATGTGGAGCAAGTCAGTATGTTTTGGAGAGACATCCATGTCATCATCGGACACATCAGTTCCGCAACCAGACGAAACCAAACGTAGCCTATATGACTACGAGCCCGAACAGCACGAAACCACGTCGCCGCACTGGTACAACAAAACAGTTGATACCGGCCAACCAACCGCGACGAATCAGCCGGGCAACACACCACCCCCCGCGCCAGTCTATCGCAGTCGGCGCTACTACCAGCAGGCGGCTGCCAAAAACAACTGGCTGTGGGTGATTGTTGCCGTGATGTTATTGGGGTTGACGCTTGTCTTCACGATGGGGATTATTTTCGTGTTACAAACAGGGGACGATGCCAGTGATGAATCTGTCATGGTAGCCACGACCGTTCCCAACAATAACAACAGTACTGCCGGCAACAATGCTGGTGGGCAGCCCTCAGCTAATCAGGCTGAGGAAAACACCGCTGACAATGATTCTTCTGCGGAGGAGCAACAACCACCCGCTGACACTGACGACCCATCGCGCGACAATCCCGCCCCCAGCACGGACTTGCAAGGCGAAGATGGTTCTGAGCCGATTACCAATGACCCACCCGGCAGCACTGAACTGAACATTCGCCCGTGGGATGGTGAAGAACGCTTCACAATTTTGCTGATGGGGATCGACGCACGTCCTGAACAGGGCGCGAATGGACTCTACCGTACTGATACGATGATGATCGTCAGCTTTGACCCGGTGGATGATAGCATCGGGATGATGAGCATCCCGCGTGATACGTACGTCAATATCCCCGGCTACACAAATCTACAGCGTGTCAACACTGCGTATTTGCTCGGCAACAACCAGCGCCCCGGTTTTGGGCCCACGCTGGCCATGCAAACGGTGCAGTATAATTTTGGTATCCGTATCCATGACTATATGCTGGTAGACTTCAACGCCTTCATCAAAATTATCGACCGTGTCGGTGGGGTGAGTGTTTTCGTTGAAAAAGAAATCAATGACCGCACTTATCCTGACATGAATTTCGGCTACGATCCGTTCTACATTAGTGAGGGCTGGCACCATCTCGACGGTGAAACAGCCCTGAAATATGCCCGTAGTCGCCACACCACCGACGACGTTGACCGTGGCCGCCGTCAGCAGCAACTGATTCTGGCGTTGCGCGATCAGGTTGTGACGCTGGATATGATAGACGAATTGATAACCAATGCCTTGCCTATTTGGAATGACATTAACGAGGGTATTGAATCTGGGCTTGGGTTGGACCAATTGCTAGAGTTAGCGCTGTTTGCTGTAGAAGTCCCCGAGGAAAATATCAACAATGCTGTGGTAAACTGGGAATGCTGTTTGCAATCCTACACAACCCCCACTGGCGCATCGGTATTGATTCCTGAACGCTATTCGCTCGGCCTGTTGATGGTTGAAATTTTCGGTGAGGGGTATAATCAGTAAGTAGGATGCTCAGCCTGCCTATAATACTCGACATACTCCTCGACAGTGTTCTCGGGGAAGACCGCACGTTTAGGAAAAGCTATGTCAGCATTGCAAGAAATTGTTAACCGTATTCGCGGCCAGCGACATGAGCTTCAAGCACCGTACTGGATACCGGGGCTGTGGATTGACTTTGAAAGCACGGCCGCCCAGAACCTGAACCCTTTCGACTTTTACGCAGATCGTCTGGAAGCGATTTTAGAGTCCGAACCGCAGCCGTTAATTGAAGGCGAGCCGGGCGGTAACTGGACGCAAAATGCAATTACGTACAACCTTTTTCCACGCCTGACGACAGCTTTCGACCACGACGCAGATGGCACACTGAACCACGTCAACGGCAGCAACTGGCGTGAAACGGGGAGCCTGTTAAAGGCAACAGCAATTTTGCCCTATATTCGTTCAATGGGCTTTAACACAGTGCATCTCTTGCCGATTAATTCCATCGGCCACGACGGTAAAAAAGGCACGTTGGGGTCGCCATTCGCAATCCGTAACCCTTACAAAATCGACGAACATTTGGACGAGCCTGTAGTGCCAGATAACACGCTGCTATTCAAAGGGTTTGTGGAGGCTGCACATCGACTTGGCATTCGTGTGGTGATGGAGTTTGTCTTCCGTGTTGCCGCCAAAGATTCGGAGTGGGTTGCTGAGCATCCAGAATGGTTTTACTGGATTCGTGCTGACATCGCAGACCGTCCGCATGGTTCCAAAGACTCGGCAACATTCGGCCCACCAATTTTCCCACGTGACCAGCTCGGTGAGGTCTATTGGAAAGTCAACTCCGGGCAACGCCACGACCTGACACCTCCGCCCGCAATTTACCGCAGTATGTACACCACACCGCCAGCCCCTGATACGATCCGCAAAGAAGACGGTCGCTGGATTGGCACGCTGGATGATGGAACGGATGTACGTATTCCCGGCGCATTCACCGATTGGCCACCAGAGGACGTACAACCACCATGGTCAGACGTGACCTATCTGCGCTTCTTCGATCACCCTGATTTCAATTACATGGCGTACAACACGCTGCGCATGTACGATGAACGCCTTGCCAACACCGACAACGCGGTGCAAGGGTTGTGGGATGCAGTTATCGGTGTGATTCCCCACTACCAGGACGAGTTTGGCATTGATGGCGTGATGATTGACATGGGGCATGCATTGCCACACGAGTTGATGCAACGCAGTATGCAGGCCGCGCGCGAGAAAAACCCGGACTTCGCGTTCTGGACAGAAGATTTCAACATCAGCCGTGAAAACCGTGACCGTGGCTATAATGCTGTGATGGGATACTTAATCTTTGATCTGCACCAGCCGCAACGAATGCAGGCATTTATTGACCAGCTTGCCCATCATCGGCCGGAAATCACCTTCTTTATCACCCCCGAAAATCATAACACCCCCCGCGCTGCTACCCGGCTGAATGCGCTGGGGTTTTGTCATCAAGCCTTGTTATATATGGTATCGTTGCCGGGGATGCCCTTTATCAGCAGTGGCTTTGAGTTATTTGAAGACTTGCCAATCAACACCGGGCTGGGCTTTGACCCTGAAACCCTCAAACGCTATACCCCGGGCGATTTGCCGCTGTTCTCTAAACATGCCTTTGACTGGACACGTGAGGGGAATATGGTGGGTGCGATCCGCTATGCTTTCCATTTGCGCAAGTCTTATCAGGATTTACTGGCTAACCCTGACCCATCCACTGTACTCCCTGGTAGCTCGGACAATCCGAATTTACTGGTCTACAGCCGTGCCAACAAAGAGAACGTGCTGACCTTCGTTTTCAATATGACGATGTTTGATTACCAGATTGGGCAGGCCGAACTCTATGCACGTGATAGTGTGGCCATCGGCAAATGGGGCTTTGAAGGCATGACGCGCCTCAGCGAACGGCTGGCTATTCACGTTGAACTCAGCGGTGGGCACAGCGTAATGTTCGAGGCGGATACCCTGCGCTAATGCGAAGGCTCATTCTGGCATTGCTGCTGTGGCTTGCCTTTGGCTGGCTCATGCTGAATATGCCCGACGATAGCCTGTGGTATGACGAAACCGTCAACGCTTACCTGGCGACGTCGGCATGGGATACTATCGTTGAATGGACCACCGACATTGATAATCAGCTTCCGTTGCATTTCGTCCTGCTGAAACTATGGACTGAGGTTGCGGGCAGTTCTGAATTTGTGTTGCGTCTATTTTCAGTGTTCGCGGTGTGGCTGGCGGCGGCCGGGATTATAGCACTTGAACAGCGACTGTTTCCGGCCCCGGTACGTTTGCCCTGGTTCGCGGCTACAGCGTTCTTGCTACTGGGAGGGACGCTCTACGCCGCGTATGAAGTACGGACCTATGCGCTCTCGCTGGCGTTGCTGGCATGGACCTTTATTTATGCGCTGACGATTGTCGCCAAGCCGCACGCCAACGGCCGTCTGGTCGTTTTTGCGATTCTCGCTGCATTATTGAGTGCCACGCATTACACTGCATGGCTTGCGCTACCAGTTTTCGCATTCTTGCTGGTCTTCACACCACCACATACCCTACAAGGAACTCTACGGACTGCTGTTGTGCCACTGTTGCTGGCTGCGCTGGTTGTCGTTGGCTGGTTGTTGGCACTGGGGGGGCGTGACATCAACGCTGGAACGGCCTTTGTTGGTAGCGTGAGTGTCCGCGCTGCTCTTGAAACCTATACTACTTTTGCATTGTTCGGGCAAAAACTGTTCACATCAACAGCCCATACACAAGCGTTTATATTCTTCACGGTTGTGATGCTCTTTGCGCTGCTGTGTACATGGCGACACCGCACACTCACGACCGTCAGCATAATCTTATTGGCGTTGCTTCCTGTTGCGGCAATGACCTTTGCTGTGAACCAGATCGAGGGTAAATTGTCAGGCCGGCATACATGGGCGCTGTGGCTGTCTACGCCACTGGTGATGCGCGGCGGGGTCGAGGCGCTACGCTATGTGTTACCTGCACAGGCACGGCTGCTAGCACAGCGGATGTCAATTGCGATGACGCTACTCGTACTGTTCGCCCTGGCGGGGGCTTTACGCACAAATTTACCCGCTGAATATCGTGGTGATTTGCGCGG
Source organism: Anaerolineae bacterium (assembly GCA_034437655.1). Classification (GTDB taxonomy): domain Bacteria; phylum Chloroflexota; class Anaerolineae; order Aggregatilineales; family J027; genus J027. The sequence continues at coordinate 10,466 of DAOTTU010000046.1, forward strand.
TGCAATAGCGACGATCAATGCGCAAGCGGGCCCGGATGACCTGCTGGTACTCCGCGATGGGACACTGTTCACAGCGGCAGAATATTACAACGTCGAGATTGACTACATCGGTATTCCGGACGATAAATTGACCAACGTCAACCATCAGATCCAATTTTTCGAGGCGATGGACAACTTTCTGGCAGCCGATTTTCTAGAACGGCCACGCATCTGGGTGCTGTCATGGCAAGCCGATACAATGGACCCAACTGCATTGGGGCTGGTCATCCCCGAATATTATAGCGATGGTCAGCGTCAGGTATGGCTAGAGGGTGGTGAGCGCGGCGTCTCGCTGTACAGTTACGACATCCAACGTAGACAGAACACCTTGCAGGAGCATATCGTCGCTTTCGAGGGTGTGGTGCAGGTTCCCCCGGACGGGCCGAGTTTGTTGGGGATTGATAGTTATCATAACAGAGTTAACTCGACAACATGTGCCAGCATTGTGCATACGTGGTGGTGGCGTGGTGAAACAGACTACCCGACGACGCTGGTCAGTGCGCAGTTAGTACCTGAAGCGACAGGCTTCCCCGTGATGCAGCAAGACCGCCCGCCGGCCGGGTTTTTCTTCCCGCAAGACCGTTGGGAGCCGTTTGTACCTGTCGTGGGACGCTTTGAACTGCGCTATCCATGTGTGTTGGTAACACGTGGTGAAGGCCATCGCATAGACCTGGTGGTGTATGACAGCGCCGGAGAGAAACAACCCCAGAGTATTCTGACCGGGCCTGTTCAATTCGAGTAATGAAAACGACCACCCGCCATAAATCGCCGATGGTCGTTGTTTTTATGCTACCAGGGTGGAAATAGCACCAGTTTGAAACTGCGGTAGTCTTACTCTTCGAATTCTTCTTCTTCCTTGCCGCGTGCAATGACTTCGGGTTCGACACCTTCGTCGATGACTTCTTCTTCTTCCTCTTCAGCTTCCAATTCTGGACGCTGTTGCAAGTAGTCAGAACGGACAATCGCGACATCAGGCTCAACGCGATAGGCTACCCCTTCAATCTCTGGCATTCCGTCAACGTAAATAGCATCTCCAATTTCCTGAAGCACACTGACGTCAAGTTCAATCTCAGAGGGGAGGTTGCCGGGTAAGGCTTCAATCTCAATCATGGGGTAGTCCAGCACGATACGACCATTGATACGGTCAATGGTTTCGCGCTCGTTGGTCATCGTCACAGGAATTTGCGCGATAATAGTTTCTTTCAAGTTCACAGCGTAAAAGTCCACATGTTGAACTTCATTGAACTTGATGGGGTCACGCTGGACATCACGAATGAGGGTGGTCACGGTCTGGCCGTCCACCTGAATGTCAACGAGGTTGGTACCCCCGGCCTGGATAAGAATGGGGCGCAATGTCTTCCAGTCAATTGTGATATGCAGCGGGTCACGGTCTGGGCCATAAACCACTGCCGGAACCTGCCCTTGCGCCCGCAAAGTTTTGACTTTTTTCCCGACAACCGTACGGGTTGCCGCTTCAAGGGCAAAACGTTCACTCATGGCGTTGATTCGCTCCTAAAATACAGCCGACGACTCGGCGTTTTTCACGTGCATAGCTTGCCGATTGTAGCCGAGGGGCTCTAACCCGTCAACACAAATGTCTTGAATTGACCGGGGCGAACCGCTATACTTTTGGCAGAATCTTGCCCTGTACCTGCGAATAAGGTTTTTATGCGACGCGAACGAGTTGCAGACGATATTTATGTATTCACCAGTGAACTATATGCGCAGGTGACAGCTGGTGCGGTGATAACGCCCGCGGGGGCCATCGTCATTGACACTATGATCTTCCCTGAAGAATCGAAGGCAATTCACCGCTTTTTGACCCAGCGTGTCGGCACTGAGGTGCGGTACATCATTAACACCCACTATCATGCAGACCACACCTATGGAAATTGTTTCTTTCCCGGCGCAACAATTGTCTCGTCGGCGTTGTGCTATGAATACCTGCGTACTCGTGGCAAAGACGGTTTAGAGAAAGCCAAGCGTCAATCGCGCGTGTTTGACGAAGTCGCGCTGAATCTTCCCAGTTTGGTTTTTGAAAGTGGGATTCTTGAGTTGCGGCTGGGTGACAAAACCCTTCAACTTCGTCTGTCACCGGGGCACAGTGATGACTCAATTACAGTGTTAGTCCGCGAAGACCGTGTGCTGTTTGCAGCAGATACCCTCATGCCCGTGCCATTCTTCCTCGATGGTAGCTTTGACGACCTTGTTAATTCGCTTGAAGCGCTCAAGGGTGGTGGTTACGAAAACGTGATTCAAGGGCATGGCGAGATCATTCTGCGTGGTGAAGTGGAACAAAAAATTGATGCTGACCTGAACTATTTGCGTTGCATCAAAAAACACGTCGAAATTGCATTGAACAAACCCAACCCGCAGCACTACCTACGCGGCGTGGATATTGAAAAATGTGGCAAGAGCCGCATCCCGCTCAATGGCGAAGTCCAGAACCTACATGAAGGCAATTTAAAGGCGTTGCTCGAACAGTATCGGGCAATGCAGAAGGCATAAAAATAGTCGCTGCCGATGAATAACGAACAACTGCTCAACGGCCGCTACCGTCTGGTGTCGCAACATGGCTCTGGCGGTATGTCAGTGATCTATCAAGCGACAGATATTGCGTTAGGGCGGACTGTTGCCGTAAAAATACTGCGTCCGTCTTTAACCAACGATAATTCTTTCCTCGTACGCTTTCGGCAAGAGGCCCGCAACGTCGCGAACCTCTCGCACCCCAACATCGTAACTGTGCATGATGTTGGTCAAGACGGCAACACCTACTATATGGTGATGGAATTTGTCGATGGGCCAGACCTGAAAAAAATCATCAAGTCCGACGGACCGCTTTCAGTGGAACGTACGCTGAATATTGCCGTGCAAATGTGTCATGGTATTGGCTATGCGCATCGTGCTGGTCTGGTTCATGCTGACGTCAAGCCGCAGAATATTCTAATGGCAGAAGGGGACCGCGTTAAAGTAACCGACTTTGGGATTGCTCAGGCGCTTGCACTCATCAAGCCACAAGAGCGCCAGAAGATTGTATGGGGGAGCCCGCATTATTTCTCACCAGAGCAGGCCCAGGGCGAATATCCCTCTCCCGCCGCTGATGTTTATTCAATTGGTATCGTCATCTTTGAGATGCTAACTGGCCGCTTGCCTTTTCAAGGGGGAGACCAACAAGAACTTGCGATGGCCCACATTCGTGACACGCCGCCCCGGATTTCGGAATTGAATCCACGAGTGCCGACCTCACTCGACCAAATTGTGCAGCGTGTCTTAGCCAAAGACCCCCGCCAGCGCTTTAGTAAAGCCGAGCAGCTTGGGCGTGTACTGGAAGCCTATCGCAGCCAGGGGCACGAAGATACCGCTGGCATGGTATCCATACCCGCCTCGGTTTCTGAACGCTGGCAACCATCAGTCGAACCTGCTGCTGTCCCACAGGGCCATACTCAAGATGAGGAAAATGCCGCCCCCTATGCCACAGAGCCGACATTGCCCCCCGGTGCTTCAGTACCACCGGTTTATGCACAGCCCCACCAGCACCCACCGGGCGCTTACCCGCAACCAAATTATGTTGGCAGCGACAGTTACCCATACATGCCCCCTGAACCAGCGATTATGCGTAGTACCGGGTATCGTTCGCCAGAACCCAACTCACTGGACATCGTAACACTCATCCTGGCAGTGGTGGCCTTGCTTGCCATGATCGGGGTGGTTGTGCTGTGGATTTTTGTCTGGCAAGCCTACAGTTAAACGTGTCTTAGAATCTGCCGTGGAAGGGTAGAGTTTCTGGGCTTAATGGCGTATACTAAATGCAAAATTGAGGCAAAAAGCTTTAAGAATTTTTTGAAGCGTGGTTGTACTAAATAATGAGTTAAGGAAATCCGCGCAGAATTGATCGTCTGGATTTTTGAATCTTCGCTCCCATTACATCCATGTATTTTTGTAGCTTAATCGAAGAAGTATCATTTGGAAGGAGGACGGTCTGGCGACGCTGTCTGCTGTACTAGCTGCACACAGAAGCACCCGGGCCAAAGTGTAGTGAAAACTCCACGTTATCGTAATTATCTGGTGTGGATCGTCATTCTAGGGATTATCCTGCTGGTGGTCTTCACCCTCAGCAGCGGTAGCAGTGCGGAAGAAATCACCTTTAGCGAAGTTGTCGAACTTGTTGAAGGCGGTGAAGTCGCACGTATTGAACGCTCAGAAACTGACCTCAAAGTCTGGACGCAAGATGCTGACTTAGAGGGTAATCCGACATATGAGTCACAGGTTGATGCCACAGTTGAAAACCTGCCAGAATTGCTGGTTTCACACGGCGCCTCGTTAGACAATGTTCAAGCCGTTAGCTTCCAGTATAGCGGCGGTGGTGGCCTTGGCCCCTGGATCGGTATTCTCGGGAGTCTCTTGCCGCTCATTTTGATTGCTGGTTTCTTGTTCCTGATGGTACGTCAGGCGCAGGGGAGCAACAATCAAGCGATGCAGTTCGGCCGTAGCCGCGCTCGTATGTTCTCTGGTGACCAGTCCAATGTCACCTTTGACGATGTTGCTGGCGTTGAAGAAGCTAAACAAGAACTGCAAGAAGTCGTTGAATTTCTCAAAGAGCCAGAAAAATTCATTCAGCTTGGCGCACGCATTCCCAAGGGTGTGCTGCTGGTCGGTCAACCCGGTACAGGTAAGACGCTCATGGCTAAGGCTGTCGCTGGTGAAGCTGGTGTGCCGTTCTTTGGTATCTCAGGCTCTGAATTTGTTGAAATGTTCGTTGGTGTGGGTGCCAGCCGTGTGCGTGACCTGTTCGAACAGGCCAAGCGCCATAGCCCATGCATTATCTTCATTGACGAAATCGACGCAGTTGGTCGTCAACGTGGTGCTGGTCTGGGTGGTAGCCACGATGAGCGCGAGCAGACGCTCAACCAGATTCTGGTTGAAATGGACGGGTTTGACACCGACACGAACATTATCATCATTGCCGCCACCAACCGCCCCGACATCCTTGACCCGGCGTTGATGCGTCCTGGGCGCTTTGATCGCCGTGTCATCATCGACCGCCCCGACCTGCGCGGTCGCGAAGCGATTCTCAAGGTACATACCCGTGGTAAGCCGCTGTCTAACGATGTTGACATCAGCGTGATCGCGCGTTCCATTCCGGGCTTTTCTGGTGCAGACATCTCGAATCTGGTTAACGAGGCTGCGATTGTGGCTGCGCGTAAGAACAAGAAGTCGATTGCCATGCGCGACTTCGAAGACGCCACCGAGCGCGTTGTCCTCGGGCCAGAACGCAAGAGCCGCATTATCTCTGAGAAAGAGCGGCGTGTAATCGCTTACCATGAGGCAGGTCATGCGGTTGTCTTCCACTACCTGCCGCGCACCGACCCGGTTCGTAAGATTACCATCGTCTCGCGTGGGATGGCCGGGGGTGTGACGTGGACAATGCCTGACAGTGACTCTAGCCTTGGGTCAACTGACGACTACCTGGAAGCAATCTCTGCTGTTTTGGGTGGGCGTGCGGCTGAAGAACTGGTCTTTAGTGAGATTACTAACGGTGCATCGAATGACCTTGAACGTGTGACCCGTATCGCCCGCCAGATGATTACCCGCTGGGGTATGAGCAAGAAGCTCGGTCCGCGTGTGTTTGGTCAGCGTGAAGAAATGGTCTTCCTTGGCCGTGAAATCAGTGAACAGCGTGACTATGGCGAGAAGGTTGCTCAGGCGATTGACGACGAAGTACATGAAATCGTGATGCAGCAGTACGAAGTCGCCAAGCATATCTTGACCGAACGCCGCGAAGAATTGGACTTGATTGCTGGCCGTCTGCTGGAAATCGAAACCATTGGCCGCGAAGAGTTCCTGGAACTCCTCGGTGAAGAATCTGCTGCACCGCCGCGTGCGCCCGAAGGCACACCACTGCCGCCGGAACCGGCTACGTCACCAGATGCGGCAGAACCGGATGCTGAAGGCGATGATTTGCCCAACATCGGTGCAGCACCATCGCCCGCGTAGGGAAAGTGCCCACCTAAAGGCATTTGACCCCGACAATTAAATATGCATATACTGAAAATGCTCTGTGATGCACAACGACAGGGCATTTTCGTATTCTAGCTTCAATGCTTCAAATTAGTGTATGCAGGACTATTATTATGGGATATGCACTTCGTTATTTCGCTGTATCATCTGTGGATTCGCTGGTTCCCGCTCTCCAACACATGCGCCGCGCCGGATTAAGTGTTCGCCTTGTCGGGGCAGAAGCCTACAATGTTCACTACGCGCCTGATATGCATCCGCTGACAACGGGCTTAACCAAAGCCTATAACCCGGTTACACAGTCTGAAGTGGCGGTGTTCATTGAAATCGTCAGCCAGCGGCCGGCTTATACTGGACAGCGGGACGTTTTCAACATGCTCTCGCGCACACAGGCTATCATTGCCATCGGTGTGCCAGACGACTTTATCGACTACGGCAGCGAACAGACGCTCGATTTTGTGGTAGACAGTGTGTCTGCGCTGGGGCATGGGATGTTGCAGGTCGATGGCCAGGGCTTTTTTATCGACAAACAACTAATCTACGAGATGTAGTAACCGAATGACCGATAATTCCGCGAAACTGGCATCTGTTCAAGGTGTCGATGAGGCTGTACTCAGCGAGTACGGCGAAGACTACTTTAAAAATTACAACTACGCCGACCGCACGATGGGCAAATTCAGTATGTACTGGTTTGCTCGCCGTTACTATGCGGCGCTGGCGAAACGTTATGCCCCGCCGCAAGGCGGCCGCTTGCTCGAACTGGGCTGTGGCTTGGGGCACCTGCTTGGTCTGCTACAGGATGACTTTCAGTGTGTGGGCATTGATCTTGCCGCGTATAGCATTGAGCAAACCCGCCTGAATGCCCCTGAAGCCGAAGCACTCATGATGAGTGCCGATGACCTCAGCTCCTTCGCTGATGCTGAATTTGGCGTCGTGATTGCGCTGCACCTTGTTGAACATTTACCCGACCCGGCCCGCACCCTGCGCGACATCAACCGCATTTTGACCGATGACGGGCTACTGCTTTTCGCAACACCAAATCCGCGCTATGGTCTGCGCAAATTCAAAGACCACGACACGGACGCCATCGGCAAAGACCCAACACATATCAACGTACAGTCGCCGCGTACATGGCGACAATGGGCTGAGGCGGCGAACTTCGAGGTGGTGCAGCATTTTGGCGACGGGCTCTGGGATGTACCCTATTTGCCTTTTATCCCTAAGTCAATACAGTTCGGTGTGTTCGGCCTTCCAGCATTGTTTCAAGTGCTGACACGCACCACCTGGACACCACTTTGGATGGGCGTCAACCAGATATGCCTTGCTCGCAAAACGGCGTCATTAGAAAGGAACCACACATGAAGCGATTTGTACTGAGCGGGGTGGCGACCGGCGTTGGGTACTGGTTCTGGCGGTACCTCTCTCCGCAGCATTCATCATTGGTGCTGGAAAATCAAGTTGTGGTGGTTACCGGGGCTTCATCTGGGCTTGGCGCGGCGCTGGCCACGACCTTTGCGCGGCGTGGGGCACGAGTGGTGTTGTCAGCACGACGTGAGACGGCGTTGTTGGACGTTGAAAAGCGTATCTCGCCCTATGCCACAGATACACTCATTGTGCCAACTGACGTTACCGACCATGACCAACGTCGGGCGCTGGTTGAACGTGTGCTGGAACAGTTCGGGCAGATTGATGTATTGGTCAACTGTGCGGGTGTTTCGGGTGGAGATACCTTTGCAGAGACTGACGCAACAACCAATGCCCGCATTCTGGCGGTGAATCTGGATGCTGCTGTTATGCTGACGCACGCGGTGTTGCCATACATGCAACGGCGTAATCACGGTTACATTGTCAACATCGGCTCAATAAGTGGGTTCGTGCCTGCGCCGGGTTACGCAGCCTACAGCGCCGCTAAGGGTGGTTTACGGGCGTTTTCTGATGCATTGCGACGTGAATTACACGGGCGGGGTGTGCATATCCTCTATGCTGGCCCAACGTGGTTCCGCTCTGAGATTTTCCCACCTGAGGCCGAAGCGCTGCTGCGCAAATTTCCGCAACATAGCGTTCTCAGTGCAGAAACGGTCGCTGAAGAGATTGTTGAAGCACTGGTTCAAGGGCGACGTGAAATTGTTAATGCCAGTTGGCTAGAACGTTTCGGTGTGTGGGCCGGGCGACATTTCCCGCGTTTACACGATGTGTACTGGTGGCTTGTGACACGTTATCAACCGTGGTATGAAATGGTGCGCAAGACGGGCTAGTTAATACCAGTCTGGCAGCCACGAAATAACCTGTTGCAGCAACACAGTCACCTGTCTGTACGCACTGTCAACAATGGCACGCAACTGATCACGTCCGAGGGCATCATCTTGCTGATCGTTGGCTACTTCGGGTGGTGCTGCGCCATCGTCGGCTTGTGCCGCATCTAACCCCGGGGCACTCTCTGTAATGTCGTCATCCGCAAAGGTCTGAACTTCAGGTGAGGCCGCGATTTCACCATCAGCTTCACCGACAAAAGCCTCATCATCAGCAAAATCAGACTCAGCAGCCTTTTCTGCTTCCTCTGCAACATCTTCCGCCATGTCAGCCTCGGCGGCTGGGGGTGCGTCCATTGCTGGTGATTCCTCGGCTGCCAGATCTGTTTCAGCCACAGGTGATGGTAATGCGGTTGCCGTAGCAGGGGGGCGGCGTACCATCATCGTCGGCGTGATATTGAGTTGGGTTGGGCTTGGTTGCGCCCCAGCCCCGCCAGCAATCCCGGTGCGACTGGTTTCGTCTGCATTCACAGGGGCTTCAGGTGTTGCCGTCGGCAATGGTGCATTCCCACCAACGGCCGCGAGGGTTACCGTGGCCATGCGTCCGCTGACGGTGGCGAGAAGATCGGCATCAGCAGTTGGTTGTGGCGACGTTGCACTGTCTGGCGCTGCCTGAGTCGGGAGTGGCGTTGGTGATGGGTTTTCTTGAGCAACAACCGTCATGTTGAGTTGAATAATCTGTTCTGGCGTATCTGTTTCAACTGCAAATGCGGCTTCATTGGACGCATCTTCGGCGTCGTCAGCATTGAGCAAGAAAATCAGCCCAAACGCCAGTAAAAGCGCCGCTGCGGCTGAGAGTATCGCCCCGAAGCGCAGCACACGCCCCATTGAGCGTACCTTGCTGTCAGCGGAGCCATCGCCGGCCGGTTGTTGACCAAACTCGGCCGGGTCAAGCGTGAAGTCACGCGGCGCTGGTAGCGTTGGCAAATCCCGCAACAGGTTAACTGTTCGTTGCAGGCTGTCCAATTCTGCACGCAGGGTATCATCATTTTCTAAGCGCGCTTGCAACACGGCCTTTTCTTCTGGCGAAAGTTCATCGTCCAGATAGGCTGAAAGCGCGATCAGGTCGTCGTTCGAAAGTGGTGGACGTTGTGACATCCAGTCATTGCTCCGAATACCGCTAAAGTCAAGCGTTGTCTGTATCGTTGAGACGATACTGACCGGGTAAAAGTTCCTTATAATTTTGTAAGCAGTCTCGCAACCGTGCCCGTGCCCGGCTCAACCGTGATTTGACTGTTCCCAGTGAAACGTCCACACTTTGCGCCACGTCATCGTAGCTCAACCCCTGCACATCAACCAATACGGCTACAACGCGATAGGTGTCATTGAGGCGTTGCAGACAGTCTTCAATGGCGCGTTGTAATTCCTGGCGTTGGATGGCGGTTTCTGGTTCATCAAAGCGGGTTAGCATATCGAGGTCGGCGTTAGTGTCTTGTTCAAGTGCCAGGCTGTCGCGGTCGCTCTCGTCAAGCATGGTGTCCAGCGAATCGGTGGCGCGGCGTTTCTGGCGGCGTAGCTCATCATAACAGCCGTTGGTGACAATCCGCAGCAGCCATGCCTTGAAATATTGCCCTTCAAACTGATGCAGTTTGCGAAAGGCTTTTATGAACGCATCCTGGGTTGCATCACTGGCGCTTTGTTGATCATGCAAGATGCGAAAGGCGACGCTGTATGCCATATCTTGATACGCCAGCACAAGCTCGTTAAACGCATTGACATCACCGCTTTGGGCGGCTGCAATCAATTGTTGCTCATCCATGACAGTTTTTGCCGTTGACGCCTGCGACTAAAATACGTATACTTTTGCCTGTTCATATACTGCCGGAGTGGCGGAATTGGCAGACGCGCGCGACTCAAACTCGCGTGGAGAAATCCGTGTGGGTTCGAGTCCCACCTCCGGCAAACAACCACTATAGGCAATTCAACAGGCCGGAACCTTCCGGTCTTTTTGTATTGTTGCTACAATGATGAGGGCTTTCGGGCTAAATTGCCAGAGGCATTTGTAGAGAGACTGTTTATTTTTTTCGATGCGTACCTATATCGCGACTGCGTTGATAACCTTGCTCATCGGTGGTGGGTTGGGGCTTTACCTCGGCTGGGTACAGTTCCCCATTGAATACGATGACAGCCATATGTGCCAGCTTGACCGTAACTATCAAGAAGAATATACATTGATGGTTGCACGGGGGTTTCAACAAGACGGTGATCTTGAAGCCGCGCTTGAACGCCTGCGACCGTTGCGTGTAGAGGGTATCGACGTTTGTGCAGATGGACGCAGCGACCCCATTGACAATATCCCCAGTTGGGTTCAATTTTTAACGGAGCGGTATATCTCACAAAGCCGCAACACCGACGCCATTTGTGATCTGGCCGAACTCTCAGCGGCGTTTGGTCGCTTGACCCCACCCATGCAACAATCTTGCCCGGGGCTGGCGTAATGGCTGAGCGCGAAGAACTCGTCTACAACCCACGGCTACAAAGTACCTCTTACGGCATGGTGCTGGCTGTTGTGGCAGTCATCTTTTTGCTAGGCGGGGTAGCGGGTGGCCTTTACTATGCCTGGGAAGTTAGCCCGGTTATTGAACAGAATACGCGCCCCGACCAGCTCCGCGATGAGTTCCAGCTTGATTACATCGCCGCGATTGCCCTCGATTTTGGCGAAGAACGCAACCGTGACCGCACCTATGCCTTGCTTACCGAAGTTGACCCCAACGCAGACCCCTTTCAGCTTGCCGCTGATGCTGTCTGTGAAATGACCGAACGCGGGCGGGTACAAACCACCAGTGACATCACGATTATTCGTAACCTGATCGCATTCTTCAGTGTGCAACCGAGCTTGTCGGTACGGTGCGATATTCGTGTGTTTGCGACCTCGAACGCACCACAAAACCCAACGCCGACGCTACGCCCACCCAACACCCCCACACCAGCACCCGTCAGCACCAAAACCCCGACGCCACCTGTCGCAGCACCACCCACCGCGACCTTGCCACCGTCCACGCAGCCAGCCACACGCTTCGATGGTGACTTTAGGATTGTCCAAACGATACCCGCGTGCAGTGAAGCCACCAACGGCCTGTTGCAGATATTTGTAGAGCAAGCCAATACCGGGAATGGGATTCCGGCGGTACCGATTGAAGTGCGCTGGAGTACCGTAACCGGCCAGCGACAGCAACGCTTTTTCACAGGGTTGAAACCAGAACGCGACCCCGGCTTTGCTGATTTCCAGATGGAGACCGGGACCACATACCAGGTGCTGCTACCCGGTTTAAGTGACCTTTCGCAGCGCCTTGAAGCAGACGAGTGTAGCCCCGGCATTACACGTTCCTATCAGGTAATTTTCCGCTCTCCCTGAACACTTTTGATTTGACCATCGACGAAGGAGTACGCATGGCACACGGCATCTACAGTTTTCCGGACGATTTTTTGTGGGGTACAGCCACAGCGGCGCATCAGGTCGAAGGTCATTCAAACGATAGCTGGACACACTGGGAAAACCTACAGAACGGCAAGGTCTACAAAAACCAGAAAGCCGGGCTCGCCTGCGATTGGTGGGGTGGCCGCTGGGAAGAAGATTTCGACCGGATGGCCGAACTGGGGCACAACACGCACCGCCTCTCGATTGCGTGGAGCCGTGTTCAACCCGACGCCGATACGCTGGATGATGCAGCTATCGAACAATACCGCGCTATGCTCAAGGGGTTGCACGATCGGGGAATCCGCCCAATGGTGTCGTTGCATCACTTCACAAACCCCATGTGGCTTGAAAACGAAGGCGGCTGGCTCGAAAATCGAGCGGTTGAACGGTTCCAGCGCTGGACTGAAATCGCGGTTGAGCATTTTGGCGACTACGTTGACCTGTGGTGTACCTTTAACGAACCGCTGGTTTATGCGGCGCAAGGGTACTTTGTGGGCTTCTTTTATCCCGGGAAGCGCGGCGTGCGCAATTTCTACCGGGTTGCTGAGCGCTTGTTGCGGGCCCACGCCGAGTCGTACCACACCATCAAAGACATGCAGCCCAGTTCTGCTGTGGGGTTAGCCAAGCATATCGTCATCTTTGAATCCATCTGGCCGCATCTGGTTAACCAGCCGATTGTGCGCTTTGTGCGGCAAGCCTTCAATCTGTCCTATCTGGATGCGCTGGCGACAGGTGAATTAAAGTTGCCTTTCCGCAAATCGGTATTCATCAAAGACCTACCCGGCACCTATGACTACTGCGGCTTGAACTACTATCAGCGCTATCGGGGTGGTCTTTCACCCGTTGACCCGCAGACCTTCTTTCTTACGCAAAAGCAAGCGCCAGACGCACCGCCAGCCCCGCCACAATGGGGAGAAATTTACCCGCAGGGCTTGTTCGAGGTCATCCGGCTGGTATGGGACAAACTCCGGAAGCCGATCTACATCACGGAAACGGGAACCCCCGCCGAAGATGACGCCATCCGCCGCTGGTTTATTGCTAAGGCTGTCCATGCAACGTGGCACGCGATAAACTTCAATATTCCGGTGCATGGTATCTACTACTGGACGTTGACCGACAACTTTGAGTGGATTGCTGGCTATGACCCTGCATTTCACTTTGGCCTCTACGCGCTGGACTTTGAGACACAGGAACGCACGCTGCGCCGAAGTGGGGAATTTTATCGCCGCATTTCGGAACAAAACGGCCTCAGCAGCGCAGCCGTGGCCGAATTTGTCCCTGAGTTAAGCGATGAATTATTCCCCGGCACGCCCGGTAAAGATGGTGTAACCCTCAAAGCACGTTAAACACTACACATCATAAATCACAGGTCGTAAATCTTGCTATATTTCGCCTGTAGGTAGTCCATATACGGCTGATGTTGGTAGGTGTCGCCCGTGGCACGCTTAATCAACTCGGCGGGCATGTACTTGCGGCCGTGCTGGTGAATGTTGACGTTCATCCAGTGCAAGAGCGTGTCAAATTCTCCGGCGGCAATATCAGATGGGATTTCTGGGTGGTCTGCAACGGCGGCGTTGTAAAGCTGTGCGGAAAGGAGTGTGCCCAGTGCATAGGTCGGAAAATACCCGAAGATACCATAGGCCCAGTGAACATCTTGCAAAATCCCGTCACTGTCTTTTTCGGGTGTAATGCCGAGGTAATGCTCCATTTTGGCGTTCCAGGCGTCGGGCGCATCATTGAGGTCAAGTTCCCCGGTCAAAATATCCTGTTCAAGCTCAAAGCGCAGCATAATGTGCAGCGGATACGTGACTTCGTCGGCTTCTACACGGATAAACGATGGATATACTTTGTTGATGGCGCGGTAGAAGTCATCCAGCGATACATCGCTCAACACGCCGAGGTAAACACCTTGCAAGCGTGGGTAGAAGTATTGCCAGAAGCCATAGCTGCGTCCAACCACGTTTTCCCACAGTCGCGACTGGCTTTCATGAATCCCCAGCGATACACCATCGGCAAGGAATGTACCATCAAGCTCATCGCTGAGCCCCTGCTCATACATGGCATGACCGGCCTCATGGAGTGTGCCAAACAGCGCCGGGTTGAGGAATTGCGGGTCAAATCGGGTGGTAATCCGGACATCATCGCGTGAGAACGACGTGCAGAAAGGATGCACAACCTCATCCTGCCGGCCACGTTGAAGGTCATAGCCAAACTGGGACGCGATCATCAGGCCGAGTTGATGTTGCTGCTCAACCGGGAACGCACGGTGGAGTGGCTCATCCGAGACGCGATCTTGTTGCGCAAAAATCGCCTGGGCAAAAGGCACCAATGCCTCACGCAGATCGGCAAATAGCGGCGCGACGTCTGAGGCTTTCATCCCCGGTTCGTAGAGGTCCAGCAAGGCATCGTAGATATGGTCCTCATAACCAAGATACTCAGCCCGCCGACGCGAAAGGTCAACGATGCGTTCGAGGGTCGGTTGAAAAGCGGCGTAGTCACTGTTGGCGCGAGCCTGAACCCAGACGTCATAGGCTAGCGCCGTGACTCGTGCTTCTTCTGCGACAAAATCCGATGGCAGTTTGACGGCATCTTCATAATCACGTCGGGTAACGCGGACGATAGCCGCTTCCAGCGTGTCGGCGTCCAGATCACCGACTTCAGCAGCGGCAGCTTCAATCAATTGTGCGGTTTCATCAGCGCAGAGCATCTCATGGCTGAGTCGTTCGAGCGTGGCCAGTTGTTCCGCACGGGCATTAGCCGCGCCGGGGGGCATGTAGGTCTGCTGATCCCATTCAAGCAGGGCAGCCGCGTGCCGTAAGTGCGAAATCTCGGTCGTACGGTTTTTGAGAGCGTCGATTGACTGCATGTGAAAATTTTCCTGTCAGTGCATGACCACTAAATATTCTGTCTTTGCAAGTGTAGCGCATTTGATGCGGCAAAGGATAGCGTGTCGGGCTATTATTAGGTGCAATAGTCGCAAAATTCATGCTGAAACACAGGGGCAACGGCTGCAATGCAAGCATTGAATACGATTCGAGGTATCCTGGCAAACCTGTATCCGTGGCAAGTGGTTTTGCTTGGGGTTATGCTCATGCTGGGGGCGACGTTGGTCGTCAATGAGGGTGATACGGACGCTTATGCGCAAATTGGCACCTGCTACTCTCAGTGTGACCCTGATGCGCAGTGCCGTATACTGCTCGAAGACGATGACGCCGACGAAGAAGCACTTGATGAGCTGGATGACAATGCTGAAGGTTATGACGGGCAGTTCACTTACTTCATTGCGCGTGACCTTGACGGCGCTGCGCCCTGCATTGATGTACCGGCCTATCGCTATCAGCGCATTTTATTGCCGCTGTTCGGGGCGGTGTTCAGCTTTGGCAACGATGATCTCATTCCGCTGGTGTTCGTGGTCGTTAACATGGCAGCGCTGGTTATCAGCACAGCGTTGCTCGAGGATTTGCTCGTTGGGTTGGGGCGGTCGCGCTGGTTTGCGCTGGTGTATGGTGGCTTTTTCGGAGTAGTGGTTGCCGTGCGGTTAAGCACTACCGAGGCATTAGCCTATGGACTGGTGGTTGGTGCAATCTGGGTGTTCATGCAACGTGAACAACCTATCATCGCAGCCTTGTTGCTAGCATTGGCCGCTTTTGCCAAAGAAACGACCGGGCTTTTTGTTGCCGGATTCATGCTCTACTATCTGCTTGAACGGCGCTGGCGTGACCTTCTTCTGACGGGGGTGATTGTCGGGGTGCCGTTTTTGCTGTGGCAGCTTTACCTCTATAACTGGCTTGGTGAATTTGGGATCGGTTCTGGGGGAGCGGGGGGCACATCGTTTGAGATCATCCCCTACAATGGGGTGTGGCGCATCTGGTTCGATGGTAGTTTTGCAGCGTTTGTGTTGCTTGGCGCATTGTTTATTCCGTCAGCAGTGGTGCCGAGTGTGTGGGGCTTGTGGGTCACGGTGAAAGAATTCCGCAGCAGGCAGTATCACCTCTACACCTGTTTATTCTTTGCAATGGTGGTGATTATGCCGTTTGTACCGTTTTCGACCTATCGCGAGTTTTTAGGAATTTTCCGCTTTATCATCGGCATGGTGATGATGCATGTGCTGTATGCTGCGCTCCGCTATCCGGGGCGGCCGCTGACGTACAGCACATTGTGGTTAATTCTGTTGTTATTCGTACCGTCGGTACTGGAATAAGTAGCGCTACGAATCCGTCAGAATGTTATCCACCGCAGCACTGAGTTCACGTAAGTTGCGCACCAGATAGACACCATTCGAGAGCGGTGCATAGCGGTGGAGGTCGCTGTCGCCGCTACCCCACTGTTGTTGCACTTCGGGGCAAAACCAGATGCAACGGCGGGCACGGCGCGTGATCTGCTCGGCAAGATCAAGACGCGGATTATTGAAGTTATTCCGTCCATCCCCGACCATAATCACCGTCGTTTTACTGTCGATACTATCTAAATGATCGTCGAAGAACGTGTTCAGGCTGTTGCCGAGGTCGGTGGTGTAGTGGCCGCGCGGGTTTTCACGCAGTACAATCTCAACCGCAGTTTCGGGCCGGCTTTGCTTAAAGCGGTCCGTCACCTCGACCATATCGTCAATAAAGATGAACGACCGTGCTTTAGCGACAAGGTCTTGCAGCATATACGTCAGCGTCAGCATAAACTCGGACATATAGCGCATGGACCCGCTCAAGTCACAGATGACGACCAGCTTGGGTTTGACGTGGTGGGTGCGGCGGCGTAGTTCAATTGGGGTGCCACCATAGCGCAGGTTAGCCCGTAGCGTTCGGCGCGGGTCAATTTCACCGCTACGTGCCCGTTTCTGGCGCAAAGACGCACGGCTCCGTAAACGAGCGGCCAGGCGGCGCATTTCATCGCGCACACGTTCGGCCTCATCTGGGCTCAGGTGCTGGAAGTGCAGGTCTTCCACATCGCGACGGGGGTCTTGTTGTTCTTCCTGTGCCAGATTCTCGGCAATGGCCGATCCTGTGAATTTGTTGAGCTGTTCGGCCAGCGCCCCGACATTTTCCTGCAACATTTCGCGCAGTTCTTCAAGGGCTTCGTCGCTCATACCCATTTCAGCCAATGCTTCAAGCAACTGGTCGATGAGGTCTTGCGCCATCTGCAAGCCGGCCATGCGTTGCATCTGACGGCTAAAGTAGCGCTGCTGATACATCTGCGAGGCGTCTTGCATCCCGAGTTGCTGCGCCATGTTTTCGAGTTGCTCGCGGGTGAATTGTTCACCATTCATGAGCTGGTCCATCAGGTTTTGCAGGGCCTGTTCATTGCCCATCAACGACTGAAGCGCCTGCTGCACCATTTGCTGCTCATCGGGGTCAAGTTCCTGGGTAACGTCCCACATGGGCGGGGCGTTGTTCTCGAAAAAGAGGGGAAAAAAGAAGTCAAATGCGTCGGCGTCTTTGTGTTCTTTAACAAGGGTGGACTTGAGCGTCGAGGCGAAGTTGCCACGGCTGTCGATCCCAACGAGTTCAACAGCACGCATCGCGTCTTGCGACTCTGCGAGCGAAATACGCACCCCGGAGGCACGCATTGCACGAATAAATTCAATCATTCTCTTTTCCATGATAGTTCTACCTTCTATCTAATCATTTTTCTTGCGGGGTTTTTTGTCATTTAAAAAAACGGTATGAATGCCCATGTAGGCACTGCTGAACAGAATCAGTCCAGTACCCACAATCAGCAAGAGCAGTTGCAATAGATCACTTGACCCGATAGCAGCCAGAGAAATCAGCAGCCCAAGTGTAATACCGACCCCGGCAAGGAACGTTGGGCTCATACCCCGAAACTGGTCTTCGAGGCTAACGACTTTGTACCCGCAGTTGGTGCAATGGGTGTCACCAATCAAAATTGGGTGCTTGCAATTGGGACAGCGTTCAATGTCTGGAACATTGGGCGGTGGTTGTCGTTGCTGGCTCATAACGCCTTTGTTTGTCTGAGGTGTGCAAGCGCCAGGCCAGTAACGGCAGTGGCGGCAATATTTGCTAGCGCCCCGTCTAGCCAGGCTCGTTCTAGTTTCGCAAGCGACATCGTTTTTACGGTGAGCAGTTCTGTTTGTTCAAGTTGCTGGCGTTGCACCGCGACAGCCTCTGTGGCCAGGAAGGCGTGTACGTTACCACAGCCCCGGTTACCATCAATGAAGAAGTTCCCCAGCGGCTGCCAGTGCGGTGCGCTGTAGCCTGTTTCCTCGCCTAGTTCGCGTTGAGCGGTGTGCAATGGGTTTTCCTTACGCGATTCGATATAGCCTGCCGGTAGTTCTAAGGACACGCTTTGTGGACCATGCTTATAGTGTTCAACCAACACCACTTGCCTGTCGGTTGTGACTGCGAATACCATAGCATAGGCCGGCATTGAAATGCGATAAAAATCTGAGATTTCGACGCCATTGGGAAGCCGAACATGGTCACGATGAACCTGTAACCAGGGCGAACAGTCTGCAACAGTGGCGCTATGCAACACTTGCCACGGCTTGTGCGAATACGTCATACAACGCCTAGCTCCAGCGCCCGCTGTACGGGGAGCGCCGGCTACTGCCTTCGCTGTCGTCACTGCTGCCGCGTCGCATCGCCCGCCGCGCTTTTTGCACATCGCTCTCGTGCTTTAACAATACGGTCAATGTGTTTTCAAGAATATCCTGGTTCAATTGATCAGCATTAAGCATCATCAACGCCTTGGCCCAGTCCAGTGTCTCGGAAACACTGGGGTTTTTCTTCAAGTCCAGGTCACGTAGCCGTTGTACAAATTGCACGGCTTCGGCGGCGAGCTTGGGTTGCAAGTCCGGAACTTTGGTCTGGATCACTGCAAGTTCAGAGTCGAAGCTCGGGTAATCAACAAATAGGTACAAACAGCGTCGTTTGAGCGCTTCGGACAGCTCACGGGTGTTGTTACTTGTCAGCAGCACAACGGGTTGATGTTGAGATTTGATCGTGCCAATTTCAGGGATTGTCACCTGAAAGTCACTGAGTACTTCAAGCAAGAAGGCTTCAAATTCAGCGTCGGCGCGGTCAATTTCGTCAATAAGCAGTACCACACGTTCTTCCGCCATAACAGCTTTCAGCAGGGGGCGCGGTAACAAGAATCGGTCTGAGAAAAAGACGTCTTCTTCTTGCGCCAAACGATCAGCGGCGGCAGTCAGGGTATCGGTATCGGCAAGGATGAACTGCAATTTATCGCGCAGCAATTGAGTATATAGCATCTGCTTGGCATATTCCCATTCGTAGAGCGCCTTACTTTCGTCGAGCCCTTCATAGCATTGCAGACGAATCAACGGTCGGCCAGTTGCAGCAGCCCAGGCCTTGGCTAACTCCGTTTTCCCGACCCCAGCCGGGCCTTCTGCGAGGGCGGGCTTGCCGAGTTTTTCAGCAAGGAACATCACCGTCGCGATGTCGTCGGTGGCAATGTAATTTTGTTTAGCCAGTCCGGCTTGTACGTCTTCGATGGTATTGAACATAGCGAGAATAGCTCCGTAGTTAAGTGTATTTGAGGATGAGATCAGCGAAGTCGTCCGCAGAATCCATCAGTGTGCCGGTATAGTAATGTGCGACCCCATAATCCTCAACGATAGCGGTGGCAACCGCTTGTTCCGTACGTTGTGACCAGACGATCAGCGGAATGTCAGGGAAGTGGTCTTTGATTTCGCTCAGACGAACAAACCCGGGCGCGACATTCCCACTGTCGGGCAAGGGCGCACAGATAACAAGGTCAGGTAGCTGTGAATAGCTATCGCTAAAGCTCGAGAGGTCTGGGGCGGGCAGCACTTCATGTCCGCTTTCATCGACTAAAACTTCGTAAAAGCGTTCGTAGAGCTGCCGAGAGAGCCCCTCCAGGTTGTTGGCATTCGGTTCATTGAGCAGCTTATGTTGGTTTTGAATGATTGCTATAACAGCCATCTGTGCAGATCCAATGCAATGAAGTCTCATCTCGATACTGTACTTTGTATATTATACAAGATATATGCAGCAATCTCGCAGGTTTACCATGACGTTCATCGAATCATCATCGCACCTTGCGTTATTTACACCCAACCTACACCGCTGGTTTTCTGGCACTCGGGGTTCTATAATGCATGGTGATGTGTCTGGCTTGATTTGTCTCACGGTCATCCTTAAACTAAAACACAACTGTCACCGACAGATGAACTATTGTTAACGAAGGATACCCACCCCATGCGTCGTTTTCTTTTACTCGGGTTGTTGTTTATAGCAGCAGCTCTCACCGTATCAAGCGCCCCGGCTATTGCACAAGATGAGGGCGACGAAAATTCACTGCAAATCGAGTTTCTTGACGCCCCGACGGTTGCTTTCCCTGAAATTGCGATTGACCTGCGGGTGCTGGACAATGGTCGCGCTATCCCCGGGCTAGGGACAAATGCCTTCAGCGTTGATGATAACGTTGAGTCTGGGAGCCTGACAGTAAATAGCGACGAGCAAACGGCGAATCTGGCTGTGGTGCTAGACCTCCCCACCGCCGGCCCCGGAGAAGACGACAAAGTCATAGAAGTTGCCCGCCAATTTTTTGAGGATGGGGTCAATTACCAGGACGGGTTAACGGTTGTGCTGGTTGTCGTGCGCAACAATAACTATACGTTCAATGTGTACAGCGACCGTGCCTCGATTCTAGCCCGCCTTAATCAGATTGAGGGCGGCGTGGGTCAGGCAAATCCTATAACTGAAGCGCTCGACGTCGCGGCGAACCAGTTGCTTGATGCCAGTGGTGAGGAAGCTGGCGGTAATCTGCTCCTTGTCAGCCCGTTTTACTATAATCGGTCGGCCAGCATCGCTGGCGCAACAGACTTAGCACAGCGCATTGCAACTGAGAACGGCTATACCGTGAGTGTCGTTCAAGCCTGGGTTAGTTCATCTGCCAGTCGCTCTAACCAGAACGACGACTATCTGGAAATTGCAGAAGCCGGGCAAGGTGCTTTTGCTGCGTATGGCCCGAATGCTGACGAGAGCATCTTGCAACCCGTTTATGAAACCATGCGCGGCGGTCAGGCGACCTATACGCTGCGATACCGTACCAGTTCCGCAGCCCCGGGAGATCGTACTGTCACGGTTTCTGCTGAAACACCCAACGGTACAGCCAGCGGTCAGTTTAGTTATTCTGGTCCAGACGCGGCCCCGCCGACCGTATCCTTCTTTGACCCGGCAGAGCCAACGACGGTTGAACGCCAATCCCCCGTGCGTGGCGCAGCCTTTGATCTCAACGAGGTTGAACTCTCATTGTCTATTGCGGATGTTGCCGACGGGAACAGCATCACTGAAGGACGTGTTGAAGTTGTCGTTGACGGTGAAGTACAAAGCACGCTACCAATTCCTCCTGCAAGCCTGAATCCCGGCGTGGTGGCGGTTACGTGGCCTTTATTGAACTTTGGGCTTGGCCAGGACAGCGATAGTATTACACGGCAGGTCGAATTGCGGGCAGTGCTGACCGATGCCTTTGACCGAGAAGTCACGGCAACCCAAACCGTGACTGTCATTACCCGGCTGGCCTCGGCAGCTACCTCCACGCCCGTTCCGCCAACACCAACCGTTGCCCCCCCAACAGCAACGCCAACGCAGCTTCCTACTACAGAGCCAACCGCTGTTGGTGAAATAGACGGCGTAACTGATGCCACGCTCGAGGCGGCCATTGCTATCGCCACACAAACGGCTGAAGCTATTATTGCTTTACAATCTGGTGACGCCGAAGACGCCCAAGCTACTGCCGAAGCTATCCGTGCCACTGCTGAAGCGGTGCCACCCGAAGTCCCTGAAGTTGAAGAAGACACCGGAAGCGAAGACGATACCAATACACTGATTGCGGCTGGGGCGGCGGCTGTCGGCGTTCTGGTGCTGGCTATTTTGAGTTTTCTGCTTGTGCGACGGCGGCGTCAACGGCGGCAGGGGTCGATGCAAACCATGCTTGGCGGTGGACAGGTAAACCCCAACGCATCGAGCATGAAAACTATGGTTGGTGGCTCTGGTGGTGGGACAGCCGCTGCTGCACAGCTTGAAATCCTCAGTGGCACTATGTCCGGGCAGACTGTGAAGGTAGACAGGGATCATTTCACCATTGGGCGTGAAGCAGGGGCAGACATCCATTTTGCAACCCCAGCCTATGATAATGTCAGTTCACGCCATTGCAGCATTCTTAAGCGTGGGGCGATGTACATGATTGAAGACCACGGCTCTACCAACGGCACCCATGTTAACGGCCAGCGCATTTCGTCTAACATGCCCACCAACCTTCCACCGCAAGCTATGATTCAACTTGGTAATGATCCGGTTTCGTCTATTCGGATGCGCTTTAAGCCACCCGGCGCTGGCGGCGCTGGTATCGGGAAAACGCGCGTCGATATGCCGGGGATGCAGGGGATGCCTGTTGATAACGCTGTCTGGAACAAAAAGACGCAGATGTATGGGCAGCAGAGCAGCAATACACCTCCGCAGCAACAACAGGGGACGCCCCAGCAGGCTGCACCGGGGCAATTCTTCAACCCGAGCGCCCAACCACCACAGCCACAACAGCGACCGCAACAACAGCAGCAACCGCCACCTAACTATCGGCAAAAGGGGAATTTTGATAGTTGGACGAATGTGCCAGACGATGACGATGACTCGTGGCTTGAGGATGAGTAGGTCGCTGTGACAAAAACGATTCAAATACTGTTTGCTAACCCAGCGGTTAAGGAATGACACGCATGACAACTGAAAACAGCCATACTACAGCCTTTGCTGCTGCTGACATTGGGCCGCGCGAAATCCTTGAAGACTATTCTATAGTCGAAGATGTAACCTCGGGCGGGGGCCTGGACCTGAAGTTACTGATTGTTTGTGATGGAGTTGGTGG
The DNA here is from genome assembly GCA_034437655.1 of Anaerolineae bacterium. Classification (GTDB taxonomy): domain Bacteria; phylum Chloroflexota; class Anaerolineae; order Aggregatilineales; family J027; genus J027. The sequence continues at coordinate 33,104 of DAOTTU010000046.1, forward strand.
TGTCGCTTCTGGTGAACGTGCCGCCTACATGACAGCACATACGGTCATTGATGTCGTCAAACGTAGCCCGGATACCATCGTACCGCGCTTGCTGGTGGAAGCTATTCAAGAGGCCAACAACAAGGTCTTCTTCGATACCACCAGCGGTAAATCGACCATCGCCATGATCGCAATTCACTATGATGGGGATACACCCTATGGTCGTGCCTACATTGCCAGTGTGGGCGACAGTGGAATTTATTTGATTCGTGACAAAAGCCTGAAACGCCTGAACACCGAACACAATGTCGCCAACGAGATGATCCTGGCGAAGCAACAGTCAGCAGAAAATGCATATGCACTGCCTAATGCCACCCACCTGACACGTGCTATCGGTGTGGATGAGAACGTCGAGGTAGACATTGGCTTTTACTACAATACGATGGATGCACAACAGGCGCGTAAACGTGGCAAAACAGGGTTTAAGCTGCAACAGGGTGACACAATTTTTGCCTGCTCGGACGGTCTGACGGATGCCGGAGAAGATGGGGAACCATACGTTAAAGAAGATGACTTTCTGCGACATGCACTCGACAATGATGTAGAACGTACCGCCCGCATGTATTTAACATATGCGCTGCGTAGCGGTACCCACGACAATGTGTCTATTGCGCTGGCGTTTGTTGACTCAAAGAAACGACGTGCTGTTGACCCCACAGGTGGAACACAAACGCGCGTTTTAGCGTTGTTATTTGTCGTATTGCTCGCTGTGATAGGCGTGGGGGCTTTTGTTTTCCTTAACCTCAATGAACAGGACCAGGACAACAACAACAGTGAGCAGGCCGAAGAAATTGCAGCGCAAAGTACTCAATTGGCTGCCGACCGCGAAGCTGCAACCCGGGCCGTACTGGACATAACCGCAACAGCAATCATCGAACAATCGTTCACCCCAACCCCCTCGGCAACCCCAACGCCCTCGAACACACCCTCACCGACTGCAACATTGCTCCCCGCATTGGGGCAACAAAGCGCAGGCTACGTATTTACCGGGCGCGGTGCTGAGCCGGTCGTGTTAGACCTCGGCAGCCCCGTCAGATCCGAAGACAGCGCGATTTACATTTCGGCGTTTGCAGGTGAACAGCAGACAGAGCGCTTCAGTTACTTCTACTTTTTGCCAAATGCGGTGGGATTCTTTGAAGACGTCAACAACGAACAGATTGAATTTGTGCTGGAACCCGGCGGCAGTATATTCGTGCAGTCCGAAGGGGTGGCACGGGGGGCACAGGTTGAACTTACACGCCCTGAAGATGCTGTGTTTTACGTGCGGAGCGCGTGTCTTTCTATCGAACAGCGTGACCTAGAAGTGAGCATTGGCTGTTATGCTGGCAACTGTGAATATACGCTTGAACGCTTTGGCGACCGCTCACTGATTTCGCCCGGAAACCGCCTGATCCTTTCGTTGAATGAAGCGGGTGAAATTACAGGAACATCGCAAAATAGCATCGACACCGCCCGGGCCCAGCTCTATGACGATATGCTCCGTGAGTTTAACGCTCCCAATGCCATCACTGACCGTTCGTGCGCGGGGCAATGGGTGGCTGCTGCTGCTGATGCACTCCCCACGCCGACGCCGCTCCCCGCGACCCCAACACCGCGCCCAACTGGAACACCACAGGACGCCAGTATTGATCAAGATCAAGACGGTGTAGCAAACGCAGACGACGAGTGCCCGGACGCTAACGGACAAGGTGCGCCTTCTGGCTGTCCTGACGAAGACGGCGATGGCGTTGCGTTTAACGCGGACAATTGCCCCGACGAGGCCGGTAGTGTCGCGGCCAGCGGTTGCCCCGATGAAGATGAAGATGGTATCCCTGATGAGCTGGACAATTGCCCAACAGTGGCCAACCCAGAACAAGGCGACGCTGACCTTGACGGTGACGGGAATGCGTGCGACGACAACGACGACAACGACGAGTTCCTCGATAGCGAAGATGATTGCCCATTGCAAGCGGGTACGTCTACTGAAGGGCGCGTAGGTTGTGCTGATAGTGATGGCGATGGCTGGGCTACAACCGTTGATAACTGCCCATCTGTACGCAATACGAGCCAGTCAGACAACGACAACGATAACCGTGGCGATGCATGCGACCGCGACGATGACAATGATGGCATCACTGATAGTCTGGATGCTTGCCCCTACGAGCCCGGCACCGAAGCCACCCGTGGCTGTCCAGACACAGACGAGGATGGTGTGCGGGATAGTGATGACAACTGCCCGGATGTGTCAAACCCTGAACAGACCGATAGCGACGATGATAATGTTGGCGATGCCTGCGATGATACGCCATTTGCGGATGAGGACGAGGAATAACAGCCAGTAAACGGCGAAGCGAACTACGCCCACGACGCGAACCGTCTCTAGACAGTCTACGTCAGCTTTGATAACATAAAGCGCTTGAATACAAACACAATTGTAGGATTCACGGAGAAAAACCGTTGGCTAATCATAAATCTGCGATCAAGCGCATCCGCACAAATGAGCGCAAACGCACCCGCAACCGCATCTACCAGTCACGCACCCGCACACAGGTCAAAAAAGCGCGGGTAGCTATCGAAGGCCAGTCGCTTGAGGCCGCCATTGAAGAAACCCGCAACGCCATCAGCCTGCTAGACAAAGCTGCTGACAAGGGCATCATTCATAAGCGCAACGCGGCACGCCGTAAAAGCCGCATGATGAAGCGCCTTAACGCATTGCAGGCACAGCAAAACGGCGAAGAAGCCGAGGCCTGAGCAGCAGCGCTCTCACGCCATCAACAACCAAATCACACATGAAAAACCCGAGGCGTTAGCATAACCTCGGGCCTGGTGTTTAATATCATCAATGGCGAACAATGCGCTGTGCTATTTTTCCCCCAGAACGCAATAGACGTTCATGGTTTCATTGCTGCCACGTAACTGGCGTTGTGTTTTCTCAGCATCAATACTATCTTGCACTGCCTGATACGTCTCCTCACTGATGATAATCTCACCCGGTTGCGCAATTTCCTGTAACTTCTTGGAAACAGTAATCGCGTCCCCAAGTGCCGTAAACTCTTTGCGGCTAGGGCTACCGACATTGCCCAACACAGCCATGCCAGTATGAATGCCAATCCCAAAGGCAAGGCGTTGTCCGGTTTCTGGTGTGTCTGTAATGTGCTGGACATCACGAAAGACAGCTAATGCTGCCCGAACAGCCCGCAACGGATGGTCATCGCAGGGGTTAAGCTGTGTATTGAACATTCCTACAACTGCATCGCCCATATATTTGTCGATGATGCCATCAACGTATTGAATGGCGTTACTGCTGGTCGTTAAATACTGATTGATGATTTCGAGTACTTTTTCAGGTGCAAGACGTTCGCTGAATGTTGTAAAACCGCGAACATCGGCATTCATCACTGTGATTTCACGTTCGACACCGCTCAAGCCCAGGCTTTCAATACTTTGAATGTTGCTGACCATCTCGTCTGAAAGGTAAGTGCGAATCACGTTCAGGGTTTCGTCACGCTGTTTGATGTTGGTCAGGTCGTCCAGCACAACCGCAACGCCCATTGTCTCGCTAGCATCACCTTTAAGTGGGCTTAGCTTCAGGCTTAGCGTCACCGGGCCACGTTCTGGAATGACGGTGCTTAACTCGACGTTTTCTCGTGAATCTTGATCTTGAATATGTTCCAGTACTTCTTCGAACCCTTCATATACCGAGGGCAGCACGGTTGTCAGGGGTTGGCCAACGCTTTGATCGTCCACGGACAAAATTTGACCCGCGACCGGGCTTATTGTTCTGACCTGACCGTCCATGTTGGTTGTAACAATGCCGCTGGCAATTGAGGCGAAGATGCTGTCGAGCAATTGGCGACGTTCGCTGACTTCATTCAACCGGGCTTTGACCCGCTCAAACAGTTGGGCGTTTTGAATCGCGATGGCGGCTTGATTCGCGAAAGACACCAGCAATTGTAGCTCACGGTCTCCGAAAATCGCCTGTTTAACGCGGTTGTCGGCATAGACCACGCCGATCACGCGGTCACGGTTAAGCAGCGGTACACACAGAATACTACGCAGCGCATAGCTCATGACGCTCTCGTGCGTGTTAAAGCGGTCGTCTTCTTGAGCATTGGTGGTGACAATGGGTTCACCCGTGCTGATGACTTCCCCAACAATGCCCCGGCTGATGATGAACTGCCCCGCTTCGACCGATTCACGCCCAATTTTGCGCCCGACCATGAATTCCATTTCGCCTGTTTCATCATTGGATAACATGATATAGCCACGTTCGGCATCCGTCAGGCCGATGACAGTGTCCATTGCACGGGCAAGCACTTCTTCCAATTCCAGGGTCGAATTAATCAGCGCGGCAGTGTGTGCCAGTGCCCGCAGTTGGGCCAGTTCGCGGTGATCTTCTTCAAGCTGGTAAGCTAGCCCGTCGAGCGTATTGCTGAGATGGGCCGCTTGTTCCAACACGTCGTCTGGCAAGCCCAGGTTACGAATGCGCAGCAGATGTGTCTGCGTATGTAGACCTTCACTGATTTCGTTGGCAGTATAGTTTAGCCGCATGAGGTCGGTTGAAAGACTATCGAAATGTTGTGTGATCAGTGTCATTGGTGTTTAAACATCCCCGTCAAAAAGTTCATAGACATTCACGACGCTGCTACGCCCCTTGACTTGAATCGGGTCAAGCTGATTGATGACAAGCCACTCCATATCTTGCAACGTGTCGCGACACAGATCATAGGTTTCTTGCGAGATGATAAGTTGCCCGGGTTTTGCATTTTCTTGCAGGCGTTTGGCCAGATTCACTGTGTCACCAATGGCGGAAAATTCACGGCGTTCTGTGCTGCCAACATTACCCAATGTCGCGATGCCAGTGTGAATCCCGATGCGATAGTAAGACTGGTCACTTTGCATGTGGGCGATTTTTCCAAATGCACTCATGGTGCGGAAGTCTGCGGCCATACGCATTGCAGCCTGGATCGCGTCTAAGGCGTGGGTGGTGGACGGGTTGAGCTGGGTGTTGAAAATCGCCATAATTTCATTACCCATGTATTTGTCGATTAACCCGGCGTGGTTATGTACTGCTTCGGAGCCAAGGGTATGGTATGTGTTCAGTAGTTCCATAAGCTCGCGCGGTGACAACGAACGCGGGAAGCTGTCGAAAGGACGCACTTCGACAAACAGCACTGTTACAATATGGCGTTCCCCACCCAACCCTAGCTTTTCAATACTACGGATATTGTCAACCATCGCCGGGGGCAGATAGCGTCGTACGGCTGCCAGTGTCATGTCACGGCGTTTGAGTTCGGTCATATCGTCAATAACGAGGGCAATACCGCGAATGTCTCCACCATCCGTACTGTTGTCTTTTAAGGGACTGGTCTTAATTTTTAGACTGATCGTCCCACGGTCATCCAGTTCGATGTCTACTTCAACGGTTGCATTGGCTTCTGTCGCCTGGACTTCGCGCATGGCCGTTTCGACATGTTCATACAAACTCGCGCCGAGTGCTTCTTCAATAGGGGCGCCAATCAACGTGTCGTGGTTGCTGCCCAGTATGGCCGCTGCTGCCGGGTTTGCCGTTACAATCAGCCCCTCGGCATTAGTGGTAATGACGCCGCTCAGAATCGACGCCAGAATATTGTCTAGCAAGACCTTGATTTCTGTAATTTCGGAAAGGGCGGCTGTCAGTTGTTCAAATAGTTGCGCGTTTTCAATCGCAATGGCCGCCTGATTGGCGAAACCCGTCACCAGCCGTTTTTCCTTAACACCAAACAACCCATCCTTGAAGCGATTGTCACAGTATACAGCTCCAATCACACGGTCGCGTGATGTTAGCGGCACACAGATAATACTACGTAGCGCATATCCGATGATGCTTTCCTGTGACATGAAACGACTATCCTCACCAGCGTTAGTCGTGATGACAGTCTCCCCCTCAGCAATCACGCGCTGCACAATGGTTTCGCTCATGATGTATTCTTCAACGCTACCCTCATTGCTGCTCTGCATACTGCGGGCGACTTTGTGTTCTAAATCCCCCGTTTGCGGGTCTTGCAGCATGATGTAACCACGTTCAGCGCCAGTGAGTTGCAATACCTGATCCATGGTTTTATTCAACACATCGTCAAGGTCCAGGCTTGAATTGATCCATTCGGTGGTGTTGGCCAGTGTTCGTAGCTGGTTCAATTCAGTAATCTGTTCTTGAATACGTTCTGCCAGGTCACCGAGGTCCTGCCGAATCCCGCCGAGCTTGCTAACTGCTCCGGCTGGCAACCCAACGCCAAGTTCGCGGAGTTTGGGCTCGTGGTTGCGCAGTTGGTGGACAAGCTCAACGGCTGTGTCTGTAAGGGTTTCGGTCATTTGTTGGATAGTACTGATATTCATGGTTAGCCCGCTCACTATAGCTCGTCGAGGAGTTGTTGTGCTTCTAAATGATCCGGGTTGATTGCCAGAACATTTTCAAGCGCGACACGTTTGTCTTGCAACGTCTGGGCAACTTTGGCCAGCCCCAGCCAAACAGTCGTGCTGTATGGATGTATTTGGGCAGCGGCGCGGAAATAGGTGCTGGCGCTTTGCGTATCTTCACTCATGATCGCAGCGCGTGCCGCCTGACAAAGACGAATAAACTGTTCGCGTTGGGTGGTCGAAAGATGATAATCATACATGAGTTACTTATCCGTCAAACCAATCATAGACCACATCACGGGTGTCTTCATTCCCATAAAGCAGCATGATTTCCCCGGTTTCGACATCATACAAAAAGATATCAAAGAGGTCATCAATCAAATCAGACGAAAATAGGATATAGCGCCCATCTGGTGACCAACGCGGCATAATGTCATTGGGCCCTAAATCAATCAAGGGTTGTGGTTCTGTGATGTCACTGAGAACGATGTCTTCAGCAATGGGGACACTGGTTACGGTTGGTGTCGCAGTTGGGGGTGTTGTTGCCGCTGGTGGGGGCGTTGCTTCGTCCGGGTCACCACCAAAACTTCCCTCACCTGTATCGCTGCCTTCTGAGCCATCCTCCTCGCCGGGGTCTGTGTCGTCTGGGGGAGGCACGTCATCTTCAGGGGGTTGTGCATCGGGCGGCGTGTCACCTTCACCATCCTCGACAGTTTGCAATAATTCCCGGGGCAAGTTCTGGTCCAACGGTGTAGCGGCATCAACAGGTGCGATCCAGATATCGCTTCCATTCCCATTATTGCCGCTGTAGATTATGAAATTGTCCCCCGGGCCGCCCCAATCTAGCATAGATTCAATAATGGTGCCGCCGTCAGTGGTCAGCGCGCTGAGCGCCCCATCTGCAATATTCAGAATACGGATGTCTACCTGGCGTAACCCACCCTGGCTCCCTTCGGCTACATGAGCAACGCGCCGCGCATCTGGTGACCATTCTGGCCAGGTTTCGTTGATATTTTCACTGACAAATGCTGACAATGCCGTTGTAGGCTCAGCATCAAGGTCCAGCACATACAGGTTGAGGTTACGTGTGAATTGCGCCTGACCAGCGAACATTACCACGTTGTCAATTGGGGACCAGACAGGCATCAATTGCTCAGGAATCACCGGGTTACGGTTCCAGAACTGTGCCAACGTTTGCAGATCCCCGCCTGTTAGCTGCCCAAACTGCAATGCAACACTTTGTTGCCCGGTGTTGTAGCGTTCCAGCACGAAGCGGTTTTCAGTTCCATTGAGCGAAACCAGATTACCGAGGATATCATTACTGCGTAATGGAACAAACTGGTCAGCAGCGGGGGCGCTCAATGCCATGATATACAACGGGATATGTTCACGACTGGCAAAATTACGTCCTGAACCAATCACGACCCGACCAGAAAAGGTCCCCGGCTCGACACGTGTTATTTCAAGGGTACCACCGCCCAATGGTGGCTCTGTTGGGGTGGGGGTGCGTGTCAGCGTCGGTGGTAATGTTGAAAAGCTCGGCGTGTTGGTGTCCGTTGGTAGTAGCGTATTGGTTGCAGTGACAAGGGTTAAGTTTACTGTTGGTGAAGCAGTCTGGGTTGAAGTTGCTGTCTCAGCCGCTGCTTGTTCTTCTTCGCCACCACCCAGTGCGCTTAAAATAACGACCAGCACAATCCCGAGTAACAATGCCAGGCCAACGGCAATCAAGACCATACTGGAGCGATTGCCGCCTATGCTTTGCCCAACATCGCCCGACTCGCCTCGTTCCAGGCGTTCAAGTAGTTCCTGGGCGCGCTGGTTGTTGGGGTTAATCAGCACAACGTTCCCAAGGCATGTCCGTCGTTCTTCGTCGGTTTCTACGACCGAAGCAAGCCAGAACCAGGCCTTTTCGTTGTATTGATCTTTTTCGATGACCTCTTGCAACAGTTCGCGGGCGGTTTCTTTATCACCAGCGCGTGCAGCTTTAATGCCTTCTAGCAGTAAGTCCTCGACCTGGGCGTTATCGCTCACGGTCTTTTATCCTTTCTTGCTTGAGCCTAGCCAGCAGCACAGCGAAATTCTAAATCATCAACGGATGGTCCATCAAAAGAACCGGGATCCCATGCGATACTCAATTCATTTGAATCGCCTTCGGTGATGCGTTGCCAGGAATTGCGAACGTCTGGCCGCACAATCCAGATTTTGGACGTTTGGTTAGCTTCAGTAGTGTTGAATGGATCATCAAGCCGATTTGAGCTAACAGCAATCCACTGGCTGTCTGGTGACCAGGCCGGCGCACGTTCTTGCCAGACGAAGCCGTCCCCAGATGAGATAATCTGTTCGTTAGAGCCGTCCGCATTCATGACATATAGATCATTGTCGCGGTCGCGGTTTGAAATAAACGCGATGAAGCGTCCGTTCGGTGACCACGCCGGGGCAAAACTGCTGTCAGATGCATCGGTCAATTGGCAAATGCTTCCGCTATCGACAGCGAAGTCACTTTCAGGCCCAGCAAACGCAGCCCCAAAGCCAATTACATAGATTTCAAGTGTGCCACCACCAGCGCGATCAGAAGCGAACGCGATAAACCGCCCGTCTGGCGACCAGGAAGGGTCACGGTCATTCGAATTGCTGTCTGTGATATTGACAGGGTCGCCGCCTTCTGCGGGCACCGTGTACAGGTCAAAGTCGCCGTCAGCATTGGAATGGAACAGAATACTTTCTCCATCTGGTGACCAGGATGCCCCGCGTGTCTCGTCTGCGCCTAGTGAAGTGATGGCCGTAACGCTGTCATCGCCATTCACGGTGGCTACAAATAACTCTTGAATCTGGTTAACCTGCAACGTAAACGCGACAAATTCACCGTCAGGCGAATACACCGGGTCATATACTTCGATGCGCGGACCTTGGCGACGGACCATGGCGTGCAGTTCATCATTTCCTGCCAGAGAAGCTGGGAGCGCTGCTGATTCGTCGCTTGTGGATTCTTCAGACGTATCGTCCGTTTCATCTGCTGGTGGCGGCTCATCTGCTTCCGCAGGCGGCTCATCGACAGGCGGCAAGACTGCTTCTACCGCATTCTGGAAATTGAGTTCAAACTCTTCATAATTGCCCCCGTTACCCAGCGCTGTATATAACCGTGATGGTGCGCCCGGAATTTCGCTGCTGGTCATCATGACGCGAAACGCGCCAGGCGGCAAAGGTTCGGGCGTCGCAGTTGGTGTTGGCAGTGGGGTATTGGTAATCGTCGGAGCCAGTGTCGGGGGAAGCTGGTTATCACGCGGCGTCAACAGCAAAGGCGAAGTCGGGCGTGGAGTATTCGATGGCACCAATGTATCGACAGGGGTTAGCAACAATACATCAGCGGTTTGAGTTGCACCAAGGTCTACCGCGGCCTGATCATCCCCGGTATCACTGGAATCGTCATCACTTTCTAGCTCACCGATGAGTAGCACCACTGCGATGCCGATAATTCCAACAGCTAGCGCAATACCAAGCAATATAATCAGGTTATTGTTGTCCTGACGCTTCGAGCGCCACAAATCCGCATCACGGCGAGGGCGCTGGATGGGTTGCAGCCAGTCACGGTCTTGCTCAACGGATTGTTGTGCGGCTGTGGTGGGTGTGTCTTGTTGAGAAGACAGAGATGACGATGTTTCACGGGGTGCATCTGGCACTTCATAAACGTCATAGATGCTTTCACCCCGTAGTTGTTCAAGGGCAGCCCGGGCCTTGTCATTACCCGGGTTGATGGCCAGCACCCGTTCCAGTGCTGCCTGGCGGTCGGCCTTGGTATCTGAAGCACGTGCCATCCATAACCAGGCTAGTTCATTGTTAGGCTCTTCGGCCAGCACCCGTCGCAAATAATCACGGGCGATAATAGGATTGCCGCTTCTGGCCGCTTCAATACCGGCGCGTAAGAGTTCACGTAGCTCGTTTGGAGTCAATGGTCAACACACCTTAATTCAATACGAGAACCAGAACACAAGCAACCACTGCAATTCCCAGTGCTGCTACAAGCCCCATCGTCCCAATAAAGATAGTACGATCTTTAACATTTGTGCGTTTGCGGTCCAATTTTTCAAGCGCACGAGTGGCAGCATTGTTTTTGGGGTTCAAGCGCAATGCCTGATTGAGCCAACGCCGCCGTTGGGTTTCGTCTTCAGTGGTAAAGGCCAGCAGCACCCATGCACGGTCATTGTATTTGTCCGCTTCGAGTACCTGCCGAACGATGACTTCTGCACCCTGCTTATTGCCCTGTTTGAGGGTAGACATCGCAATTTGTAGCAGTTCTTCCAAGTTTGGGGTATTCGGGTCTTCACTGGTGGAAAGACCACGTAGATTTGCCATCATCCGCACCTTTCGCAACGGTTATTTGTCTGCAACCAGTATAGCACAGGGGCTGGCCACGCGCTCTCGAATTTCACATGACCATTGTGCTAGGCGGCAACATTGATGGCAAGCTGCACAAAATTGTAGAGGAAATGCGCGATAATTGCAGTATAGAGCGAGTAATGACGACGCATGTAACCAAATGCGACCGCCACGATAAAGATGATTCCAGCCGCAGGGGTCAGGGTATATTGCATATGCAGCACAGTGAAAATTCCCGCTGTCCACCACAAGCCAATAATGGGTTGCAGCGCACCCCGGAACGCGATTTCTTCACCAATGGCGGCGGTCGTTGCAATGCCAAGCGCTAGCCAGATAGTAGTCACACTTTCAGCCAATGCGCCTGAGGCTTCCGTTTGTTCCTCAAAAGTTTCCATCCCGACAACAGCCATCCACGCCAGCGCCAGCATGAGTTGCAGCATAAAAAGCCCAATTGCAGCCACCACACCCATGCCGATTTCTTCCCAGCTTGGCGGGGTTAAGCCCAGACGATGTAGCACTTCTGACCAACTGCGGCGTGTAAACAGCCCTACCCCGAGCAAGCTCAAGCCGAGCAATGGAATAAAATTTGCCAGCAGCGTAAATTCATTCAATGCAATGTCTTCGGCATAACCGCTCAAGCCACCGCCGAGGATAAAGAGCCCCATCTGTAAGCCAAGTATCCACACCAGTAGGATCAAGGCCAACGCATGGACAGTATTGTGTGGGTCAAACCCAAGCAGTTCGTTGCCAGACTTGTTCTGGGATGCGGTTGCTACAGAGCTACTTTGTGTATTGGCAGTGGGTTGCTGTTGAAGCATCCCAAAGCGTGGCATACCAAAGTGAATTGTTTCACCGTTCGAAAGCATGGCATAGTATGGGAACAGTTCGCCCGTAGCGATGGCGTTTTGCTCAGTGTTGGTTTTGCTATTGGCGTCACTACGTTTTGGAAAGACGCTAGCAAGTGCTTCACGAACATCGGTGATAAGCAGCAACGAAGCGATACCCGCCGTTACAAAGATAATCACCGCGCCGATTTCAGTGTTCTCAAAATCCACGCCTGTTCCAGCCAACACACCAACACCGAATAACACCAGCACAAGATTGACGAGAACGATGCCAGTGAGGACAACTCGGTTAATGTTCTGATCACGTAGGGCGACATTGGCGCCAACCACCAGCGCCCCGAGGACAGCCATTTGTAGAAGTGCTTCGATTAGTAGAGTCATTTTATTCCGTTCAAACTTCGGTTTGCGATGGATGGGTGGGCATAAAGATGCGCATACCGTCTTCGTCGTCTTCAAATAGTGCATGAACCGGATACTGTAAGGCTTTCCAGATCATCCACAGGTCACCAACAGCCCCGGCAGTATTAATGGCTGCGGCCAGGAGCAAAAGCTGCGCCAGGCCCGCTGGCACAAACACCGTCACAACAACAAGCAGCAGCGAGATGATCACCAGTGGTAAGGCAGCAACCACAATCATCTGGTTACGCCAGAAATAGCCGGTATCTGAAGTGGCATACAAGATCAAAAACTTAAATCCGTAGCGTGCATCATGCCCGTAGTACTGAATCCCTATACCATGACACAGTTCGTGCAACAGCAAAACACCGATGAGTAGAACTACCGTAGCAAGTGTACCCGCCTCGGAAGGTAGCGCTGTGATCGTAAGCGGTGCGCCGAACACGCGGTCATAAATCATCAGCCAGGCCAAAAAAAACAGCCCGGCTGCAAAAAACATGATCACTGACACAATATTAAGCCAGAAAAAGAGACGCGCAGTGGTCAGTTTCAGGTAGTCAACTTCCTGGTAAGTGGTGGGCAGTGTGATGACAGTGCGCGGTTGCCTGATGTTATATCGACCACCTATGGCTTATCTACCCACACAGGGTCAGGCGTGATGTTGGCTTCCGGGGTTTTACCGGCATCTTCATAGTCATGTTCAGAAAGACGCATCAGGGGCTTTACTTCCATGTCGTGTTCACAAAGAATCTGGCATGAAAGACGTACTTCACCCACCAACCCTTCTTTTTCTAGCTTCTCGCGCTCGGCCTCGGTCATCTTGTCTGGTTCACCCTCAACAAACTCCACGCGACAGGTCGTGCAACGCGAGAAGCCGCCACACAGGTGCAGAATGTCGATACCGTTTTCTTCGATGGCGTTGACCAGACGCTTGTCTGCTGGTGCTTCAAAACTTTTTCCATCGGCTTTAATGGTTGCCATTTGAGGTTTCCTCCGTGGTAAATAGCTGTAGGGCGATTCAGACGATGCGTATTACTCGTCCGTATCGCCAAATTCAATGGTTTCACTGCTTACAGTGTAAACATCTTGAATCTGCTCGTCAGCATCCAGGAGGGTAGCAGTCGCGTTTTCTTCCCAAACGTTAACCGTCTGATTCCAGTACAGGGCCCCGGGGGTGTTCTGACCGACCCGGCTAAAAATGCGGATAATGGCCGTCGGTTGCAGCCGGGCATCTGGAAACTCATACACCAGCCCACGGCCGTTTTCTAAACGCCAGCCTTGTAGGTCAACAACGCCCGTGCCCGTGTTGCGAATCTCAACGACTTCTGTCGTGACGTCCCCAAAATTGAGGATTTGTGTGATTTCGACTTCGGCATTGGCCGCCGTCGGAATAGGGGTATTGGTGATCGCGAAGGTGCCAATCGCGAAAGGCGTGCGTGTTGCAGTTGGGATGGGTGTATCGGTTGGGGCCGGGGTCGGTGGCTGGCAAGTTTCGCCCGGAATGAGGATGACCTGCTCTACCTGCAAATTGGTGCAATTGGCGTTGATTTCATTGTTCAGCGCCAGCAATTCAGCCACCGTTACGTCGAAGCGATCGGCAATGATGCTGCATGCATCTCCCTGTTGCACCGTATAGCGCTGACAGCCATCATCACCGACGGACGCGGAACCCGTATCGGCAGAGTTGTTGTCTGGTGTAGGGTTTGTATCACCACGGCTTCCTCCGGCGCTGGCTGGTAGGGTAATGCCTTCGAGGATTTCGTCTGGCAGGGCTGGCACGTCGCTATCATCAGTGCTAGATTCGTTAGGGCGTGGGGTACGGGTGGGGTCGGCCAGCCCAGCGGCTTCAAGGCGTGAGCGCTGGGTTGCAATCTGGTCGCTTTGGTCTTCGACAGTGGCGTCCAGAGCAACGATAGTGCGCTGAAATGCATCGGCTGGGAGTTGACCTGGCTCAGCGGGCGGGCCGGCACCGGTCACTTCAATAGGGACAACACGAGTGACGATAGTCTGTGGCTCATCACTGGTTTCGTCAAAGATGAAGATAATCCCCAGCGCGACAAGCACCGAGACAATGACGTTGATGAAAATGAATCCGGCCAGGGACTGGCGCGTCATGGTGAATACCCCTCACGCAAAATGACTTCGTCAAAATGTGCTTGCAAAAACTTGCAGCATCCTAGCATACCAGCCCCACCCGCGCAAACCTAGGCCGTCTCGGTGGTGCTGGCGGCCCGGGCCTGTTGTTTGACTGCGCGTATTTGTTCCATATGGCCGACTTCATGCGACAACCCCAGAATAAAGCCGGATTGCGCGTTGATTTGCTGGTGCCAGCGGTGATCTTCTGGAAAAGTCTGGAATGTGTCGAGCAGGGGCAATGCCGGCCATGTGTCCAGATAAGCGTTGCGAATACGGCGGCTTTCTTCCAGACGGTGCAGGCATTCAATTTTGCTGCGGCAGTGTGTTTTCCAATCGTGTTCAAAGCGCAGGCGTTGTTCTACAGGAACGCCGCGTGCGAGTAGTGATGAGATAGCCGCGCCTTCTTCAGCAGAAGCGGTGACATGCAGAATGAGGTGCCCCAGGCTCCAGCCGATAGTTTCTTCGCCTTCTACAGCGTCCGCGTCATGCGCGTCTGGGTCAACTGGAACAAAATTGATTTCCTCATCGGTCACGTCCTCTAGCAACGCCATGATTGCATCTATAGAAGCGTTAGAGGCGTTGCGAAGGGTGTTTTTGGTGAGCGTTTGTGAAAATTCGTAGAGACTAACCTCACGGGTTAAGAGCGGCGTGAAATCAATGGACATTAGAATGCATCCTTTCGGTAAAAAAACAGCGTGGGCGCTTGCCCACACTGTATTATACAGGATGATGATGATGGTTACCTTAATTTCGCAGCGGTTTGCCCGTTTGTAAGGTGTGTTGGATGCGTTCTAGCGTCTTAGGCTGTTGGGCCAGTTCCAGGAAGGCTGCGCGCTCCAGGTCGAGGATATACTGTTCGTCTACCCATTGCGGCGCAGACAAACCGCCACCTGTCAGCACATAGGCCAACTTTTCAGCGATAAAGATGTCGTATTCGGTTGCATAGCGAGCTTCCAGCAGCGACCACGCGCCCAGTTTCAATACGGAGAAAGCATCCCGCCCCGCAGCCCAGATTTTGCCGGGTGTATTTGGCTCATAGCCGGGGGCAAGGTTCAGGCAGGTTTGCTTGGCTGTGTAGATAAGCTGGTCACGATTCATGACAATCTTGTCGGCGGGTTGCAAAAAGCCGAGTTCGCGGGCTTGCATCGCACTTTCCGCGACTTTAGCCGTAGCGATGGTCTCGAAGACTTTTTGCAAGACCGGCAGCGCATCGCTATTCGGGGAGACTTCCATCACCGGGTTAATGACACGGCGCATCATTTCTTTGGTGCCTGTCCAGGCGGGGATAAGCCCAACACCAGCTTCGACCAAACCCATGTACGTCTCTGCATGCGCAACAATCCGCGTTCCAGCCATCGTAAATTCTGCACCCCCACCAAGCACACGCCCGAACGGTGCTGTGACGACGGGTTTCGGGGCTGCACGGAGCTGTTGCATCATCTGTTGTCCGCTGGCGATGAAATCATCGACTTGATCCCATGCTTCGCTGTGCGCAGCCATCACCAGCATCATCAGGTTTGCACCTACACTGAAGTTATCGGCCTCATTGCTAATAACCAGCCCCTCGTAGCGGTTGGTGTGCAGGTGTTCGAGTGCCTTTTCGGCCATCCGCATAATATCCTGGTCGATGGCGTTGGCTTTGCTGTGAAATTCCAGCAACAGCACACCGTCGTCCAAATCAACGAGGCTGGCCCCTTCCAGGTGGTCAATGACTTTGCCATGCGCTTTCTTTTCATAGAGGAGTAGCACATTCTCGGGGCGCTGTAGGGGCACATAGCTTTCTCGGGACGGATCGTAGTAGCCCTTTACTACGCCGTCAGCGTCCCGTTCATAGAAAGTCGTGCGTCCGCTGTCGATCATCTCTTGGACCCAGTGCGCGACCTCGTAGCCATCAGCTTCCATGCGCGGCAGGATTTCTTCAACGCCGACAGCATCCCAAATTTCGAAGGGGCCGAGTTCGTGTGCAAAGCCCCAGCGGTTCGCATTGTCGATGTCGGGGATGGTGTCAGCGATTTCGCCAAGTTTGTAGGACGCATAACTGAACAGCAGCGCGTGCAAGTGCCAGAGGTAATGCCCGGCGCGGTCGTCTTCGTTAATCATCGCCTTGATACGTTCGCCTGTATCTTCGAGCTTGCGATGCTTGCCAACACTCTCAAAGCGAACTTTAGTCGGTTCTTCGTACTCCAGCGTTTCGAGATTCAGCGGCATATGGATTTTCTCACCGCCGTCACCCTTCACGGTCTTATAGAAGCCCTGCCCGGTTTTGCGGCCGAGGAAATTGTTTTCGGTGAGGAACTTCCAGACGCGGTTGGCCCCGTCATGGCGCAGCACGTCGCGGAACTGATCTTCCGGGATAGCCTCATAGAGGTTTTGCGCCACATGTACGTTAATGTCAATGCCAACGAGGTCCATCAGCCGGAAGGTGGCGGTTTTAGGGTGTCCAATTAGCGGCCCTGTGATGGCATCGACTTCTTCAACAGTGTAGCCGTTGTCGATGGCGTAGTTTACGCCATAGCTGCCGATAATGCTGATGAAACGGTTGGCGATGAAGTTCGGGGTATCTTTGCAAAGCACGCAACCTTTACCCAATACATCGCTACCGAACTCAGTCATGAATGCCACCAGTCCGGGGTCAGTGTCTGGATGCGGAATGATTTCAAGCAGTTTAAGGTAGCGTGGTGGGTTAAAGAAGTGTGTACCCATGAAACGGCGTTTGAAGTCGTCGCTGCGCCCATCGGCAATGGCGTCAATGCTCAAGCCAGAGGTATTGCTGCTGATGATCGCTGTCGGCTTGACACAGCCTTCAATCCGTTGCATCAGGTCTTGCTTGATGCTCAGCTTTTCGACAATGACTTCAATCACCCAATCCACCTCGGCCAGCATGTCGAGGTCGTCTTCCGTATTACCGAGTGTGACAAGATCGGTGTCTGCATCTTTGAAAAACGCAGCAGGGCGTGCTTTGCGCAGTGCTTTCAGGTTTTTTGCAACCATAGTATTGCGCTTGTGGGGTGGGTCGCCGGGCTGGGTGTCTTTAGCGGGTAAATCCAGCAGTAATACAGGGATGCCCACACCGGCCAGCAGCGCTGCAATGCCGCCACCCATTGTGCCAGAGCCAATGACGGCCGCCTTTTCTATTTTATAGGTCATAACTCTCTCCTCATTAGGGAAGCAACGTCAAACACAGGGGATACTTTCAAACTAATCAAATGGTCGTTCAATTATTATAACGAAGCGCGTCAAATCTGCACGGCCGAGTTTCGTTGCCTGAACTGCAATGGTGGTTGACAAGTGTCGTGCGTTTCTGCATACTGTTGAGCATATCATCAATAGCGATGACGAAGAATAGTAAGCAGTTCCGTTTGTTTGCAACATTCAGAGAGCGTTGGCCATAGGTTGCAAGCCGCGCATCGCAACAAGCTCTGCTGAATTCACTTCTGAGCTGAACACTGAAGGCGAAATTGTCGCTGTGTAGGTGTTTCCGTATGTGCGGCGTTAACGCATCAACGAGAGGTCAGCTACTGCGACTATAACGTAGGTGCTGGCAATCGGGGTGGTACCGCGAGTCTGCGAACAACAGCGCTCGTCCCTGCAACAATTGTTGGGGGCGGGCGTTTTGCGTTTTATGGCCTGCTGTTCGGGTTCAACCAATCTAATCTAATGAGGAGAGCCATGCTCGATAAACTGGAAGCAATCTACGAAGAAGCCTTGCAAAAACTGGACGGCATTCAAGACGCCGTTGCCCTGCAAGCCTGGGAAAGTGCCTATATTGGTAAAAAAGGCCAGGTGACGCTCATGCTGCGTGAAACCGGGAAACTCCCCGCCGAGGAACGCGCCGACTTTGGCAAACGGGCCAACGAAATCAAAGGTCTGCTGACTGAAGCCCATGCTGAACGCGAACAGGCCATCCGTGATGCCGAACTGGCGAAGTCCCTTGAAGAAGGCGAAATTGATGTAACGTTGCCCGGTCGCACGCGTAAAATTGGCGGTCTGCACCCCAGCACGCAGATGCTACGCCGTATTCAAGCCATCTGGGCAGAAATGGGCTTTCAGGTGTACCGGTCGCGGGATGTTGAGAAGGATGAGGTCAACTTCACGCTGCTGAATATGCCGCCGCACCACCCGGCCCGTGATATGCAAGACACCTTCTATACTACGCAAGAGGGCATCATCCTGCGCACCCATACCTCACCGGGGCAAATCCGAGCCATGCGCGACTATGGCGAAGACGGTACGCAACCCATCCGCGTTATTCTGCCGGGCATGTGCTATCGCTATGAGCAGATTACGACCCGCAGCGAAATCCAGTTCCATCAGGTCGAAGGATTGGCTATCGGCAAAGGTATCCGTATGAGCGACCTCAAAGGCACGATTGCTGAATTTGCACGCCGTTTGTATGGGCCAGATACACAGGTGCGCTATCGGGCGTCCTATTTCCCGTTCACAGAGCCCAGCATGGAAGTCGATGTGCAGTGCAAAATTTGCGGCGGTGCGGGGTGTTCAGTCTGCAAATATAGTGGCTGGTTAGAAATTATGGGCAGCGGCATGGTCCACCCGACGGTGTTGCGCAACGGTGGCTATGACCCGTCAGAATGGAGCGGCTTTGCGTTTGGTATGGGCCCGGAACGCATCACGATGTTGGCGCACGACATTCAAGATATTCGCTACTTCTGGGGCAACGATCTGCGTTTCCTCGAGCAATTCTAGGAGGGAAGGCTTATGCTTGCAAATGTAAACACCATCCACACGCCCGAGACGTTGGACGATGCTACCCACCTGCTGATGGAAGCCGATGTGCGGCCGCTCTATGGTGGGGTGGCGTTGCACCGCGAAGCACCGCTGGACGTGAACGCTGTCGTTGATCTTTCACTGCTTGGCATTGACCAGCACCGTGCCTTTGATACGGGTTATGCGTTTGGCGGTATGATGACGCTGCAAGCCATTTTGAACGCCTGCGAAACGATGCAAGCGCGTTTCCCAACAGCGGCTTTTCTGGTAGACATCATCAAAGACGAAGCCCCGGTCAATATGCGCAACACGATGACGCTCGGTGACTTGCTGATTGAACGCCGCGCTAACTCGGTGCTGCTCACCGCATTGGTTCTCTTTGATGCACAGGTAGACGCCAACGGCTGGCCGCGTTTTATACATGATTGGGTAGAAGCACCTGATGTCGAAGTGCGTAACGCTTTAATTACCGAGGTCGCATTGGAGCAGGGGCACCCCAACGCCCGCACTGCTTACGAAAAAGTCTCTCGCACCCCCAAAGACGCCCCTATCATCGGCGCCATGGCCTATGTACAGCGTGATGATGCAGGGCAGGTTATTGATGCGCGGCTGGCGATGTGTGGCGTTGCATCACAGCCGATTCCACTGGCGGATGTTGACGAAGAACTGATTGCCACAAACGGTGACATTGACGCCGCGTTGAAAAAGCTGGACCTTTCACCCCCCGGCGATCATTGGGGCAGCAGTGACTATCGTGCCGAAATGGCGCGTGTGTTGGCTCGTCGTGTTTTGACCCAAACTTTAGAACAATAAACCTGCACAACAAGCAAATTGAGGAGCAAGTAGTCTAATGCGAGTACCGATGTCCTGGCTGCGTGAGATGGTTGAATTGCCGCCAGACCTCACCGTAGAAGAACTGGCCGAGCGGTTGACCGTAGCCGGCCTTGAAGTTGCAAAAGTGATCTACCTCGGCATTCCACAGAGCCAAGAACGGCATGGTGTCCCCCCGAGTGACCACCTTGTCTGGGATCGTGAAAAGCTGGTGCTGGGTTCCATTCTTGAAGTCACCCAACATCCAAACGCTGACCGCCTTGTGCTGGCCGAAGTCGAATATGGCGCGGACGAGACGGAGACGGTTGTCACAGGTGCCCCAAACCTGTTCCAATTCGTGGGGCAAGGCCGCCTTGACCCGCCACCGTGGACGCCTTTTGCGCTGGAAGGGGCTGAGGTCATCGACGGGCATGGTGATGGCGTAGCGCGGATGATTTTGGAGGAGAAAGAGTTGCGCGGTATTCCGAATCGGTGCATGGTCTGCTCGGAGATGGAACTTGGCATTTCTGAGGCACATGAAGGCATTATGCTCATCCCACAGAAGCAATTGCCTGACGCTAAACCCGGTACGCCGCTGCAAGACGTTCTGGGGGATGCCGTTCTGGATATTGAACTCACGCCGAACCTGGCCCGCTGCTTCAGTATTCTTGGTGTGGCACGTGAAGCGGCGGCGCTGTATGACGTCCCGTTGCATACCCCTGACTGGGATACCCTCCCCGACACCAGTGGCGACCCGGTTGAAGATGCGGTGGGCATTGACATTCTCAACCCGGAATTGAACCCACGTTTCACAACGGCCATGTTGCGCGATGTAAAGATTCAGGATTCGCCGTGGTGGTTGCAATGGCGTTTGAAGCTCGTCGGGCAGCGACCCATCAACAATATTGTAGACGTGTCCAATTATGTAATGTTCGAAATTGGGCAGCCGACGCACGCCTTTGACTATGACATTCTCAAACGCCGTGCCGGGGATGCCACACCAACCATCATCACCCGCCTACCAGATGACGGCGAAACGCTGACGACGCTCGATAACAAGACGCACCAGCTTAACCCGGATGTGTTGCTTGTCGCGGATCAGAACGGCGCATTGGGCCTTGCCGGGGTGATGGGTGGCCTGGAGTCTGAAGTGCAGGAACCTGAGGGCGACTATCCCGGCTCGCAGACGGTCTTGCTAGAGGCCGCTGCCTGGGATTTAATCACCATCCGCAAGACGACCAGCAGCACCAAACAATACAGTGAAGCCGCCACCCGTTTCTCACGTGGGGTGCATCCTGAAATGGCGTTGCGCGGGTTGAAGCGTGGTTTGCAATTGATGGTAGAGGTCAGCGGGGCGCGGCTGGCCCCGGGGATTCTAGACGAGTACCCGGCCAAGCCAGAGCCGGTCATTGTTGAGTTTCCCATTGCAGAGACGGAGCGCTTGCTAGGCTTTGAGATTCCGCGCGATGCGGTCATCAACATTCTGGAACGGTTGCAATTCACCGTCGAAGAACGCGATACAGACACCCTGCTGGTGACTGTGCCGGACCACCGTCTGGACATCAGCGACGGCATCATCGGCCGGGCCGACCTTGTTGAAGAAATTGCGCGGGTTTATGGCTATAACCGCATTAACAACACCATCATGCAGGATGTCTTGCCCCCGCAACGCCGCAATTATCGTCTGGAAATGGAAAACCGCATCAGTGATTTGTTGGCCGAGTCTGGTATGCGGCAGGTGATTAATTACCGCTTCACGACCCCAGAACATGAAAGCCTGCTGACCCCGGAAGGGATAGGCTCAAGCTGGCCACAGGTTGACTACGTGCGCCTTGCTAACCCGAGCAGCAGCGAACGCACCGCGCTCCGCCAGACGCTACTTGTCAATTTGTTGGACAACGCCGCCATCAACATGCACCATCACCCTCAACAGCAATTGTTCGAAATCGGCAACGTCTACCACGGGAAAGAGGAAGGTCTACCTGATGAACCGGCCCGCCTGGGTTTGCTGATGATGGGCGGACGTGATGTTAGCGACTGGACGCAGGTTCAAACACCGGGCAAGTTCGACTTCTACGACCTGAAAGGGCTGGTTGAGCTGGTACTCAATGCGTTGCATATCCCGGCACGCAACACTGTTTTCGAGCCAACAGAGCATAACACCTTCCATCCGGGGCGTGTGGCGCGGCTGTGCGTTGATGGGATGGACATGGGCTTGCTTGGTGAAGTACATCCGCTGGTGCGTGAGGCCTTCGGGCTGGGGCTTGACCTCGATACGCCTGTGCTTGTAGCCGAATTGGACTTCGACGCACTGTTAGAACGTATCCCGGCGACGCATAAGGTGGTTCCTATTCCAGCGACGCCGCCTGTTTACCGCGACATTGCGCTGATTGTAGACGGAAACCGCCCGGCGGCTGAGGTTGAGTCATTGTTGTGGCAGCATGGTGGGGAGTGGCTGCGCTCGGTGACCTTGTTCGATGTGTATGAGGGCGCACCGATTGCCGATGGCAAAAAGTCGCTGGCCTATGCACTGGTCTTCCAGACGGACGAAGAAACGCTCAGTGACAAGAAGGTCAATAAGTTGTTCAAAAAGATCGTCAGCGCCCTAGAAGCTGAAGGGGCTGCGCTCCGTAGCTAATTTATAACCCCTCTACAAAGGCATTGATGCGTTGATAGGCAGGTGCGCGTACAGTACCTGTCTTTTTTTCGTTCATTTCGCAAACGGCCGGCGTTGCTTCATGTGCTGCTCACACGTACGTGATACAACCGACGTAACAATTGGGGTAGTTTCAGGACAAAAGGTTGTTTACATGCGATGGGTACGGGCTTTGTTTGCCATGTCACGACCGCTACAACTGGTGGCGGTAACATTGGTTTATCTGATTGGTGTTGCAATTGCTGGCGCAATGGATATCGACCTTGAACGCAACGCCTTATGGCTTGGCTATCTGGCACTAATTCCAACCAGCGCCAGCATCCACTATGCCAATGAATACGCCGATTATGAAACCGATGCACTCACGACTCGTACCCCATTTTCTGGCGGGAGCGGCGCGCTGCCAGAGACAGGGCTACCGCGCTGGTTAGCATTGCGGGCGGCGCAGGCAACGCTTGGTATCGGGAGTTTAATTGCGCTGGTCGGTGTGTTGTTGAATGTGTTGAGTGTGGCGGCGCTGTTTGTGCTGGCATTCGGTGCTTTTTTCGGCTGGATGTATTCGTTGCCGCCCTTACAACTCGCCTGGCGTGGCTGGGGAGAACTGGACAACGCGGCGCTGGGGGGTGTGGTGTTGCCGCTATACGGCTTTACTGTACAAGCCGGGTACATTGACCCGGAAGTCATCGCGATTTGTCTACCGTTTGGCGCATTGGTGTTTATCAATCTGCTGGCGACCACGTGGCCGGATCGTACCGCTGATGCACAGGTCGGCAAATATACGCTGGCAACCCAATGGCCCTATCGTCGCTTGCGAGCTTTATATGCTGCGGGGGCGATGACGGGCTTTGGTGCGCTGCTGGCTATGGCGAATTGGTTGGTACCACCGTTAGTGCTGGCTGCGGCATTGCTCCCCGTGCCGATTGTGCTGTGGGGATGGGTGGTCTATACGCGCTGGGAAACCCCATTCCCGACGGTATTTGCGATGGTCATCATGATGAACGCTTATCTGCTAAGTTGGGGGATTCTGGCGTTTTAAAATTGTCCGGCAAGGTGGTCCGCAGCGCGAATCGGTTCGGGGAGTTTGTAGCGTGTGGTGCAGTTCAAAATGAGTTGCACCGACGTGTCGAGCGTGGTTTTGTGACCCACCGATATATAAACAGGTTTGACCCGCGTTCGTGTGCGCACCAGCATTCCGACGGTTTCGCCGCGGTCAATAATGGGCGTTGTATTACCTTTTTCAGCGCCAAGCGTGTCGTGTTTCCCGATAAGCCGACTTTTTCCACAACCGACACTCGGCTTCTGTAACCATAAACCTATGTGGGCTGCAATTCCCAGCCGCCGGGGGTGCATAATACCCTGCCCATCAAAGATGTACACGTCTGGTTTGATTTCCAGTTTGGCGTGGGCCTTCAGGATGACTTCACCTTCGCGAAACGTCAGCAACCCGGGGATATAGGGAAACGGTGTTGTGATGGCTTCCGTCGCCGTCTCAACAATTTCAAGTTCCGGGTAAGACATGACGACAATTGCAGCACGACTCACCTTGTCTTTGACACTGCAATCGACGCCAGCAACATAGCGAATGCGGTCAAGTTTAAGGGGGGTGCTGGTATCAACCTGTGCAGCAAGTTGGTGCTGAAGTGCAATTGCATCGTTTGCTGATAAATCCCATGAATGCGGTATCATATCTGCCTTCAAATATTGGGTTCTTGATGCATATCAACGTTTTCGGCGCTGTTAACGTCCGGCGAAATCGCGTTGAGTAAAAAGCTGGCGAATAAATGCGGCCGGATATTGTCGAAGTTCATCGTACCTGTTTCTAGCAAGATGCCTTTATTGATCATCAGGCGCGGATAGGGCTCATGGGCATTTACCCCATAATCATGCTGCTGTTGCCGTGCCCGCACCATGCCAAACAACACCTGACGCTCGGCCGGGCTCAGGCTACGCCAGATGGTTTTGCACTCATCCTGTATTTCAGTGATGTGCAGCAGGGTTGAAATCACTTCTATGTCTGACATATTCGGTTTCAGCAGATTATGCGGCGCATACGCTGAAAATGCTGCCCGTAGTAACCCCGCATGGCCCCCTGTCACCGCCATGAGTTGCTCGCGGAGTTCGAGCGGCGGTGCAGGCAAGTCGCGGCGCACCGACATTCGCCGGAAGGTTTGCTCGGTGTCAGAGGGGCGATACGGTAGCAGGAAATGGCGCGAAAAGAGTTCAATAAACGGTTCATAATCGTCGTAACGGTTCTGGTCAATCAGCAATGGCATAATCTGACGCGACGTGGTCAGGTAAATCACCCGGTCTTTATACTGATCGCGCAGACTCCGTAATGTTTGGAAAAAACGGGGTGGTAATTCTGCCAGAAACTTCTCAAACTCATCGAAAATGAAAATTAGGCGTAGGTTATTGCTTACATCAAAAATGCGCTGCACGATGTCTTCTAAATACCGAAATGCGATAATATGCACCTTGTCACTGCCTTCGGGCCACATTTGCAGATACATCGCATAGAGCTGGTCAGGGTGGGCCGGGTCGCCGGGGGGCAAATGGTTGAGGAGTTGATGGGTTGCCACCGCGCGCAACAGGCGCGAGGTAATTAACTCATAGCCATTCCAGCTTGACGGTTGTGTGGGGTCCATCGCGCTGGGGATTGGTGCCAGAAGACTGTTTGCATCTAAGCCAATGAAAACACAGTGTGCCTGTTCTTGAAAGCGTCCGTATAGAAATTGATCCTGCACATCACGCCGAACAAGGTGCCGCACAAAGTTCGATTTACCGACACTGCCGACGCCAATGATCTCCGCTGACACACCAGCATGGACCAGACGAAAGACGCTTTCGGTATCTGCGCTGCGAAAGTTAAAATCCAGCCGAGGAGATGGATTAGGATTATAATTGACCATGAAAAATGCCCTTTGTACCGCTTCCGACGCCCTGTAGTATTAAAGTTTTCAGGCAAAATGCCAAGCCTTAACTTTTTGGAGGAAAACACCCCATGCATGAGGCTGCACAGCAATGGATAGGCAAGCAAATCCCGGTTCTAGACAAAGGATTCCTTGAATTACAGGCAGTGATGGGCGATGACCTGTCGATTGTCAACGCGGCGCGGGTGTCGTTTTTGGGGGAAAGCAAAGGCCCTGAGCGCGACAAGAAACTGCTCTTTTACCTGTTGCGCAACCGTCACACCTCACCGTTTGAAATGGTAGAGTTTAAATGGCGGCTTCGTGCGCCCGTAGTCGTGTTCTGGCAATTGGTGCGGCACCGTACGGCGAATATCAACATGCAAAGCGGCCGCTATACCCCCTTTGAGGAAAACGACTTCTACATACCAACAGAATGGCGCAGACAGTCGGCAAGCAATAAACAGGCCAGCGATGGCGTTATTGATACCGAAACTGATGCTGCCTTGCTAAAAAAACTCCTCGCACACTACGACCAGTCCTATGCACTCTATACCGAAGCACTGGAAGCGGGTGTGGCCAAAGAGCAAGCGCGGTTGTTCTTGCCAGCATTTGCCGTCTATTACACCGCTGTCTGGAAGATTGACGCCCATAACCTGATGCACTTCCTCAGCCTGCGCATGGCACCTGACGCCCAATGGGAAATTCGCCAGTATGCGGCCGCAATGTATCCCATTTTCGCGGCAATTTTACCCTGGACCGCCGAAGCCTTCCGTGAATATCGAATGCCGACGCTGGACCTACCTGAGTAGCCTGACTACATCAAACGTACTCTGCTCCCGGCGCTGGTTTTTTCGACTTCCAGGCGGACGGGGAAAGCATCACGGAGTTCGTCAATGTGGGTGATAACCAGGATCAGGTCGAAGTCGTCTTGAATGGCAGTGATCGCCTCGACAAGGCGTTCGCGTCCACTGGCATCCTGTGTACCAAAGCCTTCGTCAATGAACAGCGTGCGCAACTGTGCCCCGGCGCGACGTGCCAACAACTGACTGACCGCCACCCGAATGGCAAAATTGATGCGGAAGGCCTCACCGCCGCTGTAAAGCTGATAGTCGCGGGTGCCCAATTCATCGCTGATGGAAATGTCGAATGTTTCAGCCACACCACCGGTTTTCTTTTCACGCTGAGTGTCAAACCGGACGACCAACCGACCGTCTGTCATGCGCCGCAAGAGATGGTTGGTCGCGTCTTCCAGTTCAGGCACCGCCGCTTCTATGACCATCGTCGGGATACCGTTTTTGCTAAACGCAACGCGAATTTCCTCGAACACACCTTTGCTTTGGTTCAATTCATCCAACAGCGTCTTTTCTTGCTTGAGCTTCTCGCGCTTCTGCTCAATGGCTCGCAAGGTTTGTCGCAACCCGATGACCTTTTCGTGCAGTTGGCGCTCAGTGGTGCGCAGTTCGGTCCAGGCTTTTTCACGGCGATTCATTTCTAGCACGCGGGCTTCGCGTTCGACCAACTCAGCTTCCTCAGCAGTGTATTGTTCTTCCAGATCAGTAATATACTGCTGATAGCGCTCATATTGTGCAGTGGTATCGTCTAATGATTCCTGCAAGTTCTGCATGGACTCTAGCGCTGTGCTAAGCAGGGTTGCCTCTTGCTGAAAACCACGATAGGCGTCGAGTGTTTCTTTGATTTCAGAGTGCGTATCCTGGCTATAATTCAGGGCGTCGCGTTGCTCATAAAGTGCGATCAGTTCCTGTTGCAACTCGTGCGCAAAATCACGGTCAGCCAGTACCCGTTCCCATTCTTGAACAGCCCGCTTCATGGATTGAGCTTCTTCTTCGGCGGCGTGGGCTTCTTCAAGCTGGCGTTCAATGCTACCGACTTTGCTTTGCAACGGCTTCAAATCTGTAAGCCCGTTTTGCAGCACACGGATCGACCCCTGCCGCTCTTTGACCTCTGCGACGATGTCTTTGATGCGTTGTTTGTTGGCGCGGAAGGTGTCGCCCATGTCAGTACCCTGTTGGGTGTATTCTGCAATCAGGTTAAGGCGATGTTCTTCATTGAGTGGTTGGCCACACGCCGGGCAAACAGTGTCTGCGGCTTGCTGAAGCGTGTCAATCCGCATTTTGATGTCGTCCATTTGTTCTTTAAGGCCCGTGTTTTCGCCCTTGAGTTCGCCTTCTTCCGCCCGGAGAGCTGCAATTTCATCTTTCAGGGTCTGGACACGAGTATCGTCCATTTCCAGGAGGCTGATGCGCTGTCGCAACTTATCAATTTCTTGTTGTAATTCAGCGGCCGCGTCTGCCTGTTTCAAGTTACGTTCAATCACGCCACTGGAAGACGAAATCTGCTTGTGCAACTCGGCTTCTTGCTCACGAATTTGTGCTTCAACTTCATAGATCGACTGGTTCAGGTTGTTGAGGAGTTGAAGCTGGTCGGCAAGGGAATCGTTCATCTCCTGTGCTTCAACAAGGCGGGCATACCCATCTTCAATGGCTTCACGGCGTTCGATGATGTCTTGATATTGGGCAATCTGTCCTTGCAAACGCTCTCGTCGCGCTTTGATGGTTGTCATTTCTTTAGACTGGCGTTCAATGTCGCGCTGTAGGCGACTGATGGCGTCTTTGGTGTTGCGAAATTCAATGTCAGCGCCTGCTAGCTCACGGAAGGCGGCTCCGGCTTGTTCAGCCTGGTCGCGGGCGTGTTCGTATTCCTGGCTAGCCCGGCTATATTCTTGCTGAAACGCTGGTTCTTGTGCGATTTCTTCTTCAAGTTTCTTGATTTCAGCCGTGGTTGCATTTAAATCGGCTTCAATCTGCGCGAGTTTGTCTTTGGCGCGTTTTTCATACAGCGCCCATACATCCAGATTCAGAATTTCAGTGAGAATGCGCTTGCGATTCGCAGCAGTTTGTACAGTGAAGGCGTCGGCGTTGCCCTGTTGTAAATAAGCGGAATTGATAAATGTTTCATGGTCTAGCCCAATGACAGCATTAATCCGCGCTTGTGTCTGTCGCATAGAGGGTTCGCTGATGATGCGATAGGTGTTTTCCTCGGGGACCCAGCCAAGCAGGTCAAGTGTACTGGTGCCAGCGCCGCGCCCACCTGTTTTGCGTTTACGTCCAATTTTGCGATGCCGTCGAATGCGGTAAAATTCATCACCCTGTACGAAGTCCAATGTGATAGACATTTCCTCTTGCCCGATATGTATCAGGTCGTCGTCGGACCGCGCGCGCGACTTGCCCCAGATGGCCCAGGTAATCGCGTCTAAAATAGAGGATTTGCCGGCACCGTTTGGGCCGCTTAAACAGGCCAGGTGAATGCCTTCAAAGTAGATTGCGTCTGGCGTGCGGTAGGCCAGAAAATTCACCAGTTCAAGGCGCGTGGGTAGCATAAATTGAGTTTCCTATTGACCTTTGGCGGCAAGTTTGGTCTATTGTACACGATTTCCAATGCTATAATGACGAGGTTATTCGTCAAGCCTGAATAGTAGAAAATCATAGATGCAAGCAATACCCGCAGCGAATGATCTACGTATTGAATTTGATGCTGAATCCTGGCGATTGGTGAGTCACGAACTAGAGACGGAAACCCGGCTGGTTGAGGCCACGCCCGAAGGGTTGGTTACGCACCCCGTCTTTCGAGCGGCCCGCTCATTGCCGGGGGCAACCATTGCGCCTGCACAGATTGTTCGTGTCATGCTGGGCTGGGCCCCAGAAAATGAAGCCTGGCGCCTGGGGCTACTGCTAACCGATGGTAGCGCTACTGTGGTGGATACCACCCAGATGCAATGGTGTGAACTCGCTGCCTGGCCCGGTGAACTTTTCGAGGCTGACCCCCAGCGTTTACGCTATGCTGGTCAGGCGTTGGCCCGCCTGTTAAATCGGCCGTTTCAACTGGTCCCTCCCAGCACACCCTCCCGCGTGCCAGCAATCGGCACCACCCCGGCACCACTTGACGACATAGATGCTGACCTTGACGCTGACGATGAAGACACGCCCGAAAACACCAACCTCTCAAACCCAACGGCCCAGACTGCGCCGCCAAACATACGGCACCTCGTCCCAGAAATTGAGGTGGCCGACCTGCCAATCATGGTCACACATTGGCGTTTAATACCGACCGCAACTGGTGTGCAATGGGAACGGTTGCAACGCTGGTGGCTGTTTGGGATAGGGCGCTTGGTGTTGATCTTCGCGCTGAGTGTGTTGTTTCTTGTACTCAGTATTGGGAGCTTGACCCGTGGTATTGCTGCTGTGGAGCCAACCTGGTTACCCAACCTCGGTGTGGCAATTGGTCTGGTGCTGGTGGTCGCGCTGTTACAAACGTTGTGGACTATGTTGAATAGCCGTATGGTTGCTGTAGATCGGTTTCGCGGCGAGCTTTATGAACGTGGAGTGCTATTGCCGTTCATCCATTGGCGCATTCCGTTTGACCAAATTGAATATATTCTCATCAGTCAGAATGCACCGCGGCCTATGGGGCGGCGGCAACATCGCGAGCCGATGCATACGGCTCAGGACATCTGGCTGCATGCCTTTGACGGTCAGAATTTTTATACCATCATTCATTTTGAAGATGTCGAAGGGCGCTCATGGGATTGGACGACTGTAAGAACACATCATCGCACGCATGTTCGGCGTAATTTGCAGTTGGCACAATATGACACCCCTGCACATCATGCAGCCAGCCAAATAGCTGATATAATCGGGGTACCTGTTTATCTTGATCTAGTGTAGGTTGAGCTGTAGGTCTGTGATGACTTTTGGACGTGATGACTATCGCAGCGATGAACAAGCGCGGCGTCTGCGTAACCGTAGCATTTTGTTATTCATCATCCTTGCGACGGTGCCCTGTTATGTTGTCGGTGCGATAATGTTAGGGGTTGCCCCCGATGATGATGACGTGATAACCGAAGACCGTACCCTTCCGGCCCCGGCCGAAGGGACTGATTCACTTGCTTCTGCAACCAGCACTGTGTCCCCAGACCCAACGGTCACATCTGTGTTGGATGCATCACGCGAGCCGACAACAACCCTTGCCGCAACACCACGACAGTTTAATCCACCGACGTCAACACGCTTCCCCACACGTGTATTCTTCACATCAACCCCGGCACCAAGCATTACGGTCAATCCTTCTGCTACAGCTACGCCAACCGCCTCACCCTCCGCCACGGCGACCAATTCGCCAGAGGCCACCGAACCACAGAACCGTGCGCCGATTCTGAATACACCGCTGCCAGATGTTGCACTTGAACCCGGTGAAACGCGCCCGGTGACTGTCGATGCTGATGACCCGGATAACGAACCAGTTAGCATCGTCGCCAGCTCTGATAATGCAGGCGCTGTGACGATTCAGGCCTACAACGATAATGGATTCACAATTCAAGCGGTTGCTGCGGGTAGCGCCACCATCACCGTCATTTTGAGCGATCCACAAAACGCAGAAACTGCCGTCACGTTTGAGGCTACGGTTGCTGCCGCCAACCAGCCACCAACATTCCTACAAGAGCCAGCCCCCATCACTGTTGAAGTTGGTACAGCTACCGCCCTGACGCTTGCCTTTGAAGACCCCAATGGTGATACGGTTATGTCGCAGGTTAGCATTGCTGATCAAGCTATTGCAATTGTTGGCAAAACGAATGAATCACAGTATGCGATTAGTGGTAATGCAGCGGGCGAAACCACGGCAACAATTAGCTTGAATGATGGCAATGGCGGCACCGCACAACGGACGATAACCGTCACTGTGAACGAGCCACCACCACAAAACAGAGCGCCCACAATCAGTGCGATTGAACCTTCGCCACTGTCATTGACTAATGGGGATAGTACCGCCGTGTTTGTCACGGCTAACGACCCGGATGGTGATAACCTGACACTGAGCGTTACATCAGCCGCCCCTGCTACGGCTACAGCGTCTCGTATTGATAATCAGTCATTTACAGTTCAGGCGCAGGCAGCAGGGACAACGACGATCACGGTTACCGTCAGCGATGGCAGCTTGACCGCTCAGCAAACCCTGTCTGTGACTGTAACAGCGCCCAACAGCCCGCCCAGCTTCAGCCAGGAGCCGCCAGCCAGCGTCACGCTAGCGCAGGGAGCCAGCCGACAGATTACGTTGGTCTACACTGATCCTGATAACGATGCGGTGACATTGACGGTCTCAGCGACGACGCCGAATGTGGTGTCGTTACAGAAGATCAATGAGCAAGCATTTACAATCACGGGCACGAATGCAAGCTCTACACAGGTAACGATTCGGCTAAATGATGGGCGGGGAGGCACAGTAACACGCACAATTAACGTAACGGTGGCAGTAAATTCTTGAGTTATTGTCTATCGTGCGCTATAAACCACTTTGTATTCGAACTAAACTGGTGAAGTAATTTATGGACAAAAATGCACTCAAGCAGCACTTAAAAGAACTCAGTGAGGGCTTTGGCCCTTCAGGCTATGAAGATGAGGTGCGCGCTTACGTCAGGACAGTGTGGGAACCCCTCGTGGATACGTTCATGGTGGACAAGCTAGGAACCCTCGTCGGGGTAAAGTATGGGTCTGCACCAGAACCACGCCCACGACTGGTCTTGAGTGCCCACATGGACGAAATTGCGTTTATGGTATGCGAAATTAAAAATGGTTACCTGCGCGTAACGAAGGTTGGTGGGTCAGACGCCCGCATCACGTTGGCCAAACCTGTCGACGTCCATACCCGTAACGGACGCTTAAAAGGGGTGTTTGCAGTTCCGCCGCCACACATCACAAAAACCACAGGCGGCACTGATGAATACACAAAATTGGACGACCAGTGGATTGATCTCGGCAGGACAGCGGAAGATGTCGCCGAACAGGTGCGGATTGGAGATTTGGTGACCATTGATGCGCCGCTGCTGGAATTGCTTGGCGATGATACGGTCGCGGGCAAGGCAATGGATAACCGCGCCTCAGTGGCGATTGTGACAGCCGCGCTGCACTATCTGCAAGGACGCGACCATGCGTGGGATGTCTATGCACTGTCGTCTATTCAGGAAGAAGTGCCGCCTTTTTTCGGGGTAATGACCGCCTACTACGACATTGACCCCCATCTGGGTATTGCGCTGGACTGTGGCTTTGCAGAGCAACCGGGCCTCAGCGGTGATGTCTTCTACAAGATCACTGAAGGCCCGCAAATTGGCGTGGGGCCAAACTTTCACGACGGGTTGCTCAAAGACCTGCGCGACATAGCCAAATCGCTGGAATATGAAATGCCGCTAGAACCCACCCCCGGCCGCAGCGGTACAGAAGCATGGGCCTTGCAAGTCAGTCGTTCTGGTGTGCCAACCGCGCTGGTCGGTGTGCCGATTCGTAATATGCATACCACCGTTGAAACCGTCAGCCTCAAGAGTATCCTACGGACCGGGCGGGTATTGGCTGAATTTATCACCGGGCTGGCTCCTGACTACCTCGATTCATTGGTGGTGCCACTTGAGGACGAAGCAACAGAGGAAGAATCTGCATGAAGCTGCACGAAACGCATTTAAAACCCCTGGCGGATGCTGTCGGGGTGTCTGGACGCGAAGATGAAGTCCGCAACCTGATTTATGCTGCCATCAAAGATCATGTCGAAGACGCCCGCGTTGATGCGATGGGAAATCTGTTGGCTGTCAAAAAAGGCACCGGTGAGTCTGACCTGCGGGTGCTTGTCGCGGCACACATGGACGAGGTCGGCTTTATGGTGACAGGGTTCGACAGCAGTGGGATGTTAGAAGTCCGTGCTGTGGGTGGTGTTGACCACCGTATTTTACCCGCGTTGCGTGTGCAGGTCGGTGACGATAAACTACCGGGCTTTTTTACATGGAAGCCGATCCATATGAACCGGGGCAATAGCGTTCAGAAAATCGACACGCTGAAGGTGGACATTGGCGCGACGAGCAAAAGTGCTGCGCAGGGCAAAGCCACACTCGGGGACCGTGTTGCGTTTCTCAGTGAAACCGTCGAGCTAACCGATACGGTGATTCGTGGCAAAGCCTTTGATGATCGTACGGGTTGCGCAGAACTGATCGAGCTGATTAAAGGAGAACCGTTCCCCTTCGACTTGCTGGTGGCCTTCACTGTGCAAGAAGAAGTCGGGTTGCGTGGGGCATCGGTGCTGGGTGAAGCGCTCAAGCCAGACGCCGCTGTTATTCTGGAATGTACCGCTTGCCATGAAGTGCCACAGCCTGAAGATGAACCTGACATGACAACCGTCACCAGGATGGGCCACGGCCCCGTGCTGAGCGTGATGGATGCACGCACGATTGCGCACCCCGGCCTGCGTGACCATTTTATTGACACAGCCGAACGCAACGACATCCCCTACCAATTCCGTTCACCGCAATATGCTGGCGGTACAGACGCCGGGAGTATTCATATGTCGGTGGGGGGGGTGCCTTCAATTTCTGTATCGGTGCCGGGGCGTTACTTGCATACCCCGAATATTGTGATGAGCATGGATGATTTTAGTAATGTAGTGGCCCTGGTTCGGCAAGCGTTGCTGACCCTTGCGCCTGCCAACCTGGAGAGATAGCAGTGGAAGCGTTAATTCAAAAATTAGTTGAAGCCTGGGGCCCCTCCGGCTATGAACACCATGTCCGCGCCTTGATCGAAGACGAAGTCCGCGAGTTGTGCGACGACATCGTTGTTGACAACATGGGCAATCTGGTTTGTCGCGTTGGTGAAAAGACCGAGGACAATGTACGCTTGATGATCGCAGCGCATATGGACGAAATCGGCTTGATGGTCAGCCATGTTGACCGCAACGGATTTTTGCGTTTTGCGCAGATTGGTGGCTTGATGCGTACTTCCCTGATGGGCAACCGTGTCAAATTCGAAGACGGTACCATCGGCACCATTAGCGTGCATGATCAGTGGGGGCGCGACGGTAAAGTTCCTAAGCTGGATGAATATTATATTGATGTCAGCCTGGACGCTGATGGCGATGGCAAACAGGTTGGCAACATCAAGGTCGGTGACCCGGCGATCATGTGGGAAACGTTCTCCCGGCGGGATAATCGTCTGATTTCCAAGAGTATGGATGATCGTATCGGTTGCGTGGTTGCAATTGAAACCATGCGCAAGCTCAAAGAGACAGGTACCCCCAATGAGGTGGTATTTGTATTCACGGTGCAAGAAGAAGTTGGCATTCGGGGGGCGCGTACCTCGGCCTACAACGTGGCCCCAGACGTTGCGATTGCACTTGATGTGACGTCTGCCAGTGATGTTCCCACTCGCCCCGGAACCGGGATGTCTAGCTCCGTGAATTTGGGGAGCGGCGCGGCCATCAAAATTAAAGATAGCGGACATCTTGTGCCCCCGCTGATCCGTGATTTGATGGTTGAAACCGCCGAAGCTGAAGATATCCCCTACCAGCTTGAGATTCTGGTTGGCGGCAGCACCGACGGCGCAGCGATCCTTGTATCGCGGGCAGGGGTTCCCACCGGAACCATCTCGATTCCGTGCCGCTACGTCCATTCGACGAGCGAGACAGTCGATATTCGTGATGTGCAAGCCTGTATTGATCTCACAACCGCTATTGCTGCCCAGAAAATTGACAATTACTTGCCGCAATAGCCTTTTTCAGGCAATTGCATTTCTACAAGTTAGCAAGCCAGTGCGGTTTGCTAGCTTTTTTTCATGTTGAATTTGTAGTGAAAGGACATAATAGCGCGTGGATATTTACCTTATCCGGCATGGACAGAGCTATGTGAATTTGCCGAACTATAATCATTATGACTGGGATCAACCGCTGACAGAACTTGGTGAATTGCAGGCCGTCGCCGCTGCTCAATGGATTGCGGAGAATATCGAGGCCAGTATGTTGTTCTCCAGTACCTTGATGCGTACCCAACAGACGGCCGAAGCGATCAGTGCGACAACACGCCTGACGATTGAATTTGACCATCGTATTCGTGAGATTGGCTGTAATGCGCCAGACGGTTCACCGCTGAAACCCACCGAGGAAACCCGTTATATTGAAGGCGTCTGGGGGTCTTTGCAGCCTTACGACCCGGTTACAGGGGGTGGGGAAAATTGGATGCAATTCCGGGCGCGGGTCGGGGCCTTTATTGAAAGCCTGCTACGCCGCTTTGATAACCATACCACCCGATCACGGAAGAAACGCATTGCGCAAACAGCCATCGTTGCCTGTCATGGCGGGGTAATTGAGACCTTTTTTGAATATGTCTTCGAAAAAGGCCCCTGGAGTGTGGCGTCGGTTATGACTGAAAATACGGGCATTACGCACCTGCAATACCGACCCGTGCCGCATCGACCTGAGTGGCTTTTGCATTACCATAATCGTACCGAACATCTGACGCCGGACTTGTTTAGCCACCGCTGATCATTCCAGCCAGACTTCGACCCGCTCACCACTGTCGGTGTCTTCAACTTCGACCAGTTTGCCGACAGCACCACTATCAATGGCTGTCTTGAGTTCGTCAATATCAATGTCTGCATCTGAGGGGATGAAGCGAGCGCCCATCTTTAGACCGATATTGACGACCCCTACCGGGATATTGACGTTGACCTTGTTGCGGCCTGACGTGGTATCGGTAATGCGGACCCGAAGCTGGCGTGGTTGGCGGCTGGGGGCAGTGCCGGTAGTGCGTGAACCTGACTTGCCGAGCGCACTCAGTAGCCGATTCGCCTCCTCTGCATTTATCTTGCCATCCTGCAACATAGCCAGGATACGAAGCCTTTCTTCTGATGTTGCCATAGAGTGTTCCTCCTTTTAGTGGTTGTGTTTGCGCTCACAGAGTGGGCTTTGTGAGCAATTCAAATCGAAAAGTTGTGTAACTAATCCGGCTGGACGGTGATTTCAGCGAGTATCCAAAAATCCTTTGTGTGATCCACAATGGCAAGCCGTTGGCCTGTGCTTTGGAGATAGAGCCCCACCCGTATTGGGTAGGTGCCGGGCGGCGCTGTGCTGGGCAGATTCAGCGTGTACGTGTCTTCGACAACTTCGCCGGGTATCCAGAGCGGTACCGGGTAGGTGTTCTGCCGCGGTTGCACATCGCGTTGGGCTTGATTTACGCCGTTGGGGTCTGCCAGATGCACAAAGACGGTCAACGGCAAATCAGTCGGTGCAATTGATTGCCAGTGCAGCGTGACGTCAAGTGGTTCGCCGGGTGCCAGTGTCGTTGTTGAGAGCGTATACCCCGCTAGCCTGACCGTATCACCGAAATTCACGTCCAGCGATGTGATATTGGCGGGAAGGTCAAAGGTGCGTCTCAGGTCGGCTACCCTCAATTGACCAAGCGCAACAGCATCCGCCCCCACTTCAACAGAAAGCGTATAGTCTCCCGCCGACAGTTGTGTTGGGAGCCGCCACCGATGCCGATCAATCAGCGTTTCGTTGGTTTGCCATGCGCTGAAGGGATAGCTGCCTTGCACGGGCGGCCCGTCGTATAGCACAGTCATGTCATCAGCGGCACTGCGCAGCACCAGACGTAGTTCATCAGTAGTGGGCGGTGTGTTCAGGCGTTGCCAGTACAGGTCGAGCGGCAGAACTTCCCCGGGGCGCATTGTCTCAGGCAGCACACTATACCCTGACAAACGCACCCCTGTGAAGTCATGTGCAGCTTGCACAGGAATATCCAGTGCGGCCGGTGACACTGGTTCCGCAGGGCGTTCAACGCGCACAGTAGCAACATCCGTCCACAGCCCGGCAAAACTACCGTTCTGGTCAACGCGCCCAACATATTGATCACTCAACCGCCCAACCCATGCTACCCGTACACGATAATCATCCCCCGGTGCTGTCCCCGGCGGAATCTCGAAGCGTACTACTTCAATCAGCCTTTCACCCGACCGCCAGCGTGTTGTACGTTGCATGAAGGGCTCGACACGATCCAGCACGTCACCTTGCGGTGTTTCGAGTTGAAACAACGGTGTAAAGTCGTCGTAGGGTGGTGCTTGCAAGATTTCCCATGCGCTGGTGACGGTTAGCGTGCCCCCGGCTGGTGCAACAGTCGTTTGTGCCTCGACCAGTCGCAACACACCACCGACACTTTCCCCGGTACGATTCTGTGTCTGGGTGCGCGTGGTTGGGGTGAACTGATAAACACCGAACGCAAATTGTCCATCGTGGTTGTCGTGGGACTGCGCTGTATCGAATGTGTCGAGAAAGGGGCGCAGTGCTGAACTCAGGGGTGTGTTCGCTGTTTCAACAAAGTAGGCCGGGCGTGTCGGTGGCGGCAAAAAGAGCCGTTCCCCGAGCAAGTAGGTGATGTTGTCGCCGGGAATGTCATGCATTTGCAGCGTGGGGTGGTCATAGTGCTGGCTGGTAACGTACACGAGCGCATCCGGTTGCATATTGTCTTCTAGCCATGCGCCCGCAGCGACCATATCCCCGTCGTTGAGGTAGTACAGGTCCGGGGTGTTGACCCAGGTATCGTACCGCCCCCACACCCACACACTGAGTCCGATGAAAAGCGCAGCCATGAATCCGCTGGCAATTTGTGACCGAGCAAAAAACGGCACCTTATGGCGGTAGGTTGCTTGAAACAACCCTTCAGCCCCCAACGCAGGCAGAAAGAAGACCAACGGCACCATCGCAATCGAGCGCATGTGGCTGGGCGGTAAACCGTCGAGCGCGAGTATACTTGGCAGCACCATCAACGGTGATAGTAAAGCCAACAGATAGGCGCTCCGTTGTACAGGCGGCGTGTTGTGCTTGAAAAGACGTATTGTTGCCACAATCAACCCGATCAACAGTAGGCTGCCGCCAACAGCCGAAAAATAGGGTGCAAGCGGCTCATTGTAGCGAATGAACGGGTCACCTTCGATGAAGAACATGCGCAGGTGTAGCTCAACGCTCTCGGCATAGGTGATAGAATCTGTGTTGCCGCTCAGTTGGTTCAGGCGGTCGTTGAACACGTCAGGATTATCAAGGTAGTAGCGCGTAATGGGAGCTGCTGCTAGCAGAAAAAACGCGCTGAATACCAGCATTTGCCGTAAGCGTTGCACCCACTGTCCCCGCTCAATATAGAGCAGCATCAACAGGGTGATGCCAACCCATACCGGGAATAATCGCGAAGCCATGTAGGTATAGAGTACCGTCCCGCTGAGTAGCCCTGCTAATGGAAGCCACCACGACACCCCCCGTCGTTGCAAGCCACGAAACAACGCCCACAATGCAAGCGCTTGAAGCAATGGCAAACTCACCGCTCGGAAAGCCTGCCGGGCGATGAATATCTGTGGGAAAGAGACGGCCATAAACCCGGCGGCCAGCACGCCCAACATCCAACCCCGTTGCCCGCCGAACATCGCA
This sequence comes from Anaerolineae bacterium, assembly GCA_034437655.1. GTDB lineage: Bacteria > Chloroflexota > Anaerolineae > Aggregatilineales > J027 > J027. The sequence continues at coordinate 71,662 of DAOTTU010000046.1, forward strand.
CGCCCCAGACCGATCGTTGTTGCCACGGTGAGCAGGTTCATCAAACCGCTGACAACATGCATGGTGAAGATATGTTCACCGATCCCGCGCATGAATACAGCCGCGCTGTAGAAATAGAAGACCTCGCGCCCGTTAAAGGCTGCAAAGACTGGAAACGGTCGTGCGCCCTGAAACGCGATCTCACGCGCCACGATGAAATTAACTGCCTCGTCATAATGAAAGCCGGGTGGCGCACTACCTAACTGGTAGAAACGCAGCACAGCCGCAACCAGCAACACCAGTAAGGTGCTTAGCAGCAGAAGGCGATTTGTAGCGCGGACCGTCATTATTCCAGGTATCCTCAATCTACATGCCAGCGCATGTGCATCAAACGCCGCTTAATTTTGAAATCATGTTCGCGGAGGGCGGTTGCCGCGTGTGGATCGTCGGCAGGGTGTTCAAGCATCAAGCCCCGCCGATAGTCTGCAACCAGCCGCATCGCAAATCCGAGCATATCGTGTTCAAGTTGGCCCTGTGCATCAGGTTCAACCAGCAGTTCAAGCGGGCGGTAGCGCGAGCCGAATGTGTTTTGCATCGACAGCGCTGCTAGCAACTGTCTTTCTGAATCACGTGCTACCCACCATTGCCGACTTTGCAAACCGAGGGCGCTCAACACCGTCTCGCCGAGGGTACGCTTGAAGGTGGTAGGTGTAGTCGGTCGCAGCCACCCTAAGCCACCCGCAACGTTTGGGCGAATACGTTTTGCAAGGTCGTAAATCTGTCGCCATTCATGGCGTGAACGCATGGTGATATCGGGTGCAGCATTACGCCGCGCCGGGATAATCGCTGTATAGGTTGGGTACCACTGCCAGCGTGTAAAGACACGTTCAATCGCAAAATCTAAGTTGGTGTATAGCTTCTGGGCCCCTTCATTTTCAGCATCGACTTGTAGCAGTACGGTTTCCATGTTGCGTTGCCGTGCGGTTTCAAGCGCAGCATCCATTATTGCTCTGGCAATTCCACGACGCCGATATTCTGGATGCACGGCGACATTGGCGATCACCAGTGTCTTCGGTAAATGCACATCATAAATTGAGACATTGCCAACCAGACGCCCCGTTGGTGGGTCAATCCAGACGAACCCTTTGTTCATCGAACGCAAGCCCCGGTCCAGCGAAGCCAGGAGCCACAATAGCGGCCCTGAGCGGCTCAGCGAGCGCATTTCGCGTACAGCCGCCCGTCCAGCAGAGTCCATGTCTGCACCAAAGGAAAGCTCAATCAAGTCTGCAATGGCCCCGAGATCTTGTCGTAAACGCACCGGCCGCAGCCCGGGGTTTGCGGTTGGTGATTGTGTTGATGGAAACGTAGATGATGCTGCCATAAAGCCCTCTTTAACTATCTTCAAGCGTTGTGAGTAGCTGTTCTGCCTCCTCGATGCTTATTTTACCATCTTGAACCATCTGCAGAATAAGCAACCGCTCTTCCTCACGTACGGGTTCAGCAGGCTGTTGCGGTGGCTGGCGTTGCTCAAAGCGGCGCGCGCGTTCTGCATTACGTTCTGCGTTGCGTTCAGCATGGCGTCGTGCCCGTTCGGCCGCACGGTGGGCCCGTTGTTGTGCGCGTTCGGCTCCTCTAGCAGCCCGCTGCCGGACACGTTCCATCGTAGATTCAATGTCAAGGTCTTCTACCGCTCGTGCCGAGGCACTGGCAAAGGCTTTGGCCTGTTCTTCGATCATTTTGCCCAGTGTTGCAAAGCGCTTGTTGAGTTCGCTTTCCATTTCTTTGAACTGGCTGCCAAAATCGAAATCAAAATTGACTTCGTTCGCCGGGTCGGCGGCGACTCTGAATGCCACTGTATTGGCTTCATGGATTTGTACTGTGGCCGCACCATCCCCAAACACAATGACCTGCATATCTGTGTCATCGTCTGTGTGTTGCTCGGTTACTTCTGTTGCTTTGAGTTTCAGCATAACCTCAACATCTGCCGGAATAAGAAACGTGGCGTTTGTAGCGGGCAGGATGTCAAATACAATCGAGTCATTTGCGGCGAAATTATAATCGTTTTCAGGGCTAAAGGTGATACCCACGCTCAGATCGCCACTAACATATTCAATCCCACACCCACCGCTGATATTACGCAGCAACAGGTCGCCACTAACATGAGCCACTGTGACGTGACCATCAACGCGCGAAATCGCTGCGTCCCCACTGACTGAGGTCAGCGCGACATTACCGTCAATACCCTTGATTTCGGTATCACCCAGTAAGTTGTCGATCACGAGCTGTCCTTCAACGCGGCGTAACGAAGAATCCCCGTGAATACTGGTAATGTCAAGACGTGCAGCCAACCCGGTGATTTTAGCATCACCATTGACCTGCTGAATGTGAATAGGGAGCTTAGCGGGGAGTTTCATAGCGCAATCGCCCGCACAACGAATCCGCACCGGAGCCTGTGGATCGTCGGGAACCTCGATATCGGTATTGCTACCCCGGATGACCGCTTCTTCGCCAGCTTGCCCACGGAGTTGCATGTCGCCATCAATTTGTTCAATGATGATGCGTCGGTTCTCACCGAACTTTTCGTACAAATTCATATCCATCCCTCACTTACTCAAGAGCTTAACAGCTTCGTCGGGGCTAATATCTCCAGTAGCAAGCTGTTCCAGCACCTTCATGCGTTGTTCTTCGCGTTGTGCTGCTTCGGCTTCAGTATCGGTAATGGGTTCATAGCCCATCGCATTGATAATTTCATGCAGGCGGCTGCGGACCGTTGGGTACGAAATACCCAGTTCACGCTCAACCCGATTAATTTTGCCCTCACACCGCAAGAATACCTCGACAAATTCAATCTGTTCGTTGCTAAGCGAAGCCAGCCCGCTAATCTCGAACCGGCCTTCAATCGAGATATCACAATGTTCACATTCCAGTCGAGTGGCCACGACAGGGCCCTCACATATAGGGCAATGTGTCAAAATAGGATGATACATACGACGACTCCTGACCAAACTTGATATTTAACCATATTTTACTTATGGGCATTGAATAAGTCAATCTTTATATTGAAAAAATTAATTCTCGACTTATGAAAATTGATGTCAGGGTTGAGGGGGATTGGTTGAAAGTGGTCGCCAACGTGGAAACAAGCGCGACCATGATGGTTGTGTGGGTTGGTGGCGGTGGCGGTAGGGTTGAGGATGCTGGGCATGCTGGTGAATGATGTCAGTAATCTGCATGGCTGCATCTGGACGTGCAAGGTGTTGGGCTGCGGTACTGAATGCATCTCGAATACCAGTGTCGGTGTGCAACCAGCGCCGCAGATAGTCAACCACAAGATGAGGACGCGGTGCGTAAACACCCGCCTTGCGGTTAACCACCAGCCGCACATTGCCATCTTCTTGGCCCGGAACGCGCCCGCTGAGAATCATCGGCAACCCGGCCATGCAGGCCTCGGTGATGGTCGCCGGGCCCGCTTTGGTAATCAAGATGTCAGCGGCAGCCATCAGTGTTGCAATGTAGTCAATAAAAGGGTAAACCTTCGTGGGCTGATTCCAGTCGAGCGTATCCAATCGTCGTATTAAATTGACATTGCGCCCGGCGACAATCGCAAGCTGCATGTCAAAGCACTGGTCGTTGATGGCGCGCACCGTTTCGAAAACCGGCCCCATGCCATCTCCTCCACTTACAAGTAAGACGGCGGTTTTCTCGGGGTGCCAGCCCAGTTGAACACGGGCCGCCTGTTTGTCGATGAGTCGCGTGGCGAAGTCTGGGTGAACAGGCAACCCGGTGACCTGTAGCTGTTCGGGGCGCATCCCCACGTCTAAGCCGCGCTGATAGGCTTCATCAGTGGCAACAAGGATAGCATCTGCATTGCGCTGATACCATGAAACGGGTGTTGAAACAAGGTCAGTGACGACAGTGATAAATGGTGGCCGCTGTGCCATACCTTGTAGCACATGCAAGGCTGCTCGGTTAAACAGTGAATGTACACAGACAATCACGTCAGGTGCTTCATGAATTAGCATTTGACGGAGCTTCGTACGCCATGTAAAAAACGCAGCGTCGAGCAAAAAACGTGAGCGCAAGCGGCCATCGCTGAGCAAGTACGCAAACTGCCACGTAATGCTGCTGTAGGTCACCCAACGCGGATAGATTTCGGGCATATAGCGATACGGAAAGGGGGTACAGCAGCGGAAAACATCTACTGAACGACAGTCGTACTGTCCGGGGTAGCGGTTTGCTAGTGTTTGTTGAATGGCGGTTGCTGCCGCCCGGTGACCACCACCGGTATCTGACGACAGAAACAACACACGCCGTACATCAGCAGCATTATGGTCGGTTGTGGTCATTGATCCGACCGTTGTGCAAGTTTGCGCTTGAACGCCTTTTCAAATTTACGCCGTGGTAGAAGCTGGCGACGTTGGCACCCGAGGCATTGTACGCCAATATCTGAGCCCACTCGGTATACACGCCACTGCTTGCTGCCACAAGGATGCGGCTTGCGAAACTCAACAATATCGTCAATTTGTACGTCAATCGGCATGAGCGCCTTAAACCTTGCCTGCCCTAGAGCTGAAGATACCCGAGCCGCAACATAACCGTTACGAGGTCATCCTGGCTTTCTGGCGGTGTTACCTTCTTCAATTCGCTGCATACATTGCCGGGTTCTATTGACTCACCCAGTACACGCTCAATAGTTGGGCCATCCCAGACATCAATGGTACTGAGGAGAATACCAGAAAATGGCGGCAAGTATTTAATGACAATATCGGCGTCCGGCGCTTTTGCGGTAGCCCCTAACAGCTTGGTCGGGGCAGCACCATTGCTGGTCAAGCGTTGGAGCCCGTCGTCATTCATGACAAATGCACAGCCGTTGCCGATGCTAGTCATAAAGAGACGATTGTCTACAACCACGACCGAAAGCATTTCGATGTGGGCGTCTTCGTGGTTGTCATAAACTTGTTTATTGGCGAGTTGAACGGTGTCGCTGAGAACCTCATTGACGGCCGGCGCTTCGTCCAAATCATCAAGCGTAATATGGTAAAACTTCTGCATAAGCTGGGTGGCAACAGTGCGGGCAACAAGGGCTGCGGCATTCACATTGTCGGGGCTTTGGCTGGCTGCTTCATTGCTGATATGCGTGAGTGTAAAAACCCCAAAATCGTTACATTCACCGTCACCACACCGCGTTGCAGTCAATGAAACGGCAAAAGCGCGGCGTTCTTGAATATGATTATTGCTGAGTTGACAATAAGTCAGACGATCATCTGAAGCCATGAATCTTATCCTGATGGTTGGCTCATGAGTTGGTTGCTACCCGCAACTATAACGCAAAATCAGGTGCATGAGAAGTCTATTGCATGTTGTTGGCGGTTTGTTGCACAATGTCGATACTGCTACGCTAAGCTCAAGTGATGTTCTATAGTTCAATGGAGCCGCCTGCATGGATCAACCTCAGGTAATTTACGATCCAGATGTTGTTGATCAACTTGAAATCACCGGGTTTTTGGCTGATGTTATGACTCACATGCGTGATGTGGTAGCGCAACGTCAAGCGCAGGTGCCGACTAACGGACTGCGTGCGCTGAACTCGATTCAACGCCGTCCACGTGACCTGATCAGTTATTTGCGCCAGGACCGTTCGATGTCACTGATTATTGAAATCAAGCGTCGAACCCACCTCGGGCAGGTTCTCTTTGAAGATCGCTACGAACCTGATGACATCGCGCGATATTATCAAGACCTTGGGGTGCAAGCCATTGCAGTCGCAACCAATGAACGCTATTATGGCGGCGCATTGCATCACCTCACGTATGTCTCGCAGGAAGTCAAAATCCCCGTTATTCGACAGGACTTCGTTTTTGACCGCTATCAGGTCTACGAAGCACGTGCGGCTGGTGCTGACAGTGTAATCCTCATCGCAGCCTTGCTGGGCCAATATCGCCTGTGGGATTTGGTGTCACTCACACAGCGCCTACGCATGACAGCGATTGTGCAGGTTGAAACAGAAGAGGAACTCCGCCGCGCCTTGAATGTTGATCCACGGGTGATTTGCATTAGCAATGTCAATTGGCGCACACTTGAAGTCGATCTCAGCAAAACGACACAACTCGCGAAGTTGATTCCATCGCATGTGTTGACGATTTCGATGGGTGGAGTCCGCACTGCCGAAGACGTAACACAGCTTGCTGAAGCCAATGCTGACGCAATTATTGCGGGTGAGGCGATTTTGAGCGCACCGGATAAGCTGGCGGCGATAGAGGACTTATTTTCGATGATTGATACCAACCCGACCGACCCCTGGAAGCCTGTCGAATGACGCGCCGTTATTTGCTGCTGGTTATTGTGCTGGCGGTTGTGCTGGCGGCTTGTGAAGATGCCCCTGCCGAACCGCTCGTTAATGATGAAAACGCCCCGGTGCTGGTCGGCGATGCCCGCAGCCTGCCCAAGCAACTCGTCACCGTAGAGTTATCCCCCACGCCAGACGCCGCCGCCGCAGCCCGCACACCGCAGGCAACTACACCCCCACCACCAACCGACGAGCCACTGCCTTTAGACCCGACTCGGACACCGACGCCCTTTGTGGGTGTGTTCGTGGGAACAGCGGTTGAGGGCACGCCGGGAAGCGCCGCCGTTGTGCCGGGCTCACCCAATTTGGGGACAGGTGGGTTGTCTGGTGGCGTAGGGAGTGGGGTTGGAACAACACCCGTTGCTGCTCCCGGAAATTGCCCCTTCGCTGTAGCAGATACCTTTGCACCGACCTACACCACCAACGAGAGCATTACGGCACAACTTGGGTGCCCACAGGATGCTGGCACAACGGTAAGCCTGGTACACCAACCCTTTGAACGTGGCTCGATGTACTGGCGCGACACTCGTCAAATTTACGCGCTACAGCCGAACAACGTGCTGCAAATTGTGCCAGACACCTGGCAAGAAAGCATCCCCGCCAGCGACCCAGCATTTTCGCCACCGTCACCGAACCTGTTCCAGCCTGTGCGCGGTTTTGGCTTTGTGTGGCGCAGCAATGAGGGGTTACGCAATGCGCTGGGGTGGGCAACGCAACCAGAATCCTTTGTCTCAGGTTTCTGGCAAAACTTCGAAAATGGTGTGATCTTCCAGCGGCAGGATAACGGAAACGTCTTTGTATTGGTTGGGCCACCCGGGGGTAACGGCACCTTCTATGGGCCGTTCTAGTGCGCTGCTACCAGCCCAGATAGCTATGCGGGTTTTCACGGACGCCTGTCACGTTGCGAATTTCAAAATGCACATGCGGCCCGCTTGAATTACCAGAATTACCGAGTCCACCAATACGCTGACCGGCTTCGACGATTTGCCCACACCACACGTCAATCTCGCTGAGATGTGCATACAGGGACATCACCGGGCCGTGTGCTACGACGATGGTATAGCCATAGCCCCACGTACTCCACCCGCGAAAAATAACCGTGCCGCTACCGACTGCATATACCGGATCGCCCATGCGGCCAGCGAGATCGACGCCGGGGTGCGCTTGAGTGTAATCATTGGTCAACACATAGCCGCGCGTCGGGAGTGTAACTGGCATCCCACCCCCATAAATAGGCTGCACACCACATGAGCCAGGTTGCCCCTGCCCAAAAACCGCCTCGCCATTGTAGATTTGCGTTAAGCCACTCCCGGTTGACTCTACATTGGCATAGACGCTGTTGGGTGGTTCGTAGTATAGCGGCTCCCAGGCACCTGTCCCGCCGGGAATCACCACGCGCAAGCCAGCAGGTAGCAGATGTTCAGGATTAGCATCACGAAGGGCGTTAAAGTCTGAGTTGATGATCGTGAGCGGGTCCACAAGATACTGTTCGGCAAGTTCCTGGATCGTTACGGGTTGTTGCACGATATGCAATGCGCCGTCAAAAGGCAAAATCATCATTTCAAAGCCAACCTGCAAGGCATTGTTATAAAAGCGGCGATTGGACCAGATCAGCGTGTATTCTTCCAGTCCGTAGCGGGTCGCGATGTCGTTGACGGTTTCGCCACGTTGGACAACATGCGTGACAATTGCGCTACGCTGCGGGGCCGGGTTAATGGTGAAGGGGCTCTCGGCGCGTGAGACATTCACGGCCCGGTCATCTGCATCAAGCGGCTGTGCGATTGAGGTTGCGATACTGTCCGGGTCGGCTGTGGATAGGGGTGTTGCTGTGATCGTTGGCAACGATGTCACGCTCGGACGAGGTGTACTGGTCGTTGTTGGCGTTATTGAAGGTGTCAGCGTCAGCGTGCTGGTTGGCGTTGCGACAGCGACCTCTTCGGCGTCCTCGTCTGGTAACAGGAACAGCCCCAGCGCCGCGATTGTCAGCATCAGGGCCATGACCAACAAAGCACCGCCTATCCAGCGTGGGTTTGGGCTCTGGCTATGCATTGTTCGCCGCCTTTAGCACCGAATCGTAAAGCAGGGGTCAAGCGGTTCGAAATTGGCATTGCGGATTTCAAAGTGCAGGTGTGGCCCCGACGAACGGCCCGTACTGCCGAGTGTACCAATAACCGCCAATGCGCCGACTTGTTGCCCACATGAGACGCCAATACTGTTCAGGTGGGCGTAAATCGTGAAGCTAGAGCCGTGTGCAATCACAACAGTATTGCCATAGCCAAAGTTGTTCACCCCGGCGAAAATCACGGTGCCACCACCCGCTGCCCGAATCGGGTCGCCTGTGTTGCCAGCGAGGTCCACACCTGTATGCGCTGCACTGAAGCCTGCGAAGAAATTTCCGGTATAGGGTTGATTCACAGGGAATGAACCGGGCGTGATGCTGCTGATATTGCAGCCTAGCAAGCCATAGAAGCGGACATAGTCAAGGATGTTGCTACCCGGGCCAGCGGGTGCGTTTTCATCGGCAGGCCCAGCACCGGACCAGATGGCACAGTTACCCCCATCACCGCCCGGCACCATAACCCCTGCCCCTTCAGGCAGAACCTGGTCTGGTTCAGCATCAACCAACAATGGGTTATAGACCGACTCGATAATGTCTTCTGGGCTCACACCTGATGCCTCTGCGAGTTCTGCGATAGTAATTGGCGCGTTAATGCGGGCATAGTAACCATCAACAGGGGGAATATTCAGGGCCACGCCGGGCCGTAGGGGGCTTACATTGCGCCGGTCGTTTGACCAGATGATTGAGCAAACGTCCTCTAGTTGAAACTGTTCCTTAATTTCATCGAGGGTGTCGCCCGTCTGCACAACGTAGCTTGCCAGTGTCACATTGCCCTGCCCGGTGTCTCCGATGCGCCGGGTAAACGGTGAGTTAGAGCGCTGCACAGCGTTCAGGTCAATGGCATCCTGTGCAACGACGGCCGGGGTGAGCAAGGCAACAGCAGCCACATCGACCGGGGCGGTTGGTAACACATCGGCACGGGTTGGTTGTGCGGTGGGTTCACCGGGGGCGACGGTTGGTGTTGGGGTGGCCGTGCTATCCTCATCCAGTGGTTTGGTGTCGGTCGTCGGCTCAGCAACAACAACGGGATCGCCTGTATTCTCGTCGTTTTCGGTATCACCCAGGAAAGTGAGCAGACCAGCGGCCAGCGTAAATACCAGAGCCGCAATCAGCAGCATACCACCTACGAATTGCTGTTGCATACCGCTACGCGCTCCGACTGGTGCGGTGGGTGCAGTGGCGCTGGAGAGGGTATCATCGTTTTGTAATGGCGGCTCTTCGGCGGCCAGTTTACGGAAAAGCTCGTCTGAACGTTGATCGGACATGGTTCCCTGTAATTTCATCAATCGGCAGATCAATGTCATCAGTGTAGCGTGACAGCCCGGTTTTTCAAGTTATGGTTGACCTACGCCTGTCACACATCCCACAGTGGTCAACGCATGAGTAGTGCAAATTCATGACGAGGGGTACAATGCAGGCAGGCATCATAACAAGAAGGACGGGACTTATGCCAGAAGCAGATAGTGTCAACAAAGTAGAACACCCTAACACCGTACTCACCCTCTCCCAGAATTTTAGTGATCTGGGCCTGAAACCCGGCGATGTCGTGTTGATGCATAGTGCGATGGGCAAACTTGGCTGGACGGTGGGTGGCCCCGTTGCGGTGATTGACGCCCTTCTGGAAGTCTTAACGCCGAGAGGCACGTTGGTCATGCCCACACACACCACTGACAACAGCGAACCATCCTACTGGGAAAACCCGCCCGTGCCGGAAAGCTGGTGGCCCGTTATTCGTCAACAGATGCCCGCCTTTCGGCCTGAAGTGACCCCGACGCGCATGATGGGTGCTATCCCGGAGCTATTTCGTACGTATCCCAACGTGCTGCGCAGCAACCACCCGGCCTACTCTTTCGCGGCGTGGGGGCAATATGCACAGTTCGTCATTGACGGACATGAGCTGGAAGCCTCACTCGGTGAACAATCTCCCCTGGCGCGGGTGTACGACCTGGAAGGAAAAGTTTTGCTCTTGGGTGTCAACCACGAGAATAACACATCGCTACACCTGGCTGAGCATCGCGCCTCATACCCCGCCAAAATAACCGTTAAGCAAGGAGCCGCATGGATGCTGGGTGGTCAACGCCGCTGGGTGGAGTGGGAAGAGCTGGCCTACGACGAAGACGACTTCGCGGAACTCGGCACGGCCTTTGAACAGAGCATCGGTTATACACCCGGCAAAGTCGGTGCAGCAGAGGCACGGTTAGTCTCGCAACGGGCCGTGGTAGATTTCGCCGTAGGATGGCTGACAGCGAACCGCAAGCAGGCAGTTTCAGAAGAATAGCCTCTACTCTGCGCGAATGGCCTCTACAGGTTGGATATGACTGGCCCGCCACGCCGGGTAAATGCCAGCCAGCAGTGCGGCAACAATTGACACCGCAAACGCCTGCAAAAAGAACTCCGCCCGCAGGTTGAGTTCTAACGCCCACCCAAAGCTGCGTAAATTGATGATGTAAATCAGAATCACGGAAAGCACCAACCCCACCGGCATCGCAACTACACCGGCAATCGTGCCCATAATCCCCGTTTCCCAGAAGGTGAGGCGGAACAACTGCCCGCGTGTGAGCCCGTTCGCCCGCATAATGCCGATTTCACGCCGCCGCTCGATTTGCAGGGCCATCAACGCGCTGAGAATACCGATAAAGGCCACCACTGTCGCCAGTAGATTCAACGCGCTGGTGATGGCAAAAGTGCGGTCGAAAACCTCAATTGCACTGTCGCGCAACTCACGGTTTGACTGCACCAGCAAGCCCATGCCAGACAGCGCTTCGGTCATGCGTTGTTGCACGGCGTCAATGTCGGCGTCAGCTTCAATATAGGCGGCCAGACTGCTTATGCTGGTATCATTCCATTCTTCGCGATAGGTTTCTAAACCGATGAGTACCACACCCTCAATACTGGCGAAGTCTTGATAGATGCCAAGTACCGAAAACTCCTCCGGGCCATCGTCTGTCACCAATTCCAGCGTCAGGTTGTCGTCCCACTCAATGTTGCGCGTGTTGGCAAAGACCTCTGAAATGAGCAAGCCACGCCCGTCAATCACCCGGTCGAAAATCTCGTCATAGCTGGCGTCAATGCTATCCGTAATGGTACGCTCCCCCTGTGAAATATCGCTCATGATGGCGTTGAGTTGCACATCGCGCTCAAATTCGGGTGATCTTACTTCTGCTACACGGACATAGGTCACACGCTCGACGCCTTCTACAGACTGTACCGTCCCAATAATGTCCTGTTCTAGCGGGATGGTCGCCAGGTCGCCTGTGGCGTTCGGTTGTGAGATGAATAGGTCAGCCGACAGCGTATCGAACAGCCAGTTCTGCACCGTGATGCGGAAGGAGCCGACCATTGTTGTCACGCCGATAATCACGCTGACGGAGAGCATTAGCGCGGTAATGGCAATGCTGGTGCGGCTCAGGTTGCGGAGGATGCTACGCGGTGCGATGCGCCCGACCAGACCACCGACTGCGCCCGTCACGGGTTGTATGACCTTTGCTAGAATGACCGTCGCCCACACCGTGAGCAGCGCCAGCCCGATGATGACTGCAAATACCGCGCCCAGGCTCACTACAAGGATTTCAATCGTTAGCAACAGTCCCCCGATAACCGCTGTTGCAATACCAATTCCGGTGATATATGGCACCAGCTTGAGCATACGCTGTTCAAGGTCGCTGCGGCGGGTGGCGCTGGTGGGTGGTGTGTTGGTCGCTTCATAAGCGGGGAGGAGCGCCGCTAACAGAGCTGCCCCCACGCCAACCACTAAGCCCCGCAGCAAAATCCACGGCGTGACTCGCGTCTCGGAGACGTTCACCGTGAAGTAGGAGTCATTGACCGTCTGTGTTACGGCGTCCACCGTAAAGCGGCCGAGCAAAATGCCAAGCCCCAGCCCCAGCACCGAGCCAACGAATGCCAGCAAGGCCGCCTCTGACCAGATCAAAAAGAAGGTCTGCCGCCGTGTAACGCCGAGACTGCGCATAATGCCAAGCACCGGCCGCCGTTGTACAACACTGAACGTCACAGTGTTATAGACAAGGAACATCCCCACAACGAGCGCCAACAAACTGAGCGCCGTCAGGTTGAGTTCAAAAGCGTCGGTCATTTCGGCGACAGCGTTGCTCCGTGTGGTCGTTGTTTGCACACTGAGCCCGGCGGGGAGGAGCGCTGCAATGTCGGACATTGCTTGCTGGCCGGCGGGTGTATCCTCATCAATGATGAGGTCGATAGCAGTCAGGCGGCCGCGCATGTCGAGTAATTCCTGGGCCGTGCTGATGTCGGTGATAAGCAGGCTTTGCAGCGCTTGTTGGGTGAGTTGGTCGTCGGGGTTCAGCAGCCCGATAATGGTAATGTCCTCACGGCGGTCGCCATATTGCACGCTGATGGTGTCGCCCGGCGAGATGTCGTATTGCTCGGCCAACTCGCTGCCGAGTAGGGCCGTATTCGGCTCAATCAGAAAACGTCCTAGCGCGACTAAATCAGCACCCGCCTCGGTGCTGCCGACGTCAATCGTGCCCTCTGCCGTAATGTAATTGCGGAAGGGAGCCTCAGCGAAGGGGTCAATGCCAAAAACGCGCAACGGCTGTTCGTTAAAATCTTCAACCAGCACAAAGTCGGTCACAATTGGCGCGGTTTCTTGCCAGCCAACCTGCGTGCGGATGTCGCTGTAGACCTTCTCGCTGAAGCCACGCGGCCCACCCGAGATTTCGTGGGTAGCACGGCCGACGATGGCCTCTGTGCTGAGGTCAAACGCGGTGCGGGCACTGTTGTTGGCAATGTCGATAGAGACCATCATCGCTACACCAATCATCACACCGATAATCAGTAGCAGGCTTTGTGTGAAGCGTCGCCGGACATGACGCAACATCACGCGAAATAATGAGACAGGCATAGGGTTCTATAGCTCCTGGTGGTGTGGGCTAGGGGGAAGGTTCAGATTTAGACGTTTTCGCTGACGCGCTCCGAAACACGGGCTTCCATCTCGGCACGCATTTTTGCACCCTGTTTGAGCGCGTTGGTGTCCTCGATGAGTTTGCCATCTTCAATGCGGAAGATACGGTCCGCCATTGGAATCACATCCATGCTGTGCGTGGCCATGATGAGCGTTTTGCCAGCATCGCGGGTCATTTCTAGCAACAAGCGCATCACATCATCGCTGGTGTGCTGGTCAAGATTCCCTGTCGGCTCGTCGGCCAGAATCAACAGCGGTTCGTGAACGATGGCGCGTGCAAGAGCGACACGTTGCTGCTGCCCACCTGACAGGCGATCTGGAAAAGAATCCCCGCGATCACCGATACCGACTTTTTGCAGCAGGTCTATGGCGCGTTGGTGAGCAACTTTGCGGGATTGACCCTGTAATTCAAAGGGCAACGCAATATTCTCGGCAACCGTTAGCGTGGGGATGAGGTTGAAAGATTGAAAGACAATGCCAATGTTGTCACGCCGAAAGAGGGTGCGGTCGCGTTCGTTCAACCCGGTGATGTTGGTGCCCTGAATGAAGATGTCACCTGCGTCCGGACGATCAACGCCGCTCATCAGGTTAAGCAATGTGCTTTTGCCACTGCCAGAAGGGCCGAGCAAGACTGCAAATTCGCCCTCGTAAAACTCGATGTCCACCGCATCCAGCACGCGACTTTCGCGGCCGGCCTCGGTATATGTTTTGGTGATGCCACGTGCTTCAACAAGTGTCATGCGGCCTGGTACTTTCTATGTTGTTTAGGGTTTTCTTTTGTAACAGTGATTGTACCGGGCCGGGAAGGGCGTGGTCAACGCGATTGTAATATTTCTCACAATGGGCTTAGTTGTTGTGGAGGACATGTTGCCCGGTTAGCTACCACCAAGCCAGTCTGCGTTGGCGGCGTCGGTGGCAAGGAGGCGCAGCTCTGCCGTTTCAAGGTCATACAGCCAGACCTCGGGCACAAAGTCGGCTGTTTGAAGCTCGTACCGTTGGAATAGCAACTGGTCTCCGCTGGGGCTCCAGGCGACATTGCTGTTGGTGAAGTTGGGTTCGGTCGTCACCTGCCGTGCTTCGCCTGTTTCGCGGTTGTAGAGCATGACATGGGAGCCCGTGCCGTATTCATCGGTGTTGATGAAGCGCCGCCGAAACGCCAGCCACTCGCCATCTGGTGACCAGACCGCCGCTTGGTCTTCCTCTGGTGATGTCAATAAAGCACGGTCGCTTATGCTGCTCTCGCTCCCATTATCAAGATTGACAGTAAGTATGTAGGGGTAAAACCACCCATCTTCGGTGCGGAGGTCGGTATAGGCGAGGGTGTTATCTTCAGGGTGGAAGCTCCACTGGTCGGCACGATCCGTTTCTACCAGCGAAACATCAAGGGTGTCCAGATTGATAATGCGTATGCCAGTGGAGTTTGAATCGTAAAAAGAAAGCAGGCTACCGTCATTATTCCACGTTGGGTCAAAGCCAAGCACCTGTGAATCTTCGAAGACTTCGCCCGTTTCATCCGTAGATAAGTCCCATAACCAGATACGCGGTGGGTTCATTGCACCTGTTTCAGTCGGGAATTGGCGGGCATAGGCCAACAAATCTCCATTGGGTGACCACGAGGGCTGCCCACACACCCCCGGCTGGCAGTCGGTTAACTGTATCGTATCACGACCATCAGCACTGATTAACCAGATGTCTGCGCTGTTACGTTCCTCGTTGAACACAGTGACTGCAATGCGGCTTCCGTCCGGGCTGGGGGCAAACTGAAAGATGCCGTTTTCAGGCGCAAAAACCTCACGCGCTGCGCTACCATCACTATTGACTGCCCACAATGAACGAAGCTGGCTGTTGGCAGGGGCAAGGTAATACACGGTTGTCACCTGTGTCCGAAACCGTACATCTACGGATTCCACGAGGCGACGGCCGGTCAGGCTACGCGCCGACTCACCCAGACGAAAGACGTATTCTTCGCCTGGAATCAGCGGTAGGTCGGGCGTAAAGATCATGGTGTTGATGCGCCAGCGGATGGTGCCTTCAAGGTCGGGTTCAATTTCGAAGGCGTCGGCAACACTATCGCGATCCATTGGCTGAGCAAATGTGATGCGGATGTCGGTGGAGGTGGCGACCATTGCGCCATCTGTTGGGGAAAAGTCTTCCACATGTGCCCCAACGTTGTCACCAAGCGCGATAACGCCGCCGAGGACCAGTAACAACAGCCCGACGACACCCAGCATGTAACGATCAAAAGGATCAATGCGCATAGCAGTTATTCGTTACTCGCTATCGGTTATTGATAGAGGTACGGTTGTGCAGGCTGTTCAACAGGTGTGACAGACTCGGCATAGAGAATAGGAATAATGCTGCCGTCAAACTCTGTTTCTTCGAAGGTGCCTTCAATGCGTACCCACGTATCAAGTGCAAAGTCGTCACCGCCCTCAAAATTTACCACCAAACCCACCGCCAACGCATCGGCAACGCAGCAACTCAGCGTGAAGCGTGTCACCATAAACTGATTCTCAGCGAAGCGTGAATCACGGAATACAAAACCGACAACGTTTGCTTCTTCGCCATCGAATTCAGAGGGTTCAGGACTACTGGCGATGGCACGGGCCCAGTCGAGGACGTTGCGTTCGCTGGCGACAATCGTCAGGCTTTTGCTACCCGCTGAACTCAGTGAGACAGAAGTGAAGGTTGTATCAACGCCGCGTGTACCAATCGCGTCTGCACCAAGCGGCCGGGCGGGGATGACCAAGCCCAGGAACAACGGTACGGCTGCAATCAGAATCGACCATGTACTCACCCGTGTATGTTCTTCTTCGGGAACATCATCTTGCATGCCTTCGTTATCGTCACCGCCGGCCAGATGCCCTATCGCCATTAACCCAAAAAGCACAATTGCAACGACAGAAAGCCACTGGAAGCTGTTGTCAATATATAGCGCCCAGCGGCCCGACAACACTACAAAGGCGAAATAGCCACTGAACGTGGCCAGAACCAGAAGCCGATAGAAGTTTTTGTTACGGAGAATGTTCATTAAGGTTGCCCTTTTATCTTCACGATAGCTGGTCGCTACAGATCAATGTTGAGGTTGATAAAAACGGTCACGACAAGCACACTTAAGAATGCCATTGAGATGATATAGAACACCACATTGCGCCGAAAAACGTTCAAGTACATCAGCGTGCTTTTGATGTCTGCCATCGGGCCAAACACCAGAAAGCCCAGAATAGAGCCCGTGGAGAAGGTGTTTACGAACGATAGCGAAATGAAGGAGTCCACTGTTGAGCAAACGGACAGCACAAAAGCCAGCACCTGCATAAACACAACTGAGGTCACCGGGTTGCTGCCTAATGACAGAATATCATCCTGCGACACAAATGTCTGCATCAGTGCCGCCAGCACAGAACCGAGGATGAGATATTTGCCCATTTCAAAAAATTCATTGCTCGAGATGCGAGTGGCCTGACGCAATTGCACGAGTAAGGATGGCTTCTGTCCCTTCTGGTCAGGCACTTCAATGGCGTCGAAGCGGTCCACGTCTGAAAAATCAGTAGAAGCGCCGCTCATGACGGGGGCTTGTTGGGCATAACTGCGTGGCAACAACAGGCGTGCAGGGGTGGCCCCCAGTGCAAACACCAGCCCGATAAACACCGGAATACTCAAGCCCAGAGCGAAACGCAAGAACAACACATCGCTGATGCCATAGGCGGCATAAGTCGCAGCGAGGGCAATCGGGTTAATTGTTGGGGCTGCCAGCAAAAACGCGATCCCCGCTGAGACCGGGAAGCCTTTGCGAAACAGACGCCGTGTAAGCGGCACAACGCCGCATTCACATACCGGGAAGGCAAAACCGAGCATGCCTCCCATCAAGGTTGAGGGAAACATCCCTTTTGGGATAATGCGGGCCATATCATCACGGCTGATAAAGACTTCAACAAAACCGGAGGCAAACGTGCCCAGCAGCAAAAACGGGGCTGCTTCAATAAAAATGCCCAGAAAGACGGTCGTGAAGATATAGACTTCATTGGGCATGAAAGACTCCCACATTGAATGAATAATTTAACGACTTCATGATAACGAGTGCATATGCTACATTCAAGCGCGTTTGCACTACGATCACCACACCCTAACGTACACTATGGTTTCAGAAGAGCCGCACTTTCGGAGGCAAACAATTATTTTTGTGGACATTCGACAACTGATTTCTCCGACAAAATACGCTATAGTGGCGTCTGATGAAAGTTAAGTGAAAGGTATTGCCAGCACAACAAAAAAATCGAGAGTATTAGCGCAAGGCCCGCCGATGCAAAAGCCATCTACAGGTGGCGGGTGACGAGGTGACGGTTCCTGCCGTGGGGCAGTGTTAACCCTGTTGGGATACGGAACACCATACAGGGAAAAATCGAGGAATCAGCGGATGCCGTCGAGGTTGCCACATCACAACCTCCATACTCTCCCTACAAAACTCAACACGGGTAGCAAAATCCTCAGTAATGAGACCACAAGCCCCTGTGATGATGTCAGTTTGTCCACAAACCATTTTATAATTCTATATAACACCAGGAGAGACACAACATGTGTGGTATCGTTGGCTATACTGGCACGCGCAATGCATCCCCGCTTATTTTGACCGGGCTCCAACATCTTGAATATCGTGGTTATGATTCTGCGGGAGTGGCAGTGTTGGAGCAAAATGGTAGTATCAAGCTCCACCGCGAAGTTGGTAAGCTCATCAATCTCAAAAATAAAGTCGATGCACACCCCATCATCGGGCACATGGGTATTGGTCACACCCGTTGGGCCACGCATGGCGAACCTAGCGAACGTAACTCGCATCCGCACGCCAGCATGGACGGTTCAACAGTTGTAGTCCATAACGGCATTATTGAGAATTTCATGGAGTTGCGCGAGGAACTCCAGGCAGAAGGGGTTGAATTTACCTCTGATACAGATACAGAGGTCGCGGTGCATCTCATCGAACGCTATCTGGCGACGGGCGTAAACTTGACTGATGCTGTGCGCAAGGCTGTGCAACATTTGTCTGGAGCCAGTGCCATCGTTGTAATGAGCGTCCATGAACCCGGGACGCTGGTTGCGGTGCGCCTCGGGAATGCGGGGGGCGTTGCGGTTGGTATCGGGGAAGATGAGATGTTTGTAGCGTCAGACATCCCCGCGATCCTGGAACATACGCGCCGCATTGCCTTCCTCGAAAATCGCCAGATGGTGACGGTTACAGCACACGGATATTCCGCGATGTGGGTAGACACTGCAACCCCGATTGAGCCCGAGGTCCACGTTATTTCATGGGACCCGGTCAGTGCGGCGAAGGGTGAGTACCGCCACTTCATGCAAAAAGAAATCTTTGAGCAAGCCCGTACACTGACCGACACCATGCGCGGCCGCATTGATTTCCACACTGGTGAGGTTAAGCTAGATACCTTGCCGCTTACGGTAGAAGAAGCACGAAGCATCGCTCGTATTGTAACGGTCGCCTGTGGCACCAGTTTCTATTCGGGGCAAGTTGGTAAGTTTGTGATTGAACGGCTGGCACGCATTCCCGTTGAGGTTGATTATGGTAGTGAGTATCGCTATCGTAATCCGATTCTTCAAGACGATGATGTTGTTCTGGCGATTACACAGAGCGGTGAAACCGTCGATACCCTCGCGGCCATGGAAGCTGCACAGGAACGTGGGATTCGGCGTTGGAGTATTGTCAACGCGATTGGTAGCCAGGCGATGCGTATTGCGGACGGTTATATCGGGATGCAAGTTGGCCCCGAAATTGGTGTGGCGTCCACAAAAGCCTACACAGCTAGCATTGTTGACCAGATCCTGCTTGGCCTATATCTGGGTAAATTGCGCGGCACACTCAGCCCCGAAGAACAGAGCCGTTATGGACAAGAACTGGCGCATTTACCCGAACTTGTCAGCGAGGTGCTGGACCGTGACCGTGAATTTCATGATCTGGCTTATGAATTGCAGCACTACAGCAATTTTCTCTATCTCGGGCGCGGCATGAACTACCCCACAGCACTGGAAGGGGCTCTCAAGCTCAAGGAAATCAGCTATATTCATGCCGAAGGCTACCCGGCTGGCGAAATGAAGCATGGCCCTATCGCCTTGATTGATGAGAACATGCCAGTGGTAACCATTGCCTTGCAAGATTCGCTCTATGAAAAGATGGTCAGCCAGATTGAGCAGGCGAAAGCACGCGGTGGAATTGTGATTGCGGTGGCGACCGAGGGCGATGAAGACATCCGTGAATTGGTAGACCACGTGATTTACGTACCACCTATGCCAGAGCTGCTCAGCCCGGTGGTGGCCGTGTTGCCCTTGCAACTGTTGGCGTATCACATCGCAGTGTGGCGTGGTGCTGACGTTGACCAACCGCGCAACCTTGCCAAGAGTGTAACGGTGGAATAACACCGCATCTGTATCTATTCAACGCCGCGCTGGCCGTGGTATACTGTTGAGCGAAATAGGGCCCATAGCTCAATGGTTAGAGCAGTCGGCTCATAACCGATTGGTTGGGGGTTCGAGTCCCTCTGGGCCCATATCAGCACGACAACAAGCAAGCCTTATCGGGTTTGCTTTTTTGTTATTTCACGGGCGCAGTGGGATGCTATACTGTTCAAAACGAGTCATATATATGGAGGTAGAAGTATGACAGTTGACGACATTCTTGAGCAGGTGAAAGCCCTTTCGCCAGAAGAACGGGAAGAATTGGTGCGGCGGTTAGAGGAATTGCCCATAGAACACGAAGCGTTGTACGATGCGACTGGTTCTGAGAAACCCGAGCATTGGGGCAAATCATTGGCAGAAATTATGGATGAAATTGGACCTATCGAATTGAAATATCCGGAAATAGAAGACCCCGTTGAATGGGTCAAACGGTTGCGTGCTGATGAACGCAAAAGACGGCTCGGTGATCTAGATAATTGGGCCGAAAGTGACAATAGTGATCTGGAAGAGACAGAATGACACCAGGTATTGTGGATACAACGGTCATCTTGCACTATTTTCGTAATTACCAGCCGGCTCGTAACTGGGTAGATGCAAATTCACAAGCCCTTTCAGTAACCACAATCACCTGGTTGGAAGTGATGATGGGGGCTAGCAATAAGGCGAATCAAGCTGAATCGCGCCGAATTTTGAGCAAGTTTCAGCTCATCTACCTCACAGCCTCGGATCAACAATGGGCAATGCAACGCCTTGACGAATTTCAATTTAGCCATCACATTGGCATGAACGATTGTCTTATCGCTGCGGTTGCCCATCGTCGCCAGTTGTCCCTCTACACCCATAATCTTAAAGACATGCAGCCGATGATCAGTGAATTGGCTGTCAAACCTTACCCCTAAGCATTGATGTGCCGCTTTGCCTTCCCTGCAACATAATCTGTGTATCCACCGGGATAGTAACTGAGTTCACCATCTTCTAATTCGACAATCTGATCTACGACGTTATCCAGAAAATAGCGGTCATGTGAAATGATCAGCACTGCGCCTTCAAAGTGTTCAAGCTGTTCTTCCAACACTTCAACAGACTGAATGTCGAGGTTATTGGTCGGCTCGTCCAGCAGCAATAGATTCGGCTTTTGTAGCATGATAGTCGCTAGTTGCAAACGACTTCGTTCACCACCACTCATGCTATGGATGGGCTGACGAAGTTGCTCATATGCAAATGTGAAGCTAATCAGAAATGCGACGGCCTGATCTTCACTCATTGGTTTCAAGTCACGGATGAGCGCCAGTGGCGAACGGTCTAACCAGTCAGCAAGTGTCTGGTGTTCCTGCGCGTAGTAGCCAATATTGGTGCTGGGACCAATGTCAATGAAGCCATCCAGCGGTTGTAAGTCACCTGTAATCAATTTAAACAGCACCGATTTGCCCGCCCCATTCGGCCCCACCAGCCCAATGCGCTCACGATGACGGACAATAAAATCCAGGTCGAGGAACAAAACATCATCGTCGAACCCCATTGACACCTGCTTAAACTCGATGGCTTTTTTGCTGCCCCGGCTGCCGTTGAGTTTGAGGTCCATCAGCTTGCGGTCAGTGACTTTTTCAATAATCTCGCCGCGTTCTTCCATACGGTCAAGCATTTTGCGACGGCTGCGGGCTTGCTTGATATGGCGTTCGTTCACTACCAGACTGGCCCACAGTTCGAAACGGGCAATGGCTGCCTCAATTTTCGCAATTTCCTTTTGCTGGGCAACGTAAAGCTGTTGTTGGCGGAGCCGGCGCAACTCACGTTCGGTCTTGTAATACGAATAGTTCCCGGCATAGTGCGTGATTTGTCCATCTTCAAGCTCAGCAATCTCCGTAACCACATCATCCAGCAGATAGCGGTCATGTGAAACGATTACGACTGCGCCGTTATAGCTGTTCAGAAAGTGTTCTAAACGAGCCTTTGCTGCCACATCGAGATGATTATCGGGTTCGTCGAGCAATAGAATGCTGGGCTGTTCAGCGACAAGGCGCGTCAACGCTACCAACTTCTTCTGCCCCCCGCTGAGCGAGTCGGCGGGTAGACTAAAGTCCGCTTCTGTAAAGCCAAGATGCGCCAGTGTCCCCAGAACTGTACTCCGATGACGATCACCGCCAAGCGCGTTATAGTGTTCAAGGGTGCGCTGCTGACGATTCAAGACTTTAGTAAGTCGTTCTTCGTCGTTATAGACGGCTGGGTCTGCGAGGAGTGTATCTATTTCGTCCAATTCTGCATTGACGTGGGCGAGGCGTGGTGGCGTTTGCATGGCAGCTTCTAACAAAGTTTGGCTCGGAGAAAGTATGACGTCTTGGGGCAAATAGCCTACCGTGACATCGCGTGCCAGAGTGATGGTGCCAGCATCTGGCTCAATGAGGCCGTGGATAGTCTTCAATAAGGTTGATTTCCCGGTGCCATTCGCCCCAATAAGGCCAATACGTGCGCCATTCTGTACAGCAAAGCTCAGGTCGTTGAAGATGACGCGGGTGGCGTAAGAGACTTTTAGATGATCAATGCGTAGCAGGTGCATAGTTACCTCCATAGAACAGGTGTGATGGATACAGGAAAAACAAAAACGGCTCCGGGGTGCGCCCAGAGCCGTGATACAATCAAAATTAGCAAAATGTGTTACATTATGACGAGGCGCAGTTCTCCAATGTAGGCTGCGCATTGCCACTCTGGCAGCTAAATGAGAGGGTGACTGTGTCCGTCATATAAATCATGCTATCATTGTAGCAGTAATTCGCTCTATGGCATAGTCATGGGCAACTGTTTTGGAGCAAAGCATGGCAACCTTTGAATACCCCATTGCGTTTTATTACACTCGCGACCTTGCGACTACAGCAGATTTCTACGAAACTAAACTCGGCTTAACACTACACCGTGACCAGGGTGACTGCCGCATTTATAGAATCAACCCCGGTGCCTATATTGGTTTCTGCGAACGTGAGACAGTCGAACCAACGGGTAATATCATCTGCTTGATAACTGACAATGTTGATGCCTGGTATGAAAAGCTGACCCTGCTGGGCGTCGCGTTTGAAAAACAACCGGCCATCAACCCCAGGTACAACATTTATCATTGCTTCTTGCGCGACCCCAACGGCTACCTGCTTGAGATTCAAACATTTCTGGACGATGCCTGACTTTTCGCGCTTTGATGCCGATGACCCGCTCAACTGGGATGCTGACGCTGCCAGTGAGGAGGTTGTTGACTGGCCAGAACTTGAAGCCGCACTCGGCCCACAAGCACCACTTCCCCAATATAACTGGTGGCAGGCCTGGCACCTGGTCCTGAGCAGACCTTTTCCCCAAACATTCGACACACTGCTACAAGATCCCAGCGCGGGGTTAGGCCGTGCTAATTCGTGGTTGGCGCTGGCGGGTGCAATCAGTAGTGTAGCACCAATCTTTCTTGTCGCAGTCCTGCGGAACACAGATACCTCGGGCCTTTTTGCAGCGGGGATTAGCGCGGCATGTATCGCCCCTTTCGGTGTTATCGGTTACATGGTTGTGGTGCTGCTTGGCATGGCGGCTGTACATATCAGTGCTAGAGCGCTGGGTGGGGATGAAACTTTTGACAAAGCAGCCTATGCGCTGTCATTGTCAATTGCGCCACTGACAGTCGTGGTCAGTATATTGAGTGTAGTGCTAGGGGCGATTATGTCGGCCACCGTTGCACTGGCCGTGTTCCTCTCAGCAGTAGCGGTTATAGCAGCGAGTGTGTATCAAATCGTACTGGCGGCGATGGCTGTTCAGAGGGTGTACCGCATTGGGTGGGGCGAAAGCACGATAGCCGCGTTAGCACCATTGCTATTGTTGTATGCGTGCGGGTGTTCGTGCTTGTCGCTTGTATTGGCCTCGGGCAATACGTCTATTCTCTAGTGCTGTGTCTGGCAAGTCATCCAGAACGAGCGATGAAACAGGCGCGAATTTTGCGCAAAGCCATTCTATGGCGGCGTGCTAATTCACTAACCGCTGTTCGACGTCTATCGGCTTAATACCATCAACCGAGATGAGCTTCTCTCGCGTGTTTTCCCCGGCAACAATCTCTATCTGCTCGGGGTTAACTTCTAGTTTTTCAGCAAGGAACTCAACAAGCTGGCGGTCAGCCGCACCGTCGGTATGATTCTCCGTGAGCCGAATTTTCAGTGTGCCGTCTTCTTGCACACCCGCAATTTCAACGTTGCTGGCACGGGTAACCACTTTCACCGTAAAAGCAGCACCACTATGTGCTTCTGTGATTTCAAACTTTCGTGTCATGGTTCAGGATTCCTCTCAGTTTATTTAGCTAAGGGCCGATGTCTCAACGCTTGTGCAGTTCAATTTCAACGATATGAACTATAACCCGGCGGAAATAAACGCCTGAGCAATGATATTACCGATAATCTGAATGCCAATCATCGCAATAATTGGGCTGAAGTCGAGCCCGGCCATCGCCCCACCCATCATGTTACGCAGTGGCGCAAGGACTGGCTCGGTTAACTGATACATCGTGCGTGCAAGTGGGCTGTAGGGGTCTACCTGTACCCAACTCATTAACACGCGCCCCAGAATGATAAACGAATACAACTGTGTGATAATGAGGATTAGTTCACCCATTGATTTCTGTTTCTCCTGATACTAGCATTATCTACAAATTTCCTGTCGATAACCCAATTTGTGACGGAATATCCGGCGCTTATTGACGTTCACCAAAGATAGCACGTCCGACCCGAACCATCGTCGCCCCTTCTTCAACGGCAACAACGAAGTCGTTGGTCATACCCATACTAAGTTCACACCAGGGCACCGCCTCAAAGTCATTACGCAATGCATTCAGCAGACGTCGCAACGATGCAAAAAATGGGCGCACCGTTTCAGCATCTTCGACATATGGAGCCATGGTCATCAACCCAACCAGGCGGAGATGCGTATAGGTCGTGGCGTTTTCCACAAATGCCCATAATTGTTCCCGTTGAACACTATTGTTTTCCCAGTTTGCCACGTCAAACCCATATTTGCTATCTTCACCAGAGACATTCACCTGCAATAAGATGTCAAGCTGGCGTCCGAATTCGGCTGCAAAGCCATTAAGTCGCCGCAGCAACTTATCACTGTCTATGGAATGTACCACGTCAAAATGTTGTGCCACGTCCCGCGCTTTCCGGCTTTGAACATGGCCAATCATGTGCCATTGCATTGTAGAGGTATCGTGGCCAAGCTGCGGTTGCTTTTCAACAGCCTCTTCGACGCGGTTTTCCCCCAAAAACCTTACACCAGCATCGAGCGCAGTCCGTATTTCATCAACAGTGCGCTTCTTGGAAACTGCGATCAGCTTTACATCTTCCGGCTGACGGCCAATACGCACACAGGCAGCCGCTATTTGCTGCTGAATGGCGCTAATGTTCGCCCGGATGTTGCTTGCGCTCAGTTGTTCCATAAGGTTACCGTATCAATATTATAGTTCGTTGAGTGCCATCACTGCGCCGAAACGGCCAGTTTTACCTTTTTCAGCCCGATGTGAGTAGAAGTCGTCGGTACGCTGTGCTGTACAGATGCCTGCAACCTCAATGTGCTGTACACCAACAGACTCCAGCAGGCGTCGATTGGCCGCCCACAGGTTCAGGTATGCGCTACCATCAGCCGCACGTGCGATCAGGCCCTCCGTACTACCAAAGCGTGACTGTACCGCCGCCACCACTTCTTCACCGACCTGATAATGCTCCGGGCCGATGCTGGGGCCAATGGCCGCCTGAATATCTGCTGCAACGGAGCCAAACGCGGTTTGCATGGCGGCAACGACGGCGCACACAACCCCCGCGACAGTTCCACGCCACCCTGCATGGGCAAGGCCGAGGGCATGTTGCACCGGGTCATAAAATAGCACTGGCACACAATCTGCATAGCGCATCGCCAGGCCGATGTCAGTGCGTTGTGTCACCATACCATCAGCACGCGCTAGCCATTTGCGTTGAGGTTGCGGCCCATTGACGAAAACTGTGTCTGCGCCATGCACTTGCCAGACTGTACACACCTGACGTGGATGCAACCCCAATGTGTGATAGATACGGCGCGAATTTTCTAGCACATTGGCTTGTGAATCACCAAGCATTCCACCGACATTGAGTGTGTCAAATGGGCCCTTGCTTACCCCGCCATGCCGCGTGAAAACACCATGTCGTAAGGGGGCATGATGCCAGCAATCAAATTGGTAATAAATAGGGTGGTGCGGCTCACTGACGACGCGTTGCATACCCTCGCCTCAACTCTGTGTCTGCTTTCATTTTCTGGCATTATAGCATAAGGGTTCGATGGTAAATCTAACCTTCATAAAAAATTCGCAAGCAACCGTTGAAATCCATTAATTTCGTATGATAGAATGCGGCATTCTTTCCTGGATTCTTATAAATTTCAGACTTCTTCAACTTACAATACATCCAAAACGAGCGGTTTAGATACACAGTGCCAACACCACTACACGCTTCGCTGATACGCACTTGAGGTGCATCTAACGCTAAGTGAAATAAGGACGAGAAGCCATGACAGACACCGTACATTATCTTACAGCAGAAGGGTATGCTGAACTAGAGCGCAAGCTCGAATACCTACGCAATGAGCGGCGACAAGAAATCGCTGAGCGCCTGCGGGTGGTGATGTCCGAGGGTGGTGAACTCAGTGAAAACGCCGAATACGAGGACGCTAAAAACGATCAGGCCTTTGTTGAAGGTGAAATTCAGCGACTGGAGCAAATCCTCGGCAGCGCCGAAATCATTGAAGACGATGCGCCAAAAGATAGCGTTAGCCTGGGTAATCGTGTCACCTTGCGCGAAAAAGGCGTGGAAGAAACCGAGGTTTATCACCTGGTTGGCCCGGCAGAGGCCAATCCAAAAACGGGCAAAATTTCATACAAAAGCCCACTGGGGCAGTCTTTGTTGGGCCAACAAGTTGGCGACCGTGTGGTCGTAAAAGCGCCTGATGGAGATATTGTGTTTGAAGTGCTGGGGATCGAGTAGCATCGACTACTCTCTGTTGGACCATCGTCGCGCCCGTGTCTGGCACTTCCCATACACGGGTCTTTTTTTGCTATCGTTGCTTTCGTGAGCAAAGCTGAGAATCAGAAGAAAGGGATTGGAATGAGCTGGCAACCGACCAATACAGTTGAAGAAGACCGCCTGGAAAAGCTACGTCGCCTTGAAACCGCAGGTGTTAACCCCTACCCACCTCGGGTCGAGCGCACCCATACTGCGGCCGAAGCCATCGTTGCCTATGAAGACGCTGAAAAAGCGAACCCGGACACCCCCGACGACATCAGTGTGACGGTTTGTGGGCGTGTTGTGCGACAGAATGTGAAGGGCAAGATTTATTTCGGGCACATCGAAGACGGTAGCGGGCGCGTGCAGCTTATGATCCGCATTAACGTGATTGGTGAGGAAAAGTTTGCGCTCATCAAGCAAAACCTCGATATGGGCGATTTTGTACAGGCTAGCGGTACTATGTTGCGTACCAGAATGGGTGAGGTATCGGTAAATGTTGAGGCGCTCGAGATTCTTTCGAAGTCGTTGAAGCCGCTCCCGGTGATTAAGGAACGTGAACTAGAAGACGGCACGATTGAACGCTATGGTGAGTTCAGCGACGTCGAAGAACGCTACCGCCAACGTTATGCTGACCTCGCTGTGAACCCTGATGTGAAAGAAGTCTTCCGTACCAGGGCGCGGATTATCCGTGAAATGCGTCATTTTCTGGATGAACGTGACTTTTTGGAAGTTGAGACGCCAATTTTGCAGCCACTTTATGGTGGTGCAGCGGCGCGTCCCTTCACCACCCACCATAACCAACTGCACCAGGAACTATATCTGCGCATCAGCTTTGAACTGTACTTGAAACGGCTGTTGGTTGGCGGCTTAGATCGGGTTTACGAAATTGGGCGCGACTTCCGTAATGAGGGTGTGAGCCACAAGCATAACCCAGAATTCACACAGATGGAACTATACCAGGCTTACACCGACTACTATGGCATGATGGACATTGCCGAAGCGATGGTGAAGCACATCGCGCAAACCGTACTCGGTACTACAACCCTAACCTATAAAGAATATAGCATCGACCTCGGGCAGTCCTGGCGACGGGTTACCATGCGCGACTTGATTCAGGAACGGCTTGGCATTGATTATGATGCTCATCCTACTGCCGAAGCGCTTGAAGCCGCTATTCGTGATGCTGGCATCCCCGTGCAACCTAATATGAATCGCGGCAAGCTCATTGAGCATCTGCTGGAACAAATTGAACCTGAGTTGATTCAGCCGACGTTTGTCATGGACTATCCCATCCAGATTTCGCCACTGGCTAAGAAGAAGGCTGGTTCTGAGGATCATGTCGAGCGCTTCGAACTCTACATGGGTGGGATTGAGCTTGGGAATGCCTTTACAGAATTGAATGATCCGCTTGATCAGGAACAACGTTTCATTGAACTTAGCCGCTTGTATGCGGATGACGACGATGACGCCAACCCCATTGACGAGGACTATCTCAATGCGATGCGCTATGGCATGCCGCCCTGCGGTGGACTGGGGATTGGGGTAGACCGTCTGGTGATGATGTTTACTAACCGGCCCAACATCCGTGAAGTATTACTCTTTCCACATTTGCGCAGTCGGGATTAAACTCGTTAAACTGTGAAAAAGTGCCGTAAACAAATGGAGTCCGACTTATGACGACCACCCCTGACCATAACGCCGCAACCCCTCATATTGACCACGCCGCTATTCTGGAAAAACTGGGCGAAGGTGTGTTGATTTTCGGTGCAGACGACAAGCTGCTGTTAGACAACCACGTGGCACGGAAAATTCTGGGCTCCAATATGGTCGTCATTCGTCAGCAGGGGTGGCCCGCATTTGCCTTGATTGTTGACCGTGACCAGGCCGACGACGTGACAGCCGACAGCCTGCGGGCGAAGTCGCTGCGACAAACTGACCCGGTGCGCTTTCGGATTCTGGTCGCAGATGCATATGTCCCGTGCTGGCTTTCCGCCGTGCATCAGGAAGACGTTACCCCACTGACTATTGTGACCCTTGAACAGGCAGACTGGACCCCAATCCACGAGTTTATGGCCAACATGCGCAAGGAAGGCACCCCCGCCATTGAAGACACGCTTGGCCATGCCAAATTCATGATTCAGATCGCGAAGCGGACGAATGAGAAGACCAAAGTCCCGCAATTAGCCGGGCAAATGCAACGTTTCGCCACTCTGATCCATGAAGAAATGGAACACTTGCAAATTCTGCTACGCCAGATGCATCGTCTGGAAGAAATCCGCACTGGCAATGTCCGGCAGGCGATTGCCCAGCAACGCAAACGTGTTGACCTGGAAGACTTCTTCGAAGATTTTCTTGAAGAATTGTCTGAAGAATACAGCAAACGCGACGGTCAAGAAGACAAAGATGTCCGTGACCGCATCAATATGGACATTGACGCCGACCTCTATATTGACGCCTCTGTGCCGCATATGGAAACCGTCATTCATGATGTGTTGAATAACGCGCTACTTTATAGCAAGCCAGACTCCCCCCTTCAAATTCGGGCATTTGCTACCAATCAGCGTAAAAGTGTGCAGATCAATGTCATTGATGAGGGCATCGGCATTCGTGAATCTGAATATGACCGTGTTTTTACCTTGTTCAAACGGGCGCGGCAGCCTCAGGTTATCGCAGAATTTGGCTTTGGGGTGAGCCTGGCGTTGGTTAAGTCAGAAATGGAAGCCATGAACGGGCGCATCTGGTTCAACAGTGAGGAAAAAGTGGGGACCATCTTTAGCTTGAAATTCCCGGCACACATCAAGAGCGACCCACCACCTGCGACGACCGCCGCCGATACTGAAGCGGAAACCCAGTCCACCACCCCTGAGTCCACACCAAAAGAGGATACAACGCCGCAACCACCGTCGTCATGAATTGAACCCGGTCTGGCATTACGCGGTAAGCTGTTTAGAATCAATTTTGAGATAAGACCACGACCTATTCTGTACTGGAGTACCTCAACGTGAGACCACAGTATTTATTGAGCATTTGTATTCTCATCGCTGCGATGTTGCTGGTAGCGTGTAGTGAAGGCAGTAGCACCAGCGGCGAATTACCGCCCCTGGAAGGCACCGCCGCCCCCGGCCCCATCACGACGCCGACGTATGTTCCGCTAGCGGTGGATGACGAAATTCAAGCGCCAGACTGGAGCCGAGGCGAGCATATGTACGCAGCCATGCGCCCGGAATACGCTGTAGATGTCGATGAGTTTGTAGACAAGACCCGCTACTATGTCGAGGCAGAACTCGAATATGGCATCGAAGCCGTTGTGATTAATGGCCAGCAGCTTGTGCGCTTTACCAACACTACTGAAGTTGCGTTAGATGAGATCGTATTTCGGCTGACGGGGAACATCGGGCGGCAAGCGCTGCAAATCCGTGTCGACAACGTCACGCTGGACGGCGCTCCCATTGAACCTATCTATGAAGCACGAGGCAGTGTGATGGCGGTGCCGTTGCCTGAAACCCTGCCCATTGGTGAATCGGTTGAGATCGGCATGGACTTCATTTTCGTTGCAGAAAACGGCGTACTACCAACCCAGCTTGGTTATGCTAACGACCAGTTCCAGATGGTGAACTGGCTGCCGGTGGTGTCAGTGCATGAAGGGCCAGAACTGGGCTGGTTCCGTGACCGTATCTTCGGCAATGACTGGGACCCCTACTACGGCGAAATGGCGCTGTTCGAATTGATGTTCACCTACGATAGCGATCTACCACTGGCGATCACGGGCATCACCATCGAAGAAATTGACAACAGCGACGGCACTGTTACACACCACATTGTGACCGGGCCCGTGCGCGACAATTTCATCATCACCAGCCCGCAGTTCGGCGTGATTACTGATATTACTGAAGGCGTTACGGTGAACGTGTATTTTATGCCGGGCGGTGAACGGGCCGCTGAATGGGTGATGGAAACCTCATTGCGCTCGCTGGAAATCTTCAATGAAACCTTCGGTGAATATCCCTATAGCACGCTCGACGTTGCCCAGACTGAAACCAATGTTGGCGGGGTCGAATATTCGAATGTGATCCTTATTGACCGTGGTTTCTGGCAAAACGGGAGTCCTGTCACTGAGTTTATTACCGCTCACGAGGTCGCGCACCAGTGGTGGTATCTGCTGGTCGGCAATAACCAGACCCGCGCCCCCTATATGGACGAAGCAATGGCCTCATTTTCTGAGGGTGTATACTGGCGCGAAGCCTACGACGATAACGGCGAACGCTACGATAACTGGATTGCGAGTGAACGCAACACGGTGAATCAGGTGCGCTTCAACGTGGACGACATGTCGATGTATCAGGAGCCAAACGAAATCAACCCGCCCCAGTTTGCAGCGGTGGTCTACTATACCCAGGGTAGTGTTTTCTACGATACGTTAGAACAAGCGTTGCGTACCCCGGCCAATCGTATTGGCGAAACTTTTGCCGCGCAGGGCATTCACCAGCAAGATACTATCGCCGCTGTGCAAAACGATACCAGCTTTACGCGGCACTATAACCGAGCGCTCTATGAAGTCGATAAGGCAGAAATGACCTATCGCGCTTTACAACATTACTTCGACAAGATGAAGTACAAACTCAGTAATCCCGCTGAAATCCTGCAAAGCTATGAAGCAGTCACCGGGCAAGAGCTGGACGCCATCTTCTACGAATTCTTTGGTGAATTCCCTGGGCTGGACCCCGCCGTGATTGAAGGCGAGGCCCCAACAGACGCCACCAACGAGGCAGAAAACGTCAATACCAGCTTTATCGGCGGCTAGCTGACAACCGTCTGGCATCAACTACAACAAGGGCATGATTCCATATTCGGAACATGCTCTTTTTAATTTTGACAGCAACCACCCCCCTCTCTATAATCTGCCGTGGCTCAATGACAACAAGCGAAGCCCGATTAAGCAAGGAAGGCGATCTGTTACATGGAAAACGTTCACGTCTCAAATCATCCGCTGCTGTTGCACAAACTGACCCTGTTGCGTAATGCTGAAACCAAACACCGCCAATTTCGTGAACTGGTCGGTGAAATGGCGAAGCTCCTGTGTTACGAAGCCACTCGCGACTTACCCGTGCAAGATACGACTGTTACAACCCCGATGGGTGAAGCTGGCGGCCAACGTCTGATGACAGAAATCGGGTTGGTGCCAATCTTACGCGCCGGTCTCGGTATGGTGGACGGATTGCTGGAAATGATCCCCAGTTCGCAGGTATGGCATCTCGGCTTTTATCGCGACGAGGAAACACTGCGCCCGGTGGCCTACTACAACAAACTTCCGAACGAAGCGACGGTGCAGGTCTGCCTTGTGTTGGACCCAATGCTGGCGACAGGTGGTTCGGCCGTTGCGGCTGTGCAAACCCTCAAAGACTGGGGAATAGACCACATCAAATTCGTAGGGCTAATCGGTGCGCCCGAAGGCATTCAACACTTTCACAAGCACCACCCCGAGGTTCCCATCCATTTAGCGGCGGTAGACGAACGGCTCAACGACATCGGCTTTATTGTGCCGGGGCTGGGCGATGCAGGTGACCGTCAGTTTGGCACTGCATAGATTATGTCTGCAACACTTGCTGAGCATGGCCTCTCGTTTGCCATCATCTTTGGCGTGGGGTTCGGGGTTGCCCTGCTGTTAACCCCCCTGACCATGCGCCTCAGCCATCGCTGGGGCATTGTGCGTGAACCGGGTGGTCGTCGGCAGCACCACAAAACCATGCCGCTGTTGGGTGGGTTGGCAATCGTTGTCGCCTTTTACGCAGCAGTTGGTGTCGCACAATTACTCCCTGCTGAACGCACTGACCCCAACGAGGTTATCCGGCTGACCGGGTTGGTGCTTGGCGGGCTGTTTATCGCGGCGGTAGGGTTTCTGGACGACCGTTTCGAACTTTCCCCTATCCCGCTGTACATCGCGCAACTCATTGCGGCTGCGATTGCCGTTGCGTTCCTGATCTTCATTGAGGGTTTCAATAACCCCATCAACGGTCAAACGGTCACGGGCTGGCCATTTGTTGTAACCGTCACGATTACCCTTTTCTGGCTTGGTTTTATGATGAATACCGTCAATTGGCTGGACGGGCTAGATGGGTTGGCTGGCGGTGTCGCTGCGATTGCCGCCTTTATGATGTTCTATCACGCCACGTTTCAACTCAACCAGATCAGCGTTGGGTTTTTGCCGCTGGCACTATTTGGCGCAACGCTCGGCTTTCTGGTCTATAACTTCCACCCGGCAAAGGTGTTTATGGGGGGTAGTGCATGGTTTTTGGGGTTTGCGCTCGGCGTGTTAAGCATCATTGGCGGGGCCAAGGTTGCTACAATTTTATTGGTGATGGGGCTACCCCTGTTGGATGTTGGCTGGCAAATTGTGCGCCGCATCCTCGAAGGTCAAAACCCGATGATTGGCGACCGGGGGCACCTGCATTTCCGATTGGTGGATATGGGCTATTCACAGCGGACCATCGTACTCGGTTACTACTTCTTCTGCGCCATGTTCGGCACTATCGCACTGATGACAACCAGCCGCCTGTTTAAGCTGATTTCGCTAGTCGTAATGGGGCTCATCTTGCTCGGTGCATTTGCGCTGGTAAGCTGGCAATACAGCCGCCAGAAAGCCGCGCTGGCCAATACCAG
The DNA here is from genome assembly GCA_034437655.1 of Anaerolineae bacterium. Taxonomy (GTDB): domain Bacteria; phylum Chloroflexota; class Anaerolineae; order Aggregatilineales; family J027; genus J027. The sequence goes on from DAOTTU010000046.1 coordinate 105,198, forward strand.
CCACGAAAGCGAACCCTCTACAAGTCCGTAGGATCGGCGGGCAGTGTGTGGTCGTCGTCAGTGAGGGGCAATTCCGGCAAGTCAGGGGGTGGTGCTGGCGTGGCCGGTGGTGTCGCGGCTGAAGACGGGGTGTTATTATCCGCTGCGCCTCGGCGTTGCATGGCCTGTGTTTTGCCAATGCCGGGGTGCCATTCGTCTGGCAGGGCATCGTGGGCCCGGGTAAGTTCTTCGCCACCGAGGTTGCGGGCAATAACTTCGACAGTGCGCGGCGAAATCCAGGTAAGCGTGTCAATCTGCACGGCACGGGCTCCCGCATCAAGGAAGTCGCGAGCATCGTCTGGCGTGTGAATGCCACCGCAGGCAATGATCGGGGTGTCGGTGTTGCTGGCAATTTGCCCCACCAGCCGCAGATTTTGCCCTTTCATCAAGCGTCCATACATCCGTCCCCCGACCAGCCGGCCCGACTGTGGGTCGCGTTCGGTGCCACGCGGCGGTGCAGACACAACCATTGCATCCGCGCCGCACATTTCAACCACTTCCCATAGAAACTGAGCCTGATACAGCGGCAGCTTAACCAACATTGGCAACTGGCACCGTGCCCGCGCTGCGCTGAGAATATCCTGAACCTCGTCGGGATGAACAAGATCATGCAAGCCCAGTTCAACGCCAACAACGTTTGGCACCCCCTCAAGACGCTCGGTAGTACGGGTGATGTCATCCAGATTCGATGCAATCACATGTACAATGATAGGAATAGGGCACCGTTCCCAGCCGCGTGCGTATTGTTTCACGACACGGTTCACACCCGGATGCGGCAAGCCAGTATGCAATAACATACCGCCTGTGGTTTGCACGACGCGCGGGCCGTGGGCAACCTTCCGTGCTTTCGCAGAGACAGGCGCGGTCACGGCTGCACCGAGTTTGTCGAGCTTGAGTAAGTCGCGATAGGCGAGCGGGTCAAAGCCCATCATGCCGCTGGCAATCATCACCGGGCTATTGAGTACGAGCGAGTATTTGCCGGGGCGCGTAATTTCAATCAAAAGCGCACCTTCCCGAGGTCAAACGCCGGGCCATCAACACATGCTGCATGATGACTGACCAGACAGGCCATACAACTCCCCGTGCCACAGGGCAATGGATAGTCAAACACGCCATAGAGGAAGTTCTCGGGCAGGGCGTGGCGGATGTCACGCATGGCTCGTAGTAGATGCGTGAAACGATCATGAGCCTGATAAACATCTGTCAGCACAAAAATCTGGTCTGCCCACAACACCGTCGCTTTGAATGATGGCCATTGCTGCGGATTATCACTATAGATAATTTCTGTTTCGGGGGGTAACGAATTCACTGGATAAGCCGTGAGCATCCCCGCCGCGACCAGCGTCACCGAAACGCCTCGCCGTAAGGCAGCCACCAGCAGATAGCGCAGGCGCGTGAGTGGATAATCCTGCACGACCAGCAACAAATTACGGGTAGGGTCTTCGAGCGGGAACGCCGCCCCGACCGGGCCAATCACGCTGACAACATCGCCGGGATCAAGCCATTCGTTTTCGCGGCGCTCAATTTCAAGCACGCCTGCTCTGGCGTCGTAGTCCACTGGTATCCACAATTGACGTAGATAAGGGTCGAAGCGGTCTTCACGCCGCACCAGCAAGCTCTGCCCGGGTCGGAGCTGCTCAAGGGCATTATCTTCAACGGCTAGCGAGACGTGCTGCCAACCGTCACTGATGCGGCGTACCCGTTCGATAATCGCGAGGCTTTCGCGCATGATGTCCTATAACAGTCCTTGCAGCCCACTCGGGAGCATTCCGCCCATGTTGCCTGTAATGGACTCCATGCGTTCAGAAGCCATTGCCTGCGACTGTTCAATAGCAGAATTCACAGCGGCAACCAGCAGGTCCTGCAAGTCAGTGGCCCAATCTTCGTCTTCAACGTCAATAATGTCGGGGTCAATCTTGATGGCCTGTACACGCTGATGGCCGGTAATCGTCACAGTAATGGCTCCCCCGCCGGCCGTCACATCAATCGTTTCGGTTTCAAGCGCTTTCTGTGCAGCAGCCATGTCTTCTTGCATTTTCTGCATTTGCTTGAGCAGCGCAGCCTGGTTCGCGCCACCACCTGCACCGGGCATACCACCACCGCGTGATTTTTTGCTTCGTTTGGCCATAATATTCTCCTTGCTATGGATTATTCGTCGTCAATATATTCAATTGTGGCACCCAGCTCATGCACTGCGCGCCGGAAAAATTCGTCATTCTGAATTGTATCAGCCTCAGATGCATTGCCCGCACCTTCATGGGCCAATTCTAAACGAACACCAATGCCTGCGCCAAAGGTTGCCTGTACGGCTTCTACCACAAATTGCCAGCGCCCTTCAAGCTGTTGGTGCAAGTTCGGGTCTTGCAAGCCGACAACTACTGTTTTTCCGCCATCGTCTACGCGCAGCACAGCACACTGTTGCAACATCCCTTTGAGTGAGCTTTTTTGCGACACAACCGCCGCCACAATTTTAGGCCAGGCATGGTGTGCATCGTCGAAGCTCAGCAAAGGCGCAGTACCGTCGGTAGCAGATGGCGGTTCAACTTTTGGGGCCGGTTTAGATGGGCGTGGCATGGCAGGCGGTGGTGGTTTCGGCGGTGTTGCAGGTGTATCGTCAACAGCGACGCCAAGTGTGACTTCTACGAGGGCAAGTTCAAGCGGTAGTTGCGGTTGCCAGCCACCGCGCATGTCACTGATTGCCGCGTTAAAGAGCTGGATGGAGCGCAACAACAGTCGGTGTTCAAACACGCTGGCTTGCTCCTCAAGCATACGGCGCTCATCTTCAGACGCATCTACCAGTGTGCCACCCCCCATTTTGATGAGCAGCAACCGTCGCAGATGTTCGACGAGTTGCCGGGCGAACTGGCGTGGGTCAGCCCCGGTATCCACCGCTTGATTAATTTGATCCAGCCCGTAGGCGGTATCTCGTTGCAAAATGGCGTGGCTGACTTCCCAGACGTAGCGTGTACCGGCCGCCCCAAGCATTGCCTGTGCAATTTCATAAGAGACATGCTCAGTCGGGTCGGTCACAATCTGGTCAAGTAAGCTGATGCTATCACGCACACTACCTGTTCCCTGCCGTGCCACCAATTCAAGGACAGCATCGTCAATACTGATACCTTCCGCATCACAGATACGGCGTAAATGCTCGCTTACTTCACGGATAGAGACACGCCGAAACTCAAAGATCAAGCAACGGCTTTTAATGGTATCTGGCACCTTATGAATCTCGGTGGTTGCCAGCACAAAAATTGCATGGTCGGGCGGTTCTTCCAGCGTTTTGAGCAACGCATCAAAGGCTGCCCCAGAAAACCGATGCACTTCGTCAATGATATAGACTTTGTAGCGCCCATCACTGGGGGCAAAGGCGACTTTGTCGCGCAGGTCTCGCACATCATCTACCCCGGTATGGGAAGCCGCGTCAATTTCGATGATATCCAGAAAGCGTCCCTTATTCACGGCGATGCAGTGCGCACAGACGTTGCAAGGACGTTCAGCCGGGTCAGGGTCCAGGCAATTCACCGCTTTCGCCAGCAAGCGGGCGGTTGTTGTTTTGCCGGTGCCGCGTGGCCCACTGAACAGGTAAGCATGTCGCACCCGGTCTAGACGGATAGCACCACGAATTGTGCGTGTGATGTGTTCTTGCCCAATGACATCACTAAAATGTTGAGGACGCCACTTTAAGTAAAGCGCCTGTGTTGCCACTACAGTTTGTCCTTTTTCTCAAGAAAGCCCTGGGTGACGCTATGGTTACTGCGTGTTCAACTGCAACGCAGTTTCTAGCTCGTCAATACGTGTCGCGATTTCGATATCTTTAACAATGCTATCATGCAGCGGATGAACCGTCATGCGCTCAACAATTAAATGATCGTCAATAATGAGGTCAATACGACCCAGGAATTGGCCGTGGCTGCCAGCTTGCGCAATAGAAACACCGTTTATTTCGATGCCGTGCGGCAAAAGTGAATGACTGTGTCCGCCGATGATTAACTCTACGTCACCGTGTAGCGCTCTGGCAAGCTGAATATCATCGTATAAACCAAGATGGGAGAGTACGATCACCGTATCAACACGGTGGGTTTCGCGCAGCTCACGGCATTGTTGCCGCATGCTGGACAACAACGGCAACGTCTGTAAGTTGTGATACTTGATGTAACTGACATCGTAAGCAGTCACGCCCAAAAAACCAATCTGCGCGTTGTTGACGGGCAACACATACGTGGTTACAGTCCCCGGGATTGCACCGCCATCTGGCATTGCGAGATTGCCAACGACAATCGGAACATGTGCCGCATACTCCGCAACAATATCCATGCCCCAGCGTTTGATACACTTATTACCCAACACCGACACCTGGCACCGGGCCATCTTTAGCAATTCGTACATCGCACGACCACGAGTCGCCTTGCTCAGCGGTGCATGTTTATCGAGGCTGTCGCCAGCGTCAACATAGACGACTGGCACCTGTGGTCGCTGGTGTTGAAGTTGCTGCCGCAGTGTGGCAACTCTGGCAAGGGCACGGGCGTTTCCGTGGATGTCGTTGGTGTGCAGAATCGACAATTTTTGCATAAAAGCATTGTGCCACAAGATTAAGCCGCTTGGCAGGGTCCACATTTTGCGTCAGAATAAAGTAAAGGACTATAATATAGGCGCTTGTCATCCTGATAAAGCTGGTGTGTCTACATAAAACATCAACCGCGTACGGTTATAGTCATCATTCGTCTAAGTAATGCAATGCAGTAAACATAGATATATAGCCATGAATATTCCTGAAAGCATTCGCGCAGTTCGCATTTTTATCTACAGCCAAGACCCGCACCTTGTTGCCCTGCTTAACAACATCCTGTCGGGCGCAGGGTATCAATCACGCACTGTAGAAACCTTATCGTCTGCAAGCCAACACTACACCGCACATCATTTTGACCTGGGGCTGATTGATTTACGTCAAACAACTCATGAAGTCAAACACCTGTTAAACGGCACCTCAAGTGCGGGCGATGTATATCAGTTCCCGTGGATTGCACTGGTTAGCAAAACACACAAGACCTCTGAAATTCCACCGGGGGCACGTGGTGTGATAACGCTACCCATCGGTGCCAGGGAGCTACTCAACCAGGTAGCCGCAACCATTGAGCGCCTGGAAGACCGCCCGGTGGTGCAGGCACCGCATAATGAATTAACGTCAGATGACGACATGTATGAGATGTTTGCACGCAATGTTCTGGAACAAAAAACCCTTTCCGACATTGCGCAGACACTTAACAGCACCCTTGATTTGAATACTGTCCTGACCAAAGTTGTTGATGCTGCCACAACCCTGACCCCGGCTGAAGAAGGGTTATTGTTGCTCCCCGACGAGACAGGCAACACACTCTATATCCGTGCCGAAAAAGGGATTGACCACGAGACGGCCCGCCAGTTCCGCATTCGGACGCGCGATACACTGGCCGGGCAAGTCTTCAAAACAGGCCGCCCGGTGCTGATTGATGACCCTAACTGGCGTGAACTGAAATCGGCCTATTTTGTGCGGTCATTGCTGTATGTACCGCTGCGGGTAAAAGATCAGGTTATTGGTGTGCTTGGTGTCAATAATCGCACCTCTGAACAAACATTCAGTAAACATGACCTTATTCTGCTTGAAGACCTTGCCTCGCATGCGGCTATCGCAATTGAAAATGCACGGCTCTATGGTGAATCAGTGGCACGTTCACACGAATTGCAGGTGCTGGTCAATGCCAGTCAGGCAGTCAATTCAACACTGGCACTTGATGGTGTTCTCAATATGATTGCAGAACAGTTGACCAATACCTTGAATGTGCCCTGGTGCGAAATCAGCCGCTGGACGCCTGAAACGCGACATCTTCAAATCCTGGCTAGCCAACGACAGGTGCATTGGGACACCTGGGAAACCCCAACGCTATCCCTTGCAGAGGCCGAGCTTTTTTTGCAAGCGCTAGACGAAGATAAGCCGCTGCAAATTCAGCATGATTATTTCAATCTTGGTGAGCGCTACACCGCGTGGCTGGTCCCTATTTATGTCAACCAACAACCGCTGGGTCTGCTTGAACTGATTTATCATCAGCATCCTGCCCCTGAATTCCTCAGTCATGTTGAACACTTTCGCCAGATGGGGCTGGCAGTCGCTATCGGAATTGATTCACGCCAGGAGAATGATCGCCAACAGTCACTCGAAATACTCAATGATATCTTGAAGCAAAGCAAGGCCAGCACTTGCCGCCTATGGACACTCTCATTAAGCGAGCAACGCTTCGAACAACACATTGATGTCGGGTATCATACCTGGACACAAGCACCATATCCCAGCACCGATACCTCGTATGTTCCTCAACTTCTGAAAGTCATTGAGCAACGCGAAGCCCGACATATCTTTTTCACAAAAGACGAACTCAGTGATGCAGACGCAACCCTACTGCGTCATTACAATGCGCGTTCAGTGCTGCTGGTGCCGCTGGTGATTTCTAGTGAAGTGTTGGGGTTGGTTGCTTTGATTGATACCTTGCAGTCTATGGCCTACACCGAGCGCGAGGTTCGACTTATTGAAGCCCTGGCAGTGCAAGCAGCCAACGCCATTCAAAATGCGCGCCTATATTCTGACCTGGAAAAAAGCCTGGAAGAATTGCGCATGACGCAGGGCAAATTGGTCCAAACAGCCCGTATGTCTGCAATCGGGGAATTAGCAGCCGCTGTGGCTCACCAGATCAATAATCCACTGACGACCATCATGGTAGACACACAGCTTCTCCTACAAGACAAAGCCGAAACTGACCCGGACTACGAATCGCTTGCCGCGATACTGCGTGCTGGCAAACGTGCGCATGAAGTCGTGCGGCGTCTACTCAGCATGTCGTACAAGAACAAAGATGACGAGCAGCCTGGCTTGATGGATATTAACACCACAATCAGCAACACGTTGGAATTGGTCAGCAGCCATATTGAACAGGTGGGGATTAAGTTGCAGATTGAACTTGAGGAAGGGCTCCCGGTGGCCGCCGGATTGCAGGGGCAGCTTGAAGATGTATGGCTCAACCTGCTGATGAATGCACGTGATGCTGTCAAAGACGATGAAGACCCTGTTATTGGTATTCGTTCCCATAGCGGTGATAATTGCGTAACGGTTGAGGTATGGGATAACGGCCCGGGGATACCACCTACAGTGCGTGACCAGATATTTGAGGCGTTTTTTACTACCAAATCTGTCGGGCAAGGAACCGGGCTGGGACTGCATATTTGTCGGCAAGTCGTTGAAAAATGCGGCGGATACATTAAGATACTTGAAACAGAAACTACCGGAGCGCTGTTTCAGATTCATCTACCAACACAAATTTTGCCAGAACTAACCATAGAATCTACATGAAAGGTAATCAAAGATGTCAGAAACAGGCCATATTCTGGTTGTTGACGACGAGAAAGAGGTGCTAGGAACCTTAACCCGTGCCCTGACGCGGCAAGGATATGAGGTGACGACCGCCGATTCGGGGGTGGCCTCCTTGGAGGTGCTGGATAGCAGTTCCCACGATCTCATTGTACTGGATGTCAATATGCCGCCTGGAATTAGCGGTTTTGAGGTCTGCAAACGGATTCGTACCGATCATCAATACGACCACATCCCGATCCTGTTTTTGACTGCTCGTAGCAGCACAGATGATATCATTAAAGGGCTGGATGTTGGGGGGGATGATTATGTGGTAAAGCCATTTGAACTTACCGAACTACAGGCCCGGGTGCGTGCTTTGATGCGCCGCAGCGAGCGTGATGCCTTGCGCTATAATGCGCGTATTCAAGTGGGGCGACTATTGCTTGATTCTGACACATGCAGTGTTTCCACAGGTGATGCCGCTGGCGTTCAGCTAACCTCAACGGAGCATCGTCTACTGCGCTACTTGATGGAACACACGAACCAGGCCTTATCCCCCAACCATCTACTCGAAGCCGTCTGGGGGTACCCACCCAACACAGGTGACCCTGACCTTGTGCGCGCGCACATCCGCAATTTACGGTCTAAACTGAGTAATCTGGAAGATAAAACCCGGTTTGTGAAAACAATACATGGGGTAGGGTATATGATCAATGCGACTCCCTGAAAATTCACACAACCTTCACAGGATAAAGCGCGTCATCATGCTATACTGGGGCTAACTCTGGGAGTTTAAGCGTATAACTAACGAAACAATAGAATGGGACGAACTTGATGGCGACAGTAATGATTACAGACCATGATGCAGGTACATTGGCAAAACTTCAGTCCGTGCTTGGAGAAGACGGTAATGATGTAGTGAGCCTTAATGAGCCGTCTAGCATTATCGAAACGGCAAGAACTGTCCTGCCTGATTTGCTCATTCTGGATATGGATTTTCCCAATACGAATAGCTTGATTATCTGCAATGAATTGCGCAGTCTGCCACACTTGACCCATATCCCTATCCTGTTTCTGACAAGCCATCCGAGTGACATTGTTGATGCGCTTGATGCAGGTGGCGATGATCTGGTTGTAAAACCAATTGACTACCATGAAGTTGCCGCCCGCGTGCGAGCATTATTGCGGCGTGCGAAGCGTGTGACACGTTTACACTCTTTGCGTATTGATTCGGGGACGAAACAAGTGTGGGTAAATGATCAGCCTGCCACCCTGACACCCACTGAGTTCAATCTACTGGCTTATTTGTGTGAGCATGAAACCAGCTACCATAAGGCGAAAGACCTGCTAGAATTTGTGTGGCGTTATCCGGGTGGCGCTGGTGACACCGCCTTGATTCGTAACCATGTTCATAATCTGCGCACTAAACTCGAAAACTTGCCCAACCGCCCACAAATCATTGTCTCACTACACGGGCGCGGCTACCGCGTTAACGCCGATATTGAGTACCATACCCCACAGGGACCACGTGTGCATGACGCTGAAGATGCGTCAGGCAGTGATGACAAAACCGATGGCGATGGTATTGAACAAGAAGAACACTCTGACGTCGCAACCACCAATTAGCGCCTTGCCATCTGTTCTTGCCTGCATATTGGTGCCGCTGCATGGCTATATTGTATATTGACCACACCACATCCCCCACGGCTATACCCCATCAGCGGTAGGGGGTTGTAGGCATTCGCTGGCGCAGTGCGTAGCCACCCTCAGTCGTTTTAAAACGCATTGCGACAACAATTCTCTCACAAGTTCTCACAAAAACGGACAGCCCTCCTTCGGTAGCTATGGTATTATTTTTACTGGAGGCTCTATTTGTTTATAAGGGATTATGCCGATGCAAAACCCGCTAAAAACAGTACTCAGTGTACTTGACCGCAAGCCCAATTCAGAAAAAGGCCAGAGCCTGGTAGAACTGACCTTGACGCTACCGATTTTTCTCATTATGTTGCTGGGCCTGGCTGAAATTGGCTGGCTGGCAAATAACTATTTGACACTTGTAGACGTCACTCGTGAGGCAGGCCGTGTCGGGTCTGTGCGTGATCCACTCGCCTGGAACAATGCCAATACCAAAAGCTATCAGGTGATGGATTGCGATGAATCCAGCACTACCTACAACAAGTATGGCAATGATGACCCCAGTATCACTACCTGGCCGGGGAATCGTGCTGTACTGGATGGCCGTGGCTACTCAGATGGTGTAGACCCCGGTTTTGGCTACTATGACATTGTTGCCTGCAATATTGTGGTGAGTATGTTGCCGCTTGAATTTAACGACCAGGAAGACGACATCGTTATTTCGGTAATCACGTACTCTATTCTTGACCAGGATCCAGGTGCGGGGCAAAACTTGAGCGCACGTGTTACCGGTCGATTCCCCTCTAACAGCAATGAATGCCCCGGAGAACGGGACCCATTTGCCCCGGGCTTTGGGATAGACCCGAACGATGCTGGTGTCTTCTTCGAACCGGGTAACGATAACCAACGTGGCTTTATCTTCCGAGGCAACCTTGAAGAAGATGGCTGCCTGGGGTCGCGCTTCGACATCGCTGAAATTGAGGAATTGCTCAACCGCACGACCATTTTTGATGACACGTCCGATATCCGTAGCGAAGAAATTACACTGGTACCCAATAATGCAATGGTGCTTGTCGAAATTTCCTGGCAACACCAACAACTGCTGGGGCTGCCATTCTTCCAGTTTTTTGGAGAAGAATCGAATCTCAACGTGTGGTCGTTCTTCCCAGTTTCTGCTGCTGAACCAACCGCAACGCCTGAACCTGAACCAGGTCCTTAGTTTGTAGAGGTAAGCAAAACCGATGAAAAATTTGATGAAGCACCTGCGGAGGCGTTTTCGTAAAGATCAGGCTGGGCAATCTATTATCCTGCTGGCCTTTGCCTTTATCGCCCTCGCGGCTTTCGTAGGACTGGTAACCGACATCTCGGTACTCTTTGTCCGTTACAGCAGCTTGAGCCGCACCATTGACTCGGCGGCTGTGGCGGCTGCCGGGCAAATCCGCGAAGGCACTGACTATGGTACTGTGGCGCTCACGGCCAAGCAGTTTATTCAATTGCATGGACTTGAGCCATCGAGAGTATGGGTTGAAACCTGTGAAACCGATATTCTCGGCTGGCGTAGCGGCACAGGTGTTTTCGAAGGGCAAGGCGCGAACCCCGAGTCTGCGGACCCACCCGGCTCTCGGATTTCGGACGTCATGCCTGAAACTGAATTGTGTGACTGGGACACCCCGCGCAAGCTGGTGCGTGTTCGCGCCCAAATTGACTCGGAAACCTTCTTCTTGCGATTAATTGGGATTGATACCCTGACGCTTGAAGCCTCGGCCGTGTCAGAAACGGCTGTGCTAGACATTGCCCTCGTACTGGACACATCCCAGTCGATGTCCGTTTCCACAACCAACGCGATGTACGACTCCGCCTGGAGCGGTACCACCTATCCGCGTAACAGTCGTATTGAGTGTTTTGGTGATGTTGCCAATCCAGACGAAAACCTATATCGTTACGGCCCGTGTTGTAACGATCCGGGCAATGGGATCGTTGAACTGAACGAGAGTTTGGGTACGTGGGAAATTACTGGATTAAACAACGCTGCACCAGACAACAACTACTCTGACTTAATCTGCCATCCGTTCCGTGATGTGAAAGACGCAGCGCGTAACTTTATCATCTCGCTGGACTTCGTGCGTGGTGACCGCGTGAGCCTCGTTACATTCGACAGTGAGGCCGTTATCGTAGAGCCGAAAAATGGTAGTTCAGACATTGTAATGATGGCCAACGAACTCAATGCAGTGCAAACGCTCGATGAACGTGTCGCCGTCAACCCACAGGGCTTTATCAATGGGGTACCGACTGCACGCAAGACACAAAACATTCTGGAATGGGGTGACTGCCTTGCGTTCGACCAGGCATTTGAGGACTGGGTTTTTGATCCAGGAACGGTTATTCCTCCGTCCACAGAACCCTCTGAGCCATTTGCAGTCGATAATACCGATGTTAACCCATTGGGACTGCGACCCGCCTCCTATGAATCGATCGCACCCTGTCCGGACACCAACATTGGTGGCGGTATTCGTGCTGCGAATGACGCTTTGACGAACCTCAACACGATTCGTCGCGATGCGGTGTGGGTTATCATTCTACTAACAGACGGTGCGGCCAACCGCACTGACCCCGTGCCTGAGATTGACTTTCCAAACTATGGCTATGCAGGCTTCTGCCCGTGGTATACCTTCTGTGACCCCGAAGCCTTAGATCATCCGAATAAGTCATACTACAATTCGTCCGGGTTTGCTTTCTGGTCAGAAATCAGTAGCAATCCATCCGGGTATGTTCCGCTGTTCTCACAATTACCAGATACAGTTCCCCCGGCAGATTCCGGCACCGACTTGCGTCCTGAATGCCCGGACACACCACCTAACGACAGAACGCAGGGGCGTTCTCGTCCTTTCTGCAATGACAATAATCCGGGCTCGCGCCATTTTTGCCTGGAATGGACTGGCGACCCTGCCACCAACGGTCGCCCTGACTTGAGTAACCCTGTCTGCTTAAATTCCTACGATGCAGACGACTATGCACGTGACTGGGCAGACTTTGCCGGTCTAATCAATGTGGCGCCCAATGTTCCGGGTAACTTCATCACTATATTTACGATTGGTTTTGGTGAAGACTTGATCACGAGCGGGCCCAACGAACCCACCTCTACCAGTGCGCCGTTGCTGCGTTACATTGCGGATGCTGGTGACAATGGGTTTATCGACACCGACTTGCAACAAGACTGGCGCGACGACACATTCAACAATGGTTCTGTGCCTGCACAAGCCCTTGGTGACCCGGACCCGTGCGAAGCCTTTTCGGCACCCGGTCAAGAAGACGAGCAATGCGGCAATTACTTCTATGCGGACAGCCCGCGCAGTATTGATGCGGTGTTTGAAGCAATCGCTAGCCGACTCTTTACTCGTATCGCACGCTAAAGACAATTTGTAAGGGAGACTTACATGCAACAACAACATGAAGTGAGAGGGAAAGGTCGGCGCGGGCAGACAATGGTCGAGTTTGCGCTGACACTCCCGATCGTCTTATTGCTGACCTTCGGCGTCATCGAGTTTGGTCGGTTGTTCCAGGCGTGGGTGACACTACAAAACTCAGCGCGTACAGCCGTTCGCTATGGCGTGACGGGTAACTGGGACGTTGATTCAGTCGCCAAGCACACCGAACGCACACCAAATCCGGGTATCCTTGATGAATGGGTGCCCTGTACTGAAGGAACAGATGTCCTTTTCCAGAGCCACTGGGGGTTTGACTGTGAACCCAGCGACCTCGACCACCAGGGCTTGCGCAACGACCTCGCCCGCCTGCCAAGTATTGTCGAAGAAGCACGACGTGGCGCGGCAGGGTTGAACCTCAATGACGGTGACAATATCGTCGGCCTTGAACGCGCACCCGGTCAAGATATGAACTCAGAGCCTCCGGGCGCGGAAACTGAGCCGGGGTGGTTCCATGTCTATGTTTGTAGTGGTCGCGCTGAAATTTCGAACGCAGAAGAGCGCCGCTATCGAATGACTGAGGACGACAAAGACAATCGTCTGTGTCACCTCAATGCAGATGCAGAGTACCCGAACCCGCCGCCGGGTACCAACCAGTATGACGCAGGTGGCCCCGGCGAACTGATTGAAGTGATCGTCTGGTACAATGCCCCATTGATTACGCCGCTCAGCAGTATGTTGGGGTGGACTGGTCTGGATGGCTATGTGCAGATGCGTGCCCGCCGTGTTGGTGTGAACGAATCGTTCCGTAACACACGCGCTGTGAATCTGCCACCCGTGTTGGACTTACCGACGTTTACACCATCCAATACACCTGACCCCAACGAACCATCGCCGTTCCCATCTAACACGCCGTTCCCAACCGCAGAACTACCAACGGCAACATCCACGGACCTGCCACCGACTGAGACGCCTAATTGTGTGAACTTGTCTGTTGTCGACTATGAATTGTTTGGCGCAAGCCTGCGTATCCGTGTACGCAACGACAACCCGGCATCGGTCTTCATCACAGGTGCGGTTGTCGGCTGGGCGCAGCCTATCACTGGTGCTATGTACCCTGACCGTGCGCGTATCGTTTCTGGCGGTCGTGAGTCACACTGGCGTTATGATGGTGACCTTGACTTCACACCCCCCACCAACATCGGTGTGCAGGGTTCTGACGGTAATTGGCTGGAAGTGCCGACTTTTAACCGCGAATTCTTTGGTGGTGGCACGCTAACATGGTGGAGCGTCAGCTTCCAGAATGGTCCAAGCAATTTGGCTGACCCCGACAGCGGTTTGACCATCAACGACTTCCACGAAACACGCCTATACTTCGAAGATGGCGGTCGTTGTGAGCTGGACCCGGGTATTCCCCCACCAGAAAACACACCCGTTCCATCCGACACACCCGCACCAGAGTGTGATCAGTTCACGCTACGCTTCGAACGCTTTGAAGCTGGTGGTGTCGTGACCTTCAGCCTGTTTAATGGTAACTCAACTGCACACCGCCTGACCGGGTTCGGCTTCAACTGGCGTGATACTCCGCCGTACAACCCCGGTAACTACGTTGCCGAGGTCCGTGTCGGTCCGTCTAGCTTCCCGAGCCTGCCGAATATGTGGCAAGGGAACGATAGTACGTCGCCGACCGAAGCAAATGAAGCCGGTGGTGGCGATCCTGCATGGCAATTTACACCCATCCTGAATGGGTCACAAACGTCGCTGATTTACCTGAACTTTAATGGTATCGGGACCAACAATCCGCTGGATACCATTGGCGCAGAACCGTGGAACTTTAACGGCAGCTTTGCACAGGTTGAAGACTGCACTGTCTTGATTGAAGACCTGGCAACGCCGATTACCCCCAGCCCAACGCCCCCACCCGGGACGATTACGCTTGTGAAGCAGGCTGATGTTGATGACGGCTATGAGTTTGAGTTTGACGCCATTGGTAGCGAGATGTGGGGTGTTAACCGCTTCTTCTTGCAAAATGGTGACTCTCGCACATTCACTGAATTTGCACCGGGCACCTACTCTGTGCGTGAAATTCTGCCTGAATTCTGGGAACTCACTGACATCACCTGTAATGACCCTGATGACGAGACGACATACGACTTAGCAAATGACCGAGTAGACATTGATCTCGACTCAGGCGAAAACATCACGTGTACGTTTACGAACACACAGATTCCGGACTTGCTCCCGGGTTCCATCACCATTATCAAAGATGCTGATGACAACGATCCCGAGGGTCAGGGTGCAACGGAATTCTTCTTCGAAACCTCAGGTAACCCGCTCGACGATGACTTTAGCCTGTTTGACGACGAACAGATCACCTGGGAAAACGTCCCAGTTGGTAGCTATGACGTCTGGGAACGCCTTGACTTACTCGAGGATTACTGGTACCTCGCTGAAATCGACTGTACAAACCTGGACAACGGTACAACCGTCAATATCGGTACAGATCGCGGTACAGCCACCATTAATGTCGATAGTCAGGAAGACATTACCTGTATCTTCCGCAATCGTATTGATGAGGACTTGCTGCCGACAGAAACACCAACGCCGATCCCACCGGGCTCCATCACCATCGTTAAAGATGCTGATGTAGACGACGGGTTCGAATTTGAGTTCGATATCTTCGGCAATAGTGTTGACCTGCAAGATGGCGAATCTGTCACCTATACCGACCTGGCACCGGGCGGTTACACAGTCACGGAAATTCTGCCCGAGTTCTGGGAACTCACTAACATTAGCTGTAATGACCCTGACGGTGGTACTTCCATTGACCTGGGGAATAACCGCGCCAATATCGACCTCGACTCTGAAGAAGATATTACCTGTACATTTACCAACGAGCAGATTCCAGAGCTGGTGCCTGGCTCCATCACGATTCGCAAGGTTGTAGATGGTGACGACCCGGCAGGCGCAGGTGCAACGGAATTCCAGTTCAACTCCAGCGGTAATGGTAGCTTCACTCTGAATGAAGGGGAAGAACGCACATTCGATAACCTTGACGTTGGGTCGTACGACATCTGGGAAGAACTCAGTGGTCTCGATCCGTGGTGGTCACTTGACTCGATCTCTTGTAATGACCCGAGTGGTGGCACAACCACCAACATCGGATCTAATCGCGGCACCGCTTCTATCGATGTTGAAGGTGGCGAGAACGTCACGTGTACCTTTACCAACAGCGTTGATGAAGAGGAACTGCCGACGTTCACGATTATCAAAGAAGCTGATGTTGATGATGGGACTCAATTCTCCTTCGATGTTGCGGGCGACAACGTTCAACTGCGCACGGGTGAATCTCATACCGTGAGTGCTGTCCCGGGCTCTTACACTGTCAGCGAAAATGTACCTGATGGCTGGGAACTCGAAAACATTTCCTGTAGCGGCGACAGCGGAACAACGTTCAACCTGCCAGACGCTCGCGCCGACATTGACCTGGATGAAGGCGAAGACATCACCTGTACCTTCACCAACTCGCTGCTTCCGCTGCCAAGCTCAATTACAATCGTCAAGGAAGCTGACGACAACGACCCCGATGGTCAGGGCAGCACAGCCTTCCGGTTCCGCTCAGCAGATGGTGCTGACTTCACCCTTAACGATGGTGATAGCAACGCCTTTACTAACCTTGCAGCCGGTTCCTATGAAATCTGGGAAGTCCTCGGCGACCTCGATCCGTGGTGGTCACTTGACTCGATCTCTTGTGATGACCCGAGTGGTGGCACGACAACCTCGATTACTGCTAATCGTGGTACAGCCTTCATTGATCTCGCCGAAGGTGAAGACGTCACCTGTACCTTCAACAATGTCGTTGATGAAGAGGTGCTGCCGTCGATTACGTTGGTGAAGAATACTGACGTGGATGATGGTACCGAGTTTAGTTTTGACGCCTTTGGCAACAACATTTCGCTGCAAAATGGCGAATCACAGGTGTTCTCGAACCTCACACCGGGTATCTACAACATCCGCGAAAGTGTGCCGTCAGGTTGGGCGTTGGAAGACATCACCTGTGTCGACCCAGACAATGGGACAACCTATGATCTTGATTCCCAGAGTGTGGACGTTGATCTTGATGTTGGTGAGGATATCACCTGTACCTTCGACAACATCGTTGAAGAAACTGAAGCGTCGTCGATAACCGTTGTTAAGACGACTATCCCGAACGGTGCTGTTGGCACCTTCCAGTTCGATGCTTTCGGCAACGCACTTACTTTGGATGCAGGTCAATCCTTTACCTACAATGATCTCACACCGGGGACATACACGATCTCTGAAACCGTGCCTAATGGTTGGGACTTAACCAGCATCAACTGTAACGACCCAGACAGTGGAACAACGTATACAACGACTGATGCTGTAGTCGACCTGGATGAAGGCGAAAATATCACCTGTACCTTCGTCAATACCCAGACTGAGCCCCCTGACATTCCTGGTTTCGACTAGACCGATGATCAGGTAACACAACCCAACAAGAAACCGCCCTGTGATGCACAGAGCGGTTTTTCTTTTACACCGATGTAGAAATAAATGTAAAGCGTGTTGTCAGCTTGCGGGGAGAAAGCACCGCCAGCACGGCGCACCTAACTCAGCACACGCCACTTTCGTTGGGTGGCAACTTTCATCAGTTTGACGTCCGGGTAGGTTGCGGTAGGGAAAGCTACAGCCGACAACAATGGTACATCAGAGATGCTGTCCGCATAAGCTGCGGCGGCTTCTGACAGATTAATCGTCTGGTGTCCATGCGCAGAGAGCCATGCTTCGGCTTGTAAAACCTTTTGTTCACCTGCACATGGTACACCATCAATCTTGCCTGTGACTTTGTTATTGCGATAAGCAAGGCGCGTTCCAATGCCGCCGCTTGTGGCAAAGCGTTGCACCAATTGATCTACAAAGCCCTGAAAGATGTTCGAGACAATCACTGTCACAGCACCATTATTCTGATGATGGCGCAACTCTGCGAGAACATCTTCACGGTATAGCTCTGCAAGATAGTTTTCTACACCCCAACCGAAGATCGCGGTGACTTCCTCTGCTGTGTAGCCCCGCAATAGGCGCGCTAACGCACGAATCCAGCGGTCACGAAAGTGAATTTCGCTGTAGAGCCCCGCTTTGTGCAGGGCCCACCACGGGAGCATGGTACCCATCATCCAGCGCCGCCGCCCTTTGGTAATCAACGGGGCATTGGTAATACCGCGCCAGGCATTGACCGTTGTAAGCGTGCCTGAGACGTCAAATAGTGCAACCTGAACATCGAACATACCGCACGTTAGGCTTTCTCTACGTTTTCCATTTCCTGCCGAATCAATTCACGACGTAAGATTTTGCCTACAGTTGAGCGTGGAATGCTATCCACGAACGCAATGCGCGTTGGGACTTCATAGCGTACCAGCTTCTGACCAGCAAATTCGATCAAGTCTTTAGCAGTGAGGTTTTCGCCCTCTTTAACGACCACCCACGCCTTCAGTGCCTCCTGGCCTTCTTTTTCAGGGTGGGGAATACCCGCGACACCAACTTCAAGCACAGCCGGGTGTTCATTGAGGACATCTTCTACTGCACGCGGATAGACGTTGAAGCCACCGACGAGGACCATATCCTTCTTACGGTCTACAATATAGAAATAACCGTCCTCATCCATACGCGCAATGTCCCCCGTGTAGAGCCATTTTTTGCCGTTGGCGTCCGTACGCAGCACATTCGCTGTTTCAGTTGGCATGCCATGATACCCTTCCATAAGCTGGGGCCCGGACATACACAGCTCACCCGGCTCACCAACAGGGACAAGCGTCTCGCCATCTTCAACATCAACGATTTTCATGTTCATATCTGGCAATGGCAATCCGATAGAGCCAACGCGGTTCTCGTTTTGGATGGGGTTAACGTGGGTTGCAGTTGGCGCTTCGCTCATACCAAAGCCTTCCGCTATCACCCCGCCTGAAAGTTCTTCAAATTTGCGTTTGGTGACAGGTGGCAGCGGCGCTGAACCACTTACACAGGCGCGGATAGAGGTCAGGTCATAGTCTCCGGCCAATACCCCTGCATGGTTGTTGATAGCGTTATATAGCGCAGGCACTCCCATAAAAATCGTCGGACGATACTGGTGAATGCAGTCCAGCACATCGTCAATATCGCGGGCATTGGGTACCATGACCATTTTTGCCCCCAGCGACACTGCAAAGCTCAATATCGCGACCATGCCGAAGACATGAAACAGTGGAATCGCTGCCAGGAAAACCTCTTTTTCACCCGGGATATCGCCTGCGAGCCAGGCTTTGCACATCATGCAATTGGCAACAAGGGCCTTATGGGTGGCCTTTGCCGCTTTAGAGACGCCTGTCGTACCACCTGTGTATTGAAATAGTGCCAGGTCTGACCCCGTAACGTTGACGTCTGCTTTGCGACCCTGGAAGCGCTTCAAAAGCCCTTGAAAATCTTCATCCCCGGCCTTGAGTTCAACTGCATGGCCTTCTTTCTTTTCGACCGCCAGTGTAAAGAGTGCTTTGGCCGGAGCGGGTAGATATTCTTTGACATTTGTCACAATCAGGTGTTGCAGGTCCGTTTTGTCCTGCACCGATTTCACCATGTCATAAAACAGGCTCATTACGATAGCAATTTTGGCACCGCAATCTTTGAGCATGGCAGCCGTCTTTTCGGCAGGGAAGGTGGGGTTTGCAGCGGCGACGACACCGCCGGCTTTCAAAATACCATAAAACGCGATGACAAACTGCGTGATGTTGGGCATCACCAGTGCGACACGTTCGCCCTTTTGTAAGCCCATATCTACCAGCGCGGCCGCCAGTGCATCTGAGTACATATCGACTTCACGATAGCTCAATGTCCGTGATAGACGTGGCAGTAGTGGCACACGATCGGTACTCATCAGGGTTACAGGATTATCAGGGAACTTCTGAGCAGAATCACGCAACAGGTCGTGCAGGGGGATGTCTGGATAAGGTTCCAGCGTGGCCGGTACACCCGGGTCATAGTGCTTGGTCCAGGGGCGTTCTTCGTAAGTAACCATGGCTTGTGTCTCCGCAAGAACTAAATGACGATTCAATTATTATGTAAATATAATGCCATAGAATCTAAAATTTTCTAGGTGTTTTCGACACCCCACAAACGCAACCATGTTTCCGGAATACGACGCACCCGCCCATCGCGATCCACACAGATATGGTTACTTGTCCCGGTGACGTGCAGCGTGTCTGTATCAGGGTTCAGCATGTGGTAGCCAAAAGTCAGGCGACGGCTCTTGGCTTCAATCACCCACCCTTTTATCGAAATACGCTGACCGTATAGCGCAGGTGATAGATAACGAAAATTCACTTCGCTTACGGCCAGCGCTAGCCCCGCCTGTGTTTCGAAATCAGCATAGCTTGCGTCAAAATCGCGGGCATACTGGCTGCGTAATTCCTCGGCATATACAAAATAATTGGAATGATGCACAATGCCCATCTGGTCGGTTTCAGCATAGCGGATGTAAAACGTCACCGTTGAGACATGGCGGTCACCTGGGATTTGCATAGAGATATCCTTTTGTTGTAAACAACGCTGCTAGCCTGTTGTCTTCATACCCGCAGCAATACCATTAATGGTCGCCAGCACCAGCGCCAGCAAGCGTTGATAACGCGGTTCATCTTCACTCATACTGCGTAGTTCCTGCAACAGGTCCACCTGAATGAAGTTCAATGGATCAATATAGGGGTTGCGGCGGTCAATAGAGATTTTGATAACGGGGGAGTGTTCCAGGAGGTCTTCTTGCTGAGCCACTTCACACACCCGCCGCACTGCACGCTCATGTTCTGTTTCAATCTGTTCAAAAATCGTTGTGCGTAATGCCTCATCTTGCACCAGCATTGCATGACGTCTCGCAATACCCATGTCGGCTTTGGCAAGGTCAAGCTCAACGTTATCAATCAAGGCGCGGAAGAATGGCCAACGTTCGTACATCTCTTGTAACTGTTGCGTACCATGAGCAGTGATGTAGTCATCTAGCGCAGTGCCAAGCCCAAACCAGCTTGGGATAATAGCCCGGTTTTGCATCCAGGAAAACACCCACGGAATCGCGCGAATCTGTTCAAAACCGCCTTTCTGACGCTTAACCGGGCGTGACCCAATCGGGAGGGCGGAGAGTTCGCGAATCGGGGTAGACTGCTGCCAGTAGGCCATGAAGTCGCTGGTTTCGTAGACAAATGCTCGAAAAGCCCGGCGACCAGTTTCAGCGAGAGTTTCCATGGCAGCACGCCACTCATCTTCTACCGTTGTGATAGATGGCGCGCCGGACGCCACCAGCACTGCGTGTAAGACCTGGTTCAAGTGTCGTTGGGCAATGTCAAGATTGCTATACCGATAGGCAATCACTTCACCCTGCTCAGTCATTTTGATCGGACCTTGTAAAGCGACGTGTGGTTGGGCAAGGATAGAGCGGTTCGTCGGGCCACCGCCGCGCCCAATGCTCCCGCCACGACCGTGAAACAGCGTCAGGCGAATATCATAGCGCTGGCAGGTCTGTGCAAGCGATTCTTGCGCCCGATAAAGGTTCCAGTTGGAAGACACATAACCACCATCTTTGGCGCTATCAGAATAGCCAAGCATCACTTCCTGAGAGTTACCCCGCTGTTCAATATATTGACGGTAAACTGGAATCTCGAAAAGGCGGGCCATAATCTCGCTGGATGCTTGCAAGTCGTTGACCGTCTCAAACAGCGGCACAAGGTCAACGTGATGGTGAATGCCAACTTCTCTGGCAAACAAAAGCAGGACAAGGACATCACTGACAGACTCGGTATGGCTGGCAATAAACGTGTCGATAACTTGCGGGCTATAGCGTTCATGAGCCTCAGCCATCATGCGCCAGGTCGCAATAATACGATTTGTTTGGTCCGAAAAGATGGGGCGCAACGGCAGAAACGGCCGCGAAGACGTAATTTCTTTTATAAGGTAGGCCTGCCGTGTTGATTCGGGCAAGGCGCTGTAGTCGTCACTAATGCCGTAATAGGCAAAAATTTCTGCGATAGCTTTTTCATGCAACCGTGCATCTTCACGGACTTCCAACGGCAGTAAATGCAAGCCAAATATTTGCACCATCTGGATCATCCGTTGCAAGCCGCCCATTGCCGCATGCGTGCCATTGTTTTCCTGCAAGCTCTGTTGAATCATCAACAGATCATCAAGCAACGCTGTTGCGTTCGCATATTCCCCGGCTTGCAAGCGCCGCATGATGTCATCCACTTTTTGCTGATACACCTCGCGGGCAAACGGTGGTTGTAGCGATTCTAACAAGCGTGGCGACACCGCTGTCTCGCTCATGGCTTGCGTAAAATGTTCACGAACATCTTGCAAGCGCTCCAGGTACACGCGGCGTGCGACCTCATGCAAACGTTCGATAGTTTGCAGCGTGGTTTCTGGCAAAACAAATGGATTACCATCGCGGTCGCTACCAATCCATGACGCAAAGCGCACTACACACGGCAAAGTTGTCCAGTCGGCGTCTGGATAGTGAGTTTGCAGTGCATGGCGTAGGTCTGCATAGATGTCGACCGCAGCGTCCATCATGGTTGAGGTCACGAAGAATAATCCGGTTTCGACCTCATCAGCCACAGTAGGCCGTGCAGCGCGCGTCGGCGCAGTTTGCCAAAGCTCCTCAATCCGTTCCAGCAAGCGCGCCTCGAATTGACGCACTTCACGCTGTAGCAAGGGTTGACGGCGTTCGCGTTGGTTCATCAAGTCTGAAATATTCTGGAGCTTGATAAGCACTTCGCGGTGTTTTGCTTCGGAAGGATGAGCTGTCATCACCAAACGCACATACATCCAGTCTAGCAACGCCTCCACTTCTGCCGCAGACAATCCATCGGATTTGAGTGTTTGCACCGCGTTTGGAATAGACTCACGCAATACAGCGGTTGCTTGTTCACGTGCCCGTAACACACGGATGCGCTGATGATCTTCCGCAATATTGATGAGTTGAAAATAGTTGCTAAAGGCTTTGACCAGCACGCGCAGATCTTCGGGGCCTAGTTCTTCTATAAGGGCTTCGAGGTCATCAGTAGCTGTCTCTGAGTGGTCGCGGCGTTCTTTGCCGAGGTGACGCACACGCTCGACCAGTTCCAGTGCTAAATCACTGTGCTGTTCGCGAATAATCTGGCCCAGTAGACCACCGAGCAACCTGATATCGGCGCTCAGTGCAGTTTTGTCCGTCATGGTTTTCCCCATTGCTATTATTGTTGTATTTCATGGGCAAGTTGTGCAGGTAATGTCTGGCGCGATACGATATGCCGCGAAAGATACCTATCAGTCTAGCGATAAAACACCCTCTAGCGCAAGGATTTCGCGCAATAAACGTTTGCGGGCGTTTCCTCCCAACAATTCGAGCTTGCGAACGCCGTAGGGGTCAATGTCATTCCGCAATAAGTGGAGTTCAGTGCGTGTGGGGGGCGGGGTTTCGCTTACATGGGGGGCGATGGCAAAGTCAAAGCCCGTTTTCGCCTGCATGCGCGACAGTTTCACGCCGGGGTGCAGATGAGTAAGGCGCATTCGCCCCCCCACAAAGTCAAATTCGCCCAGATCAGTCACGAGATATTGCACCCCTTTCCCCAATCCGCTGCGATAGTCAAGGTTTTCAACAAAGGTCACACGAGAATGCCGGGGTACATATAAAAACACATGCTCTGATGAGGGGGTAACGTCTGGAATGCCGCCAGTGCCGGGTAGGCGCAAACGGGGGCGGGTGTAGTCTTTACCAAAGGCGATGTTGTTGAAATCGCCCTGTGCATTGACTTGCCCGGGGCGGAAGAATTCTTTGAGCTGTAAACGCGGCAGCAAATCTGCCACAGCTTGCACAAATCCCACATTAATCACTGACTGTTCCAGCCATTGTGCTTCGACATTGGCAATACTCAACGGCGACCACTCGTAGCACAAGCCCTGCCCAATTGCTGATGCAAAGCCCACATTCGGCGCATGGGTACACCGGGCAAGGATGTAGCCAGCCATCACCAGCGGGGTCGCGATACCCTGTGCCAAAATTTCGCCGTCTTGCACCTGCCGGGCAACACAGACCGCAATCAGTTCATCAATAGAATAATCGGTCGTCATCTAAAAAACACTTCCGACAAAGAAACCAGAACAACGGCCTACACAAACAAGTACAGGCCGTTTTGAGTCAGGCTGTTAGCGAAGCATTGATTGCCTATGGTGCGGTTGCCTCTGCAATGGGGGCGTCTGCCGGGGCTTCGACATCACCATTGAGGAAGTCAATTGCAAATTGGATCTGGTTATCTTCAGCGCGGTCATAAGGGTCGCCTTCGGCCGGTGGTTCATATTCCAGTTCGATGTCAGGCTGTAAACCATCTGGCTCCACAGACCGGCCTTCGGGTGTGTACCAGCGCGACCGGGTAATGCGGATGCCGCCGCCGTTGGACAGGTCATGCCAGGTCTGGACTGACCCCTTGCCGAAGGTTTGTGTTCCGACTGTGGTGGCACGCTCATAATCCTGCAATGTCCCCATCACAACTTCACTGGCACTGGCGCTGAACTCGTCCACCAGGACAACCATAGGAACATCGGGTGCAACCGGGTTGCCGTAAGCCTGAATTCGATCTTCACCAGACTCATCACGCTGTACAAAAATAGTACCTTCTTCAACGAACATGCTTGTGATTTCCAGCAGTGTGTCCAGATAACCACCGGTATTGCCGCGCATATCCAGAATTAACCCATCGAGCGTATCAACTTCCATGGCCACGAGGGCATCGCGCACTTCGTTGGCAGTGTTGGCACCAAAACTGTACAGCAAAATATAGCCAATGTCGTCGTCCAGAATTTCGTATTCCATTGTTGGTAGTTCGATGCGTTGACGAGTTACGGTGATATCCAACGTTTCAGGCTGATCGCCGCGTTCAACCGTCAGTACAACATCAGTACCAGCGGGGCCCTTCACCATGTTGATAATAGCGGTTAAGTCCATGCCAACCACATCTTTACCATCAACAGCAATGACCGCGTCACCGGAGAGCAGCCCTGCCGCTTCCGCAGGAGAGCCCGGGAAGGGTCGAACAATCACGAGCGCGCCTGTGTCCGGGTCTTGTTCAACCGTTGCGCCGATACCTTCATAGTTGCCTTGCAGGTTAGTCACGGCCTGATTGTAGCGATCGGGATTCATATAGTCGGTGTTGTCGTCGCCCGCCGCCTCCATCAAGCCGGTGAGCATTCCATCCACGAGAACTTGATCATCCAATGGATCAACATACAATTCGTGAAGCAAGTCCCATGCTTCGAAAACGGGTTCAAACTCAGCATGAGCGGCTGTGTCTTGTGCCGCAGCCGGGCGCTGTTCTTGCGTGCCCATGTAATACCCAGCGCCGAAGACGACGGACACGAGCATGAGCAGCGACAACAGTGTGGTCAGACGTTGTTTCATGACAATCTCCAATACAGGTTGTGGTCGTTCTGTGCTTCTAGTCTACACTATTCCGTTAGTGGTTGTTCGAAGGATTGCAAATAGGCATCAAATTCGCCCGCATGACACGCTTCAAGGTAGCGTAATAGCTCACCACCAGCCACAGGATAACGGGGGTGGCACGACGTTGGCCAGGCACCATAAGGGGCATGTACCACTGCTGTCGTTAGCGTAGCAGGAATATCAATTGAGGTACACTTACCCGGGTTAATTTCCTCGGCAGTGATGATGAGTGTATCGCAGATCAACGGGAGTTCTTTGTCGATACCATAATTTTTGTTGAGGCGGGCGTTGCCGTAGCGGTCGGCTTCAAGCGCATGAATCACAGCGACATCGCAACGAATTGCCGGGAAGGCCATTAGGCGTTCGCCGCTGTAGGGGTCCGTTATTGTTTTTACGTCTGGGCGTAAGGTGGGCAAGTCAGTGCCAAGCCACGCCCGCGATGGCATAAAGCCCACCCCGGCCATCGTTGCCCGAATGCCCATTGCCAGTGAGGCTTCTGTTTCTTCAATAATCGTCACCTTCGTTTGTTGCGCATACGTGGTAAACATCGGCGCTAACCCAAAGGCCTCAAACCCAAAGTAGCAGGTACGAATCGTAGAGACAACGCCCGCCCCCACGAGCAAATCTGCTGCATAAGATGCTGTGAATGCAAGTAATGTCAGCTCATGAGGCGGCGGCTGCTGTTGAAGAAGGTGATGTACAAACCCAACCGGACGCCGATATAGCGTCATTCCACCCAACGCCAGTGTTTGACCCGGCTGCACAAGCGCTATCGCAGCTTGCATCGAGATGACACGATTGACAGTAATTGGTGCTATTCCTTATCATGGTTGCCACAGAGTACAGCGTTATCATAGCCGAAAAGAATCGTTGACAGAAGCACCAGCCGCCATATTAACTCCAATTGTTCAATCCCAGGAAAGTTGGCATAAGCCATGAATAGTGAACCCGAGATTATACAGCTTAGCACCGACGAAAACTCTCTTGGCGAGCGCCTGGATGTAACAATCAGACGGTTGCTGGGCAGCATCTATTCGCGTACTGAGATTCAACAATGGATCAAAGACGGTCTTGTCACAGTGAACGATAGCCCTTCAAAAGCAGCATACCGACTCGAAGACGAAGACACAGTACGCATTGAAATTCCCGCAGCAGAGAAATTGCAGGTTTTGCCCGAACCCGATGTGCCATTTGATGTGGTGTATGAGGATGATGACCTTATTGTTGTGAACAAACCGGCTGGTGTGGTCGTGCATCCCGCTGTTGGTAACAAGAATGGGACGCTGGTTAACGGGCTGTTGGCCCGTTACCCGGAAATCGCAACAGTCGGCCCAGAAATTGCGCGTGCTGGCATCGTGCATCGGCTGGATAAGGATGTTTCAGGGGTGTTGCTTGTGGCGCGCACACAACTTGCCTTTGACAATTTGATAGCGCAATTTCACGACCGTACTGTCCAGAAACATTATATTGCCCTCGTCGAACAACACCCCGACAATTACAAAGGCGTCATTGAAGCACCGATTGGCCGCGACCCGCGTAACCGCAAGCGTATGGCTGCACACCGCGACGGCAGGCCTGCTGAGACAGAGTTCTATGTGCGTGATTTTTATGGCGACCGGGCCCTGTTAGACGTTTTCCCTAAAACGGGTCGCACACACCAGATTCGTGTGCATCTGGCGTTCATCAACTGTCCTATTGTTGGGGATAAAGTCTATGGATACCGTAAGCAACGTATCGGGCTAAAACGTATCTTCCTGCATGCCCATCAGGTTGAGATTGAACATCCGAGGACTGGTGAAGCGCTAACATTTGATGTGGAAATCCCCACTGCCCTTCAAGATATTCTAAACAAGCTCGCCCAATCGCATTGACGTAATCAATCTTTAAATTAATAGAGGTAAAACCATTGGGGGAATTTTAAAGATTCTGTATACTGTTAACCAATGGGATTCAGGAAGTTATTTGGAAACAAAAAAATGCCTCTACGCCTAGCGCCAAACGACGACAATCTATCACATATACCTACTCGAAAAGAGCTAGACAACGCTGCTGAATTCTACTTTAATGAAGCCGAACGTACAGTCTACGCCGCTTTTGAAGACCCTACCACCCACCCTGTCGAAGATAGCCTGATTGATGCAGCCCAGGAGGCTATTGCATTTGCCGCAGAATTTCCACACCTGATTGAAAAAAGCTACAAGTTACTCATTTTTATTGAGGAGGCCTTTGCAGCGGCTGCACGTCGACAGCATTGGCTCAAGCTCTACACGCGCATGTGTATCGCTGCCGTTAATCGCCTGGAAAGCAACAAGCTGCTTCAACAACAAATGGTACAGTATCTTTTTATCAAAGCGGGGTCGGCAATGGCGATTCGCATTGAGACAGACCGAGCATTAGACTTGCTGAATGAAGCAATCAACTATGGACTGGATGTTCAACCACTGGAATGGTTCCTTGCCAGGGCTAGTTATCTAGAAGCCGCAATTTTAAACAGTTCATTAGAAGATACCGTTGACGAATGCCAGGCCTTGCTCAATACAGCGCGTCAACGCCGTGATGCACTGGACGAGCTGTCAAACCCTGAACGAGAAGCAGCCCGCAACGATTACTATGAAGTTATGTTGTATACCCAAACAACTCTCGCCTTTACGTACCGATATCATGGGTTACACTACGATGCGTTCGTGGCTGCACAACAGGCTTTTGTGATCGCTCAGCGTTTGAATAAACCACGCTATATGCTGGTCACGGCTCCTTATATGATCGATTATTTCCGGAATCTGCGCGGCAACAATCCGCTTTCAGAAGCCATTACAGACTACTGTCTTCGGTTACAGATTCCAGCGTATGCGTTTCATGCGCAGGCAATGTTGCACATGTCCGCCGCAGCACAGCACTACTGCAATAAACACTATGTGGAAGCTGAACAACACTATAAAAACGCGCTGACAATGATGCAGGACAGGAAAGACCGTCGTGACATCGCCATGCTCAATCACGGTTACGGACAGACGCTCATGGCCTTAGAGCGGTACCCCGAAGCGCTTGAACGTATCCAAAAAGCTATGGATGAATATAAGACTGTTGGGCTGCATCTCTATGAATTGGATGCAACCTACACCCTCGGCTGGATACAGTTCATGTTAGAAGACTATCAAGTCGCGATTGAAACACTAAAAGAGGTGCGGAGTGGTTACGAAAAGTTACCAGACGAGAAACTTCGTGCTGCCCGCCTTGCTCGTATTGACACCGGGATTGCACGCATTCAAAAGGCGATGAAATAATCGGAGTCAACGACCATTTGCGGTAAGGATTGATCTAAAAATGGGGAAAGGTGTCGCAGAACATCCACAACATCCTACGACACCTGTCTACTCTATGGAAGCCAGTGCAGTGCTAGGCTAGCAACTGGTGTTGCCACCACCACCGCTTGGTGGGCAGGGCGGTTCACCAGCAGCAACCTGAATGGGCTGCAAGTTGTGATCGACTGTGATTTCGAAACCGGCCATTTCAGCAGCGATGTCAACGCTTGCCGGAGCCAGAGCGGGAATTGCGAAAGCGAGCGCGAAAGCAGCGAGTACAGCCAGGAAGAGTACTTTACGTACCATAGTGTTAAACTCCTCAACAAAAAGTGATGCTTTGACGAAGGTTTGCTGTAAAGGCAGCTTTGCACCGGGCCCGAATGACAAATCTGACTTACGTTATTTATGATGCGTGAAGTGGGCGGGCTGTTGGGGATATGCGGAAACGTTGCGGACAAAAAACGGACAGGTTAAAAAAATGACGACCATTCACTTGCTACGCCACGGACATGTTCATAACCCAGAAGCTATACTTTACGGGCGTTTGCCGAATTTCCGGTTGAGCGAAGCAGGCATTCAACAGGCTGAAGCGGCCGCCCGATACCTGGCCGACCGTCCATTAGCAGCCATCTACAGCAGCCCACAACGACGTGCCCGTGAAACAGCAGGGATTATTGCCGCAGAGCGCGCCAATCTACGGCTTAACATCTCTGAGTTCATCAATGAGCTATTGACGTCATATCAGGGGCGGCCCATCAAAGAATTAGAGGCGATGGACTGGGAGTTCTATCGGCATGTGACCCCACCCAACGAAACCCCGCTCGACCTCATTCGACGAATTAAGCGTTTTGCCGCACAGGTTCGCGCCAAACACCCCGGCGGCGAAGTTGCGGCCGTCAGTCATGGGGATATTGTTGTGTTTTCGATGGCGTGGGCTGAGGGGGTAGAAATTGATGGTGAATTCAAGCGACGAGTCTCATTTGAGCGCGGTTATCCGGCCACAGCATCCATCACGTCTCTACATTTTGCTTACGATGATCCAGACACAACGCCTACCGCGACGTATGTTGTGCCCTACGACACAGAAACCCGTTAGCGGAAACGGACTTCACCGCTGATGCCGCCAGCCGGGGTTACATCGGTCACACTGCCCGTTCGCGAGAGCACATAGGCGCGTTGCCCTGCGCCAGTATCGACTACAAGCAACAGATTGCTGAGGCTAGCGTCCCATTCACAGTCCAGCACACGGCCATTGATCGACGCACGCGAGACGACCACCGCTGAGCCACCTGTTGAGGATGTACGATAAAGCTGAAACGGTCCTGCCTCATTTTGCCCACCCAGAAACAGAATCTGCCCGGCAAAGGGTTCCGCTGCGCAATAGGTAAACACCACACCCGGCGCAGTGACCGTTATCGGGACATAATTCTGGTTTGGCAGCACCACGCGCCCCAACACGATTGAACCATCCGTATTGCGCCCGCTGAAGATCACCGAACCCGTATCGGGTGCCCAGGTGCCTTGCGAATAGGTATGCACGATGTAGTCACGGTTATTGGCGTCGGCACTGAGGTCAAAAATGGCGTGGGTGATCCCCGGTGGGCTTTCACTGTTGAGTGTGACGAGCAACGCCCCCCCGTTCGGCGACCACTGAATATCCAGCGGCACGCGGAAGTCTGCGCGTTGCAGTTGGCGAGATTCACCCGTCGCCGGGTTGTAAAACCACACGCCGCGATCTGCATTGGCCGGGTCATCACTCGCGATAATGAATGCTAACAGGCTGCCATTGGGAGACCATTCCATCTGGGTGACAACCTCATTTGTCCCCAACCCAAATTCACTGGCCGGGGAAGCTGTAAGGGGGACACCGTTCACAATGAGTTGATCCTGCGCAGGGTAAAAGGCTGCTGTCTGCCCTTCTGGACCAAAGTCATAGCTGAACGCCCCCCCGAGGACTTCTTCACCCCCGGCGGTCACAAAACGACCATCCCCTGACCGAATCGCAATGTTACCGGGTGCTGAGGCAATGCCCCCCGTGCCACCAAACCCAAACGGCGTATTCGTTGGCGCACTCTGAAGCACCCCATCACGAGTTGGCAACAGGGTTACACCAGGTTCTGGTGATGCTGTGGCCCCGGCTCCGTCCCCGGTGGGGTCATTGGGGTCGGTGCTATCCCCCGGAATTTCAGTCGGAATGGGCGTGCCCGTCACATCAGCGGCGATAGGTGTATTGGTAGCAGTGCTGGTCGGGGTGGCTGTCCCAAATAGGCCCAACGGGTTAATGGACTCTGCCGTGGGCAACAAAAACCCGACTGTTGCCGTAGGAATCGGGGTGTTTCCGTCACCCTCCGGCGTGACTGTGTCCGTCACGGTGATAGTGGTTGTGATCGTCACCGTGGGGCGCGGTGTGAGGGTTGCTGTGAGTGTCGTTGTTGGCGTTGTTGTTGAGGTTGGTGTGTTGGTTATCGTCGCGGTGACGCCTGGTGAAGGTGTTATCGTTGGCGTTGGGGTCGGGGTGCTTGTGTTGGTCGCCGTTGCCGTTTGGGAAGGGGTGATGCTGGGTGTATCAGTTGGTAATGGTGTGCGCGTGGGGCCCAGTGTCGGTAGTTGCGTGGCAGTTGGGGGCAGCGTGTTGGTTGCACTGGGGCTTGGTGTCGACGTGATGGTAGCGGTTAGGGTCGCGGTTGGAGTTATGGTAAGGGTGGCAGTCGCCGTATCGGTCGCTGTTGGCGTCTGGCTTGGGGAGGGAGTCGGCGTTGGTGTCACGGTGTTCGTCATAGTGGCTGTTGCGGTTGGGCTGTTCGTTGGCGTTGGCGAGCGGGTATCCGTCGGAATGGGCGTGTCTGTAGCAGTTGCTGTAGCGCTTGCAGTCGGCGTGTTGGTCAGTGTAGGGCTTGGTGTAAGTGTATGTGTCGGTGATGGTGTTGCGGTCGCGGTGTCTGTTGATGTTGGGGTTAGCGTGTTTGTGGCAGTTGCGGTCGGTGAGGCTGTGCCTGTTGCGGTAGCGGTGGGGCTATTGGTTGGCGATGGTGTCAATGTCGCCGTGCTGGTGCTGGTTATTGATGGCGTCCGAGTGGCGGTTGCTGTGTCAGATGGTGTAGCGGTCGGCTCGTCGGTGCTGGTGGGCGAAGCGGTCACCGTTGCAGTGGCGGTCAGGGTGTGGGTGGCGGTGGGTTCAGGGGTAGCAGTCCACTCAAGCGCGATTTCAGTTTCGTTCTGTGTCGGAGACGGAACCACAGTTGGTGTACGCTCTGGGGCAGGTGCAACGTCGCACGCTGCCAGCAATAGCACCATCATCACCCAAAATACACGCCATCTTCGCAACACACCGACGACTCCTCTGTGCTTTTCTGACCAGTGTCCATCTCTATTCTACGGCCATTTGATCATAAGGGCATCAGCGTACATCAACAGTAGTGTTCACGGTGGACGCCCGCTACAATATCACCGTTCAGGAGAGACCTATGCCCGACGCAATCACATTTATCGCAACACAACTTCAATTACCCTCGCAGCAAATTCAACGCACCATTGCTCTGCTTGATGATGGCAACACTATTCCATTCATCGCCCGTTATCGTAAGGAGCAGACTGGTGCTTTAGACGAAGATCAATTGCGGCAGACACAAGAACTACTGCAAAAACACCGTGCGTTAGAAGACCGCCGCGCCAGTATCCTCACCACCATCGAAGAACAGGATAAATTGACGGATGAGCTGCGCGGACGGATTGACGCAGCCAACACACTCACCGAACTCGAAGACCTGTACTTGCCTTTCAAGCCCAGGCGCCGCACCCGTGCCACCATCGCCCGTGAACAGGGACTTGAACCACTGGCAGAATGGATTCTACACACGCCGCGTCACGGTAAGTCACCCGATGTCACCGCTACCGACTACATCAACCATGAGGTGCCCGATGCTGAACAGGCGCTGGCCGGCGCACGCGATATTGTCGCTGAGGACATCAGCAATCACCCTGATATACGCGCCACCGTCCGTGAAAAAGCACAGAAGTATGGGCAACTGCATAGCGGCAAAGCTCGCAACGCCGACGATCCCAAAGGTACATACACGCATTACTATGATTTTGACCTGCGCGTGCAACATCTGCGACCACATCAAGTGCTGGCGATGAATCGTGGCGAATCTGAGGGGGTGTTGTCAGTCAAACTCAATCTTGAAGAACGCGACTGGTATCGTCCGATTGAGCAGACCTTCCGCCCACATGAAGAATCGGCATTCTTTGCGCATTTTCAGCAGGCCGCCACTGACGGAGCCAGGCGTCTACTTATCCCGGCGATTGAACGTGACATCCGCCGCTTGTTGTCTGAACACGCTGAACGCCATGCGATTGAGGTGTTCGCCAACAACCTCCGCGCTTTGCTGACCCAGCCACCATTGACCGGGCATATCATCATGGGCGTTGACCCGGCATTTCGCACAGGGTGCAAA
>DAOTTU010000047.1:0-45201 GCA_034437655.1 Anaerolineae bacterium
GTGTGATGGTTGCTGGTGGGCATTCCTCGTCAATTTCAAAAACAATAAACGGTCGCTGGTCAGACTCAACAACGAAGTCAGTATTGCTTCCTCGTTCAGGTCGGAATGTCCCTGTATCGCGGTCAAAACAGACCATCCCCATTTCGTCGGGGTCTTCGGTTTCGGTGGTCAGGGTAAATTCATAGTCTACACCGGGTACAACGTCAGCCTCATCTCGTTCGCCGGGGCCTGCAGCCAGCGTAATTTGCCCGGCATCTGGTGACGTCAGGACCAGTGCAGCGCGGGGGCACTGCCCATTGTTAACGAGGGTGACGGTGGTGTCAGTATCGGTGAAGATAATCAAAAAGGCGGCGATACCGATAGTGGCAGCGATTGCAATTGCAATGAGTGCTATGTTGCGCAGTTGTGGATTTTGTTTGCGTGATATTTTTCTATTCATAAGTGGGTTTAGATTCGCTGTTGATGATGATAAATGGAAGGTGTATGTACACCAGTTCTACGCTATGGTGAGCCTGGACGTTCGATACTCAAAACGGTGCGATTGTAGCGATGTGATCTTAGAAAGACAAGGTTTGCCTCGCGAGGGGTTTTTGGGCGTGATACACTTGGCGACAGGGAGAAAGACTAAACACCAATGTTGAACTGGCTTGCGAAATGGCATCCACAAGCGCGACTGGCAGTGATGTTTGTGCTGGTTTTTTTGGTATTGCAGGGGTGTTATCTGTTGGTTGTGTTAACGCTGCCGACTGCTCTTACGCCAAACGCTGCTACGGCGTTACTGGTCGCGTTGCCAATGTGGGTGTTGACTGCTGGCGTGGCGACGTTATATCTGTTTTATAACGCTTTTCGGCTGTTGCGACAGTATCAGCGACGTTATCGCTATGCACCCAGACGCAATCTTGTGGTCGCCTGGGTAGCACCGTTTGCAATGCTGGGTCTGATTTTTGTCGTCACCAGCACGCCCTTCATCGAATCAGTTTTCGAATGGCGGCGTGACCGTTCCTTTGACGCTTCGCGTGAGGATATGGTCGAGATTTGCGATGCTGTACTCAGGCAAGGCGCAGGGTCGCCGTTGATTCGAACCAACGCACAGGTGGGGGTGTTTTCACAGGTGCGAATTTCCTTGCGTAATGAGACACAGGTCTGGTTTGATGTGGGTGACACCAGTGGCGAGGTGGGTTATATTTGCCTTTCGCCAGACACTGACCCACCCCAGGACGACGACATCTACGACTATGACGACCAGGACGAACGCTTTATCTTTTTTCGAGAACGTGACGACGCACGCCGAGAACGTATGAACGATGCACAGGACGACACCACCGAATAACACAATCACACGGTTAATTTATTTCTGGGAGGACCGTCACCCCACGGTACGTAACGCCATTACACTGGCGGGGCTGGCACTTGGCGGGATGCTACTATTGTCAGTGGCTATGTTTTTGACGCCGCGCCTGCTTAATGTGCAAACTGCGCTGATGTTTATGGGCATTGAGCCGTTATGGACGATTGTGCGGCTTGTCATCGTTGGGCTACTATTCCTCAGTTTTTTGCGGAGTTGTATACTCGTCTGGCAACAGCGGATCGGTGTGCTGGGCTTTGGAATAGTGTGTGTAGCCCCTGTCATGGTGCTGGGTGGCTTTAGCGTGATGCCAACGTTCTTTTCAACGGCGGTAGGGTATCAAATGGGGTCTCCGTTTGTGACGGTTTATGCTGAGTTCCGTGAGTTATGCGATCGTTGGGATGACCGATATGGCGAGGTTGAAGTTATTTCGTTTCGTCCAGAAGAAATCTCGCTTGGTATTTTTGAGCATGACAGTGTCGAAGTTTGGCGCGAACGGTACACGGTTTTTATTGATGTCGGTGGCGAAGAAGAAAGTTTTGGACTGGCATGTGTCGTTGGTGGGGCAGAAGAGCCGTTTGCAGAGGGGCGCTTTTCACGCTATTTTGAGTATCGACATCTTCAGGGAAAATACTATGAATTTTATCGTGAGAGAAATTGATGTTTCGTGAAGTCTACTTTGATGGAACACAGGTTATTACGCGAGAAACTCAACCGCCCCAACTGGCAGCAGACGAGGCACTGATTGATCTGCGTCTGGGTGGCGTCTGTTCAACTGACCTTGCCCTGATGAACGGTTACTATGACTTTCGAGGTGTGTTAGGGCACGAGTTTGTTGGGACCGTGCGCCAGGGCCCTGAAGACTGGCCTGGGCAGCGCGTTGTTGGTGAAATCAACATCGGCTGCGACGACTGCATCGGATGTTTGCAGGGTGATCCACGTCATTGCCCGAACCGTAGCGTGTTGGGCATCCTTGGCGGCTATGGGGGCGCATTTGGCGATGTGTTCAAGTTGCCCATCCGCAATCTACATCGTGTTCCTGATGGTGTGAGCGATGCACAGGCGGTTTTTGTAGAACCGCTGGCTGCGGCCGCCGAAATTCTTGAACAAGTTCATGTGTCACCGTCGGCGCGAGTCGTTGTGGTTGGCGTGGGGCGGTTGGGAATGTTGTGCGTGCAGGTATTGCATCAGACAGGGGCAGAGGTGATTGGTGTCGTGCGCCATGATAAGCAGCGTGTATTGCTCCAAAAATGGGGGATTGTCGCCGCGACCTATGACGAACTCACTCCCCATTCGGCCGACATTGTGGTCGAAGCCACAGGCAATCCCTCTGGCTTGAAAGATGCATTAGGGTTGATTCGCCCTCGTGGTACGCTCGTCCTCAAAAGCACTTATGCGGGGAGCCCAGCAGTAGACTTAAGTCGCATCGTGGTGGATGAATTACATATTGTTGGCAGTCGGTGCGGGCCTTTCGATGTGGCACTGCGGTTGTTAGCGAATAAGCAAATTGACGTCGAAAGTATGATTGAGGCCCGCTATGCCCTGGATAACGCACCGCAAGCGCTGCAACATGCCGCTGAGCGTGGTGTTTTGAAAGTATTGTTACAACCGAAAGCTGGTGAATAATGACCGAAAGTGGATTGGTTTTACTCTATCACCCTGATGATGCCTATTTCGCGGCACGGATTGGTGCTGATTTGAAGCAACGCGGCGTGGCTGTTTGGGTGGATTTCATTGACCAGACAGAAACTGTTGCAATTGAAACAGCGATTGCAAAGGCAGCCGGGTTTGTGCCGTTGCTCTCTGCTAGCTTTGACCCTGCACATTTTCCCAGCGCAACGCTTGACGGTGTGAATGTGCTTCCGTTGGTGGTTGGTACGCTCGACAGCTGGCCAAAAACTGTCCGGCGCGAGTTAGCGATTGACTTCACGGACTGGGAAATCCCCGAACGTTATGCGCTGCATCTAAATGAGACGGTGCGTGTGTTGCAAAACCATATGCCGGGGCTGGTTGGTGCAGAACCGGGGGAACGTGAGCGTTATCTCTATGCGTTGATGGGTGACTTGTATCGGGGCGCAGGTGTTTATGTGCCGCTTCCTGTCCATGCTGAGCCTGTGGAGGATGATGAGAGCGTTGATGCAAATTCGGGTGAGCTGGTGTTACGTGCCAACGACAATCTTGGTGAACGGATTGCGCGTAACCGTGAAATAGCCGATGCAATGGCCGCCAGCGACACCGAAGGCTTGATGCAATTGCCATCGGCGGCGGCGATGTTGCGCTTTGCCCCGGCGTTTGTACTCACCGGATTGAAGGGGGCTGGCAAGACCACGACGCTCCACGCAATGACGCTTAAAGCCGCCAGGACAGCACTTGCTGATGCGTCTGCGCCGTTACCTGTGTTGCTGGATGTTGCACTCTGGAAAGACGGTGCTAAATTACAAAAAGTGTTGCAAAACAGTACCGATTTTGACCTGAAGCCGACCTTGCAACAAAATGATTATGTGTTATTCATTGACAATCTAGAACTCACAGGTGGGCGCAACTGGCAATTCTTGGATCGCTGGCTGGAAACGGACGACACCGCGCAAATCGTTGTTATCGCAGCAGACGCATCGCGCTATAACGACGAACTAGGGTTGCCAATTGTCTCGTTGGATCGCTTATCGGTTGCCACAATGGGAATATGGCAAACACAATATCCTGATTTTGGTGACGAGCCAGATGCCGTAGCGCTTGACGTATTCCCCTCCGTAGCGCGATTACCGTTTTTCTTTGAAATTGCGCTGAGTCTGCATCGTGCTGGTGAACCAATACCGACAAACGCTGGACGCTTGTTGCAGGTTGAAATCATACGCCGCTTGCAAAGTGAAGCTGATGCAACAGAGATCATCGGGAAATTTGCTGAATTAGCTGCTGCGGTGATTGATGACGAAGAGCCTGTTAATTTTGATGCAAATTGGGCAGCCGGCAAATTAAGTGGGAAGAGCGGTGGCTTCTTACGCCGCCGGGCCGGTGATGAAAACAGTGACCGTCTACTTCAAGTTGCTGTCCGCACCGGGTTAATTGCGCGAGGTGATGGTACTATCCGCTTCCAACACCCATATATTCATGACTATTTTGCGGCGGAGGCACTTAAAAAGCAGGGGCTCGGTGCTACACTGCGACCACCTGACTTCGATGCAGGGCGCCGGTTGCCCGGCAAATGGGATAATGCTGTGCTGATGGCCTGTCAGTTGCTAGAAAATGCAGACGCAATGGTGCGTGATGTTATGTTGACAGACCCGTTCCTGGCGGCGTTATGTATTGTGAATGGGTCAGTGGTCAGTGATGAGGTGACTGGCGTGGTGCGTGCTGCGTTGGTTGAGCAATTGGAACTGAATGACTGGCGGGTAGTGCGTCCGGCGATTCAGTCTTTGCGCTTGATTGGTGAGACGGAGCTACTTGAATTGATGATTGAAAATGTTGCCTATGGTGATGTCTATCAACGGCGCATGTCAGCGCGTGTGTTGGGCGAAATAGGGCACCCGGCGGCGGTGCCGTTGCTGGCCGAAGCCCTTCACGACGAAACCGTGCGAAATGCTGCTCAAGAGGCGCTCGTCACAATCGGGGCCCCGGCAACGGATGAGGTCGCAAAACTGCTGGATGCTAAAGTCGCTGAGCGTTGGGAGACCCGTGCAGCCGCTGCACAGATTTTGCGCAGTATTGGCTCGGTTGATGCGGCGCATGCGCTCGTCAGCGCACTTTACGACGAGGAACGTGAGGTGCGTTGGTCGGTGGCGAATGCGCTCTCTGAGCTTGGTGAAGGTTCTGTGCATGACTTGCTCGATGTGGTGTATGATGACCGTGCGCTGCGTAACGATGATATTATTGTGGCGGCAGCCAGTGCGGTGGTCTGGATGGATGACGAAGGCGCACTTGGACAGCTCGTTGATGTGTTGAAAGACGCTAACCCGGTGCGGCGTGCCCGTGTCGCAGAAGTTTTAGGTGGGACAACCAGTTTAATTGTGGTCGAACCGCTCATTGCATGTTTGCAAGACACAACTATTGTAGAACTTGACGAGGAAATGCTGCCGATTGCTGAAATCGTCGCGGAATCATTAGAGGAAATCGGGACGCCTGAAGCCCTCGCTGCTGTGGGCCGCTGGCGTCAAGGTGAAGTGTAGCCTGCTTGACAAACACTATAAAACCCATATACGTTGAACAGCAACTGGTAGTGCATGGAATGGATAATCAATGAGCCGACTTGTAATTGTAGAATCGCCGACGAAGGCCCGCACAATCCGCAGCTATTTACCGCAAGACTACGAAGTTGAAGCGAGTATGGGACACATCCGCGACTTACCGTCGTCTGCCAAGGAAATCCCGTCCTCATACAAAGACAAATCGTGGTCACGTATCGGCGTAGACGTCGAGAACGATTTTTCGCCGCTGTATGTAGTCCCTGCGGACAAGAAGAAGATTGTGAAAGCGCTTAAAGCAAAGCTGAAAGAAGCGGATGAGCTTATCCTTGCGACGGACGAAGACCGCGAAGGGGAAAGTATTGGCTGGCACCTGACTGAAGTCTTGAAGCCCAAAATACCTGTTAAGCGCATGGTCTTCCATGAAATCACCCGTGAAGCCATTGAGCGTGCCCTGCAAGAGACGCGCAACATTGACGATCAACTCGTGCGCGCTCAGGAAACACGCCGTATTCTGGACCGTCTGGTTGGGTATACCGTTTCACCACTGCTCTGGAAAAAGATTTCACCGGGGCTTTCTGCCGGGCGTGTGCAGTCGGTAGCAGTTGATATGCTCGTGGATCGTGAACGGTTACGGTTAGCCTTCGTCTCTGCATCGTATTGGGATTTGCGTGCGCAGTTGCGGAAAGGGCGCACGAAATTTCAGGCAACACTCGCCCGTTTAGATGGCACACGTATTGCCAGTGGTAAAGATTTTGATGACGATACGGGCAAGCTCAAAAAACGAGCTAAGGTTAAGCTACTTAATGAAGAGGATGCCCGGCAACTGCGCGAGAATCTTCTGAAAGCCGATGAATGGCGTGTCACCGATGTCAGCGAAAAGACACAGAAACGCCAACCGCCTGCTCCGTTCATCACCAGCACCTTGCAGCAAGAGGCAAACCGCAAACTGCGGATGTCGGCGCGTGAAACGATGCGCACAGCCCAGAAACTGTATGAAAATGGATTCATTACCTATATGCGTACGGATAGTGTTCATCTTTCTAGCGAGGCGATTGGTGCGGCCCGTAAAGCGGTTGAACAACGCTATGGCAAAGAATACTTGAGCCCGAAGCCACGCCGATTTAAGACCAAGAGTAAATCTGCACAGGAAGCGCATGAGGCCATTCGCCCGGCGGGGACACGCATGGCTACGGCTGCTGAGCTGGGGCTGAGTGGGCGTGAGGCGGCGCTTTACTCGATGATCTGGAAGCGTACGATGGCGACGCAGATGGCCGAAGCCTTACTCCGCTTTGTCAATGTGACGATCACCGTTGAGAACGCTGAGTTTGATGCCACCGGCAAGCGCATTGAATTTCCCGGTTTTTTCCGGGCTTACGTTGAAGGTTCAGACGATCCTGAAGCAGCGCTTGATGACCAGGAAAGCATCCTGCCACAACTAGCAGTCGATGATCGCGTTGATTGCGATGAGTTGGAATCCTTGAGCCATGAAACCAAACCGCCGTCCCGCTACACTGAAGCCTCATTGGTGCAGGCCTTAGAAAGAGAGGGCGTTGGACGGCCAAGTACCTACGCCACAGTCATTGGCACGATTCAAGAACGTGGGTACGCGGTGAAGAATGGTAACCAACTTGCCCCGACATTCCTCGGGTTTGCTGTCACGCGGTTGCTGGAATTGCATTTTCCCGATTTAGTAGATACCAAGTTCACGGCGCGTATGGAAGACCAGCTTGACGAAATTGCACGTGGTCAGGCTGAATGGCTTCCTTATCTACAGGACTTTTACTGTGGGGACAGCGGGCTAGAAGTGCGTGTCAAGCAGAAGGAAGAAAGTATCGATCCGCGTGAGATTTATGCACTTGATTTGGACGCCTTACAAGCCAAAATTCGGGTGGGGCGTTATGGGCCGTATGTTGAGCGTGAAGAAGATGATGGTGATGTTGTGCGGGCGTCATTGCCACCAGAAGTTCCGCCAAGTGACCTTGAAGCCGCCCAAATTGAGCAATTGCTGCGCCAGAAAAATGAGGGGCCGCAATCTATTGGTGAACACCCTGAAACGGGCGAACCAATGTTTGTACTGCAAGGGCCATACGGGTTCTATGTGCAGCGGGGTGAGCAGACTGAAGACGGTGAGAAACCAAAGCGCACCTCTATCCCGAAAAATATGGATCCGCAGAGTATCACAGTTGAGCAGGTTGTGGCGTTGTTGGACCTGCCGCGCGAACTGGGTGAAGACCCCCAAACCAGCAAAAAAGTCTATGCCGGGATAGGGCGCTATGGGCCGTATGTGCGCCGTGAGAAAACCTATAAGTCACTGACGAAAGACGATGACATCCTCACGATTGCGTTGCCGCGTGCGCTGGAACTGCTCTCACAGGCGAAAACGCGCGGTGCGAGTGTGCTACGGGAACTTGGCGAACACCCTGACGGCGGCGCTGTGACAGTCAACAATGGACGCTATGGCCCGTATGTGAAATACAAACGCACCAATGCCAGTATTCCGAAGGACATTAGCCCCGACGATGTGACGCTTGAAATGGCGCTGGGATGGATTGAAGAAAAACAAAAGACGAAAAAGAAGAAGTCGCGCTCAAAAAAGAAAAGCTCATAGCAACTCACACCGCACCGATGACGCTCCAAATTTTAGTGACCAGCCTGCAAGTTGGCTGGTTTTTTCATGGGTTGTGCAATTTGCTTGCGAAATTTGGGCATTATGCGAGTATCGTACGCTATGTTTACGGGTGTAGCATGGAGGAAATTAATACATAAGGTGGTGTGATCTATGCACAAGAAACCGTTAGTTGTCGTCAAGCTCGGTACAAGCACACTCACAAATGGAACGTCACGCCTTTCTCGCCCGGTGATGCTTGATATTATTCGTCAGATTGCGCAATTGCACGCAACCGATTACCAAATCGTGATTGTGTCCTCAGGTGCAATAACCGCAGGACGTGAAGTTTTGCAGAACCCAACACTACCGCAGCACCTCCCCAGTAAACAGATGTTGTCTGCGGTAGGGCAGGGGTATTTGATGCAAGTCTACAGCACATTGTTTGGACACTACAATCTCAATATAGGACAAGTTTTATTGACCCAGGATGATCTGGGGCATCGGACACGCTATTTAAATGCTCGCAATACCTTTTATACGTTACTTGAATATGGTGTTATTCCCGTTGTTAACGAGAACGATACGCTGGCGGTTGAGGAAATTAAGGTTGGTGACAATGATAACCTCTCAGCGCATATCGCCTCGCTTCTCGACGCCGATGTGTTGATTCTTTTGACAGATCAGGATGGCTTGTATGATGACGATCCACGCACTAATCCTGAAGCCCATCTGATTTCGAACATCAAACAGATCAGCGAACGCATCTGGTCACTGGCGGGGGATGCTGGCACATCGCATGGCACAGGCGGCATGATTACCAAGATTCAGGCGGCCCAACTTGCGACACGTAGCGGTACTCGCACGGTGATTGCGAGAGGGACAGAAACAGATGTTGTTCTACGGATTTGTCATGGTGAGCGCGTTGGCACCACCTTTGAGGCTTCGACAACACACCTTGAAAGCCGAAAGCGCTGGCTGTTGGCGGAACAACCCAAAGGAACCCTAATTATTGACGAGGGTGCAGTACAGGTGTTGCGCACCAATGGCGCTAGCTTGTTGCCGATTGGGGTAAAATCTATCGCCGGAGCATTTGAGCGTGGTGATGTCGTTGAAGTCGTCACTCGTAGTCTGGAACCTGTTGCACAGGGTTTAGCGAACTATAACAGTGATGAGATGGCGCTCATTTGCGGCCGACATTCTCGCGAAATAACCGATATACTAGAATATACCTATGGTGAAGAAGCGATTCACCGTGACAATATGGTTATTCTAAATCGAAACGGTATTCGGGAGACACACTAATTATGTCCGTTGATATGCAGGCGCTTGGCAAGGATGCTAAACAAGCGGCGGTTGCCTTGCGCCAATTTACCACTGAGCAAAAGAATAAGGCCCTGCTTGCAGTAGCTGACGCGCTGGAAGCTCATCAGGAAAAGATTCTGGCCGCCAATGCGCACGATATGGATACCGGCCGGGCAAATGGCATGAGTGATGCCTTGCTTGACCGCTTGAACCTTGCCAAGCGACTGACTGGGGTGATTGCTGATGTGCGCAAAGTAGCAGAATTGCCGGACCCGGTCGGCGTTGAGTTTGACCAAACAGTTTTGCCGAACGGTTTAAAGCTGCACAAGCGTCGCGTGCCAATCGGCGTTCTTGGTGTGATTTACGAGTCGCGTCCGAATGTGACAGTGGATGTTGCTTCTTTGGCGCTGAAAACGAGCAATGCCGTCATCTTGCGCGGTGGTTCTGAGACATTGCAGAGCAATATTGCACTGGTAGATGCGATTCATGATGGGTTGGCGGCAGCCGGGCTGCCTGTCGAGGCGGTACGCTTGATTCGTGATACGGATCGTGCTTATGTGCGTCAATTGCTGCGTCTCAGTGATTATGTGGATATGATTATTCCGCGTGGTGGCAATAGTTTGCATGAGTTTTGCCGCGAAGAAAGCACGATTCCTGTTATCACGGGCGGGCTTGGCATTTGTCATCTTTATGTTGATGAAACGGCAGATTTGCAGGCAGCTTTGAACATTGTCCATAATGCCAAAGTACAACGCCCTTCGGTA
Organism: Anaerolineae bacterium; assembly: GCA_034437655.1. Taxonomy (GTDB): domain Bacteria; phylum Chloroflexota; class Anaerolineae; order Aggregatilineales; family J027; genus J027. Next base: position 10,201 of record DAOTTU010000047.1, read on the forward strand.
TGTAATGCACTGGACACCTTGCTCGTTCAGGACACTATTGCTGCCGATTTTGTGCCGCAAGTTGTCGGGAAGCTAGCAGAAGATGGGGTCCAGTTTCGTGTTGATGAACAAGCTGCTGCACTACTCAACGGCAATGATTATGTTCAACCTGCGCAGGACGGTGACTGGGATACAGAATGGCTTGATCTGATTCTTGGGGTTCGTATAGTCAATACCCTACAAGACGCCATCGAACACATTCAAGCACATAGCACAGATCATTCCGACGGAATTTTAAGCACAGACACAGACTCAATAACACGCTTTTTGAACGAAATCGATTCAGCAACCCTTTATGTCAACGCCTCGACACGCTTTACCGATGGGGGACAGTTCGGTTTAGGCGCAGAAATTGCCGTTAGTACACAGAAGCTCCATGCACGCGGGCCAATGGCACTTGAGGAACTTACTACCTACAAATGGATTGCCATCGGTGATGGCCACATCCGGGAGTAGGGGTTTGGGCTATATATTCATACGCTATGCCAATCGTGATAAGACATTCGCACAGAAGCTAGCAAGCGCGATTCGAGACGCAGGGTTTAACATCTGGCAGGGCGTCCAACCCGGTGAAAACTGGCAGGTTGCGATGGAGTCCGGTATCGCCAACGCAGATGCAATCATACTTCTATCCAGCAAACACTCTGCGACATCACCTGCTACATTGCGACAGCTAGACATTGCACAACAGAACGAGGTGCCTGTGCTTCCTGTTGTGCTAGACTTTCCCGGGTTTAAGAATATGCCACGGGTACTTTTTGGCATTGACTGGTTGGACTTCCGAAAAGACTACGACACTACTCTATCCAATCTGTTGGAACGACTACCACAGTCTGCACAAACCAGCGGCATACATGAACAGGGACTGGATGCCTCGCGCGGCTATGTCTTTATCAGCTATGCCGAAGAAGACACCCAGTTTGTGTTGAAGCTCCGCGATTTTCTTAAAGATCGGGACTACAGCTACTGGGATTATCAGGACAGTAACCGGGACTATCATGGTCAATTGCACCTTGAGCTAGAAGAAGTTATCCGCGATGCGTCGGCAACGCTCAGCGTGCTGTCGCCAGACTGGAAGCTCTCGCCGTGGACTGCCAAAGAGTATCTGTTTTCTGAGCAGGTTGAAACGCCAGTCTTTTTGTTGCATGTGCGCTCAATGGAACCGACGCTTCTCACTGCTGGGGTACCGTATATTGATTTTGTCGAAGATACGACGCTCGGATTCACCAAACTTGAAGGCGAACTGCGGAAAAGCGGGCTGCTGTAAGGCTTAAAAGCCGACTGTGCTATTGCCGCCATCAAGTACCAGCACGTCCCCTGTATGGTAACTGGTGGCGGTCGATGCCAGGTACAGCACGGCTCCGGCGATCTCTTCTGGTTCACCGATACGGCCGGCGGGGGTGCGGTCGGTGTAGGCTCTGGATAGTTCTGGGTTGGACCACAGTGCTTCAGCGAAACGTGTTTTGATGATCCCCGGTGCTATAGCATTGACTTGAATATTGCGGCCGGCGAGTTCCTGAGCAAGCACTTTGGTCATCATGATGACTGCGGCTTTGCTGATGCTATAGATACCCATGAATGGACCGGGGGCTATTCCAGCGACTGACGCCATGTTGACGATTTTACCACCACCGTTCTGTTCCATTTGTTCTGCCGCGAATTTGCTCGTCCAAAAATAGCCCATCATATTGACATCGATAATCTTTTGCCATTGCCAGGGCTCAGCGTCTAGAATTGATCCGAAGTGCGGGTTTGTTGCGGCATTATTGACCAGAACATCGACGCGACCAAATTTCTGCACCGTTTGGTCAATCAACGCTTTACACTGGTCCAAATGGCCGGTATTGGTGGCGATGGTATGGGCGGTTGCGCCGCTGATGGCGTTGATCTCGTCTGCAACCGTGTCCAGCCCTTCCTGTTTCCGACTGGCAAGCACAACCGTTGCCTCTTCTTTGGCAAATGCCATTGCAATTGAGCGTCCGATACCGCGTGAAGCCCCGGTTACAATCACTACCTTATCTTTGAAACGCATAGAATTTTGCTCCTTGAGTTAAAAACCTATCATCGCCAAAAAATCATAGCTAAAATCGAGGTGGATTGAAACAATGAAGGAGGGTACATTGCCGGGCAAATATTATGAAGAACTTGAACCGGGTATGAAGATTCAACATAAGGCAGGGCGCACTGTCACCGAAATGGACAATGTACTGTTTTCGAGCCTGACGATGAACCCACAGGCGCTACATATCAATGAAGATTTTGCCAGCCGGACGCAATTTGGAAAGCGCATCGTCAACGGGATTTTTACCCTTGGGTTAATCGTTGGATTGACTGTTGAGGAATTAACAAACGGTACAATCATCGGTAATCTGGGATACGAAAACGTCAAGCATCCGCACCCGGTCTTTCATGGCGATACGATCTATGTTGAGACAGAGGTGCTTGATATGCGAGAGTCACAGTCTAAACCAGATAGGGGGATTGTGCGTTTGCGCCATGAGGGACGAAACCAGCATGGAGAGCTAGTGTGTGAAGTCGAGCGGACAGTCTTGTTTTGGAAGCAATCGGTGGACAGGAACTCTGATGAAACTTGATTCACCCGCATTGCGGAAACCACGGCGTGTCATGCTGTTTGTGCCGGGCAATGATGAGCGCAAAATTCAAAAAGCTCTTAGTCTTGAAGTTGATGCGGTTATTCTGGATCTGGAGGATGGCGTTGCGCATAGTCAGAAAGAACAAGCAAGACAAACGGTAAAAGACACACTTAAAGTAGTTAACAAACAAAACATACGAAGCTCAACCGAAATATGGGTAAGAGTAAATCCAGACTACACACAGCAAATAAACGACCTTTCTACAATAGACATAAATCTAAGTGGCTATATACTACCCAAAGCTGAAAATACCGAAAAAATCTCTAAATTTACAACTATGCTTTCAAAGGAAGAAAGCAGACTTGATGTACAAGTAGGAACAATCAAAATAATTACGATCATAGAAAGCGCGGCCGGGCTCATAAATTTACCGCAACTGATAAAGTCCAACCACACACACACAATCGGCTACGCCTTTGGAACAGCAGACTATACAAGTGACATCGGTGCGATACGAACACCTGAAGGAACTGAAACACTTTATGCACGTAGCCATGTTGTTGCACATGCCGCCGCATATGGGTTTCAGGTTATAGATACACCCTACTTCGATCTAACTGATGAAGAAGGACTTCGCACAGAGGCAGCTTTCGGCAAACAACTTGGCTTTACAGGGAAGTTCGCGATACACCCAAAACAAATCAACCCGATTATAGAGGCTTTTTCACCAAGTAAAACCGAAATTGCAGATGCACATGCGCTGATAGAAGCCTTTAATGTACATCAACGCGAAGGCAAGGGAGCATTTGCCTATAAAGGTCAGATGGTCGATATGCCTATGATACGTGCAGCCCGGCGCATACTTAACCAGGCTGGAGAAGACGTGGACTAGGTTTCAGCAGCAGTAATCCGTACCAGCTCCTGACCACGTTCAACACTTTGACCCACATCAACCAGTACAGCATCAACCGTTCCATCTGTTGAGACCTGCACACGAATTTCCATTTTCATCGCTTCAAGGACAAGCAGTGTCGAACCGGCAGCAACAACATCACCCGCCGCCACATCGACGGTAACGACCTGACCGGGCATCTGAGCTAGAATCTGTCCCATCATGACACTACCACGCGAACGCTGTTTTGTCTGAATATGTATTCGTTCGAGGTTGTAATGCTGAACGGTGTTATGGCGAACAGCAATATAGCGGGTGTCAGCTTGACTGGCTGCCCACGCCTGAGTGTCCTGCCCATCAATGTGCATGTTTAACGTTCCGTCAGGTAGACGTTGAACCTGTACTGTATACACATTCTCCCCGATACTGACTGTGAAACTACCATCAGCTTGTTGTGATAAGGTCACTGCATATCTGATACCATTGCGCTCGTAATAGTATTCCATTTCGTTATCCTATACGGAATGTATCTTGTTGATTCCATGGGCTATACGGGTCAGGACTGGAAGCGGTTGCTGCCGCTTTTGTTTGCACAGAAAAGTAATCGTGTAAAGCCGCACCAATGAGTGCTGCATGTCCTGGTTCTATATGCTGTGGTTCCCAGTCTGGCATATAATCATCTACAAAGTGAGTGGTTGCTTCACCCAACTCGTAAATGGGATGCTGCATAATATCGCGCAAAAATTGAATGTTCGTTGTCAAACCGAGGATGATGAACTGTGAGAGCGCCCAATCCATTTTGCGGATTGCCTCGCTGCGGGTGTGTGAATATGTGATGAGCTTAGCCAATAGAGGGTCGTAGTGGATAGTAACCGTACTCCCACCAGTAAGTCCACTGTCAACACGTATACCTGGCCCCTGTGGCTCGATCAAATGATGCAAGTGCCCGACAGCAGGCAGGAAATTATTAGCAGGGTCTTCGGCATAGATACGGGCTTCAATCGTATGGCCACGCTGCCGCACATCTTCTTGGGCCAACCAGAGATGTTCACCACTGGCAATGCGTAGCTGTGCCTGCACCAGGTCGATACCGGTGACTAACTCTGTGACAGGATGCTCTACCTGGAGGCGTGTATTCATCTCAAGGAAATAGAATGTCTCGTCTTCGGCTACAATAAATTCAACTGTGCCAGCATTCTCATAGCCTACTGCCTGCGCAGCCGTGACGGCTGTTTCACCTATCGCAAAGCGCGTACTATCACTGATAAAGGGGGAAGGTGATTCTTCAATGATTTTCTGGTGACGCCGTTGCACAGAACACTCACGTTCATAGAGATGTATTGTGTTCCCGTGTGCGTCTGCCAGTACCTGTACTTCTATGTGGCGTCCGTTGGCAATGTATTTTTCGATAAAGACTGTCGCGTCATTGAAGGCCTTGTGCGCTTCACGCCGTGCGGATTCAATAGCGTCAGGGAGGTCCTTTGGTGTCGGAACGATACGGATCCCCTTACCGCCACCACCACCAGCCGCTTTGACCATCACCGGGTAACCAATGTGTTGGGCTTCTTGCTGAAAGTCATCTATCGTTGCGTTTCTGCTCTGAAAGCCAGGCACAACAGGCACACCGGCCGCGGCCATAATCTGACGCGCTTCAGTTTTAACCCCCATTTGCGCAATAGCATCTGCACCCGGTCCAATGAAAATAAGCCCTTCCGCACGAACTGCACGTGCAAACGCTGGCGCTTCTGAAAGGAACCCATACCCGGGGTGAATACTATCGCAACCAGTAGATAGCGCGACATCAATGAGACGTGTACCGTCCAGATACGATTGGGTAGCAGGAGGCGGTCCAATGTGGTGGGCTTCATCTGCCAGATATACATGTAATGCGTCTACATCCACATCTGAATAAACTGCTACCGTTTCAATACCAAGCTCCTGACAGGCCCGAATAATACGGACTGCAATTTCACCACGGTTTGCAACTAAAACTTTATTCAGCATACGCACCCTCAATCTGTTGCATGATTTTCTCCTATCAGGTCAAGATGCACACTGGTTTTCATGTAATCGAGTACCGCGTTTGTGATACGTAATTGTGTACGGCGTGTGATGATGGGATTAGCCAGTTTTGTCAGAAGATTGGCCGGTTGTGAGATGGTCTTGATGATAAATTTAACAGACTGGTCATCCTGTGTGATCGTGTAGACTGAAAACCCACGCTCAGGATGTCCGGAAGTAGATATGTATTGCAATGCAAATAGCCCGGGCGCATCGGTTAGTGTGCCAATGCGGGTTGCGGAGAGGACGTCTACAATACGCTGCTGGCCAACCTGTACCAGATGCGTACGTTGGAAGATTAAATCATTGGGTTGTGGTAGGCGTCCCTCAACATTCCACTGTGCGGTGTAGTCGAGAATGTCAGAAGGTAAGATATCCATACTAATTATGCGAGCGCGTGCTTGCTCAAAAACATCCGATGCTGGAACACTAGCGACAGTCAGATCACGTTCCCAGTGGTCGTGTTTCCATCCAGCACTCTTATTCTCATCACCGGGTGTGTATGTGGTTGTGCGGTCACGCCACTTGGGGTTTGCAAAGGCCTGGGTATCATCAGGTTGTATTGGTGGGAAAAAAGCAAAATCCATCAGTGGCTACATCCTGAAAACACCATAAGTAGTAGGCTCAATCGGTGCATTCAAACACGCACTCAACGCCAGTGCAAGAACCTGCCGTGTTTGGTGGGGGGGGATAATCCCGTCATCCCATAAGCGTGCTGTTGAATAGTAAGGATTTCCTTCACGCTCATATTTTTCGAGGATAGGGTGCTTGAACTCGTTTAATTCCTCAGAGGACAACAGCGGTTCCCTACGCCGTTCACGCTGTTCTTGCTTAACCGTTGCCAGTACATTCGCCGCCTGTTCGCCACCCATCACACTGATACGCGCATTCGGCCACATCCACAGGAAACGGGGGCTGTAGCCACGTCCACACATCCCATAATTCCCAGCACCGAAGCTCCCACCAATAATCACGGTTAATTTAGGCACACGTGCATTTGCAACAGCATGCACCATTTTAGCACCGTCTTTGGCAATACCACCTGCTTCATAGTCGCGCCCGACCATAAACCCGGTGATGTTCTGCAAAAACACGAGCGGAATATTGCGCTGACCACATAACTCAACAAAATGCGCACCTTTAAGGGCACTTTCGCTAAACAAGACGCCGTTGTTGGCAACAATGCCTATCGGGTAGCCCTCTAAATAGGCAAACCCGGTTACAAGTGTTGTGCCATAGTTCTGCTTAAACTCACGGAATCGGCTTCCGTCTACCAGGCGTGCAATAACATCACGTACATCATAGGTTTCACGGAAGGACGAGGGAATAATGCCGTAAAGTTCTTCTGCATCATATTGCGGTGGTTCAGGCGGTTGCACTTTTAGCGACTGCGGTTTTGTGATGTTCAGTGTGGCAACAATTTCACGGACGATCTCAAGGGCATGGTCATCGTCTTCAGCCAGATGATCTGCAACACCAGAAGTATGCGTATGGAGTGTTGCGCCACCCAATTCTTCAGCGGTGACTTCTTCGCCAGTGGCTGCTTTCACCAATGGGGGGCCGCCTAAAAATATGGTACCCGTTCCTCGGACAATTATCGTTTCGTCGCTCATCGCTGGGACGTATGCACCCCCCGCAGTGCAACTCCCCATCACAGCCGCGATTTGTGGGATACTTGCTGCGCTCATGATGGCCTGATTGTAGAAAATCCGGCCAAAGTCATCTATATCAGGGAAAACTTCGTCTTGCATGGGCAGGTATGCACCACCAGAGTCCACCAGATAGATGCAGGGTAAACGGTTTTCGAGCGCGATTTGTTGGGCTCGTAGATGTTTTTTGACCGTAATTGGAAAATAACTGCCACCTTTCACCGTCGCATCGTTGGCGATAATCAAGCACTCCTGACCACTGACACGTCCGACACCAGCAACGACGCCAGCAGCCGGAACCTCGCTATCAGGGTACAATTCCCAACCTGCCAACGGTGCAATCTCTAAAAACGGCGAACCAGAATCAAGCAGCCGATCAATGCGGTCGCGGACAAGTAATTTGCCCTGATCCAGGTGACGTTGCCGATACTTTTCGCCACCACCAAGACGAACTTGCTGCATACGCCGGGTTAACTCTTCACTCAGCCGTCGGTTGTGGTCAGCGTTGGTATGAAACTTTTCTTCTTGTGAGTTAATCAACGATTCTATGGTATGCATGGTCATTGCAGCTAGTCGTTGTCGTAGCTCATATTGAGCGTAGGAGCCATCTTGTTGACCGTCTCTTCACCAAATTTAGCGGTCAATTGTTTACGGAGTTTAGGGGTCTCTTCGGCCCACTTGGCGCGGAGTTGTTCTTTGCTGGCACGGTGACCGTCACCAGCATGGGTCAACATACCTCGGGAGATTGTGGGCGCAGTGGTAATGAGCTTCTGTAAGTTTTGACTGCTGCATGCCGGGCACGGTGCCGGTTGCGCGTCGAAGCCGTGTCGTTGTTCGAACTGTGTGCCGCATTCATTGCACTGATAGTCATAAAGGGGCATAAAACACCTCCAGCTACACTGATAAAGCTAATCTTTGCTTTAGTCTAGCACAAGACCCATGTGAACTGATGCTCTACACAGTGAAATTAATATTTTGGTGCTTAAACGGAAGTGGCTGGTTCAGAGACGGTTGATGGTGGATTGGCAGGGGCCATCACAGTCACCTGCGTTTACACCAAAGTCTGGCGCACCAGCAGAAAGCAGGAATTGCACAATATCGTCTTTACCAGCGCGACGTGCTGCTACCAATGCGGTTTCACCCCAGCTTGCCTGTTTGCTAACAAGGTCAGGATGTTCAATTAGAAAACGCCGCACTTTGCCATAGCTCTGACGTGACTGCATTACAAATTCATCGACCACATCTTGTGGAATAGGGGGGAGGTGATGATTCTTCATTGGTACCGTTCTTTTGTAGGTGGACTGTTTTGCATAGCGTTTCATAGTATAGCCGTTGAATATGAACGCGATATGAGGCTGTATAGAACACCTACTATGGTGAAGAAACGTTTAAAAAAAGAGGTGCTGTTGGTGGCACGCTACAGCTCTATCTGGCATTGTAGAGTGTGTTATAATGCGCGGAAAGTAAATGGCAATTTAAATAAGGATAGGGACATAGACGCCAAAATGACCGCCAAAGAATCAACAGCAGCGCTCACAGGCGCAGAACAGGTTGTCTGGGATCTTTCTGATTTGTATATCGGTACCGATGATCCACAAATTGATCACGATATTCAGGCTATACATGCTCACGCAGCAAAATTTGTTACTACTTATCGTGGGCGTATTGCGGAACTTGATGCGGGAGCATTAAATGCTGCACTGGAAGCATATGAGCATATCAATGAAATGGCTGAAAAGCTCTCCAGTTTTGCGCATCTTGGCTGGTCCACGGACAGCACTGACACAAACTGGGGGCGTTTAGTCTCCCGTACCGATCAGGTGGTGGCAGAAGTGGGACAACAATTAGTGTTCTTGCAGCTAGAATGGCTCAAGTTACCAGAAGATCACCGTCAAGCTCTGATTAAAGACCCCATGCTCACGACATACAAACATCTGCTAGAAGTTATGCAGCTTACGGAAATGCATGTGCTTACTGAAGGCGAAGAAAAGGTCGCGTCAGAATTGACCTTATCAGGAATCAATGGGTGGCGGCGTTACTTTGGGGAAGTGATGAGTGCGCAGCGTTATGAGCTTGATGGCGAACACTTGACGATGTCACAAATTCTGGAACATGTTCGTGGCAGTGACCGTGATTTACGGCGGCGTGCATCGGATAACTTTACCGCTGGTTTGCATCAGTCGCTGCATACATCAACATTTGTCATCAATATGATGGCCCGCTATCGGCAGAGTATGGATAAGCTCCGGGGTTATCCACACTGGCTGCGCTATCGCAATATTGCTAACCAGACCGATGACCGTACCGTGGAAGTGCTGATTGAAAGTGTGACGTCGCGTTATGATGTCGTTGCTCGTTATTATCAGCTTATGCAGCGGGTGTTAGGGTATGATGAACTCTATGAATATGACCGTTATGCCCCCATCACCAATGATGACACCACCGTACAATGGGCAGATGCTAAAGACATGGTTTTGACTGCTTTTGACCGCTTTCATCCACAGATGGCGACGGTAGCAGGGGAATTCTTCGACAAAAGCTGGATTCATGCAGCCCTTCAGCCGAATAAACGTGGCGGCGCATATAGTGCCAGTACGGTTGCCTCAGCACACCCGTATATTTTGATGAACTATGCTGGATCGCTCAATAACGTGATGACACTTGCCCATGAGCTAGGGCACGGAATTCACCAGTACCTATCTCGGTCCGTAGGAAATTTGCAGCAATCCACTCCCCTTACCACTGCGGAAATGGCATCGACATTTGCAGAGATGTTAGTCTTTGATGCACTGATGAACCAGATTGATGATCCTATGCAACGTCTTGCATTACGGGTCGATAAAATTGGCGATACATTTGCAACGGTATACCGTCAGGTTGCCATGAATCGTTTTGAGGATCGGTTGCACAACGCTGTCCGTGAAAACGGCGAACTGACCACCGATGATCTTTCTACATTGTGGATGGAAACCCAGCAACCAATGTTTGGCGATAGTGTAACGTTACGGGATGAATATCGTGTCTGGTGGAGTTATATCCCGCACTTTATTGACGTACCGGGCTATGTGTACGCGTATTCATTTGGCGAATTGCTGGTCTGGTCGATCTATGCTGAGTATCAGCGCCAGGGACCGGACTTTGCCGGGAAATATGTTGAAGCGCTGGGCAAGGGCGGTTCGGTATGGCCAGAGGAGCTTGTGAGTCCACTTGGTATTGACTTGCGCGATGAACATTTCTGGCATCAGGGACTAAACTTGATTGAGGATATGGTCGTTGAAGCTGAAGCCGAAGTTGATCGCTTAAAGCTATAGTTGTAGGCAGTGCGCGGTGTGTAACCGTAGACCAAACACCTGACGGGGTGGTTTGACCAATTGCCGCCCACCGTGCTACAATCCGACCGAAAATTTGCAATAACAGGCACAGGAGTGGCTTGATAATGGGTTTATTGTGGAAAAAATTGCCAGTCGTTCTGATTATGCTAACGCTGGCGGTGCCGTTCAGCATTGGTGTTTCGTTCCAGGCGCCGACAACCGTAGAGGCACAAGGCACGAATTTACTACAGAGTCCGCAGTTTACTGCCGGGAATTACTATACCCGCGATGGTATTGACGGACAGATTCCGGGTGGGTGGGATGTCTGGTCTAATGGGCAACCGCCAGCCTCCGATTACAATCAGTTTTTGCCGTACACGCGCTCAGCACCCGGCTCATGGGAAATGCGCGGTGGTTTCGTCGCCTGGACAGGTGGTGGCCTACAGCAGGTCAGTGGGGTTATCCCCGGTGCGACTTATCGCTTTACAATCTATGCCTTTGCGTGGACCTGTAACGATCTGGAATTTTCATGTACTGACGCCGAAGGCCGGACCTCTGACCAATCCTTTAACAGTCAAATCCGCGTAGGCATTGACCCCACAGGTGGCACAGATGCAGGCTCTGGCTCGATTGTCTGGAGCGGCTTTGGCACGTCGTATGACAGCTTCTCGCCCTTTACTATTGACGCTGTTGCGCAGTCAGGCACAATCACTGTCTTTACCTACAACACTGTTTCACAACCCCCACCAGCACTGCGTCAAATGTTCTGGGATGATGCCTCACTCGTTCAGGTGGGCGATGACATTGCTGAAATTGGTGAAGGTGGGCAGCCTGAACAAGAATTAAATCCGCCACCAGATACCGTACCCTTTGTACAACCGCAGTCTGCACAACCCGATGGCAGCGTCGTTCACACTGTCAACGAGGGTGATACGGTCGATAGTATTTATGTTGCGTATCGGTACCTGGGCCTTACCCGCGAGAGCTTTTATGCGCTCAATGGATGGGAAGAGCCACCGCGCTTTATTGTTCCCGGTGAGCAGATTTTGATTTTGCCTGCGGGCTCAGTTGACCCAACCACCGGACAATTATTGACCGGTATCGGTGCATCAAGCACTTCACCACCCCCCGCAGCTACTGCGCCGCCTGCTGCTGATGCTGGAACAGGCACTGGCGGGACTGGTACCGGGACAGGCACGGGAACAGGTGCCGGAACTGGCGGGACTGGCACAGGTGCTGGTGCCCCACCGCCAACCCAGGCTCCACCTGCTGAGCTGGACCCCGGTGTGCCGGCTGATATTGAAAAAGGTGGCTGACGCTAACCTGACGCTTTCCTAACATAGTGAATATTGTACATTGCAAGAATGCTGCACATGTTGCAGCATTTGTGCTTATATAAGCAGCACGGTAACATCATAAAGAAAACGGCACGAAAAACACTGCTGTGCTGAATTGGGAACGTTCTGGTTGTAACTTGTGTCTATACATTACAGAACAGTTGTTCCCATAAAAAGAAAGCCTTGAAAAGCAGGGATAATGCTACAAAAACAACGTAACATCATGACCAAAATCTTCGTACTGATCATCGCGAGTATATTGTTACTGGCCATGCTCGTTGGCTGTGGCGACAATGTGGAACCTATTCGCGTTTATATCACGACGACTCCCGCTGCAAATACTATGCAGGAGAACGAAGATACTACGATATTGACCACAGCGCGTCAGGGAGTTTCTGAGCCAGAAATCATTACCTCTACAGACGAACAATCCTCTGTGAGTTCCTCTGCGCGGCAAGCCCTGACAGCCACCCCCGCGCCAACAGAAGAAGTGTCACTATTCGAGCTTGCCCCAGACTCTGACGAACTCCCGGTATTACAACAGTCGCGCATGGGTATTCAGATTCACCCCAAGATCGAGCAACAGACGTGGGAACTATACCTGGGGGAAGGACAACGTCTGGGTATGGACTGGATTAAGATTCAAATCCCCTGGAGGGAACTAGAACCACAGCCCGGGCAATTTAGCGAGTGGTTTACAATCTATGTGAACCGTGTTGTCAGTGCTAACGTCAATGGATTTAATGTACTCATTAGTGTGGTTGATGCGCCACTGTGGGCACGCCCCACAAACGCACGCCCCGACTTTCAGGGACCACCCGCCGACCCCCAAACCCTCGCTAATTTTCTGACGCAATTTCTGGATGCCACAAAACCTCAAGATAATCGCGTTGCGGCTGTGGAAGTCTGGAATGAACCCAATCTGCGCGATCGTGAATGGGACGCCGTTGAAATGAGCGGGGCGGTCTATTTTCGGTATCTAGAAGTGGCCTACAATGCGATCAAAGCGGTTGACGATGATATTATTGTCATTAGCGCGGGGCTGGCACCTGTCGGTGATGTCCCCGGGGCAGTCAGTGATCGTCGCTTCTTGCAACAAATGTATGACGCCGGGCTAGCGCAATACCCTGACATTCGTATTGGTGTGCATCCGTATGGGTGGGCCAATGCGCCTGATGAACGGTGCTGTCTTGAAGATAGGGCGTGGGGCAATGCGCCTGTGTTCTTCTATCAGGATACGCTATTCGACTATATCGATATCATGCAACGCAACGGGCATGACTCCGCGTTGTGGATTACCGAGTTCGGTTGGGGAACCTACGATGCGATTGGGGCTAACGGCGAAGATATACGTCCGGTTCCCGTTGAGGCGCCGTGGTTTGAGTCTGTCACCCCGACAGAGCAAGCTGAGTATACGATGCGTGCATTTGAACTAGCACAGCAAGCACCACTCAGCGATTGGGTAGAAGTATCCATTCTGTGGAATCTGAATTTCGCGACGCTGCCTGGTGCGGTTGAAAACAGGCTGGAACAAGCAGGTTATAGCGTACTGGATGCAAGCTCTGATCTGCGCTTGATATACTTTTATCTGATCAAGTCAGAGCGTGTCCCCTAGCAAACGCTAGCGCAATCGGAATAACATGTTCAAAATAGAGTAGGTGCAGCGTACCTGCTCTTTTTTGCGTAACTCTTGCATTTGCACCCTGGACGGCTGCTAGAAGGGAAATGTTGGTAGTGGCAACCTTAAACGATGCCCGTAATCAACTGGCTGAAGGTGACCTTGAAGGCGCACGTGATGCGCTGGTTGATGTACTATACGACGATTACGATAATTTGGATGCATGGCTGCTGCTCACTGAATGCGCTGCTGATCAGGATGAATATGCACGCGCAATCCGTGAAGCGCTACGTGTTGATCCTGAAAACCCTATTGCGAGGCAACTAGCCCTTGATATGGCACGGACCAGCCCTGCTACTTCAGCGTCAGGCGAGGCACGGGTACGTCAACAAACAGGCAATGCAGTCCGTTCACTGGGCAACTGGTTGATTTTCTTTATTGTGGCTGGTATCGGAGCTGCGATAGCGGTGGCCGTTGCATTGAGTGGTAGCGACAGCAACGGTGGGGATGAGAGTAGGGTAGATAATGAAGCAGTCGCCAATATTTGCGCTGTCGCAGCACCTACTGCATATGATCGGTTAGCAGCACGCTGTGGACTTGTCAGCGACGGCACCGTATGTCTGGCGAATCCGGATGTCGATTTTGAGATGCGCCCCGGCTTTGCACCGCCAGTCCTCCCGGGTGATCGTGTTGATACGGTCAATGTAGTCGCGTTCAGCACCCAACGTTATACTGAGACATCCGGTGCATTTGGACTGGTTGTGTTGCAACAATTGACTGCCAACAACAGTGTTCAAGTTCTGGTAACCAACGGGGTGAGACTCAGTGAAATTCAACAGATCCCGGATACACCGGGTTTCAAAGTCAGCAGTAACCCGGTGCTGGGTCCGTGCAATGCGTTACCGCCGCCGGGTGCTTTGCTGATAAGTGAGTCCAACAAAACGCTACGCATCAACGGTCTGGATGTTACCATTAACGGGGTAGCTTTTGTGCAGGTGGATGCGGCCGGTGGTATGCGCATCGTTAACCTAACAGGCGAAGTGACGCTTACCAACACAGTCACATCAGATACAGTACGACTCTTGACGGGACAATGGACAAGGCTTTCCGTTGACCCGACGCTACAAGCTGAGGACTCTATAGAACCTGCACAGATCGGGCAAGCACCTATTCGCGGAAATCTTGACGACATAATACTGGCGGCTTCTGCGCTGGGTATTATCACAGACAACTGGCTGGTTCCATCTGGTCCGGTTGAGGTGGCTATACAACCGACACCAACAGCAACACGTGGTATCCGTCTACAGAGTGCTACACCAACACCGACCGCATCCCGTACACCACGTAGCACAGCCACATTGCGACCAACACGCACGCCTACCACCACTGACGTACCAACCTCTACCTCAATCCCTGTGCTAGAAGCCACACCCGATGAACGGTTGCCCGCCACAGAAGTAGCTTTGAATGCGAATGATGGCAGTGACGCTGTAGAGCCTACTGCACCTGCTGCTGTTCAAGAAAGTCCGCTAAGCGGCACATGGGATTGTATGGTCACGATTGACAATATATCGTTTTCATACATCATCACCATTGAACCGATGCTTGTACGAAATCGCTTGCTGGCAAGTGCAGTTATCCCATCTGTTGAAAACAGCGTGGTAACACTAGAGGGCAATGTCAATGACGACTTTACTACCCTTGATGCGAACTGGACCCGTATCCCTGATTATCAATCTGGTGATCGGTGGATATTGTTGCGGGAAAACACACTCCTATACCCCCCAGGCGGAACAGACTATGCTGCTGATGGGACGCTACGCTTGATCTACAATAACGGCACGCTACGGGGTGGCATTTTTATGGAAGAGCGTTTCGTCGGATTATTGAGTGTTTGTGAGCGCAGGGAATAGGTTGCTGAAATAGAGTGTTTTTGTCATAATGAAATATCGTAAGCAAAATCAGGTGATATGCGCGTTTTTGTTGGAACCTGACGGTAGATTGCTTCGATACGATTAATTTTTGCAAACTGGTTTACACCTGTAGGAGGTTTGTTGTGGCAAGTGTTACTTACGAGCATGTCGGAAAACGCTGGGGCGATGTTGTTGCGGTTCGTGACATCAACATCGAAATCGAAGACAAAGAATTCCTCGTATTTGTTGGCCCTTCAGGGTCCGGGAAATCAACATGCCTTCGCATGCTAGCAGGACTCGAGGAAATCAGCGAAGGCCGTATTATGATCGGTGATCGTGTTGTCAACAACATCGCACCCAAAGACCGCGACATTGCAATGGTGTTTCAGAGTTACGCGCTGTACCCACATATGACAGTGTACGATAATATGGCTTTTGGTCTGCGGCTACGCAAAGTCCCCAAGCAACTCATTGACGAGAAAGTTCGTGAGTCTGCCAAGAGCCTCGGTATCGAAGAACTGCTCGACCGCCGACCACGTCAGCTTTCGGGTGGTCAACGTCAACGTGTAGCCGTCGGCCGCGCCATCGTACGTGACCCAGCCGTCTTCTTGATGGACGAGCCGCTCTCGAACCTTGACGCCAAGTTGCGCGTAGAAGCACGTACATTCATTTCCAAGCTACATAAACGCCTCGGCACCACCTTCATTTACGTGACACACGACCAGGTTGAAGCGATGACAATGGGTACGCGCATTGCCGTGCTGGCGGATGGTATTTTGCAACAGATTGACACACCCACAAACCTCTACAATTCTCCAACCAACAAATTCGTAGCGGGCTTCATCGGTAGTCCTTCTATGAACTTCTTTGACGCACGACTTGTTGAAGAAGGCGGCAAGATTATGGTTGATATCGGTATTGCCAAACTAGAAATCCCGAATGAGCGCAATGAGCGCTATCGCCCGCACGTTGGTGAAGAAGTTACGCTGGGGTTGCGCCCTGAAAATGTTCATAATCATCAATATACCCCGAGCGATATTGTAGAAGCGCCAGTGGATGCTGATGTGGACATCATTGAGTTAATGGGTAACGAAAAAGTTGTATACATGAAGCGCGACGGTGTTGAGTATCTCTCACGCATGGACCCACGCTCCGAAGTCAGTGTTGGGATTGAAACGCGCACAATCTTTGATATGGCGAACATGCACCTGTTCGACAACAAGTCAGGCGAAACAATCTAGTTGTCCTTCTATGCGCTGCTTGTAAGCAACAATCCGTTGAAACAAGTGAATGATCAGGAATCACAGACCGCCTATCACTGGATAGGTGGTTTTTGTTTCGCTAAACTGGACTGATATGCATCGTATTGGATGGTATTTAAAGGATTAGAAGTAGATGCAAATTGCGCCGTCAACAGATACGCGCTCACTGGTAAAAGAATTGGAGCGTGCTATTGGTGAACACAATGTTGCTTTTGATGACGTTACACGCGCCATCTATAGCACTGATGCAAGCAATTATCAAATTATCCCGGTGGGGGTTGCCTTTCCACGTGATGGTGATGACGTCTGCGCCGTTCATGAAATCGCGACAGCACATCAACTTCCGCTGTTGCCGCGTGGTGGTGGAACGAGCCTGGCCGGCCAAACTGTCGGCCACGCAATCGTGATGGACTTCACGCGCCATATGCGACGTTTCCGTAGTGTTAATGCTGAACAACGCACCGTTGTCGTAGAACCGGGCATGGTGCTGGATCAATTGAATCAGCAGCTTGGCAACCTCGGACTAAAATACGGCCCTGATCCGGCTAGTGGCAATCGGGCCACAGTGGGGGGGGCTTTGGGGAATAATTCAACCGGGACACACAGTATCCTATATGGTATGTCTAGCGATCATGTTCGCTGGGTGGACGTTGTTCTCGCCTCCGGGGAAAAAGTAAGGCTTGGGCCTCCTGAGCTGACTCCACAGAATCAAACGACGCAACGTATCGCAACCAACATTCGACAAATTCTGCAACAACATGAATCACAAATCGTGGAGCGCTACCCCAAAACCTGGCGCACAGTCGCTGGCTATGCCCTTAATAGACTCGATGTTGATGCACTTGATCTGGCCCAACTCGTTGTTGGCTCAGAAGGAACCCTTGGCACTATTGTCGCCGCCGAACTTAATGTGGTTGAGAAACCGCGTCACACCTGCCTTGCAGTTGTACACTTTTCGGATTACATGGCTTCTCTTGAAGCAGTGCCTACCATCCTCGAAACGGAGCCTTCAGCCGTTGAGTTACTCGACAAATTTTTGATGGACCGCACACGCCGCCAACCTGAATTTGCTAAACATCTGACATTTGTTGAAGGTGATCCGGCGGCGCTGCTCCTGGTTGAGTTCTATGGCGCTTCAGAAGCAGAGTTAGACGCTGGGTTGGCACGGTTGCGTCATGTCTTACAGCGCATCGGGCACCGTGAGCCTGTTGTGGTGCTGACTACTTCGCATGATCAGGCTAATGTTTGGAAAATACGCAAATCTGGGCTTGGTCTACTCTACAGTGAACGCAGTGAGTTCAAAACCATCCCGGTTATTGAGGATGCTGCCGTCCCGGTAGAGCATCTTGCTGCCTATATCGAACGTGTTGAACAGGTTGTCCATGATGCAGGTGCAGAGATGGCGATTTATGCACATGCCAGCGCAGGCTGCTTGCATGTACGCCCTATGCTCAACCTGAAAAATGAACGTGGTCTACGCCAATACCGTGAAATCGCTGAAGGTGCAGTCGCGGCTGTGATGGCATTTGGTGGTACGACCAGCGGCGAACACGGTGAAGGTATTCTACGCGGTGAGTTTAGCAAAGTATTGTTTGGTGAAGACCTGACGCAGGCATTCCGCGAGGTCAAACGCGCGTTCGATCCCGATAACCTGATGAATCCCGGCAAAGTTGTTGACGTACCTCCGATGGACGATTCTCACTTATTACGCTTTGGCACAGATTACAGCGTACCACTGGAATTGGTTGAAACCCGCTTTGACTGGCAAGCCGACAATGGCTTTGCAGCGGCAGTCGAAATGTGCAACGGATCGGGCGTGTGTCGTAAAGAGGACAGCGGGACTATGTGCCCCTCGTTTATGGCAACCCGTGATGAGAAAGATTCGACACGCGGACGGGCCAACGTGTTACGGCTAGCGATGAGTGGCAAGCTCGGGCTGGATGCAATGCAACAAGAGCGTGTCAAAGATGTGTTGGATCTTTGCCTGTCATGTAAAGCGTGTAAAGCTGAGTGTCCATCCGCAGTGGATATGGCGCGTATCAAAGCTGAGTTTATGGCAAACTACCATGATGCGCATGGCGTTTCTATTCGGGATCAGATCTTTGGGAACATTCACCGCCTCAATCGAATAGGGGGGTGGGTACCGTGGCTGGCCAATATGGGGCTGCAAGTTCCGGGGGTGGCAGCGCTGACCAAACAACTGTTACAGGTTGCCTCTGACCGTGACCTCCCACGCTTCGCATCGACCCGGTTTAGCCAGTGGTGGAAGCAGCAACCAAACCCCGAATCCCACACCAGTACAGCACGTTCGGTCCCTATTCTTATTATTGATACTTTTGCAGAATATTATGAACCTGAGATAGGTCAGGCACTAGCATTCATTGCGCAGCAAATAGGGATAGGACTCCGAGCTGTGCGTATGCCCGGGCAGGCCTGTTGTGGTCGCCCGGCCATGTCCAAAGGGTTGCTCGATACAGCCAGGGACATGGCAACTGCAAATTTGCAGTATCTCAAACGGATTGTCGCCACGGAACCCAATGCACGCTTTATGATTTTTGAACCGAGCTGCCTTTCCGCCTTCGTTGACGACTATCCGACATTAGTTGATGCTGACTGGCAGCCCTGGGCCGCAGATATTGCCGAGCGTTTCATGAGTATAGAGCAGTGGCTCGCTGAATTGGCAACTGAGGGGCTTCTACAAAGCCTGAATTGGGATTTATTGCCGCGTCAGGTGATTCTGCATGGCCATTGCCATCAAAAAGCGTTGTGGGGTACTCAGGCGACGCTGACGGCGCTACAAGCGATTCCCGGTGCAACTGTTACTGAATTGGATGCTGGCTGTTGTGGAATGGCTGGTAGCTTTGGATACGCAGCTGAACACTACGACGTATCCATGCAAATTGCCGAACAACGCCTTTATCCGGCTGTGCGTGATAATCCCGACGCCCTTATCGCCGCGCCGGGGACCTCCTGTCGAGAGCAGGTAGCACACATACAGGGTCGCGTTTTCCACCCCGTTGAAATTGTCGCGATGGCGTGCGGCTGGCAAAGCAGCTAGTCAATGCAAAATAAATATATTGATTTACTGCGCAGTCGGCCACAGGTACGCTTACTGTGGCTGGCGCAGGTCGTCAGTATGCTGGGGGACTGGTTCGGCACAATTGCCGCCATTATCCTCGTTAATCGCTACACCGATTCTGGGCTGGCGATCAGTGTTCTTTTTCTGGCGCGGGGGTTACCGTCGTTTCTGTTTGCACCGATTGTTGGGGTGGCTGCCGACCGTTTTAACCGTAAACGACTCCTGGTAACGACGGATATATTGCAAACGCTGGTCGGGCTGTCATTTCTACTGGTGGTGCAGTTTGAGTCTGTAATTTTGCTGTATGTTGTGACGACGTTACAGTTCACGCTGGCAGCCTTCTTCGAGCCAGCACGTGCTGCAATCCTACCTAATTTGATTGATACGGATGAAGAACTGCTCATCGCGAACACGCTCACCAGTACAACCTGGTCATTTATGCTGGCTATCGGTGCGGCGATTGGCGGCTTCACAACAGCGGTTTTTGGCGTAGAAACAGCGATTGTCGTCAATTCGGGAACATTTCTGTTATCAGCATCACTCATCGCACGTATCCAGGGAACAGAAAAACCGCCCGATGATGACGATGATACCGTCCCGGTCAGTGGCTATCTGGACTTCATTGATGGGCTACGTTATGTTACACAAAGACCTGCCATCGGCTTGTACACAACAGTAAAAGGCTTATCACAGATTGGTAGTATAGATACTCTCTTTACATTATACGCGGCCAGTGTTTTTGTGGTCGGGTCTGAAGGCTCAGTGACGCTGGGTGTGCTGTACATGGCATTTGGGCTTGGTGCAATTATTGGTCCGGTATTGGGTAATCGGATAGGTGACGGTAGTCCACGCTTTTTCCGACGGTGGATTGGGCTTGGTTTCTTGATGATCCCGATTGGGTGGGCAGCGTTCAGCTTTGCGCCATTACTTTTACTGGGGGCAGTTGCGATTGTGGTTCGTGCAATGGGGAACTCTATCAACTGGACATATAGCAACGTACAAATTCAGCTTAAAACACCAGACCGATATATGGGGCGGGTTTTTGCGCTGGACTTCAGTTTTTTTACACTCGCCTACACGCTGGCCGTAGTCTTAACTGGTTTTCTTGATGATGTCGTTCAACTCAATCCACGTGAGATTGCTTTGGTGTTCAGTATCACAGGTTTGATTCCAACAGTGTTGTGGGTATTCGCTGCACGCTATCTTGCTGACCATAGCGATGTAGAACCTGACCAAATAATGACAGCCCCGGTCACAAATCCGTAACGACACGGGCACCCTGCATACACAATGTTGTAATGCGTGCGGTTGTTTCAATAGTGAGACGACTGACATAATCGACCACAGTATTTGCGACGTTCAGATCAGAGCAAAATGCCATCAGGCTTGGGCCACCACCACTGATAATGACGGACAAAGCGCCCGCCCGCACACACATGTCAATGATGTCGTCATAGCCGACGATCAATGCAGAGCGTGCCGCATGAACGACCTGCTCGTCGTTCATTGCTGCGGCAAACAATAATGGATCATCTACGTAAATTGCATGAACCAGACGCGCCACCGCCGCCGATTGTTTAACCATCGTGCGGAAGGGTACCGTTACTGGCAACACACGCCGCGCTTCAACCGTGGGTAGCTCAATGTGCGGGGTTATCACCACGAAATAACTCTCGTTTTGCAAAATGGGTCCAACGGGGAGTGAATACACATCCTGCGCCCGCGTCCCCGCTGACAAGACCAGCCCACCCAGCAAGCACGGGGCCACATTATCCAGATGACGCCCGCTAACAAGGGCTTCAGCCTCTAGCAATGCTGGAATCAAATCCAGATTGTTCAACGGTGCGCCGAACAACACATTGGTCGCGACAGCAGCGGCTACTGCACTGGCTGCACTACTCCCAAGACCACTCGACAGTGGCAATCCTTTTTCGATAGTAAGCACAATACCCGCTTCTGGTGCTATCTGACGCCGTACGAACTCGGCAGCAATCCCGGCCGTGTTTTTTCTCGGTTCTAGCGGTAAGCGCCCATCATCCCCGGTAATCTTCTCAATTATCGTGCCTGGGCTCTCATTACTACGACGCACAATAACAGTATCGCCCGGTTCAGAGATTGCCATGCCCAGAATATCGAAGCCCGGTCCCAAATTCGCTACGGTTGCTGGCGCAAACACGCGTATACTTTCACTCAAAGCATAATTCCCTCATAATAGGAATCGATAGAAGGAAGAAAACGTAGTTTAATTGTACTTGTCGGTCGATGGTCTGGCTTTGTAGATTTAGACCAGACAGCCGTCATCATCTCACACCAGTAGTTGGAAAACGAGCTGCATGATACTCACAATAATGATTATGAGCGGGCCAGACGATGGCCTCGAGCTTAGCCTGCAACCCGGTGATACCTCACAGGCAAGCAATACGCAATCCACTGTGTTTACCATCGGTAGGCGCGAAACTTGCGATATCTGTATTCCATTTGACACGTCAGTTTCACGACTACACGCGACGATCACCATTGATAGCGCCGAGCGTATCACATTGACGGACGAAGACAGTCGCAATGGTACATTTATGGGTCGCCAGCGTGTCAAAGATGTTACTCGGCTTGAAGCAAATGCACTCTTTCGGGTTGGCAATACGTGGCTGCGTATTCAGTCAATTGTGAAGGAGGACGTATGAGTACAATAGGACTGAATGAAATCCAAAAAATCGCCGAGCATGAGTCAGCACGTCACCATCATTACTATATCGGTGTTGAACATTTGTTCATTGCCATGACCAAGCTCACTAATGGGCTGGCGAACGCAGTGCTAGAATTTTGTAGGCTCGAACCCCGCTTCGTGCGTTATAGTATTCGGCAAATGATTGGTGTCAGTGAAGATCGCCGCTACTGGTCTGGTTTTCGCATCACACCACGCACGCAGGACATTCTTGCACGAGTCCGTCGGTATGCAGGAATTCATAATCCCTCAGAGCGCGACCTGTTGATTGCCATCCTTGATGAAGGTGACAGTATCCCGGTCCGTGTGTTGCAGGAAATGGACGCTGATATTGAATTGATCCGCCGGACGGCTGCCAATTGGTCGAACCGTTACCGCGCCGCAACCCCGACTGTGCCGATTGTTTCCGAAATCACACTCAGTGAAGACGAGAAAGCTGTACTACGTCGGATGTTCCGCACATACAAACAGGTGACAGTCCAACGTGAACTGCGCGGTGGCTTCACCGGGGCACGGCTTCTGGTTGTACAGCCGCATCAAGCACACCGTGTTGAAGTCAGTGTTGTCGTTAAAATTGACCTGCGCAATGCAATCCTGCATGAGAAACGCCACTACGATGCCTATGTCAAAGATACGTTACCCCCAACCACTGCACGACTGATTGACAATCCAGCGCTACCTGAAGACAGTATGCTTGGTGGGTTGAAATATACCCTTATTCAACCCTCGGGTAGTACCGATCCGGTTGATTTGCGTGAGCAAGCTCCGAAAATGAGCGGCATTGAGCTGGCTAATGTTGTGCAGAACAATATTCATGATGTATATGCGCGATCATGGTGGTCACAGCGGCAACGCTACCGCTTTGGTATGTGGCGCGAATATGAGCATATCCTCCCTGCTGCCATTGAGCTTGTCTTCACACCAGATACCACCTCTGAAGATGCCAGCCAGACACTAGAACCTCTCGGTTCATGGAGTCGTCAAAATGTCCTGAGTAAAGGTGAATTGGTTGAACTACGTGGCTTTACTGTGCAAAAAATACGCTATGAAAAAGGAACTATTCAACTGACATCAGGGTATGGGCCAGAAGCCGTAAACCGCTCATCTAAAGTCGAGTTGACCGGGTTAGGTAGCTACATTCAGCAGTATCGTCCGGGTGAAGTCGTTGAAAGCATCATGGGGCGTGTCATCCGCAATCGTGACATGACGCTGCGCGAACAGGTGGCGGCACTTTCTCCGGACTTTGATATACGCGGCGCAACGCTCACCGGGCCAGATGCATTTGGCGCATTACCGAATCCAATCCAACATGTCAATCAGATATTGCACCGACGGCTTAGCGGCTATCTGTCAATGATCCACGGTGACTTGCACCTGGGCAACGTTCTCGTTGGTCCGGCCGGGGATGCGTGGCTGATCGACTTTGGCCTGACTCGAGAAGGGCATGTGTTGTTCGACTGGGCCACACTCGAAGTCAGTATTCTAGCGACTGTGATTGCACCGCATTTGGACGATCAGTGGGAAAGCGTGTGGAACGCTATTCAATTGTTAGACATGGTGAACAATTCGCAGTCTACCCACAAGCTCGACGCAATTTATGTGGAACACCTTGAGGCAATTCGGGCGGTTCGCGACGTCGTTCAAGAAAATATGACCCGTTCACATTTGTGGTCAGAATACTATCTGGCGCTGAGCCTGATGGCGCTCCGTGGTCTTTCGTGGAAGACAACCAGTTCAATCGCAGTGCGTCGGTTGCTGTTCCTTGTGGCTGCACTATCGGTCCGGGCGGCTGAAACCGCAGAATCGTCCATCATGAGTTCAGGCACAGAACCCACCCGCGATACACTCGGTGGCTCACAGATCAGCCAGCTTACCAACTTAGATGGCAGCGACGACAATCCACGCTAACACCCGGGACCACACGCAGTGGTATAGGCTGTCTCGACAATAGCAAATAACCATCCTGCTGCCAGCAATAGCCCGAGTCGCAAATGCAATTGGGCGGTCCGTCGCAAGACAGGGTTCAGGGCAGGGGGATGGTCCGTCGCCGCCACACGATACATCAACGCCAATGCAGACGGCACCAGCATAAACACAATCAACGTGTAAATAGGTGCATAGCCCGTCAGAACAAGCAGCCCCTGCATAACAAAGGTGCCACCAACCAGAATATAGTATTCAATATTGGCCTTTTGACGACCAACCAACGTCGCGATAGTCCGCTTGCCTACTGACCTGTCATGTTCTAGATCGCGCAAGTTGTTTGCATGAAGGATAGCGGCGACGAGAAAAGCAACCGGCACAGATGCCAGTAGTGGCGTAACATCAATCGACTGCACCTGCACATAATAAGCGCCAATAACGATAATTGGCCCCATAAAGACGCCAACGGTAACCTCGCCCAGACCAACGTAGGCCAGCGCAACCGGACCTGCGGTGTAGAAGAATCCGGCCAACAAGCTCAACAAGCCAATGATCAGAATAAACTCACCCGCAACGCCGACAAAATATAATCCGATGGCCGAACCGAAGGCGAAACATAGAACGCCATACACCAACACAGCACGCGGGGTCATTAATCCTTGTTGAATAACGCCACCAATGCCAAGCGAGCGTTCATTGTCAGCACCTTTGATATGATCGTAGTAGTCATTGACGAGGTTTGTTCCGGCCTGAAACGCGATAGAACCGACCAACGCCAGTCCGAGGTAGAACCAGTTAAATGACCAACCCGGATCAGTGGCGGTTACATGTTCGTAACCTGCAATGACACTCCCCACAGCAATGGGCACACTGGTCGCGGCAAAGCTCCACGGGCGTAACGCAATCCAGTAAGTGCTAACCTGTTGTTGTAACCATGTCGGTTGCGGTTTACGTTCGCTCGCTTGCCAGGGGACAAGCTGTTTGGAGGTTCTCGCCAATACCACCGATAGCACATAACCCAATGCGCCAGAAGCGACCAGAAATGCGAAATAACGCTCGATGTCGAAAAGCTCACGTGAGCGCCAGATGCGGTAGCCGATACCGTTGGTGTCGCCCGAGAAAAACTCTGCACCGACCAGAACAACCAGCGCAAAACCCATCCCAAGCTGCAACGCCGATACAATCCCCGGCATACTGGCAGGTAAAATAACGCTGAAAAACACCTGTAACGGGTTGGCACCAAAACTACGTGCCACTTCGCGATGGCGTGGATCAACCTGATTCATGCTTTTGACCACACTCAATAGCACCAGGAAAAAGACCGCAAACGCAACAATCCGCACCAGGCCTTTTTCACCAAGCCCATAGAGGAAAATAACCAACGGTAGGAAAGCAATCTTCGGCGTTGCGTACAATGCTTCGGCAAGGGGTTCAAATAGTTGGTAAATGATCCGCTGCGACCCCATTAACAACCCAAGGAAAATGGCGGGCACTGCGCCTAGAATAAACCCATACACCACACGATAACTACTTGCCCACACATCTTCAACAATCGTGCCAGACTCGTACTGTAACTGTAGCTCGTTCCAAATTTGGGTAGGACGCGCAAAAAATGCTTCGTTCAAGACGGGTTCAAAACTAAACAGTATCGTTTGACCAATGCGGAAGTCACCACGCACAAGTGCTTCCCATGTGACAATAATAAATATGGGGGCCACTAACGGAATAAAGCTCCGTAAGACGCCCAGCAGCGTGCGTAAATGATCGCGGTTAGAACGTGTTTGGGTTTGCTGTTGAGACGTTGTTTGCTGAGCGGTTGTTGATGATTGACCGGGGTTTGCTGTCGCCATGCGCTTATCTTACCTGCTGTTCCATGGATTGATTCACCTGCTCGCGCAATATCGCCCAGATGGTGTTGTAGCGTTCGCCAAAAGTGGTATCGCTACGGAGCGCACTCACATCACGTGGACGGGAGAAATCAACATCAAACGACGCCAGGATATGTCCGGGGCGCGCTGACATCACTACAATTCGATCTGCCAGTAACAACGCTTCTTCAATGCTATGTGTCACAAACAAGACCGTCATGTCACTGTTTTTCCAGAGTTCAAGAAGCGTCTGTTGCAATACTAATCTGGTCTGGGCGTCAAGCGCGCCAAACGGTTCGTCTAGCAGTAAGACTTCAGGATTGTGGGCAAAGGCACGAGCGAGTCCAACACGTTGCTGCATACCACCAGAGAGCTTTGCGGGGAAAGTATCTGCAAACCGTGAAAGCCCAACTTGTTTCATCCAACGTTCGGCAGCGGCATAACGCTGGGGCCCGGGTATACCCTGGATCCGCATTCCGTAGGTAATGTTTTCAAGCACTGACATCCACGGGAACAGGCCCGCATTCTGAAATACCATTCCATAAGCCGGGCGTTTCGCGTTTTCGCGGTAGATAAGCGCCTCGCCAGCAGTAGGGCGCTCCAGTTGGGCCAGTACGCGCAAGAGGGTTGTCTTCCCGCAACCACTTGGCCCAACCACACATACGAATTCACCCTTTTTTACTTCAAGTTCAACGTCATGAATCGCCGTCACCATTCCCGCAGCACCACTTGCAGGGAACGCAACAGTTAAGTCATGTGCGATGACTTTGGGTCCATCCTCAATATACTGCTGAAGGTCAGATTTTCGTTTCCAGAACATGCCTAATCTCGTTCAAACCGAATGCCATAAGGCCGGCTGCGATAGTCGTACATGACGTCAGCGTATTCATTGGGTTCATTAAACCCACGATAGCCATCTTTAATCTGGGAAATCTGAATTATGAAGGTCACGTCACCAATGGTGTAGCGACCATACAGTGAATAGCGCTCCATCCGCTCCAGGACTGTAAAATCGCTTGTCAGTTCAGGGAAATTAGCCTGCAAATGGCTATAGGCGGCTTCAAGATCGTCAACAACAAACCCAATATGATGAATACGACTCGGAACCCCATCAGAAAGCGGTTTTCCGGGCTCAGCGTCAAAGAAAAATAACGCCGTATTGCCCGTTGTAACAACTGTTATATGCTCATCATCGCGCACAATCTGCATTTTAAGCCCATTGTGAAAGAAATCCCGCGCACGGGCACGGTCTTGAACCGACAATGCAAGATGATCAAAGCCGACATGCCGCCAGTCGCGGGTGTTTTCTTGCAGGGGCACAGTAGTCACATGTAGATCACAGTTGCCATAATGGGCATTGACCTCACCAATGAACATATCCGGGAAAATTAAATCACTGTTACTGGCACGTATTTGTAGGCGTTGACGCGACATTGCGCCCGATGGGAGCAGGTGAACAAGTGCATCATGAACGACGGCCAGCGGCTCGAGTTCACCTTCATAGCGCTGAGTATTGTTCAAGTTTAATGTCACTGTGACGAGGCTTTCTGTCATTGTTAGAAGATTTCCTCTGGTTTATTCGCGCAGGCTGTGAAGGTGGGGATAAGCATAGACTCCTATCCCCACCCATTTGTTCTTGTACTTAGTCCTCGTCAGAGGCCAGGTCAGCTTCTTCCACAACCCCAAGATCAGCGATAACTTCATCCAATAGGGTCGTATCCAGCATCAGGTCAATATCGAGGCTTTCATCGTAGCCAAGTGTGTCTGGCTGCCCAAGAAAATAGTCTTGTAACGTGCCAAGGTCGTCTGTATCGATGGTACCATTGACTGGAAAATAGGGGCGCGCTGCGTTCTGATTGATTTCTGCTGGGACGCCTGTATAGTCTTCCAGAATGAGTGCAACTTCTTCGCTACTCCAGGTGTCATCATCAGCAAGAAGACGGGATGCACGCACATATGCGCGGACAAAACCCACTGCCAGCTCGCGGTCATCATCAATGAAATCAGTCGCCATGTAGAGAAAAGTCGCCTGGAAATCGTCAATGAAGTCTTCTGACAGACGGACAACCTGCCCTTCAAGCTCCGCAAACGAGACAAGCGGCTCACCTAAAATCGCGGCGTCAATGCGACCAGCGCTATCCGTATTCAATGCAGCAGGCACATCAGGAAAGGCCACAGAGACAACTTCAACATCATCTGTGCTTAGGCCAGCTTGCGCGAGCGCTTCGCTCAACCAGTATTCAGTCGCAGCACCCGTTGCATTAATCGAAACGCGGCCACCTTCAAGGTCAGCAACCGAAGTGATTTCACCTGCTTCGAAGCGCTCACGACTTACCACCAATGGGCTTGTGAGCGGGTCACGTTCACTGTGAACCCCGGCCACAATGCGAAAACCCGGATCATCGTTGACACGGATGTTGCGGTTAGCGTAGTTAAATAGCCCGGCACCTGCACCGCCAAAAATGACATCAAGATCACCCGTTGCCAGCGGCGTCAGTGGCTCTGAGCCACCCGCAACACGAGTAATTTCGACGGCAAGGCCTTCATCGGCAAAATATCCTAACGCATCGGCAACGAACAGGGGGGCAAAGATCATCACCGGTACCGCACCAACGCGGACAGTTGTCAAATCCGCATCTTGAGCCACAGCAGGTGCTACAGCGGTTGATGTAGTGAATGCTCCTGACAGAGCCAACACCGGGGTGAACGCCAGCACAAAAACAAGCGCAATCGCCAGGGAACGATGCACAGCTTTACCACGAATCACAGGCTTCATTGAGTGTCCTCACTCCTGTTTTCATTAGTTTCAATACGAATTGAACGTTGAAATCATTGTACATTATTTCACAGATCACGACAATATAAATTGATTCTTTCCAGAACAACTATAACGTCGAAATTCGAGGTCGTAACTGGTACAATCCCTCCGACAAAATCTGAGGGCGCAAGGACATTCTTATGTTACAAAAACTACCCGTTGCTATACTGGGCGCAACAGGCGCGGTCGGGCAACGCTTTATTCAACTCTTACAACACCATCCATGGTTTGAAGTCACTGAACTGGCAGCCAGCGAACGCAGTGCAGGCAAGACATATGCCGAAGCTGTCAACTGGGTGCTTGAAGGTGACATACCTGAAGCTGTACGTTTGATTGAAGTACAAGCACTCTCTGACACCCTGCAATCTCCACTCGTGTTTTCTGCGTTGCCCGGTGAAATCGCCCGTGACCTTGAACCACAACTCGCCTCGCAGGGTCATGTTGTCTGCTCTAATGCGAGCGCACACCGGATGGCCGACGATGTGCCATTACTGATACCCGAAATCAATGCTGACCACCTGGGGCTCATTGATCTGCAACGACAACGTCGCGGCTGGGAAACTGGCGCACTGGTGACAAACTCAAACTGTACGAGTATGCCACTGACAATGGCCCTTGCCCCGTTACGTGCCTTTCAACCCACACATGTTCATGTCGTCAGCATGCAGGCTATCAGCGGGGCTGGTTATCCCGGTGTTGCCTCATTTGACATTCTGGATAATGTCATACCCTTCATCAAAAATGAAGAAGAAAAGCTGCAAGAAGAACCTGCCAAAATTCTAGGCAAGTTCACTGAAACAGCACTTATGCCGTTCGAGATGACTGTTTCGGCTGCCTGTAATCGTGTCCCGGTCATTGATGCACACCTGATTAGTGTGGCTGTTCAATTTGCAACATCACCATCGTTAGATGACATCCGTGCTGCGTGGGAGGTTTTTCAACCACACGACGACATTCGAGGATTGCCTTCTGCGCCTGACCACATGGTCTTATATACACACGCCGTAGATCGCCCACAACCACGCCGCGACCGTAATGCGGGTCATGGAATGACAGCAACTATTGGCCGCTTGCGAAGGTGGGAGATTATAGAGAATGGTGTACAATTTCTGGCACTTTCACACAATACCATCCGTGGCGCGGCCGGTTGTTCTATCTTAAATGCAGAATTGCTAGCCACCAGAGGCTATATCACCACGGTGGAACCACAGGAATTAACATATGACCGATGATCCCCGCGCAGCATCAGTTTCACCAGCACCAAATGATACATCGGGCTTTTCGGGACGCGCTTTTGAAATAGCCGTACGATTTTATCGTCAGACAATTAAACGAATTTATCCGGTGCATGTCGGGGTGCATTGGGTGGTGTCCCACACGATCATTCCACTGTTGGAGTCTATTAAACGCTTCAAAACTGTGCCAGACGATCCGTTCTGGTTTCGGCTCGAATTATTGCTCAATCAGCACGAGTCCGAGACAGTCGCCCATATTAAATCACGTCTTCAACCGGGGATGGTGGTACTCGATATTGGTGCCCACATTGGTTACTACTCGCGCATTTTTGGCAACCTCGTTGGGCGTAGCGGCCGCGTATTAGCATTTGAACCACATCCTCGCACCTTCATCACACTGCGACGCAATACGCGACGTCAAATGCATGTCGAGCTACATCAAGTGGCGGTGTCAGACGTTCGTGAGGAAACACAGTTGTTTGACTATTTGCTTATGTCAGCAAGTGGGTCGTTGCACTACGATGAAGCGCTCGCCAATCTCCAACGTGAGCAGACTTCAGATTATGCGGTAGCACCACGGATGCGCGATACTTTTACGCCGCAAACCTACACAGTACAAGCCGTGGTGCTGGACAATTATTTGGCAGCACTGGGCATTGATAGCGTTGATTTCATCAAAATGGACATTGAAGGCGCGGAGCTAACTGCGCTGGCAGGAATGCGGGACATTATTCGACAATCTCCGCATTTGCAGCTAATCATGGAGTTTAATCCAAAAGCGCTGACTGCCTTCGGGCATGATCCACAATCCGTTATTCAGCAGGTACTGGATATGGGATTCCATAGCGTTGAGGCCATTATGCCTGATGGCAAGCTGCAACCGCTCGCGGCACGCCCTGAAACAGTTGATGCACTGGTTGCCTCACTGGAGTCTACCCTCGGTGTGGTAAATCTTCTCTTCGTGCGTAGGAGTGGTTAGGAGAAACCCATGCTAAAACCGTTGCAAATTATCGGGTGGCGCTTACGTCATCATGGGCTGTGGGTAACAATACAATGGCTGTATGGGCGTGGCTTACCAAGAGTTACCGGAAAACCAGTCATGCGCTACAGCAAAATCACTGATAATGTTTATGTCGGTCCGCAGTATAAAGCCAGTGGACTTCAATGGCTGGATGATGAAGGCATTAACGCCGTCATCAACATGCGGATTGAATATGACAATGCCGAGCATGGACTTGCGCCAGACGAATACCTCTATTTACCCACTATCGACGATGATGCCCCGACAATTGAACATCTTGAAGAAGGGGTTGCTTTCTGTGAGCGTATCATTGCCGATGGGGGGAAAGTCTACATCCATTGCAAAGGGGGAATCGGACGCGCGCCCACAATGGCGGCCGCTTATTTCATATCGCAAGGTATGTCCATAGATGAAGCGCTTGAACTGATTCGCAAGACACGCCCTTTCATTAAGGTCATGCCCCCACAGATGGCACAATTGAACGTCTTTGAAGAACGGCTTAACAACGAAAAAGAGGCATGAGCCTGGGCGCTTATGCCTCTATGTAAAATCATGCATAGCGCTTAACTACGAACGTGGACGCCTCGCCCATGCAGGGAGGTCATTGTCTCGGTACTCGTCACTGCTGTAAACGTAAACCCACGGTTCTTTATTCTCCGCGCCTTCGCTCCAGCGGTAAACCCACCAGCTATCCATAATTGACAGGTTGACACATCCGCGTGACTGACGATAGCCAAACAGATCATGCCAGTAGGCACCATGTAGCGCAATGTCATTGTCAAAGTACATCACCCACGGAATGTTCTCAATGAAATAGTATTCAGGTTGCCCACTTGCCCCTGTCATCGGACTGGAAACAGCACGAATGTACACCTGGAACAGCCCTTCATTGGTAGACCACTGTGGAAGCCCACTGGAAATCAGCGTTGCAAATACCATCTGGTCGCCCTCGTAGGCCACCAGTGTCTGCTCAAAGAGGTCCACAGCTATCCAGAAGTCATCAGCATCGACGCCCTCAGGCCGTTCGACAGGTTTTAGCTTCGCCACGCGCGTTTGTTGTAACCATTGCCCGGGGCCAACCATATACCATTCCCAGCCATCAACTACTTCTATCGTATAGATAGCCAATAACGTATATTGGGAAATACGCGGCAGGTCGCGGTTTTCAGGACCACCCGGGAAGCTGCTCGGATAAGCTGAGCGCACCATCCACGCATAGGGTAGCGTGGGTTCTTCCAAAATCTCAATACCCGCGAAGCCAGACACATCTGCCAGCCGTGTATGTTCTTCTGGTACCCACTGTCCGTTAGTCAATTGAACCCAACCACCTGTGACCTGACGAATCGAGACATAGTTGTAACCATTGTCAATACTGCCGACCGGGTTGCCACCGGGACCATCATAAAATACAACAGGGCTACCATCTGGCGTAATAATCCGACGATAACGACGCTGGTATAGAATATCATCACGGATTTCAATTTGACGCACATCGGTGAACTGTGGCGCTGACATCGCAGCATAAGCGGCGCGCATTTCGAGCGCACTGGCACCCGGGTCAGCAATGCAGTCTGGTTCAGCAACGTCTTGCCCGGCAGCAAGTGCCTGAGCAGAAGCCTCGCGCTGTGCATCACAGTTTTCGTCGTCTGTTCCACCGGGGAACGCAGACGTGCCGCGCGGGGCAATCAATAACGCCGCAGCAGTTGCAAACAAAATCACAAATACTATCTTTTTCAACGGTGTGATACTCCTCTCTGTGTTGACAACATCGTTGACGAGTAGAATACCCTGCAACCTTACTATGGTAAAGCTACGCTAGTATGACGTTAGAGCTATGCGCCTGTTACATATGGTCGCTTTCAGGTTTCCGAGCGACGACAGCCGTGTGTCGAAACATACCCATCTGTGGTCGAAATTCCGTTGCTTCGCGTGTGGAGAGAATTTCCCAGCCGCGCAACTCAAAATAGTGCTGTATAGCACCTGCTGGTGGGAACCAGTATTCGGGTGGGTCAAAATGCATCCGCCCACGCGACGAGATAGCAATTAGTCCACCCGGACGCACGGCTGCTTGCCACTGGTTCAGCCGCTCGTATGGGTCAGGGAGCAAGTGTAAGATATAACTCGCCACCACAATGTCAAACCCAACCGGCAATTCACAGTCAGCCAGGTCTGCACAGTATAGTGTGGTGTGCGGAGCATCTGCCAGACGCTTCTCAAGCCGATTAATTGCTTCTTGCGCACCATCAATCGCCGTGATGGTGAAATTGTTTTCAGCAAGAAAAACCGCGTTGCGACCATCACCAGCCCCCAGATCAAGCGCTGTTGCGACATGTTCGCCATAAAAATGACGATAATAAGTGACTGCGTGTTGAACCTCTGGCGTCGCGGTATTGCCCAGTGCCCATTCAGTCTCCGGGGTATCACGATAGCGCGTTTCCCATTTCGTGTATGCTTGTTCCCAGACAGAGGGGTCAGCATTGAGATCCGCAGCGGTGATATTAGCATCACCATGCTCTGAAGGATCAACCAATTGACGACCTGCTAGCCCGGAGAGAACATTTTTCCAGTCACTGAGCTTTGTTGCAGACATCAATTCAAGGATGATAACGCCAACTGATTGTTCATCAAGTTCAGCATTGCGCAACATATCTGCAAGCCCAGCATAATTACGCACATCTTCATCAATCCAGCGCGAAACGACCACAGATGCTTTATCAAGCTCTTGCCTTGTAATTGTTGTCATAATGGCTTGTATACAATTCAGATTGTCAACTTCCTTGAAGCTACATTATGCCAAAATGCTGACATGACGCCAGCTTCAATTTAAGTGCGTGTAGATAGGTGGTGATAGGTCAACGTTGGTGACTCGGACTGGACGCACAGCCCAAGCACGATATACTGAGTGCCGACTCTAGCACTGTTATATCGTGAGGTACTGTATGAGATTGTTATTCCGTTGGCTACGCCGCGCTTTGAGTGTTGTTTTCACCATTGGCATTGTAGCGGGTGCAGGCTACTTTGCATTTACGGCGATTAGTGGTATTGCCGATGAAATCGAGTTCCGCCGCGAAGAAATTCGGCGTGACGGCATTCGCAACGAAACCGCCACATTCATTGCACCAACACTCTTTGCTGAGTCGCAGCGAATGCGACAGGGACCACACACCGAACGAGACGTTGCGGCTGAATCTTCGACAGAAACTCCAACGAGCCAGCCCGACGATACAGATTCAACCGCAACAGAGGTCACAGCATCAACGGCTACCACGACAGTGACTGTGGACAATCCGCAACCAACTGAAACCGCTGATGCAGTGCGTGAAGCGTCGTCGCTAAACGATGCAAGTAATACAGCCATAACGACATCAACAGCCACGCAAACTGCCACCATCACTGATGCGCCAACTGCCACCAGCACACTTGTCACAGCGACAGCCACCACACAACCAACGGATACCACCACACCAACCAGCAGTGCTACCAGCACCGACACGTCAACACCGCTGCCATCTTCGACACCAACGGTGGCGCCAACCGAAGTCGCACAAGACCCACCAACAGCTATTCCAACAAACACCTTGCCACCAACAGCCTTGCCGACCAATACACCGTTCCCCACCGTGACATTAACGCCGACCGATACAGCCACACCCACCAAT
>DAOTTU010000048.1:0-3834 GCA_034437655.1 Anaerolineae bacterium
ATGGCGTCACAGGCTCAATATAGTAGTTCACTACATCACCCTCAGCAACCCAGCCGATTTCACCGTCATAGCTCACCTGCCACCATACGAAGCCATCAAAGCAGTTTGGACCCCCAATAATGTTGATAATGGCTTGATTGGGGATGAAACTGATTAATTCATCGCTGGTACGAGGGCCGGCACGGAAACTGATCCCGATCTCCTGAATAACACGACCCTGTGCAAAATCAGTCAAGCGTGGCGCTGGGGCATCTGGACAAACGAATGCCGCAGGAGCCGGGCTCGGCGTGAACGTAGGTGTTGTCGGGCTATCATCAGCCACAATGGGGAGTGTCTGAAAGTCACCGTCAACCGCAAGAAGTGTTGCCGCAATCCACCCGGTAAAGGTCGATGACTCTACCAGTATCCAATCCGCGCCAGTGTTGCGCCCTATTGCGCTAAGGGTCTGCCCACGTGATGCTGTGGCCACCACTTCTCCTTGAAGTGACGGTTCACCACGAACGTTGACCGCCTGAGCAGCGCTTTGTACCGTGACGAGAAGTGTCTCTACTGGTTCCAGGGTTGGGGAAGGTGTTGCGGTTTGTTCGGTCACAGGTTCAGAAGTCACCTGTGGGGTGGTGAGAGCATCCGTGGCAGTGGCAGTAGCGGTAGCACTGGGGGTAATAGTAGGGGTAGGTTGTAAATCGTCTAATGGCGTAAAAGGGGCTGTCAGCAAGTCAGCAAAGCTGGCATCTGGGATAACCAGAAAAGCCGCGATCCAGCCAATAAAGTCAGCACCGTGAATCATCAGCCATTCGCCTTCGCTGGCAACACCAATGACGGTCACAGACTCATTATCATCAACCGTTGTGACCACTGGAAAATCTGTACTCGGCCCACTGCGCACATTAGCAAAATTTGTCGTATTGATGAGCCCGAAAAAGGCACGAAGCGGGTCTTCATCTTCTGAGGTGGGTAGGATAGGCAGCTGCTCAGTTGCTGTGTTGATATTCATCAGGTCAGCCGACACCCACCCCTCGTAGGCGTTTGTATGGACATACAGCCAGTTACCATCCTCTGAAATACCATCGAGTGCAACGATATTGCCGGTTGGTAAAGATCGGAGGCGAGGGGCGCCAATCGAAGGTGCGTTCCGTAAATTAACGCCGCGTGGCGCATCGACAGCAGCTAATGGCGTGTTGCGGGCATATGCTCTCGAGCCATCCAGCTCATTGACCACTGCCGCTTGAATTGACGTATCAATACAGCCTAAAACAGCCAATGAATCATTCTGTAGCAAGCAAACTTCGGTCAAGCGTGGTTGTGGTCCCGTAAAGCGAACAGGGACTTTCAGCTCGATCACATTGCCAAATTGAACCCGGGCATCTGGCAACTCACGGTTGTTTTCGCCTTCAAGGAGAACGGTGGCTTCATCAGCGCGGATGACAACATCAGCGACCTCGTCACTGTCGGTGTCCAGTCCAAGTTGAACGGCCAGCGGCTCGTCGTGGGTCAATGTTGGTTCAGCGAGGACATACAGATAGCCTGCATTGCGGAAAACTGATAGCTCAGTGAAGGGTGTAGAATTGTCCGCCACAAACGTTACAGGGTCGAATTGTGCCTGAATGTTTTGCCAGTCGCTTGCATTGCCATCAATGACAACAGGCGTGATACCATCCAGTTGAGAAGGGATAGCACCATCTTCTATGCCAAGCAACCATCCTGCTAAACGCTCAATAAATAAGCGGTTCCCCGGAAAGGCTGGGCGGCCGAGATTATCGTAGCTGAGCAAACCAAAGCCATTGATAAAAACTTCGCTATCACCCACAACAGCAATTCGTGCGCCAGTTTCGCCATTGGTTCCAAGCGCGGCGGCGTTGACCTGCCCCAATATATCGGCTGGAATATTGTACTCAAGCTGTTCGCGCCGACGTTGGTTCAGGGTGTTGATGGTGGTCTCTGCATAGGCAGTTTCCGTCTGTAACAACGGTACCCCCCCACCAAGCGTTAATGTGAAAGGTTCCACTGTTATGTTACGTGCGCCCCAAAGCTGAACATCCATGTCATATGCAACCAAAGGAGCAATAACCGGGTGTGGGTTGAACTGTGCTGGCGACAGAGCAACCATGCTTTCACGAAATGTAAACGCATTTTCGCGAACGAACCACGATTCAGCTAAAACTGTGTTCTGAAGCAACACGCCAAAATCGTCATCTAATAACGACACAATCCCGCTACGACTGGCTTCAGTACGATTCCCATCCTGAAAATTTGGGTCAACCACCAGCAAAAAGTTACCACCACCAGCGATATGTGCCCATAGGTGGCTGGTCTGAATTGCACTCAGCAGTTGCCGAGGATTGATAATCACAACAAGGTCTACATCAGTTGCTATGGGATCATTCAATGAGATTTCACGGACTTCAGCACCATAGCCTGTAAAAATGTTGCTGAGTTCGGATGCACCATTAGCAGAGGTATCGTCAATCTCAGTTGAGTCAAAGTCATCAGTGACAAAAGCCACAACAGGTTGCGACCCTGACGTCTGAGAAAGACCGGGTGCAACCTGTGCAAAAAACACAATCAGGCTACATAGCAACACTGTGTGTAGACGTTTCATGTTATTCGTTCGTGTCGTCCTGCTCACCTTCGGGTATGGCGGTTGGTTCCGGTGACGGTGTTATTGTGGGCGTTGGCGTCAAGGTCGGTGTGGCTGTCGGCCCCGGTTGTTCAAACTCCAGCGCGATATTCTCATTGTCCAGTAACCAGGTGACTGAATTTAAGAGAAATTGGACGTTACCCGGATACAAAAACGCGGGACTATCTGGTGGAGATGTCCGTAACCCACCACCATTGGTGATGAAATCACGATCACCGATCAGAATAACTTTTCCGTTGCTGTTCAGGTTTTCGTAGGCAAGCGCAACCGTATATTCACTGAAGGTAAAGTCTTGACCGATATTGAATTCAATACCTGCACCTTCAAGGAACTGACCAAACTGTACCTCACCATAAAAATCGGAAGTGGTCTGGGCAAGTAGTGTCAGGTCAAAAGATTGCACTGACGGATCAAAATCTACTTCCAGGCTGCGTGCAGAATCAAAGAAAACACTGGAAATACCGTCTGTAATGGGATGACCAGCCGCCAGATTAGTTGTGTCAAAAGATGTTATGGGTGAGAATGGTTCGTCTTCGCCATCACCTTCAAGCCGCACAAGGATGTTGTTTTGCGTACGGAATCCAACGTCTGACCATGTCACGGAGAAAAAGCCACTGTCAACGTTCAGTGCATTAAAGCCTTGACCAACCGGTTCAGCCAGCATGAGCAAGCTACCACCGTTTTCAAGGTAGGCCCACAACCGTGCTGTCTGGGATAGGTTGTAACTATTCTGTGGTCCAGCCAGCACAACAAGATCAGCGTCTAACGGAATCCCCTGTGGCCAGTCAACAGTTTCAATCTCGGCACCCAATGATCGCAACAAGCTGGCAAAACGTGTCAAACCAACAGAAGAACGATCAAAAATACTGGCTTCACCGTTTGATTCGGCAAAATAGACGCGCACACCATCAATGCGCCCTTCCGGGTTGCCAGTACTCTCCACAACTTGTGGGGTTGCGGGTGCTTCTGTCGCGGCTTCGGTAATTGTTTGGCTGGGGGTTGGGGTGTCATCATCCTGGGCACGTGTGCTACCCGTGGTTGGCAATAGTAAAAGGCTAATCATAGCCATCAAAACAATTGCGGAAACGGTGCTAACTACGGCACGTTGTTGCCATGTATTCATAAATGTAAGACCCTCTTGTTTTGCGGATAAACGCTTTAAAGTAGCCTATCTCATCACGTTATGCATAGCAATC
>DAOTTU010000049.1:0-7395 GCA_034437655.1 Anaerolineae bacterium
CTATGCAAGTGTTGTGCGTGAACAGCCCTGAAGGGCGCTCACGCAATGGGATGCTGACCATTACCTCATCAAAAT
Source organism: Anaerolineae bacterium (assembly GCA_034437655.1). Lineage (GTDB taxonomy): Bacteria > Chloroflexota > Anaerolineae > Aggregatilineales > J027 > J027. Next base: position 76 of record DAOTTU010000049.1, read on the forward strand.
TACCAGGCCCATAAGTGGTCACATCTTCGCCGTGCATCACGAACTTTGTAATCGCCCTGGTGGCACGAAACCCTCCCAAGACAAGCCGCGCCCGGCCGTGATAAAATATTGGGGCGTTCTTAACGCATTTTGCCAAGTGAATTGATGTGATGCCGTTATGATGCCAGACATCCGCACCCTATTGCGCAAAGCCGTGAATTTTGAACTGGTAGACAGCTATGCCTCCTACCAGGCTTATTACAACACCGTCATCAAAACCCGTCAACGGATTGAAGCGCTCGGCGTGGAAGCGCTCGAGGGGCTGGTGGCCGCACTCCATGACGAGGATTACCGCGTCCGGGGTTTGGCCGCGACCCTGCTCGGTAAGTTGAACGACGCCCGCGCCATTCCCCCCTTGCGTGACGCACTCGACCGTGAAACCGAACCGGACACGGTGAAAGCCATCCGCAACGCCCGTTCCAAGCTGCGCGATGAGCAACATATCGCTGAATTAATCCATGAATTGCGCCGGGGCACGCCCGAACAACGCGCCGAAGCGGTGCGGCTGCTGAGCAAAACCCGCGAAAACGCGCTGATTCCCCACTTAAAAGAAGGGTTGGACGACGACGCGCCGCTGGTCCGTGACCAGGCGATCCGCGCGCTGGGCTATGGCCGGGCACGCGATGACCGCATCGTGGAAGACCTCATTCGCGGCCTGCACGACGACGACGCCGGGGTGCGGCTGACGGCCGTCAAAACCCTGAAGCGTAACCGTTCTGGCGATCCGCGCATTTTCATGAGCCTGCTGGCGGCGGTGCATGACGACGACACGATTGTGCAACGGGCAGTGCTGACAGCGCTGCGTGATTTTAAGGACGAGCGGTGCGTGCCCGTCTTCCGGCAATACATCACCCACCCCGACCACGCCATCCGCGAAGCAGCCATGCGCGGCCTGCATGACCTCGCGCCACCGGCGGCCCTGCATGAACTCATCCAGTTTGTGTATACGCATGTCATGGAAGACGACGCGCCGTGGTTCTGGATGGTGGCCTCGGCACTGGGCGATATTGGCAACCCGGCGGCTATCCCTGCGCTGATTGATTTTATGCAACACCCCAACACCGAACTGCGCCCGGCCGCGGTCAAAGCGCTGATTACGATTGGCAGCACCGAAGCGGTTGCCCCCCTGCTGAAGATGCTCAAACATCAGGAGGCAGAATTGCGATTGTATGCGGCGGCCATCCTGGGGCGCTTAGGAGATCGGCGGGCGGAAGAGGGGCTGCGTACGCTGGCCGACGTTGACCCTGACCCGCAGGTGCAACAGGCGGCGGCGAATGCACTCGTCAACCTCGACAATCGCGCCACAGAAAAAGCCGACCTTGCCGCGCTGCTGCGTAAACTGGCGGCTCTGCTCAATGCCGAGGGGTTGCCCCGGCTGGAAGAAGTCCGCAAGACCATGGCCGACATTGCCGAACACCGCAGCGAGCAAGCGCTCCCCCCCCTGAGCGCACTGGTCGAAAACCGCTTTCCTTCGATTCGACGGGCGGCGGTGATGGCGCTCGGCACGATGCAGCTTCCGTCAGCCCGCGAAACGCTCCACGCCGCGCTGGATGACGATAACGTCATGGTGCGGCTCTATGCACGGCGGGCCTTAGAGGGGTTAGAGGGGTGAAGCGTCTCCTCACCATCATAAACCCCTTGCGGCGTGGGATTTCTCCGTTGCGGCGGGCGGTGACGCTCGGCTGTGGGGTGGCGCTGTTGCCCGTGCTGGCGCTGGTGGGCTACGTGGTTTATATCAGCGCGATGTTCTGGGGTGCGCCGTTGTTCTGGGATGCCGACGCCGAACCGTGGCAAACCGTGACCTTCAGCGTGCCACCCGCCGATGGCGACGTTGTGCTTGAAGCGCGGCGCACACACCCCGTCTTCAACTTTTACCGGGTGCGCGTGGCCCGGGGCAATGCCGAGCCGGAAGCGTTGCGCCGTTACCCCGTCGGTGATTGGCCAGACCTGTATGTCTATGTCATTGATGCACGCACCGACAGCGGCGACCGGGTGCCGATTCTGCGCCTCGCCAGCAGCCTCAACGATCACTGGTATGATCTGGACTGTGGCTGCCTTGTTGAAGAAACGGCTTTTGTTCCCCTTACGGCGGAGCGCTTGCTGGGGGTGGTGGTGTCCGAAGGCGACACGACCCTGAAATTTGAGGGTGTTCGTGCCACAGCGAACGAATGATGCGGTATGATTGAAGTGTAGTGCTGTGAAATTATTTACAGGGGGATCGTTTTCATCATGAAATTGAGCGCGTACATCAGTGGCCCGGCGGGGCTGTTCCTGTTCATCTTCTTCTTCATTCCGTGGGTGTCGATCACCTGCGCCATTCCTTTTTTCCTCGACGAAACATCTGTAATGAATGCCTCTGGCTATGAGCTGGCTACCGGGCAGTCTGCTGACGAATTTGCGGTGAAATCGTGCGAATTGACCATCGAAAACAGCGCGACGTTGGCGGGGCTTGGCGGGGGTTTTGCGTCACCAGACAATCCGCTTGGCGCAATCGAAGGCTTAGAGGGGGCCGACCTTGGTGCGGTCAGTGGGGCCGCGTTTGACTCGTGCGAGGACATCACCTTTGACGATTTCTTTGCCGATACGGGCACCACCGCCAGCACGGACCCACTCGCTGCTGCGGACGAGGCTACCAGCGCCGACCTTGACCGCGACGCCTTTGACCCCATTCAAGCCGATGCGCGGCTGTGGTTGATTCCGATTGTGGCACTGGGGGCAATGTTGCTGGCCGGGGTGCGGGGCGTCGGGTTGCTGGATGGCATGTTCACCGGGACGGGCCTCATTTTGCTGACGATTGGTGGGGCGGTGGTGCTGGTCCTTAAATACCTCGAATTCCAGGACCTCAGCGACTATTTGCAAACCGCGCTGGAAAGCACCGAAGAAAGCGACACGGGCAATTTCAGCGTGACGGGTGGCGCGGCGCTCAATTATGAAGGCGGCTGGTTCGCGGCTATTGTCTCGCTGGTGGCGATCTTCATCGCGGGGGTGGTCGGGTTCTTTGAAGACGAGCCTGGCGGGGCATCGTCGGCGCGCAGCAGTGCGGCACCACCGCCAGAAGACATCCCTGAACCTGATTCTGGCATGTTTGACATCAGCGGCGGGACGGTTGGCCGCGCACCGTCGGGTGGTAAAAGTAAACGCCCCTCGTGGCTGGACGATTAATACCGGGTTCGTGACTGTGGGAGGTTTTCGGATGGCCAATGCGGTTTTGTAGGAACTGTGTTGACTTCTGCAAGAAGGCATAGCTGTCCATTTTCTGTATAGCGATGGCCCGAACCCGGTATAACTCCCTGTAGCCATCAATTGCCGCTGACCGGGACGTAATATATTTCGGTGTTGGTGCTGTCCTGCGCGGTGATGAGCCCGGCCACGAGCAGGAAATCATCCCAGACAATCGTGCGCCCCTCTAACGAGATAGTCAGCACATCGCCTTCAAGCGCGAAGGTGCCCCGGTCGGCACTGGCCCCGCCGGTATAAATAACGGTGCCGTCACAGTTGAATTCGAACACGCCACCCAGCCCCTGAAGTGGTTCCCACGCGGCGGCAGTCAACTCAGCGATGACGGTATCGCCGCACAGGTTTCGGGCCGTGGTGGGGCCGGTGTCGGTGTCTGGCGCAGTGGGGACATAGGCGCGCAGGGGTACACCAAACCCGCCGAGGCCGGCTGCATCAGTGGTTGCGGATGTTTCAGCATCCAGTAAGCGCAGCGCAAAGTCGCCAGTGGTGCGGCCTTCGCGTTCTTCAAAGCGCGTCACGGCGATGACGTACTCACCATCAGCCGGCACAGTGAAGGTCAGCGCGGCGTTGCTATCCCCTAGCGCGATGTCGTCGTTTTCGGCAAAGACCTGCTCAAACAACGGATCACTGATGATGAGCTTGGTGTCAAGGTCGCCGCTGGTGGCTTCGGTTTCAACGCGCAAGACCTGCCCGGCGCTGAGGTCGATGCAAAAGCCAACGACGAACTGCTCATCGTCAATGGTGGCGGTTTCGGTGGCCCCGATGGCGATGGTGCGGGCGCTGGGGCTCTCGCAAATATTGAGTGAATCCCCGTTGGTGTCAGCGGGTGGTGCGGTCGGGGCGGGGGCATCTTGCGCAAAGATGCTCATTGTCAGCGCGAAGTCGCCGCTGGTGGTGCCGTTTTCGAGGTCAAAGCGCGTCACAGCAATCAGGAACAGACCGTTTTCTGGCAACCGATAGGTGATGCGTGAATTGGTATCGGTGGCGCTGATGTTGTCGTTTTCGGCCAGCAGGGTGACGAAGGTCTCGTCAAATACCCCGATAAGCGGGTCAAGGTCGCCGGATGTGGTGGTCACGGTGACTTCAGCCAGATCACCGGCCCGGCCCTCGAAGCAATACGTATACACGTACACGGTGTCATCAATGCTGCCCGTCATGCGGTCGCCATCAATCAGGCGTGGGGAAACAGTGGGTGCGCACCAGTCGATGTCGTCGTCTTGTGCGGCGGCCGGGGTCGGCAGCACCAGCAGCAACGCCAGCCCGAGCATTATCAGCACACCCGCACCACGTCCGTTGAAATGCTGTATCGCAAGGTATTGTTTCATGGTTTCGTCATCCTCTGCACAGTGGTCTGTACACAGATATAGCACTCCCGGCGGATGGATGCAAGGGGGGCTGCGCGGGCGGCGGCGTGTGACAAACGGCCCGTCCGGGGGGTGGATGACTGCCAACACCGATTAATTGTGCAAAAACCAGCACGGCGACGACAATCGCCCTGCCTGTGCGGGTCACCGTCCAGCGCAAACCCACCCGAATCGAGTATAATAAACCCTATAGTGCCTGTTTAACGGGGAGGAACCATGAAACCACTGCAAGTCCTTTTATTCGTCGCCGGAATTATCGTCGCCATTATCGTCGGGTTGACTGCCTACGTGTTCCTGTTCACCGACAGCAACACCCTTGACGTGGACGCGCTCGACCGGCCCGCTGACCAGCGTATTTTGTTCATCGGCAACAGCTACACCGACTACAACGACCTCAACGAGATGGCGGCCACGCTTATTGAGCAGGCCCAACCCGCGTGGGATGATGTGTTGACCGGGCGACATGCTCCTGGCGGCGCGCGCTTTACAGACCACATCGCGACCGTCAACGACGACGACAACGACCCCGCCCTGCGCCAGGCCCTGGTCAGCGGCAGCGACACCCTGCGCGACTGGGACGCGGTGGTTTTGCAGGAGCAGAGTCAAATCCTCGGCTTTGGGGCTGGCAATACCGAACGTAATGCATCGTTTACGGCCGCCCAACAATTGCACGACATCATCCGCCCGTCGGGGGCTGTCACCTTTTTGCTGATGACGTGGGGCCGGCGTGATGGCGATGACACCAACGCCAACATTTATCCCAATTATCGCGCCATGCAACAACGGCTTATAGAAGGGTACGACAGCCTCGCCCTGACGTTGAATCAGCGCAACCCTGGTTCCCGCGTCTATGTCATCCCCGCCGGGCTGGCCTATTTTCTGGTGTATCTGGACGACGAAGCCGCCGGGCGCACCCCCACCGCCTCGAACGCCGTGTTTCATGGGTTGTACACCGACGACGGGAGCCACCCCTCGCTTGAAGGCAGCTACCTGACCGCCGCGACCATCGCCGCTGCCTACACCGGCCAACCCGTCGCTGACCTGCGCTACGTACCAGACGGGATCAGCGCCGAACAGGCCCGCTATCTGCGCACCGTGGCCGACCGCGTGGTCTTTGGCGATGCCTTCCCCGGCCGCCGCTATGTGTGGCAGTAGAACAACAAAAACCTAACCCGCAAATCATCGGCTGTTAATTTTGGGGTGTTGCAAAGGTTGATTTAAAGTATAGTCAAACGTATTCAAATAACATCAAATTTATGGTATCATTAGAATGTGATATTAAGGTGGTCAACCTTGCTGATGATGGGAAAGAAGATTTGCTGGAAGATTTGACTGCCATTATTTATTCGTTTTGCGCCCGATTGTATGGTCAACGTCGCGCCAAAACAAAGACAGAACACATCACCGCGGCATTATACAATGACGATGCAATTGGTTGAACGCCATATTATCACGCCCACCAATAATAAATGGTCTCAATTGGATGATGTTGCTTTCCGGTCTAAGAACCTCTGGAATGCGGCGAATTACATCATGCGTCAAACGCTGTTTGAGACGGGCAAACGTCTATCTGCTAAAGACTTGTATCATCTGGTGCGGCAACACTACCCGCAGGATTATGAAGCCTTGCCGCGCAAAGTATCCAATCAGGTGCTTATTCAACTCGAGCATGCGTGGAAAGCATGGTCGAAGGCGCGAGCCGCCTATGAGCAAGACCCGTCACGGTTTACCGGACGACCCCGATTACCCAAATACAAACATAAAACGAAAGGACGCAATGAAGTTGTCTATGAGACCGGAGCGATTTCTAAACGCCGATTGAAGAAAGGCTATGCCACTCCCTCACAACTCGGTCTTGAATTTCCAACTAAACAAGGTCCTGAAAGTATCAATCAAATCCGCATCATTCCACGAACAACATGCTATGTGGTGGAAGTGATTTATACCGCCGAAGAAGCAAAACCGATGCAGAGTGCGTATGTCGCCGGGGTAGACTTGGGGATCAACAATTTAGCGGCTGTAGCATCAAACAAGCCTGGGGTAGCCCCATTTCTTGTTAACGGCAGACCGTTGAAAAGTATCAACCAGTTCTACAACAAGCATAAAGCCAGCCTTCAATCACAACTTCCCGGTCAACAAAAGACATCTCACCGCATCCAACGCCTGACGCATCGCCGCAATTGCAAAGTAGATGATTATCTGCACAAAACCAGTCGTTTGATGATTGATTGGTGTCTAAAGCACGAAATCGGAACGCTTATTGTTGGTAAAAACCCGCTATGGAAACAACAGGTGAACATTGGTAATCGGAACAATCAGAACTTTGTGCAGATTCCCCATTCACGCTTGATTGCCATGTTGGTCTACAAAGGGCAGTTGGCGGGGGTCAACGTCGTGACCATAGAGGAAAGCTATACATCGAAATGCAGTTTTCTGGATAATGAACCGCTTGGCAACAAGACGCAATATGCCGGGAGACGGGTGAAGCGCGGGTTATTTCGTGCCAGTGATGGTCGCTTGATTAATGCGGACATCAATGGGGCATTGAACATGATACGTAAGGTAGCTCCGAACGCATTCGATGCTGACGGAGTAGCGGGCGTTGCAGTTCGCCCTGTGCGGGTCACCCCGCACCAATATAAACCCAATGACGATATTTGACTATAGAAATTGGAACTGT
>DAOTTU010000050.1:0-38669 GCA_034437655.1 Anaerolineae bacterium
CTTTTCCCCCGCCGTAAACGACGGGGCTATGCAAGTGTGGTGCGTGAACAGCCCTGAAGGGCGCTCACGCAACGGATCGGGTTGCCATACCCCGCTTGCGTTTACCTTTACCCTACCCCTACAGCGTGTGACAAACGGCCCGTCCGAGAACCTATTTTCAGGTTTTGCACCAGCACCGATGGTGGCAGTCCCTACAACAATTGCGTGGTATCGCACCGAACGTGCCCATCCCCCACATGTTGAATCCATTTGCGAAACAGCAGTTCTTCCAGCCCCCGGTATGGGGTTTCAATCTCTACGACCAGATGCCCCGTGCCCGCTGATTTGTACTGGACGCGGGTATCGGGCATGGGCCAAGACTCGCCATCAACGTTCGGGTTGCGGTGCCAGGGCCGCGAAACCCGTCCAGCGCGGCGTGTCTCGTAGTCCAGACAAGACAACACGCGCGTCAACTGTTCCCCCCGTATCCCGCTGACGATCAGCCGCAGCCGATAGCGGGGCTGTTCGACGCGCAGGTCGAGGTCTTCAAGCCCAATCAGGCGCAAATAGTCTAGCACCATCGGTAGTCGGTACAAAGTCTCACTAAAAGCAAAGCGCATTTCAAAGCGTACGCCGCGCCGTTCTACGTGGTGCAGGCCGAGGGTCGGTAAGTCATAGCGTGGTTGATTGTGGTAGTTCCGGCTGTGTAGATGGTTGGGAAGTGTGCCGCTGTTGATGGCAGTCGTCAGGCGCGAGATGTCGTCAAAGCGTGGCGCAAACCCCACCACCGACACCCCCGCCTGTAGCTCGGACCTGCGGCTACCCCCACCATATTCATAGGTCACGTGCCCATATATCGCCGCTAGCCCTTCGATAAGGTGCCTCACCTTTTGTTCAACTGGCACATGCAAAACGAGCAGCACGAGGTTCTGTTCGCGCCGCACAAAACGTTTTATGTTGTCATCGTGGGAGGGGTGGGTCCGTTTGAGGATCGACCACCACCCCCCGCGATAAATGTGCCACTTGCGGCGGTGGCGGGCAACCATGGCCTCAGTGCCAGCCATGCGTTGCAACGTCTCGTCGCGTGTGCGGCTGCTATAGTTTTGCACGCCCAACAGGAAGTCGCGCCAGTCGCTCGCCGTTTCGATGGCAGCACCAACAGTGCGATGTTCGAGCAGTATACAACAGCGCTCGTTGTTCTGAATACGACGTAGCAAGCTCATCTTCAACCCCAGACGCACTCTGCCACTAGTTGGCGGACATGCCCATTGTGCCGGTGCCATCCAGCAATGTTGCAATGTCCACAGCACGCGGTAAAACGTCCAGTGATGCTGTATCGCTGATGTCACTGAGGCGCGTCAGGCCCATGTTAAGGGCCGGTTCTGCAAGGTTGCCTGTGGCGTTAAAGTCCGCGTCCACATCAATAACAACACCCTGCCCCGGTTGCGGGGAATGGGTCGAACCGTCGAACGTCACCGCGACATCGCCTTCAATATTGCCCAACCACATGCGGTCAAGCCCGGCGTTAAAGGTGACGCTGGCTGTGCTGCCGACCCGCAACTCAACGCCATTGACGAGAATATTTGCGACGGTGTTGTCGGGGGCTTGCACGAGCATACCCTGCGGCGCATTTTCACACTGGCCGGTTTCAGTCACGCGCAGCGCGAAGGCTTGCATGGGTGCGGTGTAGGTGTCGGTGGGGTTATCTACACGCGGCAGGTCTTGCGCCGCTTCACAGGTGACAGTGCCCAGCTCACGGAAAATCCAGCCCCGCGCACTGCGAACCCACGCCCCGTTACTGCTTTCCGCATAAACCGGGACACTTTCGCCGGGTGCAAAGCGATCCACGACCGCGAAGCCCAGCCCCGGGCCGGTGCGAATGTTGACGCCGCGCGGGCTATTTTGTGCAAAGGCACACGTCACACGTTCGTTATCGTCAAGGGTTTGCGGCGCAGGTTCAAGCGTCATACCGCCAAACAGCACCAACCGTACACTACCGTCAACGCTGTCGGGCAAGTCAGCGGCGATATTCATCAGGGCCACGCCCCATTCGTCGTTGTTGGGGTCGGCGGCCTGCGTCACAAGGTTGTCAATCGCGGTCACGGGCACAATATCACCGCGCTCGTTGAAGGCGATGTCTTCCGCCCGCAAAATGGCCTCAATTTGCTGGTTGCCATAGCAGATTTCGTTGGTGCCGAGTGTGGCACACGACGAACCGACCACACGCAGCGCCTCGCGTACAGTTGTTTGACAGGCAACAGTCTGTTCATCTTCACCAGATTGGGCGGTAACGGTTGGGGTGGGGCGTGGGGTCAGTGCAAGGGCTGCCAGCAATACCACACCGAGCAACAAAATAGGTAGGCGTTTATGCATAAAAATTCTCCGATCGTCTTCTCAAATTGTAGCGTCTCCCGCCTGAACACTATTATCGTACACGATTCAGGCACGCAGCGACATTATGATATGCCAACGGTGTTGTGACAACGGCCCCGGAATTCGCTCAAAAAACATTTGTTCTAAGAAACAAACCGTGCTATAATTTAATCGAACGTATGTTCATAAACCCATCACCACATCATTCATAGTTAACGCTCATCACGAGCGGGAGGTTACTTTTCACATGGAGAATTATATCGTTTCTTCCTACCCACACGGGACGTTTTGCTGGGCAGAAATCAGCTCGACCGATATACAGAAATCGCTGACGTTCTATACCGGGCTGTTTGGCTGGGAAATCGAAGAAACCCCGACGCCCTACGGCCCCTATTACAGTCTCCACATTGACGGTAAATATGTCGCGGGTGCCTCGGCCATGATGCCAGACATGCAAGCGCAGGGGGTTCCCTCGCACTGGGAAAACCATGTCGCAGTCGATGACGTTGAAGCAATGGTCGACAAAGTGAAGGCTGCTGGCGGCACCGTCCTTGTGGAACCATTCGACGTGCTGGACGTAGGGCGGATGCTCATGTTGCGCGACCCACAGGGTGCAACGCTTACGCTATGGCAGGCCAAAAGCCACATCGGCGCGAGCCTCGTCAACTATAACGGCGCGATGTCGTGGAACGAACTGTCAACCAGAGACGCGGCCGGGGCCAAGAAATTCTACAGCGACCTGTTCGGCTGGGAATTTGAAGCCACCGACACGGGCTACATCACCTTTAAGAACAACGGCCGCATGAATGGCGGTATGCTGGAAATGGACGAGAGCTACGGCGACATTCCACCGCATTGGATCGTTTATTTCACCGTCGCCGACCTTGACGCATCGTTGAAGCAAGTTGAGGAGCTTGGCGGCAAGGTTCATGTGCCCAAAACAGCGCTGGGCGAAATGCCGGGGCACTTTGCCGTTGTTGCGGACCCCACCGGCGCGGTCTGCACCCTCACCACAATCCCAACGGAGCCCTGGGTAGAGGGCTAGGCAGTCGCCACAGTCTACCGGGTTTGGGGGATCGACATACAGAAAATGGGCAGGGTTGTCTTCCTGTGGAAGCCAGCATAGCCCGTACAAAACCCCATCAGCAAGCCGAAACGGAGTGCCGTCAGGGCAACAGCGCATGCTCGTTTGCCCCGCACTGAAGTACGGGGCTAGCAGGATATTGCAGTCAGACAGGACTGAAGTCCGCCTGACCGAGGGCCGGGGCCCGTTTCCACATCGTGACACGCGCCTCACCGCGCGGGTGGGATTTATCCCTGTGCGCGCGCACCACTAGTATAGCCCCGTGCTTCAGCGCGGGGAAAAAAGGGTATGCGACCCGGCAGACCGTTGCTTGATCACCCACCTTTACCCTAACCCTACCGTACGCTTTTACCCCTGATACAACGGCAAGGTGAACCAGAACGTGCTGCCGAGCTGTGGCGTACTCTGTAGCCCGACATCGCCGCCCATTTTTTGCACCATTTGCTTGACCAGCGCCAGCCCCAACCCATGCCCGTAGATTTCGGTGCTTGGGACGCGGGTGAATAGCTCGAAAATGTGCGCCTGCCGTGTTGGTTCAATACCAATGCCGTTGTCGGACACGCAAATGCGCACCATGTCGTCACCGTGCGGGTTCTGCGTGACACGAATGGTGGGTGTGAGGTTTGCGTCGCCCATATATTTGACCGCGTTGCTGATAAGGTTCGCCAGCACTTCGGTCACCCATGCCTGCGCCCCGATGGTCACGGGCAAGCGCTCACGATGCACTTGAATCTGCTTGCGGGCGATGGTTTCGCGGTAGCGGCCCAGCGCGGCTTCCAGCGCAAAATCGGTTTCTACGAGGTCAAAGGGACGGTCGTGGCGTAAGCGGGCCAGCCACAACAGGTTCTCGATCATCTCCACAAGGCATTCCCCCAATTCATTGATGCGGCCCAGTGTATCATTGACCATTGGCGGCAGGGTGTTGGCGTGAATGTCGTGAATGAGGTCGGTCATGCTAATCATGCTACTCAGCGGGGCTTTCAGGTCATGGGCGATCAAGCGGCTAAAGGTGTCCAGCTCGGTGTTACGGGCTTCGAGTTCGGCGGCGTAGGTGCTGAGGGCTTCGCGCTGCTGGGCCTGTTCAATGGTGCTGCCAAGCATCTGTGCGGCGATGCGAATAGTGCGGACTTCGCCATCTTGCCATTGGCGGGTACTCTGGTCTTCAAGCGTCAGCGTGCCCCACAACTGCCCCGCGACCATCAGTGGCATCCATAGCACCGACTCAATGCCGAAAAGCGCAAAGACGGGGCGCTCGTTGGGCGCGACCTCATTCACATGTAGCGTAATCGGTTCGCCCTGTTCGGCCAATTCATAAAAACGCGGGAAATAGTCCGCCAGATGAAAACCGGGGTCGTACCCCGTCGGGATGGCTTCGGCCGGGGGGCGGGCGTGTTGCTCGAGAATGCGTATATAGCCGGGGTGTTCTGGCAAGAGCCGGAAGACGTAGACGCGGCTGGCGAGGGTGGCGTCGGCGAGTTCTTCCAGGAAGGCGGACAACCGTGAGCGCCAGTCAAGGCTACGTAAAAAGTCGGTGGCTGTGCTGGCGACGGTTTCTAGCACATGCGCCTGTTGCTGGATGAGTTCGGCGTCGCGCTGGCGGTCAACGGCGGTGGCGATGACATCGGCGGCAATGCGCAGTGCGCCCCGTTCAGCGGCCGTCCAATGGTGGAGCGGGTTGGTCTGCCCCAGCTCAATGATTCCCCAGATTTGCCCCTGCGACCACACCGGCACATGCAAGACATTTGCGAGCCCGTTGGCGTCCAGCATGTTGGCACGGATGTCTGGTGGGGCGGTGTCGATGTGCCATTCCGCGTAGCTATCGTCGTCCATTAAATGGCGATAGTGCGTGAAAAACGCGGTGATGTCAGTCGCGGTTTTAAGACGGGCAACCTGAGCGGCGTGCAGGTCTGGCGTGCGCCACCACCCCCCAACAGCCCGCACCCAGATGTGTGCGTTGGCGTCCTGCCATTGCCGATACAGCCGTACACTGCCCGCGCCTGTCGCCCGACCGAATGTCGCTAAAACGTCGTGAATATGCGCTTCCCACCCACCCGGCGACAGGAATTGATGGGCTGCGACCCGCACCGCTGCAAGGATTTCGTCGCGCCGGCCAAGCGCCCGGTCCGAAAGCACCCGTTCGGTGATGTCGGTCAGTGTGCCGCGCACCGACACCGCGTGGTTCGCGCCGCTGCTGACGATTTCCAGGTTGCAGGCCACCCAGATTTCGCGTTGCGGCGGGGTGTCAGGGTTGGTGGTCGGGTTGGCGGGCACCAGCAGCGACATTTCAAGCGCAAGCGGTTGTGTGGTTGGGGTCGGCTGTGGTTGCAGGGCGCGTTGTACGGTGTCAAGCGCTGCATCGGTGCCCACATAGTCCAGCAGAGACGTTCCCAGCGCAGCCGGCACGGTGATGCCTGTGAGGCGTGTCCAGGCGGCGTTGAGAAAGGTAAAACGCAGCGCGTCGTCCGCTTCAAAGACGACCTCGTTCAGGCGATTGAGCATACTTTCATAGGTGGACTGCGTAATGCGCGGGCGGTGGCTGTAGGATGCGGTGACGTTGTGCAACGTGATGCGTTCGCCGCCCCGATGCAAGCCACCGGGTAGGATTGGCGTGCGTTCGACGCGAAACCAGCATAATTCCTCCCCGACGTGGACGGTCAGTGGTTGTGCGGCGGGGTTGTTGTGCTGAAGGGTGTCTTGCAGCGTGCGCAACAATTCGGGGCGGTCTTTGAGCAAGTCGGCCAGCGCGCAGCCGAGCGCGTCACGTTCACTGGTCCCCAGAATGCGTGCCATACGGGCGTTCATCTGGCGGAGGGTGTGGTCTTTATCGAGTACGAGTGTCGCGTGGGGGTGTGTGGCCAGTTGGGCGCTGGTAAAGAATGGCATCTGGCGAAACAGGCCATAGCGCCGGATGCTATAGACCATCAGCATAACCCCCGGCAACGGTGTGAGCAAGGTGTAGTCTCGCCCGGCAAACAGCTCCGGGGCTAGCATATAGACGATCTGCACGCCAAATGCGCCGAAGAATTTCAGCGCAAACACCGCTACCTGAGCGCGAAACGGCGGCGCGAGCATCATAAAACGGCGCAGACACAACACCCCCACCGCCAGCGGCACCAGCGTGCCATAGGTCAGCGCAAAGAGCAGGTTGAGCAGTGGTGTGACGGTGACGTTATACAGCAAGGTCAGGGTGTGGATGGCGTCTTGCTCGGTGAAAATGAAATGGTGGATATTGTCCGTCCAGGCGAGGAAGATCAGGGTGGTGGGCAGCGCAAACAGCAGCGTGATAACCGCGCCCGGCCGCTGGAGGAGCGTGTCGTCCACGAGATAGAGTGTAAACAGCAGCACAACCGGGGCCAACAACACCTTTGCGCTGTAGTGCAGCCGTTCACCTACCGCAACGACGAGTGCCTGTAGGTCTAATAGTTGCAGCGCGTAGCCGACCTGCCACACAGCCATGAGCCCCAGCAGCGCGATGTAGGTATAGACCAGCGGCGTTTGGTAGCGCCGGGCCAGCCACCACGCAACGTTGAGTATGCCGAGGGCGATAACGATTAAGGCAAAGGCGAAAAGGTGTGCAGAAGCCATGCAGGTCCAGTTCAGTCAGTTGGCTTGTGGCGTAGACGGCCGCAGCCGAAAATACCCCGTCATTGTGTGCGAACTTGCATGGATTATAGCATAAGATATGGGGGTGTTGCGCGGGGAGGACGCACCCCACCGGGCTAGTGACGGTTTTCCAATGCGTCGTCGGCAACCCCACATTGGAACCTTTCGTGCTGGCCCGTTGTCTATCATTGCAGAGACCGTCAATCTCTGATTCCCCAATCCCTGAACGATACCTTGTCAGGCCGTGTTTTTGCAGATGCAAAGGCGGCCTTTCTTCTTGTGTGGTGTCAGCGGCGGCGCGCCAACCCCACCACACCACGCAACACACGCCACGCCATCCGCAGCACAACCCACGGCAGCAGCAAAACATGCACCCACCAGCGGCGCGGGTCTTCTTCGCCACGCACCCAACCCGTGACGACCATCCACTGCTGGTCATCGTCCAGATAGCGGGCCACAATTTGCACGTTGCGCCCGTTGATCTCACGCACAAAGCGGACTTTGCCGTCGTCTTCGTCCTGCTTGCGGTCGGGCTTGCGCAGGGCATTGACGGCCATATCCTGCGAAATGCGGCGACGTTTGAGGCGTTGCATCGCGTGGTCGGTAAAGATCACGTTTTTGTGTTCACGTTGCATCGGGTACGCTCCTTATGTTGGCATTGAGTATACCCTAACCAGTGCTGCAAAACCCCTTTTCAGCGTCGGCAAAACCTGCCATCATAAAGGGCGCACGACAATGACCACAACCTATTGTGGAGAGAGAGGTGACGTGGACGAAATAGAACACTTTTTCACCTGCCCCTATTGCTGGCAGCAAATTTCCGTGCTGCTCGATACCTCCGTCCGTCAACAACACTATGTCGAAGACTGCGAGGTTTGCTGTAACCCGATTGAACTCATCTTTCGTTTTTCAGACGGTGCGCTGGTGACTTTTCACGCCCGACCCGTTGGAGGCTAAACCATGCCCAACCCCCGCACACGCTACTATAGTTTCGTCACCGTCGATTATGATGGCACCCCGGCCCAGCAAACGTTGCATACCCATCACCTTGCCGCCGATGTCCTCAACTTTCCGCAACACGGCGGCGGTGACTGGCAGCATCATGGCCGCTGGATGATTGACCGGGGCGGCGGTGGGGGTGGTCAACGGGCGACACGCAAAGGCCAGCGCATTCACACCAGCGGGGGACACGGCTATTTCAGCGTGGGGTATGGGGTGAGGCTGTTGGGAGTGCTAGAACTCTATCCCTTTGTCGGGGTGGGGGGCTGGCGCTTGACTGCGGTGGCGAAAGATACATCGGCTGACCACATGCTCTTGCAGACCAACGGCCCGTTGCTGCTGACAGGGTTTGGCCTGACGTTGCGGCTATGGCGGGCCCGGGTGGGGGTGCGCCTCGGCTGGCAATGGACGCTCAGCGGACGCCCGGCACGGATGCCCTATATGCGGCTGGTGCTTGGCTGGCGGGGCTAAGGACACCCTATGTCATTACGTAAACTCGATTTGCCAGAAGATTTTCGGGGGCTGGAAGGCCTTGTGCGCAGCCTGCATCGCGACCCCAACTGGGGCATGAATCCGCTTGATATTGACGATTTGCTCGGGTTCTTGAGCTTTCTACGCCATTTGTGGGCACCGCTGGGCGTGGTGCGCTGGGCCATGCGTGGGTTGCAAGAAACGCTGCTCGGCTATGTGTGGGTGATTGAGTCGGAAATTGTCGGCGCGGTGCTATATGACCGTAAGCTGGGCACAGACCACTGGCAACTGACGCTGCTGGCTGTTAAACCGTCCTTTCGACAACGGGGGCTCGCCGCACGCTTGCTGGATGCGATGATGCAGGACATCGACGCACGCGGTGGGACAACCATTCGGCTAGAGGTGGATGGTAACAGCACCTCGGCGCGGGAACTGTTCACGCGCATGGGCTTCGAGACCTACAACGGCTTCTATGAATACGACTACGCCCGTATGACGCCGCCGCCACCTGCCACACTGCCGGAAGATTATTCGGTGTTCCCGCTCAGCTATTATGCCAGCCAACCCCGCTATGACCTGGCCCGCCAAACCACGACCGCACGCCAGGCACAATTTGAACCTGTCCGGCACCGTGACTTTCAGCGCAACCGCCTGTGGTGGGGGTTGCGGGCGGTGTCATTGGCGGTGCAGGGCGTGCGCGAACACGAAATCGCGGTGTATCATATGCTGGATGGCTCGATTGTGGCGCGGGGGGGAATGGTCATTCGCAGCCGGTGGGGTGATATTTCTGAGGTAGCCATACGTGTTGACCATCAGCACGGCGCAGTTGTCCCATATCTTTTCCATCGGCTCGTGACGGAGGCGCAACGGGCCAGTCGTCGCCGCCGCATTGAAATGGTCTGTCCCATCTCGCAACCGGCCGTCATTGACTACGCCGAAAACAACGGCTTTGAGCGGCGCAGCGCTTTCTATAAGATGGGGATGGTGTTGCGCCCCGACGCCGCTACGCAGGAGCGCGATTTTCCTGCTCTGCCAGAGGGAGAATAAAACCGGGTTCGTGACGATGGTTGTTCTGTGGGAGGGGTTGCCGACTGCAACATCAACCCTTCCCTACGAGCATTTCGGTCAAATAACGTGTTTGTATCACCCCGCCAGCAGCGCCCCCACCTCGGCCGTTAGCGTTGTGTTGTGCCCGGCGGTGGTCGCAGCGCGATAGGCGTTCGCGTCCATGCGGTCTTGCAGCGCCTCAAGGGTGCGGGCCGCGCGTTGACGGGTGTCGAATTCAGTCGCCGGGTGCGCGTGGACCAGCGTCAGCAGGCGGGTGGCGTCGATGAAGTTGGCGTCTTCCGCCATCAGTGACGCTAAGCCCAGCAGGGCTTCGAGCTGTTGCCGTTCGGAGTCACTGTCGCACGCCACGCCCAATGTCTCCATGAAATAGGCCCCTGCCCGCCTGGTGTCGTCCAGCACATAGGCTGTTTCGCCCAACAGATAGAGCGCCAGCGCAACGCCGCTCGGCCGCCCGATGTTGCGATAGATCAGCAGGCCGTGTTCAAGCTGGTAGTGCGCTTCTTCATAGGCCCCCGCCGCCAGCGCAAATTGCCCACGCTTGACGAGCATCGTCGCGACGCCGTTCTGGTCGCCCACTTCCTGATAGATTTGCAAGCCGCGGTCGTAACAGTTGTAAGCCTCGGCGCTGAAGTCCCGCTTAAGCCGGGCGACATCCCCCAGATTGCCATAGACGAAGGCTTTGCCGGGGCGATATTCAATTTTAGTGAACGCTTTGGCCGCTTCCTTAAAGAGCCGTTCGGCCTCGTCAAGCTCGCCCTGTTTGACAAGTACTTCACCCAGATTGTTGGCTGCGTAGCCAATCGCGAAGCTGAAGCCGTTGTTCTGCGCCATGCGGTAGCCTTCTTCCAGCGCAGCCCGCGCCGCCGCATAGTCGCCACGCATGAGGTGAATATAGCCGATGTTGCCCAACCCCAAACCAAGCCCCCACCACAGGTACGACTCGCGAAAGCCTTCAACCGCCAGTTCGGCAAAGTTGAGCGCCTGCGCAAAGTCGCCACGGCGATAGAGAATGTAGGAAATGATGTTGTTGGCAAAGCCCGTCAATTCGCTGTCGGTGGACTCGGCAACGCCGTGCATTCCCTCGGTCGCCAGCGCAAAGGCCCCGTCATAGTCGCCGTTACGCATCATAAACCACGCCCGCACCAGCGTTAACTTGGTGTTGAGGTGGGGCGCGGCCGTGCAGTGTTCAGCGGCCATGCTAAAGGCTTCGATCCCTTCTTCGTTGAGGTTGCGCGTTTCGAGCATGTACCATAAGGGAAACGTCATTTCATCGACAGCATCCGTCATGCTACGCTGGGTTGCAATCCGCCACGCCTCACGTAGATTACCCCAGATGCTGATGAGGAAATCCCGTTCGTTGTCGCGGTCTTCGCTTTCATTTTTGAAATGTTGCCGCAGCAAAGAGGTCGCATACCCCACCAGCTGCTTTTCCAGTTCATTCAGGCGGTCGGCGTTGGCTTCAAGCTGTTGGCGGGCATAGGCGCGCACCATGCTGTGCAGCCAGTAGTGCCCCCCCTT
Source organism: Anaerolineae bacterium (assembly GCA_034437655.1). Classification (GTDB taxonomy): domain Bacteria; phylum Chloroflexota; class Anaerolineae; order Aggregatilineales; family J027; genus J027. Next base: position 11,096 of record DAOTTU010000050.1, read on the forward strand.
GCCGACATTGATGAGTGACTTGTCTGCGAGTGAGGTCAGTGTGCGCAATGAGGCTTGAGTGACGATTTTTGCGCTGCCCCGCGTAAAACCCGACATGAAGATCGTCAGGTCACGGAGGGTGTTGCGTTCGTGTTCTTCGAGCGTGTTCCATGAATATTCGAACACCGCCCGCAGTGAGCGATGGCGTTCGGGCATGTCGCGCAGACGGGTTTCGAGGAAGTCAAAACTGTCTTCGATTTCAGTGGCGATTTCGTCCAACGGTAGCACGCTCAGCCATGCCGTAGCCAGTTGAATTGCCAGCGGAGAACCGTCCACCAGCCGCAAAATACGCAGCACATGCCGCAACTCGCCTTGCAGGTCAAAGTCGGGCTTGGTACGGCGCGCCACTTCGGCAAAAAGTTGCACCGCTTCATACTTGTCCAGCGCAGACGCAATTTCGGCCGTGTTGGCGGTGTCGGGGTCGGGTACGTGCATTCCTTCAAGGGGGTGAACCCATTCATCCTGTAGGTTGAGGCGTTCGCGGGTGGTCACGATGACGACGACGCCCGGTGCAGCCGCAAGCGTCTGTGCAATGTCGGGCGCAGCAGCCATCAGGTGTTCAAAATTATCGAGTACCAGCAACAAGCGCTTTTCGCGCAAGAAGTTTTTGAGCTGCACCAGCGGCGGTTCGTTGCCAACGAAGTCGAGATTCAGCGCAGCGGCGACGCTTTGCTTGGCATATCTGGGTTCGCTGACCATCGCCAGCGGCACGAAGAAAGCGCCATCCGGGAAATCTTCGGCCAGTTCCTGCGCGACCCGCAACCCCAGCCGCGACTTGCCCACACCCCCCGGCCCCGTGATCGAGAGCAGGCGAACGTCTCCGCGACGCACCATCTTGACGATTTCCTGCACATCTTCGGTACGCCCGATAAAGCGCGTAGCGGTGGCCGGGGCGTTTTGCACAATGGAAACGCTTTCCGTCATGCTTGTGGTCGTCACCCGTAAGGTGGGCGAGGTGTCGTCAGCGTCGGGGTCAAGGGCGGCCATCGTCTGCGACAGGCGAATGGGCGTGATCGGTGTGCCGGAAATAAGCGTTTCTACAATTGCGCCGACCTGCCGCACAGAGCCTATCCGCTGCTCGGGGTCTTTTGACAACATCTGATAGAGGAGGTCGCTGAGCCCCTGCGGCACGTCCGGGCGTAGGGTTGTGATGTCGGGCACGGGTTGGTTCAGAATGCTGGTGATAAGTACGGGCAAGGGCTGGCGATTGTCAAAAGGCAGGCGGCCGGTCAACATCTGGTAAAGCATCACACCGAAAGACCAGATATCACTGCGCTCGTTGACCTGTTCCGTTTTGAACGCTTCTGGCGCGAGATAGGCGGCTGTGCCGAGCAATGTCCCCGTGCGGGTGATGTTTTCGCCGGTCGCTGAATGCGCAATGCCGAAGTCAGAGAGGCGCGGCGTGCCATCGGCGGCCAGCAACACATTCGAGGGCTTAATGTCGCGGTGAATCACGCCGAGGCGGTGGGCCCGCGTCAGTGCGTCGGAAAGGTCCAGCGCAATTTGCAGGGCACGTTCAATCGAGAGCGAGTCTTGCATGTGTAACAGGTCAGAAAGCGAGCCACCGGGCACGTATTCCAGGACCAGATAATATTCGCCGCTGCGCTCGATGATGTCTTGCAGGTGAACAATATTGGGGTGGTTCAATTCACGGAGCAGCACTGCCTCGCGCTGGAAGCGTTCAATGGTGTCGTGGTCGTCGCCAACGATGTCACGCTTGAGGTGTTTCACGGCGACGTCAACATCGGTCTGGGTGTCGTGGGCCCGGTAGACAGTGCCCATGCCCCCTTGCCCAAGTTTTTCTTCAATGCGATAGCGGTCAGCGACGAGTGTGGTGCTTACGCCCATGATTTGCCTTTCCCTGCCTGCTTAACTGTCATTCAGTGTCTTTCTCTATATAGTATGCTATATAGTATGGTGGCCGAACATAAATTAGCGCTCTACACTGGATTAAGGCTTTGCGAGATTAGTCACAAGCTACATTTCGGCTCGTATACTGTATATACTATGGATGCGACCAGCCGCGATGACATTACATTAAATTTTTGGGAAGATGGCTTTGGGTATACAGGATGTGTGTTCGTTCATCTGTGTGGCGGGCGACACGCAAGGCCCTACAATGGCGCTAAAGGAATCAACGCTTTGTCAGAAAGACCTGCAAGCGGACTGTAGTCCGTTTATGAGGTAAGATTGACGGTGGGCCGTGCGTCAATGGTGGCGTATGGTGAGAAGAATCAGGAGAGAACACCCAATGGCAATCACAGGTCTACATCATATCACGCTGGTTACGTCAGACGCCCGGCGCAATGTCGATTTCTACACCCGCGTCCTCGGCTTGCGCATGGTCAAAAAGACGGTCAACTTTGACGACCCCAGCGCCTATCACCTGTACTATGGCGATGACGCCGGCACGCCCGGCACGGCCATCACCTTCTTCGAATGGAAAGACGTTCCGCAGGGCAACCCCGGCATCGGTGGCACGCACCACGTCGCGCTTGAAGTTGCCGACTATGACGGCCTGTTGAAATGGAAGCGCCGCCTGCAGGACATGGACATTAAGGTTGACGGGCCCTACGACCGCCACTACTTCAAGTCGATCTATTTCCGTGACCCCGACGGTGTGATCCTCGAAATCGCGACCCGTGGCCCGGGCTGGACGATTGACGAAGCCGCTGACGAACTCGGTAGCCGCGTTATCCCGCCACCCGCTGAGATGACGGTGCGCAACCGTGACGAGGAAGCCATCGCCAGAGAAGTCTGGGCCGAGCCCGTAGAAGTCATCACGCCGGAGATGGCATTGCAACACGGGATGCACCACATCACCGCTATCAGCAGCAACATCGAACGCACCGATCACTTCTTGCAGGGGGTGCTGGGCTTGCGTAAGGTAAAGATGACGACCAACTTTGACGACCCCGACTCGCCGCACTGGTACTGGGGTGTGGGCGATGGCGCACCGGGCAGCATTGTCACCTATTTTGGGCGCGACCCGCGCGACAAGCGCTATCACTGGGTGAAGATGGGGGCCGGGCAAACACACCATTTCGCCTTCCGTGTGCCGGATGACAATGCGCAGATGGAAATGCGTGACCGACTGATGAAGGCTGGTGTCCCGGTCAGTGAACAGCGTGACCGTGACTACTTCCGCAGCATTTACTTCCGCGACCCAGACGGCCATATTCTCGAAATCGCGACGGACATTCCCGGTTTCGATGTGGACGAGGACCGCGCGCGTCTGGGCGAAAGCCTGCAACTGCCGGGCTGGTTAGAACCCAAGCGCGATTTGATCGAAGCGTCGTTGACACCGATTGACGACATGAATTATAAGCACGCTAAGAAACCCGAAGGAGCGCAAGAATAACTATGGGACTTCAAAGTCCGCACCAGGGCCAGCCCGTCGCCACGGCGGGTCGGCCCCTCACCGACGCCAAAGCCGCCATGATCTTGATTCACGGACGCGGAGCCACCGCTGAGAGTATCCTCGCGCTGGCGCAAGAACTCGCGCATCCGGACATGGCCTATCTGGCCCCGCAGGCGGCTGGCAATAGCTGGTATCCGTATAGCTTTCTGCAAGACATCGACAATAACGAGCCGGGCTTGAGCAGTGGACTGGCGGCCATTCATGCGCTGGTTGAACAGGCTGAAGCGGCCGGCATTCCCCCCGAACGGGTGATGATCGGCGGGTTTTCGCAGGGGGCGTGCCTCTCGCTGGAATACGTCGCGCGGAACGCACGGCGCTATGGCGGTGTGTTCGCCTATAGTGGCGGGCTGATTGGCCCGGAAGGCACCCCGCGCAACTACGGCGGTTCGCTGGAGATGACGCCGATCTTCATCGGTTGCTCGGACGTGGACGCCCATATCCCCAAAGCGCGCGTCCTTGAGAGCGATACCGTACTCAAAGACCTCGGCGCTAGCCTTGACACGCGGCTGTATCGCGGCATGGGCCACACCGTTAATCAGGACGAACTCGACGCGGTGAACGCGATCCTCGGCGCGCTGATGTCCAGTGTGGAGTAGGGTGTCCGCCGGGCCTCAAGCACCCGAACCCGGTATTATTCGCACGCGGCCGCGACGGTTTCTAACCAGGCGACCGCATCGCCCGTAGAGGCAAAGATGCGTACCGGGCGCGGGCTGAGCCCGACGGTTTCGTCCAGAATCTGGCGGACGTAGGCTTTGGGCAAGGGGCCGTTCAACACATACGCACTCGCGCCGCAGAGGTCCGGGCGGGTGGTGGGCACGTCTGCGGCAACAGCTTTAAGCCGTGCGAGGTCGATGTTCATATTGCTGGTGACTTCGACAAGGGCAAGGTAGGGTTGTGTGGCCGGCCAGCGTTCTAAGAGGTCAACGCCACAGTGAATGAGGTGGGCAACGGCGTCGTTGTTGGTCGCGCTCAAGCGATAGACGACAATGCGCCCGTTCCGATAATAGGTGCGTATCAGACCGAGGCCAAGGTCTTCGACCGAGGGTGCGTGATGTGGTTGCATGGCGATTTTTCCCCAGTGTTGGTGAACCTGTGTATCTGTACTATACCATAGGTCAGGTTCTGGGGCGTGGAGGATTGCACAGTGAAAATTACCCTTTTCATGGCATGGCATGGTATAGTCGGGGCCAACCAACCTATGACGAGCGACCATCCGCGCATGACAGGAGCAACCCGCCATGAGTGACCACAGCGACAAAACCCAACCCCGCCCACCCGACAAAAGCCGACTCCGCCAGCACCTTGAGAGCCATGACCCGTCTGCAACCACCCCCAAACCCCCCGAACGACGCGGGCTTGATCCTAACATGGGGGATATTCTTGCGGACCACATGCGCACCGTGACCGAACTGATCGAACAACTCGGCCTCGGCATCAGCCAGCTACAGGACGACTTTGACACGCAGATTAAAAGCAGCAATAAAGACAACGAAACCATTGACGCGCTGCACCGTGAGCTTGAAAGCTATCGGCAAGACCTCGCGTTGAAAGTGGTGCAACCGCTGGTGACTGATATGGTTGCGTTGTATGACGACATCGGGCAGATGCTCAACGCCTATGGGGTCGAGCAACCCGACGGTGTCGCGGCCGTGTTGGGCGAGGTCGAAGGCATTCGCAACGATATTCAGACGATCATTGAACGCTATGGCTTTGAGCTATACCTGACGCCAGAACGCCATTTTCATAAGGCGGCGCAGCGGGTTCACCGTGTTGTGCCGACGGACGACCCCGAGCAGGATTATGTCATTGCGCGACGGGTGAAACGTGGCGTGCGCTATCGTGATCGTGTGATTCGCCCTGAGCTGGTGGAAATTTTCCGCTTCCGGGGCAGCCTTGGCCGCAGTGAGGAAAGTTGACCACGCCCTCCATGCCACCCACCACACACTACATCACCACCCCCGACGGATTCCGCATCGCTTATGATGTGCAGGGCAGCGGCCCGGCGTTGGTGCTGCTGCATGGCCTCAGCGGGGACCGCCAGCGCTGGCACGCCTATGGCGTTGTCGATGGCCTGAAAGACACGTTCACCGTGATTACGCTCGACCTGCGCGGCTCTGGCGAAAGCAGCACCAGCACCAACGCCAGCGACTATAGCGCCGACGCCCACGTGGTTGATGTCTGCGCTGTGGCGGATGCAGCCGGGGTGGGGCGCTTCGCGGTGTGGGGGTGGTCGTTGGGGGCGGCGCTGGCCACGCACCTTGCCGCCAACGAACCGCGCACCACGCAGGCGATTGTCGCGGGTAGCTACCTCGGCCCCATCTTCACGACGCCGTGGTTGCAGCAACAGCTTCAAGCGTGGGAACCTGTCGCCGCGTTGAAGGCTGCCGGCCGCCTTGACGAGATCAGCGAGATGGCGCGCCCTTTCGCAGAACGCACCGACTTTGATGTGTTTTTTGCACGGCTGTATGGGCTGGTCGGCTGGCCACCGCTGGACGCGACCGAACTTCAGGCCCCGACGACCTTCTACACCGGCACCAACGACGGGCGCGTGTTCACCGCAGTAGAGGCGCAACGCGAGTCCATCATCGCGGCCGGGCACCAGGTCTATGTGATGAGTAACTTCAACCATGTGCAACTGATCATGGAAACGGACATCGTGTTGCCGACGGTGCGTGCGTTTCTGGGGCTGTAGCTGGCTGGTGGGATGAGCCAAAGCTCAGAAAGTCCTTAGAAACCATCATTTGTGCAGAAAAGCCCGTATACTAATGATGCAAATTGGGTTGCACAACAGATTGGGATTCCGCTTTATTGCATGGAACTGCGTGCTCAGCAGCATTCATGACTTTGCGTAATCCTTTTTTGTTCATGTAACGCAATTGCATCCTCATTTCTCAAACGTATGTTTTAGCCCCTGTCGTTGCTCAGCATGGCAGGGGTTATTCTTTTCCACAAAAACAATTGATGTGTTCACAAAGATTAATTGAACATGTATACTTTAGTTATTCATTGTACGCCTTTATCTCGTACTGGAGCAGTTATCATGCATGGCATTTATTGCAAGCATGAGCGTGGCCAGGGTTTGATGGAATATGCACTCATCATGATGCTGGTCGCAATGGTCGTAATTCTGGTGTTAATCGTACTGGGACCGACGGTGGGTAATCTGTACTCTACCGCCATCGAGATGTTCCCGGACTAAACCGTACACCGTATTATTGACGACGAGCGTGTTGTGTCCTGTTTATCAGAGCGCAGCACGCTTTTTTTGTATCCCTACCCACCAGCGCACGAATTAGTCAGCATCTAAAATGGCAAATCATCATCGTGATCGTCCTGGTAACGATACTCGTTCTGATAGGCGAGAAGGTCGTTGACGTAGATTTTAAGGTCGTAGTCTTCCGGGTTGCCGATTCTATCCAGGCTGAGCGTCAATGGTTTTGATCTACCGGTTTTGCCGACAATGTTTATGCGTATATGGTGACTGCGCCAGTCTGCAAAATCTAACAGTTCAAACCCGATGTTGTAAGTCTGATCATCAGTTGATCGCCCAAAATGAAATAATACCTGGATGCGTTGGTCATCCATAAAAACCTGTTTAATGAAGAAACGGTGTTGGTAAAACAAGCGCGGCATGACACGGATAGAACGGCTCCAAATGTCGAACACATCTGCTGGCAACAGCGCAAGCAGTGTTTCGTATTCCGCTTGTGATCGGCAGCAAATATAGCGCAAGGCGTCCAGTTCCAATGCTTCAGGGACAATGACCTCGGCATTGCGACGCGCTTTGATCCGAGACTTATCAGCCTCAGGCATAGGGCCGTCATGATAGATGTCCTCGAAAGGCAACCGTGCAAAGTCCTGCGCTGATGTAAACGCCCGTGCATTACGCCTCGCGAGGTTTTGATTGCTGAATTGTGAATCAGCACGGCATAAAATCTGCTTCGCATCAAATAGCAAATAGACTGGCACCGGGCAATGGGGAGCGCCGCGCTCAAGCTCAGCTTGTCCACAGAAGCCTTCATTAATGTATGCTGTTGGCGTTAAGGGGCGGAAGTAGAGGCGCACAAAGTCTTTCCAACGCTCATTCGTTTGCTCAATGACATTGGAGTCTGCGCTATCGTGTATGTTGCGTTTGGTCTGGGCGGCATTTCTGGACAGTAGTTTATCGTCGCGCAAAATCTCCGGGATAGTTTCGATGGTGTCAAAACGGTAGAGATACTTCGCCCACCGCCGTGCGAAGGGTAGATCCTGGCGATTCTTAAGCTCCGTTACAATGCGCCGAAAGTCGGCACAATCAGCTTTCCGCGTTACCTGCTGTCTCAAATTGGATTATTTCTCGTGGTGCTGGCGTCGCCGGGCGTGCCTTGTGCTGAATAAGTGTCAGCATTTCACCCTGTGTGCCATTCGTATACAAGTAGGTTTCGCGCCGAATGTAGTCTAACGATTCGAGCAGGCGTGAAATTACATCCCATGCCCCCCCAAAGTTAAATGATACCCCGGTGGGCGTTAACGATCCGGCTGTACTCAATTCTGTCCATAGCGCATACCACCCCGCACCCTCGCCATCATCCACAGGCAATTCGTATGTCGTTTCATGGATGGTCACGGTGATCATGTCGGGGTAGTGGCTCAGCCTGGCATAACCACCATAATCCAGTTCGTAGGAATCTTGCTGCGTAATCACCTCGCGCAAATCGTCCCAGAATTCAGTGAAGGGCAAGGATTCAGGTTCACGGTGCAGCCATGCTTTGAAGGCTTGCAGATCGTGGTGTTCGGGCACAACAGTCTTATGAACCTCATGAATATAGACACTGATCGGTAGCGGGCTCAAATAGCGTTCCATCATGGGCTTGACCTGCGATTCCCAGTCAAGTTGGCCGTTGCCACAACCCAACAGCGGAAAGGAAATGGATGTGATGCGTTTGTCAACGTATGTGTCAGCAAATTTCTTTAAACCTGCTTCAATCCATTCTACGCGAGATTTAGAACGCCAGTGCTTTTTCGTCGGAAAATTCAACACCCACTTGTTCGGCGTCTTGTACAGCCACAGCTTGCCCACCTCAAACAGTCCCTCGTTGCACAATTCTTTGTAGCGCTCGAACATCTCCGGGTAGATGATCTTGAAGTCATAGGCTAACCCCTTGCCCATCACCCCAACGGTGTTGACCGGATTAACCAGCACCTGAGCAGGGCTGTCAAAGATGTTCGAGGTCACATAAATAAGCATTGGTAGGTCGCCTTGAGATGCAGTTTTCGCCTGGCGTTATTCTATCATGGAACAAACGTACGCCGCCACGCCCCGACCAGGGAGATTGCATTAAATTGTCGTTGATGACGACTGGTGTCGTGCGCGCACACTGGACTCAAGTCCGCGTGAGCGGGGGCCATGCGTTTCAGGAATGGCCCTCTGAGCAGGCGAACTTCAGTTCTGTCTGCTCGTCCGGCGGAGTGCTAGCGCCGTACTTCAGTGCGGCGACGCCACGCCCCAACACCGACCAGCACCACCCCCAGCGCACCGACCCACCACGCCTGCCACTGGACCGCTACAATAGGGCTGATTGACAGTGTTGTCGCGAGCCGCTCCGTGACGAAGACCCGTTCGCCAGTGAGAAGACGCATGTACACCCCGATGCGGTCATTCTGTGCAACGATAAGATAGGCCACCGCCTGGCCGTCCGGGCTCCACATGGCGTTGAAGGTTGGGTTGGGTTCGAGGGTGGACAGCGTGCCGTTGGAGTGTTCAAGTTGCAGCCCGTTTTCACCAAGCACCCACAGCCGTGCATCATTATGCGGGGCCGGCATAATCGCCCGCACCCATTCCGTTGTTGTGCGTGGAACCACCGTCGCCCGGCCACGGCTGAGGTCAATGTCGAGGATGTTGTTATTCTGATTGGTTTCAGCGAGGAGCGTGCGCCCATCCGCTGTCAGGTACACCGTCCGCAGTCGCACAGGTGAGGAGCTATAAACCCGCGTATCTGCCCCCGTGCCCACCTCCAGTGTACGCACTTCGGTGCCGCCCGCGTTGGTGTCTTGCAGGTAGAGTAGCGTTGCCCCGTCAGTTGACCATAACACCTGCCGGAGCGCCCGGTCGGTGATGGTGGGGTGCAACACACGGTTTTCGCCTGTAACAGTGTCCACGACGTGAATCTCGTCCCGAAAAACCGTCTGACCGCTGTTTAACTGGTTGGTACGGACACCATTGACATAGGCAATCGAACGCCCGTCGGGGGCGTAACGCGGCGATGTGGCGAGCGTGTGAGTGGGGGTGTTGCTGATGGTCTGTGTTTCACCCGTGAAGGTATCCAGCGTTTGCACGATCAGTTGCGCACTGTGCGGATCAATCGCGGTATAGAGCAAATAGCGGCCGTCGGGCGACCAGTGCATGGGCGAGGTGTTGGGTTTAGTGACCGGGAAATAGCGTGCTATATGCCGCCCCCCGGACCAATCTACCATGTAGACCCAGATGCCAGCGCCCCCTTGATCGCCCAGCGCGACCCGTTGCGGCAGGGGCGTCTGTTGACGGGCGAAAATGAGGGGAATCACCAGCGCGAGGAGGCTCAGGCCGGCCAGCGCAGCGAGATATGCAAAAATGCGCGACATCACAGGTAACATGGGCTTGTCTCTCCTGACCGATGGCTCTTGCTCCCATTGTGCTACACTTTGCTCGATTTCGGAAACAGTATCCTGCATTACACGGCACGTTAAGCAGGCGGGGCTTGATGCCTCTGCCAGAACGCCTTTTGCCCGCTCAACAGCCGCCGCACCGCACGCGGCAGCCACCGCGACCGCTTGCCCAGATGAAACGCGCCAAATTTCAACGGTGACTCAAGCAAGCTGCGTGGCACCCACCCCCAGCGCCGTGCCTGCACCAGAAAACGCAATTGCGCCACGGCAAAGCGCACCCCCTCGCCGCCACTGCGGGCCCCCGGCAAGACCTCAGCCGCCTGTTGCATAAACACACCGATGTCGAAATAGCGCTGAAAGAGCTTCCACAGCGAGTAGTTGTGCGCGTGCCACACCACCGCCTCAGCCGCATAGGCCACGCACTGCTCAGCCGCCAACAGTTTCGCACACAGCACCATATCCTCATTCGCGATCACCCAGTCGGGGAAACCGCCCACGGCGTCGAAGGCATCGCGGCGCACCGCCGAAGCAGCATCCGAAAAAAAGTAGGTCTTCACGCCCATGCGGGGCAGGTCGGCGCGGGTTTTGGTGTGTGGGGTGGGGGGATAGTTGTAGCGGCGGGCGAACTGTTCCAGCGGGCTGGCGGTGTGGGGCGCTTGTTGGCGGGCATAAGCGGCGGCACACGTCCCGGTGCGTAGCGGGGCCGTCAGCGCGGCGAGGTAGTCAGCGTCGGCGGGTAGGGCGTCCTGTGTCATGAAGACGAGGATGTCGCCAGTGGCGGCGGCGGCGGCGCGGTTGCGTGTCCCCCCATGATTGAACGCGGCCCGCGAGATGCTGATAACGGTGGCGTCCAGTTCACGGGCACGGGCGGCGGTGCCATCGGGTGAATCGGAGTCAATAATGATGATCTCAGCCGGGGAGAGGTGCTGGGCACGTAAGAGGGCCAGTTGCTCATCCAACCACGGGCGGGCGTTATAGGTCGGAATGATGACGGAGATACTAGTCGGCGGGGGTGTCGTCATCGGCGTGAATGTCCTCCGGGCGATAGTCGTGGCGGGTATTGGCACGGCGGCGAAACGTAAGGCGCGTGTGGCGTTTCATGGGGTTGTCGTAGCGGTCGCGCAGAATATAGCCGTGAACGTATGCGCGCTGGATGGCGTCCTGGATGCGCGTTTCGTCGGGCGAGAGGGGCGGGTCTTCGCGGCGAAAATAGCGAATCAGTAACCAGCCGGGCCCCTCAAACGCACGGGTGTAGTCAATCGTGATAGTGTAGGTGGGTGGGGAGGCACTCATGCGTGTTGTCGTAGCCACGCCAGCGTCCGTTCCCACGCCAGCGCGGCGGCTTCGGCGTTATAGGTGGGGCGTGTGTCGTCAAAAAAGTCGTGTTCAACATCGTGATAAATGTGGAATTCGGCGTCAGCCCCGGCGGCCAGCAGATTGTCGAGATTGGTGCGCAGCGGGCGCGGCTGGATGGGCCTGTCTAGCGTGGCGAAATGGCCTTGAATAGCGGCTCCGTTTTCGGCGGCTTGGGTCGCGGCGTCGGGCGTGAACTCGAAAAAGCCGTAGAACCCAACCGCCGATGCCACCCGATTGCCATCGACCGCGATCCAGTGCGCATAGCTGCTGCCCATGCCAAAGCCGACCACACCGACCGACTCCCCCGCGACGACATCCCGCGCAACGAGGTCATCAATGGCGGCTTGCAGGGTGAGTACCGTCTGGATGCGGTTGAGCTGGCCGGCCCATGTTCTGGCGACAAGTCCGCGGGTGGTGGTGCGCCCCGCGAAGAGGTCCGGCGCGAAGACGACGAAGCCCTCCGCCGCCAGTCGATCCCCCACAGCGCGGATGTGGTCTGTCAGCCCCCACCACGAATGCACGAGCATCACAGCGGGCGCGGGGGTTTCAGTGGGCAGGCTGAGGGTGGCGTTGAGCGTTTGGTCGCGAAAGGTAAATGTTGTGTCTGGCATAGCGTTGGTTATTCCGTGCGTGCATCCTCGAACAGGTCAGGTTCTCCGGCGGCGTCCAGCATTATGACCAGCGCGAGGGCCTCGTCGCGGCTAGCCGGGCGCACCCCAAAGGCGTCCATCACCAGATAGGCCCCGGTCGGCAACTCAACGCCGATTTGTGTGCCGGGTTCACCGCCATCATTATAGCGATAGACATATAGCGTCAGGTCTGCAAATGTAACCTCGGCCACGGCGTCGGCGTCCCATTCGAAATCATCGTCAAAGGGGATATAGCTAAATTCCATCGCGTCGAGGACGTCTACAATGTCAAATTCATCGAGCAAGTCAACGTCGTAGTGGTCTACAAAGTAGAGTTCGGCGGGTGTTTCCAGTTCGATGATGTCAGGGAAAGCGGGGTCTGCGAACAGTTCCCAGTCGGCGGGGAAGCGCAGCAGCGTGTCGTCCGGGAAGGTGTAGGTCGCAACTTCCGTAATGGGGCGCAGCGCGCGAATAATGTCTTCCAGCGGGATGGGGCGGTCGGTAGGAAGGTCACGCGGCGGGCGGGGCGGTCTTTCGTCGCCATCAATGTCGTCTGCATCAGCGTTGGCGTCAGCGTCAACACTGCCTGTTTCAAGCGGAATCGTCGCTGTACCGGTCCCGGGTTGTGCGGACTGTATTACCTGTGTCAGGGTGTCGGTGGGGTCAGGGAGCGGGGGGCGGTCGGTGTTGTCGGTGCCGGGTGGGGGCGGTGGCAGGCGCGGCCCGTCAAATTCTGCCAGCAGCAGACGATCGTCGCCCAACTGACGCGCATAAATGACCACCACGCGGTCCTGCCCGAACACGGCAAACGTGGCCCGCACGACGTCGAGTTCATCGCCCAGCGTCACCGCATCAATGAAAAAATCGTCGAGGGTGGGCGGGGTGTCAGCGTCAAGTACGTCGATCACCTGCTCATCCAGCGGTGCGTCAATGCTGATGTCGAGCGTGTCGAGCCGCTCAGCACTGAACAGGTACACGCGCAAGAGGCTGGCGGGCAGGTCGGTGGCTGGTGGCGCGGGTCGCGTGAAGGTGGCGGTGTGGTTGGCGTTGGTGCGGTCAGCGTCCAGTTGCCAGCCGGGGGGCACATCCACGCGGGTGCCATCACTAAAGGTAAAAGGGAGTGTCCCGTCGGTTTGGGCAAAGACGGGGGCCACGCTCATCAATATGAGGGCGAAAAGCAACGCAAAGGGCAAGCGAAAGCGCGTCGGCATAGGGTTCTCCATACAGGTTGAAGCATATCGGAGCCTAGTATACTGCATTTGGCGACAGGGTGCGATGGCCTGGCATGACTGCGCGGATTTCGCCGCCTCGCTCAGGTAGAGTCTGCCAGCCGGAACTGGCCATCCTCGTCACGGTCCAGCCGCAACACCTGCACAATCGCGTCCATGTTGAGCGGGCCATAGAGGTGCGGGAAGGGCTGGGTGCTGCCATCTGGGGCGACAGCATTGTCAAAACGTAGTTCGTGGTGCAGGCGCTCGCTGTCTAGCTTCAGCAGCAAGAGGTCCGTCACCCCGACGAAAAAGGTGTTGGCCACGCTTTCAATCTGCGCGGCGGTAGACAGGTGAATAAAGCCCTCTGTCGCTAAAGAGGCGTGGGTGTATTCGCGCTCATTCTGCGCTCTGCGCCAGTCACGGGTTGTCGCGATATGGTAGAGAATCACGTTGGCTGACTCCTGTATCTTCGTTGGGGGCCGGGGTTGGGGGGTGGTCGGTGAAGCGGTCAAAGAGCGCGTCGAGATTCATTAAGTACAGCATTTCTTTAAAGCGCCAGTCCGCATATTCAGGGGGGCAGGGCAGGCGCATCACGGCGTCACGGTTAGCCCCGGTTGCAACCATGTCGCGCACGAGGGTTTCTATGCGGCGGGCGTATTCAAGCTGTGCGTCGAAGCCCGTCGGCGCGGTTGTGTCACCGTGACCGGGGACGACATGCGTTAAGTTCAACACGTCGAGGAAATTCAGGGCGTCTTCGAAAGCAGAAACCTGCATTTCACCCAACCAGCGGTGGCGTTGTGGCATCAACAGGTCGGCCACAAAGGCGATATCGTCTTCAGGGAGATAAAGGATCACGTCGCTGGCCGTGTGGGCGTCCTCGAAGTTGATTAACACGGCGCGGCGTTGACTGCCATTGATCACCACGCGGCGGTCGAAGGTGATGTCTGGAAAGCGCAGGCGTAATTTATGCAGCGATTCATACACGGCGCGTTGCCACCCGGCCGCAAATTTGAGGTCGTCCTGTGTGGCTTCGGGCAACCGATCATAAAGCTCAACGATCATGCGGTCGGTGCGCTGGATGGCGGTGTAAATGCTGTCCATGTCGCGTTTGATGTGTTGCTTGCCCCGGGCCAGCAGCAGTTCACGGGTGGTGCGGGTGCTGACGATGTGCGTGCCAGGGGGAAAGACTATATTGCCGCGCACATGGTCTTTGTGATAGTGGCTGTTAACCACGTAGTCTACGCGGTCGCGCTGGCTCAGGTGTTTGGCGGCGTGTAACAGGTCGCGCGCGGCGTTGGGGGTAATCGAGGTGTCATAGATGAGCGTTTTGTCGCCAAGATCAATAATGCCGCTGTTGGCAAACGCCCCACCACCGTCAACGGCAAAGGCTGCCAGCACCCCGTCTGCAAGCTGCTGAAAGCGATAATGCCGCGATTCGATTATTTTTCCCATGTTGTGCTGTATTCCCTGATTGATGACTTGTCCTGCGCTGCGGATGTAGTGCCTCAAACACAAGAAGGCCGCACGATGCACCCCTGAAACCATTAATATGGGCACCATGCTAGCACATGGTTAGCAATTCTTAAGGGACCGCGATGAAATTCAGCCAGCGCTCATCTGTGGAAGCGGCACGGGGCGAAAAAAGCGTTTATACCAGGTTCGGGCGATCAACAACCATAAAATGGGCAGGTATGTTTTCTTGCAAAAGCCAACACAGCCCCTACGAAACCCTATCAACAAGCCGAAAACGTGCCGTAGGGGAGGTGTTGACGTCGCAGACGGCATACCCTCCCACAAAACAACCGTTGTCACGAACCTGGTATTACACACCATACGCAAAGGAGACACAACACCACCATGACCACCCCCAACCCCGACTACTGGCACCACTATTTCGACGCGGACACCATCGCCCGTGCAGAACGCCTCATTGAGACGCACACCATCACCTCCGGCGGCGTGGACATCCACATCGACCACTACCCCCAACCCGACCCCAGCACCACAACGCTGATCTTTAATCACGGCGGCGGCGGTTATTCGCGCATTTTCGTTGCGCTGACCTTAGCACTACACGCTGCCGGCCTGCGCATTATTGTGTCAGACCAGTACGGGCAGGGCTATTCGGGCGGGCCGCGC
Source organism: Anaerolineae bacterium (assembly GCA_034437655.1). Classification (GTDB taxonomy): domain Bacteria; phylum Chloroflexota; class Anaerolineae; order Aggregatilineales; family J027; genus J027. Next base: position 26,515 of record DAOTTU010000050.1, read on the forward strand.
GGCGACTTCCGTGTGCATGACTGCGTGCAGAGCATCGTAGATGTTGCCCACTGGACACGCGACACCTTCGACGGCCCGCTGTTTATGGCCGGGGGCAGCGTGGGGAGTGCCTTCACCTATGCAGCGGCAACATGGGGCGCACCCGCTGATGGCTTGATCCTCCACAATCTCTACGATTTCAGCAACCCGGCTGATGTGGTGCAGGTGTCACGCTTTGCGCCGCTGGCAGGTGTGCCCGGTGTGCCGCAATTGATGCGCTTGCAGATGCAGGCATTTGGTGCGCTGGTGCCGCGTCTGAAAATCCCGTTTGCGTGGCTCGGCAACTTCAAGCCGATGGTCGATAGCCCCGACTTTTACCGCATCTGGAAAGATGACCCTTACCCCATCCGTGCGGTGAGTCTGCGTTATCTGCGCAGCATGTTCACCCTGAAGCCAGGCATCCCCCTACCGGATAACACACTGCCCGCCCTCGTCATCAACCCGACAGCGGACAAAATGACCGCGCCGCAGATCACCCAACGCAACGCCGAACGGCTCGGTGGCGATGTGCGCTATGTGGAAATCGACGCGGGGCACTGGTCCGTGCGTGAGGCATTCATCACAGAATGGGTGTCGCATGTGACGGACTGGATGGGGGTTCAGGGCGGGGAAACGTCAGCATCGTGATGGTCTACCCCACCAACCGGCCGCTTAACCAGAACGTACCTTTGACAACACTATTGCGCTGCAACACACCCTCGCACACGTCCGGGTTGCAGACCACATCTACCCGCCCGCCAAGCGTGAGGACATTTGCCCACAAAAAGCTGAGGCCGGTCGCCGGGTTGGTGAAGGTCTTGTGCTGGCGCACCGTGCCCGTAAAAAAGGCATACGGCGCGGGCTGCGGATTCGGCTCACCGTCGCGGGTAAAAAGGCCCGTCGGCACAAAAGAGGGCACATCAAATTGTAGCTCGTCGTTGTGTTGCGCAAGGTTGAATTCTGCGAGGTCACGGTAGGCGCGGACGCTGTGCGCAAAGGCGGCCACCTGCACCGGCATCACGGCGGGGAGTTGCAGGTCGTTGTGGGCCATAAAATTCGGCACGTCGAACACAAAGGGCACCTGTGTGCCTTCGCTGGCTTGCAACCAGGCATAAAAGCCACTGTCGAGGTCATGGTTGGTCTGGCTACGGATGCGCTGTGTCAGGCCAACGCGGACGGCTTCTTCTCCGCTGAAGTGCGGCTGCACACCGATGATCTCATCGTCGCTGTTGATCTGCACCCACAGCTCAACCCCGTGGCCCATTTGCCAGCAATAATAGGTGCCATACGCGGCACGGTACGGGTGCCCGTTTTCGATGGCGCGCGTGGCAAAATGGGCAAGGCTGTTGTCATCATCAATGGGGATGCCGACGGTGGTCATGTGGCTGACCATAAGTACTCCTGCGATTTGTCTGATTTTGTGGGGAGTGTACCAGTGCGGTAGGGTGTGCGGGGTGCGTTAACGTTTGCTCATGCGCAGGGCATTTCTGGCCCATAAAACCAAAGGCGGGTACGCCCCGCCAGGGACATACCCACCTTTCACGCTTTTGGTTAGGAGCTCAGTGCCCCATGGAAGCGCCGGCTCCTAAAAGTGCGTATCACCGGATCACCCCCTTTCTGGTCTTTTTACAGATGCACTGAGTGTAGCACACACCAGCGTTCTGTCAACCGCTATATTGACCTGACAAGGGGTCATAACAGGTCAAAATGATTAAAAATTACTTATATTGCTGCGGCTAGCGCGTCACCTGCACCACCCGCAAAATGCCCGGGCCGCCGTGCAATGCCAGCCGTGTGCCATCGGGGCTCCATGTCAGGCGCGTGTAGGTCGGGGAGGCGTCTAGCGCGGCGCGTTCTTCAAGTGTGTTGGCGTCCAGCAGCCGCAGTTGCCCGTCGGCGCTAATCACGGCGAACAGCGTCCCGGTCGGGTCTGCACTGGCGGCGACTACCTCCACGCCGGACGTGCTGCGAATGCTTGAGCCGTTCTGCACATTGATGAGGGCCAGCGTCGTTTGGCCGGTGGGGTTGGTGCCCCACGCGAGGGCCTGTGTACCGCTGAGGTTGAGCGCAAACCCGTCCGCGTCAATCACATTCGTGGAAATGGTCGCCTGTGTAATCTGGCTGGCGCTGGCCACGTCAAAAGTCGCGATGCGTTGCTGGTCGTCCAGCGCGGCAAAACGGTTGCCATCGGCGCTGGCGATGAGGGTCGTCACCGGAAATTGCGTGGCGGCGCTGCGTTGCGTGAATTGCTGCGTGGCGGGGTCGCGTTCACGGAGGGTGAGGGTCGTCTGCTCAGCACTGACAACCACCCCCAGTGGCGTCACCACCGAGGGCCCATTGAGGCGCACGCTGCCGGCCGTCGTCGTAATCACTTCGGCGCTGAAGTCGTTCTGGTCGTGTCCACGCAAAATGAGGTCGTTGGATTGGTTGAGCGTGGTCGCATACTGCGCAAAGTCAATTTCGCCGAGGTTCGGCACTGTTGCGGTCGAAAGCTGGTTTCCCGTCGCGACATCGTATTCCACCGCTTGCGCCCCAAACAGGTTGTAGTCCACCACCAGCACCCGTTGACTATCGCTGCTGAAATTCACGGCGTTAAAGGTGTTAGAACCCTCCAGCAACGGCACGGGTTGCACCGCCCCATTCATGATTTCCGTCGGTGCGGTCGAAACGCGATAGAGCGCGGCCGGCGTCAGGCCATAGATGAAGCGTGCATCGGAGGTCACCGCCACGTCCAGCGCCGGACTGTTGCCCGCCACCACAAAATTTGTCGTGGCCGCATCGGGCGCTAGCAGCGCAAAGGTCGCGAGCAGCGGTTGACCAAACGGTGCCACAGCTTGACGATTGGCCGTGCCCACCCGGAAGGCCCCGTCATCACTGAAGCGCTGTGCAAAACCTTCCTGCGCGTACAAACCGTCGGTGTTGGGATCGTTGGCGGTCGGCGGCACGACTTCAGCCAGCGTGAAGCCATCCAGCGCGACAAAGCTCAACGTCGGCGCACCGACCGAGCCAACCAACTGCGACCCGGTTTGCGGCTCAAAGGTGAGCGTGTTCAGCGGTGCGGGGCCGACATAGTTGCCCGTCACAGTGCGATTCGTGACATTGACGAGGAAAACGCCTGCATTGCGCGTCGAAAAGGCCAGCCGTTGCCCGTCGGGGCTGAAGGTCAGCGCCAGAATCCCGTCATTGTCTGAGGTTTCGAGCGTTTCCGCGACATATTGCCGCTGGAAGGACACCGCGTTCAACACATCCACCTTGGACTCATTCGGCACGCCCAGCGCCAGCCAGCGGCCATCGGGGCTAAACGCGACCTGGCTCCCGGCCGGCCCGGCCAACCCCACGCGCAAACTACGGTTCTGCACATTCCAGATTTTGACCGCGTTTTCGCCAGTGGCCGTGCTGGCCAGTTCAGTGGGGCCGTTAAAAGCTAAGCTGGTGATCGCGCTGTCGTGCGCCTCAATCACAATACGGTTGTTGGGGTCCGGCACGGCATCAACAGCCGGCAAGGTGTAAATATGGACCTCGCCCGTCGCCAGGCCCAGTGCAAGGCGGCGGTCATCGTCCGAAATCGCCAGCGCGGTGTAGCGCCCTTCGCCGACGGTCAACAGATTTTGCAGCCCGATGGCGTCGGCAGGTCCCTGTGCGGTCAGGGTGTGGGGTGTGCTAAGGGTGCCGAGGCTCAAGACCAGTGCCAGCGCCAGGGCCAGCAGTGTATGGCGGCGTGAACAGTGCAGGTGATGCATGGGTTTAACTCCCCGTCATGTGGTGGTTTATCAAGGCAGGTTCATATTGTGCCGCAGAATGGGGAAAATTGGCAACTCTATGGCGTGGGGTGGCAGGACTTCTGCAAAGTCATGTCCAGGGTTCGGATGAAGGTCAGGGTACCCACCGAACGCGCTGCCTTCAGGCGTGTGCGTTCGATTAACTTGATAGCGCCGTCGTTTACGGCGGCGAAAAGGGTTGGTTACCGACGTTGTCCCCGCCCTAAAGAACGGGGCTATGCAAGTCCGGTGCGCGAACAGCCCTAAAGGGCGCTCACGCCATGGGATGCTGACCATTACCATACCAAAATTACCAGGCCCATAGGCCCATAAGTGTCGGCCCTTTTCGCCGCCGTAATTCATTGCAGCGACACCCTACCCCTTCACCAGGTGCGCATAATGGTCCGTAATCACGTCGGTTTTGTCACGCGGGGGGCGCTGATATTCCCCGCTGCGGTCCGGGCGTGCGGCGAGTTCGATGGGCGGCGGAATAATGTCCTGATAGTCAATCTGGCTCAGCAGGTGCCGCATGATGTTGAGGCGGGCACGGCGTTTGTCGTCCGCTTCCGCCTGATGCCACGGGGCTTCGGGGATGTCGGTGTGTTCCATCATCATGTCTTTGGCTTTGGAATACTCCACCCAGCGCATCCGGGCTTCGAGGTCCATCGGGCTGAGCTTCCAGCGGCGGGTGGGGTCTTTAGAGCGGTCTTGAAAGCGGGCTTCCTGTTCGGCGTCACTGACCGACAGGTAATATTTCACGAGGATAATACCACTGCGCACCAGCATCCGCTCAAAATAGGGGCAACTGCGCAAAAATTCCCAGTATTCTTCATCGGTGCAGAAGTCCATGACGCGCTCGACGCCGGCGCGGTTGTACCAGCTACGGTCGAAGATGACGATTTCCCCCGCCGAGGGTAAATGCTGCGTATAGCGCTGAAAGTACCACTGGGTACGCTCAACATCAGACGGTTTGCCCAACGCCACCACGCGCACACCACGCGGTTGCATCGGTTCGACAATGCGCTTGATAACGCCGCCTTTGCCAGCCGCGTCTCGCCCTTCAAACAGCACCAGCAGCCGCAAACCTTTCTCTTTGATCCAGTATTGCATTTTGACAAGTTCAAATTGGAGGCGTTCGAGTTCTTGATTATAAATTTTTTTCGGTAGCCGGGGGACATAGTGGCCGTTGGCTCTGGCTTTATCTTTTTTGTCCGCTTTTTTCTTTTTGCTCATCGCGGCGTCTCCTTGCGGGTTGTGGGTGGATGATTGTGCAACGCGGCACGGGCCCCATTGTAGAAGAAAATTTCTTTAACCGAAAGGCTAGCGGAAGCGCCATTGCCCCGCCTCTACCCCGTCGTTACAATACTCCCCACGCCAGACATCACATCACAACAAGGATTGAACCACCACATGACTTATCTGCTTTTCGCGCTGCTGAGTATCGCGGCCGGCATGGCCCTGCATGGACTGGCCCTCCTCGTGCGCCGACTCCTGCGCAGCACCTCTCCCTCCTCAACTACCACCGACACCCCGCGACCGCTGGCCGTCCCGGTCAATGGGGGGCGGGCAACGTTGTATGGCATCGCCGGGGGCGTGGCGGTCGGGTTTACGCTGCTCGGCTGGAGCGTCTTTTCAACGGCCCGCGTGGACCTTGACGACTGGACACAAACCACCGGCACCATCACCCGCAACGAGCGCTTTGCCACCGAAGCCAACCGGGGCTTTTCTTTCAGCGGGCAGGTCACCGAAGACCTGTATTACGTGCGCCTCGAATATGAATACACCACCGCAGACGCCACCTATACCGGCTTTCAGCGTGTGCCCAACGAAATGCTGTTCGACGGCGAATACTTGCAGCTTGAAGCCGAAGAATTTGAAACCGTGCAGGACGAATACCCACTTGGGGAAAGCGTCACGGTGTATTACAATCCCGACGACCCGTCCGAAGCCGCTCTTGAAGCTGACAACGCCACGCCCTATCTGGTGCTGGGGGCCGGGCTGGGTACCGTCGCCGGGCTGATTGCAGGCGTGTTTGCGCTGCCCGTGGCATTATTCCTGACTGTGGGGCGACGGGGTTCCGCACAATAAGGAGATCATCATGGAACAACCAACACGACCGCCGCTGACCGAGGCCACCAACGAAGACCTGCTCCCTGACCGCGCCACCCGTGTACGCAGCTTTTTCGCGCTGTGCCTCGGTGGTACAACGTTGCTCATCTGTATCTGCTGTTTGGGCACGCTCGGCGTCGGGCTGTTCACAGCGGATGAGGTCGCGATCTTTCCCTCCGAAGACAACGTTCGCACCCAGGAAGAAACCGTCACGCTGGACGATGACGCTGAATCTGTGCGCGTGGAGGTGTCGCCACAGGGTGAAATCCGCTTCGGTGCGATAGACGAAGCCCCGGCTGAAACGATCCTCGTCGGCAGCTTCCGCTTTAACGTGCCCGGCTATGGCCCCGAGATTAGCAGCACCGTCAACGACGGACAGCAAAACATCCGCATTAATCGCATCTCGGATTCGGTCTTTGTGATTGGGGAAGCGGTCAACGAGTGGCGCATTGATGTGTCGCCCACGGTTCCGCTGACGTTGGAGGCAGACACCAGCAGCGGGGACATCGTTGCGCTGTTTGAGCGGGGTATCGCCGCCGAGGAGGTGCGCTTCGATAGCAGTTCGGGCAATGTGCGGCTAGAAATGGCCGGCGAGAACCCCAATCTGGGCCGCATTGAACTCGACAGCAGCAGCGGCGACATTGACATCACATTCTCCCCGGAAAGCAACGTGCCCGCACTGAGCAACATCAGCACTGAGGCCAACAGCGGCGCGATCACGCTCGACCTGCGCGGGACATGGGGCACCGACGCGACCATCACTGTCGATGCCAGCAGCGGCGACATCGAGTTGCGCCTGCCAGCGAACGTGGGGCTGGACATTGACGCCGAGACGAATAGCGGCGAGATTCGCTTCAACGGCGACAATCAGGGCGAGGATTTCAACCAGCGCACGACGGTTGACGGTGCGCCGACGTTGACTGTACGCATTGACGTCAACAGCGGCGACGTGACGATCACGACGGGGTAGGGTTCAACTACCCCAACACCGCGATTTTCGGCTCCAGCTCAATCACCTTAAACTGCCAGTAGGGTAAATAGCTGGCAGAAAACTGCGGTGACTGATATTCCTCATAGCCCGGCGCGGTGACTTCTAGCCGGAACAGGGAATTGTGGCGCGTCTGGACTGCGCCCATGTAGTGCCCCTCGGCATCGGTGTGCAGGGTCTGCACGACGACGGGTAATTGTGGCTGGGCGGCGGGGTCCAGCGGCGGGTCATCATCGTCGGGCGCGTCACAATTTTCCAGCGCACCAACGCGACGCAGGCGCACTACCGCGTCTTCAAGGTGTTCGCCATGCACTGACTGCACCCGCCCTTGAAACGCAATTTCCGCCATGACACAACGCGGCACCGGGGCGGCCGTTTCAGGGTTGGGGTCATCGTCAGTGACCAACCCATAGAGGAATATCCCACCGAAGGCCACCGTAATCAGTGCCAGCGTGCCCCAGATGAGGGTCGGTGCGGCGGGTCGGGTGTGGGCGGCGTTGCGTATGCGTCGTGTCGTCATTGCTTCGTGTTATTCACCGGGAATTTCCCCGATGGCGGTGCGCCCGATGATCTCATAGGCTGTGTCACCAGAAGGCGGCTGCATCAACCCGGCGCGTACATCGCGAAAATGGCGTTCCAGCGGCAAGCTATTGCTCAACGACTGCCCGCCTGCGATGCGCAGCGCCCGGTCGGTGACGCGGTTGGCAACTTCGACGGCGAAATGCTTCGCGAGGGTCGTGCGCGGCTGGAAGGCAGCCGGATCACCGCCATGTCCGGGCCATTCTCCCGCCACGGCAAGCATCAGGGCGCGGGCGGCTTGCAATTCCATGTCGAGTTCCCCGATCTGGCGCTGAATTTTCGGCAGTGTCGCAATCGATTTGCCGAGCGCTGTGGGCACCCGTTCCAGCGCGAATTGGATCACGGCGTTGCGGGCAGCGATGGCGGCCCCGAGATAGCTGCTGCCCATCATCATCGGGAACCAGACGTTCGGCCCCGTCTCAGACTTGCCGCGCTGCAAGAGGTGGTCTTCTGGCACCACGACATCCTTAAAGTAAAGGTCGTGGCTATCCGTCGCCCGCAGGCTAAGGCCTGTGCCCCACACCTCGTCCCAGTGCAAGCCGGGGGTGTCGCCTTCCACCAGAATCACAGCCGGGTCATCCTCCACCATCAACTTGACAAGCATGTGCGTCAGGTGGCGGCCGCCCGTGATCCACGTTTTGTGCCCGTGGATGTGCCAGCCATCGGCATGCAACACGGCTTCACTCTCAAAGCGCCCCCCGCGTGACGGACTGCCCATCTTTGGCTCAGAGGCGATGGAGTTAAACAGCCCACCGTCGAGCGCATAGCCGGTCAGGCGTTCGATCACGTCGTCGTCAAAGGTGCGGTTATCGACCATGTTACCGATCACCTGTGTATGCATGGCGACGACAAAGGCCGAGGACGTGCTGCCCTGCACCAGCTCCAGGTGTGCGGCGATGGTGTCTTGCATAGAATGCCCCAGCCCGCCGAGGTCGCTGGGGATGTTCACGCCCAGATAGCCAGATTCGCGCACGGCTTGCATGTCTGCGGCGGGGAGCTTGCCCGCGGCGTCAGCGTCTTTGGCGCGGGGTGCAAATTGTTCCGCCAGTGAGCGTGCGATGTCGATGGCGGCGATGTCGAGTGTGGAGACCATGTGCGTTTCCTTCCTCGTGTGGTGGTCATATAGTGATCATGCGACGATTGTCGCGCATCCAGGAAGATAATACCAGAGAGGAATAAGTGCGCGGTGAGTTACCCCCGGCGCGTTATTATCGCCGCAATGAATTACGGCGCCAGCACGCCGCCGGGCGAACACACCAGCCTGAAGCCAGCGCATGGGCGTCTGTGTTCCCGATGATTTCTGGCGTGCGCATATTATTTGCCCGTGCAATCAAGGCGCGAAAAAAAACAGTCTTCCCAGAAACCCTTTTCCCCCCTTCGCATCTGTTCACATCAACCGAAAGGCAAACCCCCTATGTCCGTTCTCCAATTGATCGAAGCCTCTCCCTACCTCGGCTTGACCGTGCTGCTGCTGGCCATCGCTGTGCAGGTCTGGCGTGGCCAACCCTTTGCGGGCCTGCAACAATTTCGCCCCGCTCTGGACGACCCCACCGACCCCGCCATCATCGCGCTGGCCGCCGGGTTGAAACGCTCCCCGGTCGAAGTCGCCAACGCCTTTTGCATCGGGTGGTCGTTGCTCTATCCAGATGACCAGCCCCCCACCGACGCCTAGCCAAAACTGAACGCATACGCGGGCGGAGAATTGTCTCCGCTCGCCAACTTCGCCCCATCTCAATGCTTTTGCGACACTTTTGCGACACTTTTGTGATGTTCGCCAGACATCTGTTATCTATAGTAGACATTGTACGGAAAGCAATCACACCGATTCCCGCCTCTGTCCCTGCGCCGACTCCCACTGATACTTATTACAGGCGTAGGGGCGAGGGGATTGTGCGTTGTCCCCCGTCATGGCATACTGGCCACAGGATCCGTTTAACGAGAATTGACCATGACTGAGACTCCCGCACCCCCACACCAACCTACCCCCCCACCGGCCCCGACAAATCCGCCGCCCTTGCCGCCCGTCGTCGAACTGACCGGGGCTATTCGGCTGGACGATGCCACCTGTTACAACACACCCGATAACGGTGTCTTGATTGAGCCCGGTGCGCAGTCCGTGCGGTGGCTGGCGTTCTGGCTATTGGCGGCGCTGGGTATGCTGCTGGTGATGTTGTGGGTGCTGAGTTTGTTGTCGCTGGCCGGGTCAGTGCTGGGGGTGTTGGGGTGGTTGGTGCGGACGGTTGTCCTCACGGCGCTCGTTATCGGCGTGGGGTTGCTCCTCTACCCGCAATGGTTAGCGCTGCGCAAGCCGGCCTTTTCCATCGTGCCCGCCGATGAACTGGTCGAGGTCGAACGAGCGCGCAGCATCCGGCGCATTCCGTTTACGGCGATCACCTCACTACGCATTGCCGCCGACCCGGTTGAAAATCCGCTGGACCGCGTGTTGAACTGGCTGTTCGACCGCATGAACGTGCAACGGCGCGGTATTGGGCTGGTACTCAAACACGGTGAGGTCGTCTGGTGCGGGGTGCTAAGCGGCGAAGACGCGCGCGACCGGGCCCGCCGTATCCGGCAGCGCATCAGCCAGAGCATCGCCAGCCACCGCGCCGAGTGAGTTTTGTGCGCGGGGTGGCCATCTGCGCCGGCAAGCCTCCCCTAGGACCATTTCGGTCAAATAGCGTGTTTGTGTAGGGGCTGCGTTGGCTTCCGCAGGAAGATAACCCTGTCGTGTTATGGCATTAAACCCCATAATAATGTGATCCTCGAATTATCGGACAAGACTTTCCAATGCACCGCCCAACCGCCCGGTACCCGTCGCTTGCGGCGCAACCTATCTGCCGAGTATGATGAGTATATACTGGTATGCCCACACGTGAAGGAGCAAACGCTTACCATGCTACTCTACATACCCCGCTTTGTGCTGCCCATACTGGCGCTGTTGCTGGTTGTTTCGGTGCAGCTTCCGAATGCCACCCCCCCACCGACCCATGCCCAGAGCAGTGATGCCGACGCCTGTCTGCAAACAGTGCGCCTGGCCATGCAACAGGTCGGTTCGGCGTGTAGCACGCTCGGCACCAACGAAATCTGCTATGGCAATGATAACGTTCAGGCGGCGACGGTCGATGTCGCGATGATGGAGGAGTTTACCACCCCCGGCGACCGCATAGACCTGAGCGATGTACTCAGCGTCACGACTGCGCCCTATGACCCGGCGACCGAAACGTGGGGTGTCGCGGTGATGTCTGTGCTGGGTGACTTGCCGCAAGCCGCCGAAGAACGGCTGACCTTTGTGCTGCTTGGTGGCGCGGCTATTTTTGATGATACGCAGCTCGCCCCCCCACCTGTGACGTGTAACGCTATCAATGAGACGGTTTCGAACATCAACCTACGCGCCTCACCGACCACCAACAGCGCCATTCTGGGGCAGGTTGGCAGCGCTGGCACCCTCAGCGCGACCGGTCGCACGGCTGACGGTTGGCTGCGCGTGGCCACCGACAACGACACAGCATGGGTTGCCGAGCAGTTCTTCCGGGTCGAATGTGACGCCGGGAGCTTGCCACAGGTCACCGCTGACGAAACGGTTATCAATAACCCCATGCAGGTCATCCGGCTGGCGACGGGTGACTCAATGTGCGAAGAAGCACCCTCTGGAATGTTGATTCAGTCCCCCAGTGGACAACGCACTACCATCACGGTGAACGGCGTGGAGATGGTCTTTGCCAGCGCTGCGCTCTTAACGGGCAATGTCGATGGGTCGCTGGACGTGACCGGGATTGAAGGCGAAGTTACATTGCGGGCCCGGGCTGGCGATGCGACGCGGTCGTTCAATGATGTGTTGCTGGCCTTGAGTGAGCTTGGTGGAGAGCAAGCCGCTTTAGCCGACACCTTCCGCCGCAATCTCGCCGCAGTGCGCGGGCCTGACCCCGACGCAGATGACGATGAGAGCTTAGACGACATGGGCGAAGAACCCGATGGTGGCGATGTGCCCCCCAGCGCGGTTGAACCCGCCCCGCTCGAACGCACCATAACACCGGGCCTCACCAGCCGCGTTGAACTGGACAGCCGCCGCCGTATTGTGAACATCACCGCGCCCGACATTTCGCCCAACCTCGGCATCGTTCCGGCGTTGTTAGATGTCGCGATCAATGCTACCGATTTCGATGACGCTGTGCTGCAATCCACAGGCGACATCACCCAGGTGGAAGACCTGCTTGAGCGCGAAACCTGCGCCGTTGGAGAAATTCTCACCGTCGATTTACCCGTCCCCGACACCGACATTGACCCCGTGCTGGGCATCACCTTCCCCGCTGGTGATCAGGGCGTTGTGTTGACCAGTCGCCGCGAGCGTGACACGCTGCAAATCACGTGTTTGCAGGTCGGCACACAGGTGATTGTGATCAGTGTGGCTGGTGAAAACGACGACACCCTCGCCCTCGGGTTGATTGTCGAAGTGCTGGCGAATCCGCTCGACGACGACGATTTCCGCGATGAAGATGACTTCCGCGATGACGACGACTTCCGCGATGACGACGACTTCCGCGATGACGACGACTTCCGCGATGACGACGACGACGACTTCCGCGATGAAGATGACGACGACTTCCGCGATGACGACGACGACGACTTCCGCGATGACGACGACGACGACTTCCGCGATGACGACGACGACGACTTCCGCGATGAAGATGACGACGACTTCCGCG
>DAOTTU010000051.1:0-8852 GCA_034437655.1 Anaerolineae bacterium
TCGTTTCAATCCACAACGGAATCGTCCAGATGAATGTGACGAAAGCGGCCAGAATCAGCGCATTGGTCACGTCTGTACGCAGCGGGATATGGTGTCGGAAAGCAATCACCAGCGCGAACGCCACCACCGCCAGCCCCAACAGCAGCCAGTACAGGTTTGGGTTGCTGGGTATGGCATCCAGCCAAATCGTCGCGTAGTTTTCCAGCGTGGGGGAGAAGAAAAACAACGGCGTGCGGGAGTTGGCCTGCCGCTCCGTCTTCAGCGATTGCAGTGTCGTCCACAAAAACGGCACCGCGCTCCATATGATGAAAATCCACAAAATCAGATGCACAAATAACTGGCCGACGCGGCTTTTGATGGGCTGCATAGCTACTTTTCCTTGATGTATTCGCGGTACATATATTGGAGGAACGGCAGCAGCACCACCATAATCGCAATTGTTGTGATGATAGCTACCGCATTGCCTTTGCCCAACCGCCGCAGGCTCATGGCCACCCGGAAGTTGTACGTCAGCACGGTGTCCGCGTTATACGTCGGGTTCATGCCCGTAAACACAAAGATATTGTCAAACAACCGGAACATATCCATCACACTGATGAGCAGCGTCAGCACAATCAGCGGGCGCAGGTGAGGCAGCACAATATGCCGTATTTGCTGGATGCGGTTGGCCCCGTCAATGGCGGCAGCGTCGGCTAAATCCGGCGGGATGGTTTGCAGCCCCGCGAAAAAGATTACCAGCGCAAACGGCGTGATGTACCACACGGTGTGCGTCAAAATTAGCGTTTTTATGGTGCCTTCGTTGAAGATGAATGGTGCCCCGGCAAGCTGGCGGTATATCCACGTCCCTAAGCCCGATGGCTCGAACAACTGGCGGAACACCACCGTCCCCACCACCGGGATCACGAGCATGGGCAGCAGCATCAGTGCCAGGTAGATAGCCCGCAACTGCCCTGGCACCTGGTCTAGCAGCAGCGCCATCACAAACCCCAGCACCAGGTGAATAGGTACCGTCACAACGATGATAATGAGCGTCCACTGGAGTGCTTCCCAGAACTCACGATCTGCCAGCACTTCAATAAAGTTCTGGAAGAAGATGAAGTCTGGCGCGTTGATGTTGCTAAACGTGATATAGTGAAAGCCTAACCACCCGGCAAACACCAACGGGAACACCAGCAGCGCCAGCATCACGATGTTGCTTGGGGCGGTAAAGCCCAAAAAGGCCCGTGTTTTCATAGTGATCTCCTCAAAAATTGACGGTAGGAGAGCGGGCCGCGCTCATAAGGTGCGGCACGGCCCAGTGGGTTGATGAGGAGTTATTCCAGGAAGCCCTGGGCGGTGGCCTCTGCGATGTATTCTTCTGCGGCGTCGTCAAGGGCCTGCTGCGGGGTTTTCTCGCCCGTGCCTACAAAGGCAAGGTGATTACCCAGGGCAATCTGCACCAGGATAATTTCGGGGCGGGTTTCGTAGATGCCAATGCCGTTAGCAATCGTCTCGTTGGTCGCTTCCAGGCTGGGCACACCCACCTCAATCGACTGGCGAGTCACAATGCCCTGCTCAGCGCCGCGCCGCGCACTTTCCTCGTCCAGCGCTTCCATAATCATCAGGAACAGCAGTTCGGGGTCGTTGGCGGTGGTGTTGGGGATGACGTAATAGTCGTTCCATGCGCTGCCGCCCAGGGCGTCACTTTCCGGGTTGGGGCGGGCTGCCGGAGCAAAGGCGATTTCCTCAGCATAGTCGGAGCGCTCCGGGTCGTTCATGCTGACGGTGTTCCCGGCCCAGATGTGCGTGAAGGCGATGGCACCGTTGTTTAGCGCGACCTCGTTGGCCTCATACCCGTAAGAGAGGCCCAACGGCCCCATGCAGGCGTCTACCACTTCCTTCATTTTGGTGAGCGCGGCCACACCTTCGGGGCTGTTCCACGTTGGCATACCTTCTTCGTCAATATACTGGGCACCGTAGGCACGCGCAAACGCCAGGAACTCGATCTCCCACGCCCACCCGGCAGACAGGTCCATCGTGAATGGCACGTCGATGCTGGGTTCTTCTTGCAAGACCGCACACGCGGCAATGATGTCATCATACGTCTGCGGCACATCAAGGCCGTACTGCTCGAACAGGTCGGCCCGGTAGGCGAGGTGCAGCGTGTTACCCGTCACGGGCACACCCACAATCTGCCCGTTAATGGTCGCGCCCTCCCAGGCGTTATCCGGGATGTCAGCCAGGTTGTACTCGTCGCTGTACTCCGCAATGAAGTCGTCCAGCGGCACCAACCAGCCCTCACTGCCCCATTCGATCATCTGGTTATTGGCCCCGTGAACGATGTCATAGGGCGCTTCGGCACCGCTCGTCAGCGCAAGGCGCATGGCTTCGTCAACACCGTTCGGTTCAAGGAACTGAATGGTCACGTCCAGGTTATCAACTTCGCCGCACAGTTCCAATTCATTAGCGTAGAAGTCCATAATGTCGAACGACCAACCCAGAAACGAAACTGTAGTCGGGGATTCGGGTGCGGGCACATTGCAGGTTGGTTCCTCCTGCGCGTAAGACAGCGAAAACGCGGACAGCACCAGCGTCAGCACAGCCAGCACAGCAAACAACTTACTCCGGTACATAAAACGTTACTCCTTAAATTCGTGAACTTGCAAAATTTGAAAAAAGGGCGCTTACGCCTTGACGCGGGCCAGCAGGTCTACGCCAAGCTGACGGAACACATCAATGTCATCGACCATCACCCAGTTTTCACAGAGCTTGCCGTCGCGCACCAGCCAGAAGTCAGAAAAGCGCATCTGCATCGGCTTGCCCGTGGCGGGCAGGCCCATCCACTCACCAGAGTGCGTGCCCGTCAGGTAGCCGGTCGCACTCACATAGTCCCCCTGCGCCACTACAATGTCATTCTTGGCGTGGTAGTCTGGGAAGGCGGTGTAAAACGGCTTGAGCACCTGATACTTAAAGCCGTGCAGCCCATGAACATCCCCGAAGCCGGGCGGGCCATGCCAGATCATGTCGTCCCACCAGTATTCGTCGTGGGCGTCCAGGTCTTGTGCGTTAAGCGCCTCATACATCTTGTTAATTAGCTCTGTGTTATACATCTCTGACATACATGCTTCTCCTGCGATCTAATATGCTTACACTGGGGTGTTCCCCCATCATCAACCCGATGGTTCAGGCTGGTGATTGACAAATTTATCGGTCTGCGTGGACTCACGAACGACTAGCGTGGCCGGGAAGGTGAGCTTGACCGGTTCCTTGATGCTACCGTCAATCAGCCCCAGCAGGATTTCCGCTGCCCGCCGCCCCATGTCTGCGAAAGGCTCAACCGCAGTGGTCAGCGACGGCGTACAAAAGCGCCCAAATGCCGTGCCGTCCATCGCCGCAATCGCCACATCCTGCGGGACGCGCAGCCCGCGTGCCTGCGCTGCTTTGATCGCCTCTACCGCATACATCTCGTGGAAGGCAAACACAGCGGTGGGCGGGTCGGGCAGGTTCATCAGGTCGTTGAGAGCACGCGCCCCGCTCTGTTCCTCCAAAATGGATGTTTCGATCATCAACTCTGGCTCCACCGGGATGCCCGCCATCTCAAGCGCGTCCAGGTAGCCCGCCACGCGGTCCTGGTTGTTGATGCCCAACTCCGGGTTGGTAAAGCAACCAATGCGGCGGTGCCCACATGTGATGAGATGCTGCACCACTGCCAGCGTCCCGGCGCGGTTATCCACCACCACATAGCTCACTGCCGGGTGTTCGGCCCGCTGCGCCAGCGACACAAACGGCATCGACTCTGCTTGGAGCAGGGCCACCGTATCGTCGATGGCGTCCGGCCACATCAGCAGCACGCCGTCTACGCTGCGGTTGTGGCAAATGGCCTGAAGCGTTTCTGCCTGCTCACCCATCGAGTTGTAAAACACAAAGTGATAGTCCTGGAGCTTGGCAGCATAGGCAGCACTATCTAGCATTTCACCTACATACTCCGCCACCGCGGAGAAAGCGTAGTTAATCACCAGCCCAAGATGCCGCGTTGGGCGTCCGCGTGTGCCCCCGGTGGTCGCGGCTTTAGGCTGGTAGTCCAGTTCGCGGGCAGCTTCCAGCACGCGCTGGCGGGTTTTTTCGGCCACGCCAGGGTAGCCATTCAGCGCCTTAGACACCGTAGAAACCGCGATGCCCAGCTTGTTTGCAATATCCTCAATAGTGACGGCCATGTTCACTTTTCTATGTGTGGGCTGGTTAGTTTTTGAAACTTTCCTGCATGTTTAAGCGGAATATAGCGTATCCTTAAACAAGCTGCAACACATTCGGCGGGAAAATGCGGCTTTTTCCTTAATGTAGGTAATGCGGGTGGCCTTGTTAGCGTGTATTTCATTTTTTGCGACGAAACGTTTTTTATGGTAACGTCATCATTTACAGAAAATTTTCTGGAAAACCTTGCCATCCACCGGAGTAAATTATGACCGACGACAGCAAAGTCAAACCCACTAAAGCCGCCTCCGCAACGGCGAAAATCGGCAGCGGCAAAACCAACAAACCCGACCGCCCCATGCCGTCTGATTACGCCATCTCCCTGGATACCTACACACGCGGCGGCACGGATAATTTCCTGCTGAACCCGCCCACCAAACAAAGCCAGTCGATGCAGGGGTTTGAAGATCAATATACCGATATCATCGACTACATCGTGCGGATTACGCATCATATCTGGGAAGACGGCAACATCGGCTACATCTACGACACGTATGCTCATAACTCCCGCGTGTATGATGACTACGGGCTGCAATACGGGCGCGACAAAATCGTGGCCGATACCGTCCACACCATTAACGCCTTCCCCGATATTCGTCTGTTCGCGGATGATGTCATTTGGGCGGGGGACGACCAGACGGGCTTCCACACCTCACACCGCACCATCCTGAACGGTCACAACACGGGTTACAGCCGCTATGGTGCCCCCACAGGCCGCAAAATGGTCGTGACGTGCATTGCCAACTGTGTTGCGCTGGAAAACGAAATTTTCGAGGAATGGGTGATCTACAACACGGGGTCTATGCTCAAGCAGTTGGGCTTTAACCTGTTCCAGATGGCCCACGACATGGTCCCCGTCGATAAAAGCGGCCTGGATGGGTCCCGCTCTGGGGAGCCGACGCGCCTGCCGGGGCAGGGCAAGCCGCCCGTTTACCAGCCCAAAACGGGCAGCTTCGAGGTGGAGGACTTTTTGCGCGAGATGTACCACAACGTGTGGAACCGGCGCGGCCTGAATCACCTGCACAAGTGCTATGCGCCCAATGTGCGCTATCACGGCGCTACTGACCGCGAGTTTTATGGCGTGAACGAAATCAAGTCGTTCACCCTATCTGTGATGGCCACCTTCCCCGACCTGGCCATGCAAATTGATGACATGTACTGGATGGGTAACGACGACGTGGGCTACCGCGTGGCCGTGCGCTGGAGTATCACTGGGACACACCGGGGCAACGGCATCTATGGGCTGCCCACCGGGCGGCAAGCCTATATGTGGGGCATCAGCCAGCACATCATCAAAGACGAGCAGATTGTTGAGGAATGGACGCTGTTTAATGAGTTCGCGCTGATGCAGCAGCTACTAGGCAAACGCGCATGACGGCCACACTCCCCAATAAACAACTCGTTTGGGCCTACTGGAACCAGCTTGTGGGCGCGAACAAGGCCAACCTGCGCGACATACTGGCCCAATACAACGCCCCGGACGTGGATTGGTCTGGTGGGCACCCGATTAACGACCTCCCCGGCGTGGATGCGCTTGCCTCCGGCTTCTGGGAGCCGCTGCTGCATGCCGTGCCCGACCTCGTGCGCCGCACAGACATCCTGATGGGCAATACGTGGGGCGGCTACGACTTTGTTACGGGGACGGGCTACTTCATCGGCACGTTCGTCAACGACTGGCTGGGCATCCCTGCCACTGGTAAAACGATTTACATCCGGTTCGGCGCGTTCCACCGCATTGAATATGATAAAATCACCCAGACGCGCATCCTGTTCGACCTGCCCGACGTGATGCGTCAGGTGGGCTTTCAGGTGTTAGCGCCTAGCCTGGGCGATGAGCGGATCGTCCCCGGCCCGGCTGCTGGCGACGGGTTGCTGTTCCGTGAGCCAAACCTTGCCGAAACAGTCAAAACGCAAACGCTGGTCGAGGCAATGGTGCGCGGCCTGCAAGCCTACGACGGCAAGCTGCTCGAAAGCCAGGGGATGCCCGCCTTCTGGACAGAGGATATGACGTGGTACGGGCCGCTGGGGCATGGCACCTATTACACGCTGCACGACTTCATCTATGTGTATGAAGACCACTTCTTCACCGGGTTGCAGCCCACGCAGTTCGGCGGCGTGGCACGCATCGCGTTTTTTTCGGACGGGCTGTATTCCACCGTGTGCGGCTGGCCGAGCATCCGAGCGGTGCAGGGCGGCGGCTACCTGGGCGCACCCGCTAGCGGTAAAGAGATTGAGATGCGCGTGATGGACTGGTGGCGTCGCAAAGATGACCTGCTGGACGAAAACTGGGTCTTCATTGACGTGCCACATGTGTTTAAGCAGTTAGGGATTGACGTGTTCGAACGGATGACTCAATCCAGCAAAACCAAAGCGTGACCCCACTATTAACAAAGGAGCTTACCAAGATGACTGTGTATGAAAACGCAATGGCCTTTTTTGATGCTTGCGAAACCGGAAAAGGTTGGGAAGCCTGCAAAGGCTGGTGCCAGGATGACGCAAGCTTTTCCTGTCAGGCAGACGCCCTTGCCAATATCAACACCCTGGAAGCCTACACTGAGTGGATGAAGAGCCTCGCCACACCCATTCCAGACATGCGCTACGTTATTAAGGCGTCCGCGCTAGACGACGCGCACAATGCCGTTTCCGTCTTTGCGGTTTTGCACGGCACACAAACCGGCGAGGGTGGCCCGGTGCCGCCAACGGGCAATGCGATCACAGCGGACTACGTCTACATTATGGAATTCGACGGCGATAAGATCAGCCACATGACGAAGGTTTGGAATGATGTTCATTCACTGAAGCAGTTGGGCTGGGCTTAAGCCATTGTGAAGCGGCGACCGGGGGCTGCTGCACAGCAGTCCCTCACAGGAAGGGAGTAACGAGCATGAGTTCAACCCTGTTAGACGCCAAGCAGCTTGTTTGGCAAACGTGGAACCTACAAACCGGGGCCAACAGCGCCCACATTGCGGATGTGGTTCAGGCTGCATACGCGGCGGATACCATCTGGTGGGGCGGGTACCCGCTTAATGACCTGTACGGCATCAGCGCTGTTACGCAAGCGTACTGGCAGCCGCTGCTGCACGCCCTCCCTGACCTTGTGCGCCGTACAGACATCCTTATGGGCAATGTGTGGCAGGGGAACGATTGGGTCAGTGGTACGGGCTATTTCGTCGGGACGTTCGTTAACGACTGGCTGGGGATTCCGGCCAGCGGCCAGACGGTCTACATCCGCTTCGGGGAATTCTGCAAGGTGGAGGGCGGCAAGATTACTGAAACCCGTATCTTGTTCGACTTCCCCGACGTGATGCGCCAGATTGGCCGCCCGGTGCTGCTGAAAAGCCTCGGTGATGAGATCATCGTGCCGGGGCCAGAAGCCCAGAATGGTATCATCCTACACACGCCAGACGCCGCTGAGACGGCTCGCAGCCTGAAGATGGTCGAGGATATGATCGACGGGCTGCGGGCCTACGACGGTGTGGACCTGGACAGCCAGAATATGCCCGCCTTCTGGCACACCGACATGAAGTGGTACGGGCCGCTGGGTCATGGGTCGTATTACACGCTGCACGACTTCATCTATGTGTATGAGAAGGCGTTCTTTCACGGCATCCAGCCGAACAGCATGGGCACGCACGTTTGCCGCCACGCGGACGGTGACTACGTCGCGTCTACCGGCTGGCCGAGCATTCGGGCGGTGCAGGGCGGCGAGTACCTGGGTGCCCCGGCCAGCGGCAAGGAAATCGAAATGCGCGTGATGGACTGGTGGACGCGCAAGGGCGACCTGCTGTATGAGAACTGGATTTTCATTGATGTGCCGCACCTGTTCATGCAGCTCGACATTGACCTGTTCGCACAAATGCAGCAGACTGCACCTTCATAACAAACAACATCCACAGGCACGGGCACCGTCACGGGTGCCTGTTGTTCTCACAATGCAGATCACCTGAAAGCACCACCCACCGCAGCACAGGCTACTTCTGGGATGAGGAAGACCTCAATCGGCTGAAGGCCATGTTCGATGCCGATACCGATCAGGTGGACATCCTGCGAGCCTTCACTGACTATCCCTGGCGGGCACTCACCCAACGGATGCGCTATCACTTCGGCAGAGGTTGGTGGAAGTCGTATCACGGCAAAAAGAAGTATCCCCGCGATACGAGATGGGAAGACACCAAGGAGGCAGCGGCGGAAGCTGCTGCAATCACCGCTGAAGCTAAGGATGATACCGAGGCTGAAGGGGTATTGGTAGGTGTTGTGCAACAACCCGCGTTGAGTTATGTTTCCACTGATCGATACAGATCAGCTTTTTGCGACGGGTACGAAAGGTCTTGGCGGCTTCGATCAGGAAGTCCAGCAGCGACGGGTGCCGCATTAGACGGTAGACCTCGTCCACCGCGATGATGCGCGGCTGCTCGTCGATCAGGCTGTCGCGGCGAATGGCACTCAAGACCTGCGTGTAGGCCAGCGCCTGCAAGATGGGGTTACTTTCCAGCTCGTGGAAGCTGAACACACGCGGGCGAATCCAATCCCGCCCACCGCGTGTCAGGTCAACGTTGGTGACCCCGTTCAGGAACTGCGCCCAGGGACCACTGCCGGTACACAATCCGGCAATCTCATCCGCC
>DAOTTU010000052.1:0-14191 GCA_034437655.1 Anaerolineae bacterium
GTGACCTTTTCGTAAATATCGGACAACGCCAGTGTGCAGTCGATGCTTGGCAAATAGACTGACGTGTCAAGCGTCGCCGCGCTGGCATGGATCCAATTCTCGCCATCCCGCCGGAAGTGTTCGACCAGCGGATGGTGCTGGGCAATCAACACATAGTCCTGCAAGCTCGGAATCGTTTTGTAGGCGTCGAATTTCGGCCCACGATCATAGCGCTCAGTGCTGGGTGAGAGGACTTCGACAATAAACAACGGATTGGTGTAGGTGTCGAGATGATCGTCGGTGAGATCAGGGTCGCCGCATAAGCCGCTGACGTCGGGGTAGGTGTATTGTGCCGTGGCGATAATCTTCAGGCGTATGTCTGATGGGAAGACGTCGCAGGGACGCTGACGCAACTGATTATAGAGTGCTGTATACGTGCTTCCGCTGATCCGGTTATGGCGCAGGCTGGCACCAACCATCGCGTAAATCTGACCGTTGATATACTCATGCTTGGTGTCGCTATTGCGCTCAAATTCGAGATACTCGGCTTCGGTAACGGGCTGTGGGGTTGCTGGTAGGGCGGTCATGGGAGACAGGCTCCTTTTTTGACACCATTATACGCGATTTTGGGTGGGGTGGGCATAAAGTCGGTGCGGGATAGGGTGCTGGATGATGGCGGCTCGTCGCACAAAAACAGCCAGTCCTCCCCCCTAAAAATTAGGGGGTGAAGATGTCATTAACAAAGTTATAACGAAATCTGTGCAAAATATAGGCTAACATACCTGTATCCAGAACATGCAAATCACAAGCCATAGAGGGTAACGAATCGATGGGAACTTTTCTGCGTACAACACTACTTCTCGGTACATTGACCGGCCTCTTGCTGGCCGCCGGGTGGTTGATTGGCGGTACGGGCGGTGCAATCTTCGCGCTGTTCTTCGCTGCGATCATGAACTTCGGCTCCTACTGGTTCTCGGACAAGATCGTCCTGCGGATGAGCGGCGCACACGAAGTGGACCGCAACCAGGCCCCACGCCTGTATGCGATGGTCGAAGACCTTGCCGATAACGCCAAGCTGCCCATGCCCAAGGTCTACGTTATTCAGACCGACGTACCGAATGCCTTTGCCACCGGCCGCAGCCCCAGGAAGGCCGCCGTCGCAGCCACGACTGGCATTATGCGCGTCCTCAGCGAAGAGGAATTGCGCGGCGTGATGGCCCACGAACTGGCCCACGTCAAAAACCGCGACACATTGATCTCTGCCGTGGCCGCGACAATTGCGGGTGCAATTTCCCTGTTGGCCAATATGGCCCAGTGGGCGTTGATCTTTGGTGGCTTCAGCCGTGACGGTGATGGTGGCGGCGCTGGCAACATCGTTGGTGCGCTGGTGCTGATCATTGTTGCGCCGATTGCGGCCGTCATTGTGCAGATGGCTATCTCGCGCTCGCGTGAGTTCGCCGCTGACCGTGAAGGTGCTGAAATTTCTGGCGATGCACGTGGATTGGCCAACGCGCTCATCAAGATTGAAAACTACGTGAAGGGTCATCAGCAGATGGACGTCAACGCCGGGACTGCCCACATGTACATTATCAACCCGCTGAAGGGTGGCATTTCCGGGCTGTTCAGCACCCACCCCGACACCGAAAAGCGCGTTGAACGCCTGAAGCAGATCGCAGAAAAGCAAGGCCACGTGATGCTCTAAGCGTCACCTTCTCGGCACACAACAGCCAACACATAGCCACAGAAACCGCCTTCTGGCCGCTACGCCGGGGGCGGTTTTTCATCTTGATTCACCTCGGCTTAATTTCAACTCATTGGCAATTCATCTACACCATAGACCCTATTTTTACAACATTGATTGAATTTATTCTGCACGCGCGGAATAAACAGGGAGAACAACACATAATGTCTGAAGATATTCGTAGCACACTGGACAATCTCGGTGCAGATGCAGGCGGCACAGTGGGCGATGCACTCAGCAACGAAGCCGAAAACATGCTTGGTGCAGAGCCCGGCATGATCACCGATGCCGCTGATGCGCTCAACGCACTTGGTGACGGTGGCGTTGAAGGCCTTGTGACCGACCAGCTAGGCGAGACGCTGGGTGTAGACGGTATAATCACCGAAGTCACGCAGCAGGGCGGCTTGCTGGAGAATTTGATGTCCGCGTTAGAGGGGCTATTTGCCCGCCTGAAGGGCTAAACACCGGGTTCGGGAGCAACAAAATCCATCCCTGGAACGACACATCGGTTGTTCCCTGCACGCATCGATTGTTCATACGGTTGTCGGTAGGGAGGTACCGGTGGATGCTGGTGCAAAACCTACAATTTGAAAGATAGACCTGATTTTTAATCGACCGTTCTGTTACGGACATCCCGTTGGATGTCCCTACCACCGCATCATCATGCCATTCGTAGGTACGGGCAACGGCCCGTCCGAGAACCAAAGGATAATGTAACCCTTTCAAATTTGCGGCCAAACCGCCTGCAAACGACCTTTTTTCGAGTTTTGCACCAGTATCCCGATGTGTGCCTCCACCCTAGAATAAAACGCCTACCTGCCGATTGCGACTGGTCGGCAGATGATTCTGCCCTGGCCTTGGCTTTGCAAAAGTCCTGCCACTACAGAACGTAACACCGCGCAAAGCGGGCGCATCGTGTATAATCAGGGTGTATCTCATCGATCCGCCTGAATTGCACATGAAAGATGTATCAGGAACATAACATGCCCCCTGCACACGACGCCCAGCACCTTGTCGCGGTTATCGCCAGCGACCTTGATGACCCCAACGCAGCCACGCCCGAAGCGCGCGCCGACGCCCTGCAACGACTCACCGCGATGGGCCCGGCGGCCATCCCGGCATTGCTGGACGGGCTAACAGCCAACCAAATTGCCTATGTACAACGCGCCTTTGTCCAGATTGGGGCCGACAGTGTAGACCCCCTGCTGGACGTGTTACAAACCCACGCCGACCCGCACTACCGCGCCAATGCTGCCCTCATTCTTGGCAAATTGGCCGACCCACGCGCCAAAGACCCGCTCATTGCACAGTTGCAAGACGACGACGCCCGCGTGCGCAAAGAAGTTGCCGGGGCGCTGGCCGCGTTTAAGGCTGAGGAGATGGTGTTGCCGCTCTGTGCTTTACTCCAGGACACAGAGCCCGAAGTGCGTAGCCGCGCCGCGTTGACGCTGGGTGTGCAGGGCGATGTCCGGGCGGTGGAACCGCTCAACGACGCCTTTTTGCGCGATGAAAATGACAGCGTGCGTCGGGCCGCCCACGACGCCATGAAACGCCTCGGTGAACGTGCCCAGCAGGAAAGCGTCGATCAAATCGACTTCTTGCGGGCTGCGCGGGCCGCTGAGCAGTTGCGGCATCCTAAAGAAAAAACGGACACCGACGAAATTCAACGCAAAGCCAGCGCCGAAGAAGAAAAGCTCATTCACACGTGGGGGATTCCGCGCGTGGAACTGTTGCTGGCCACGCTCGACAGCAGCGAAGATCATGGCGTCCAGCGCCGCGCCGTGCGTGAACTGGTTAAACTGGGCGAAAAAGTGATCAAGCCGCTCATTAGCTCCCTTTCCCAAACGGAAAAAGCCACCACCCGCGCTCATGTCGCCTTTGCACTTGGCGAACTGGGCCACCCCGCCGCGCTGCCAGCCCTGCGCGACATGATGAACGATGATGTAGAGGACGTTCACTACGCCGCCAGCAACGCCATCAAGAAGATTGAAGAAAAGCAGGATGGCTGAGGTATGCCCGCCGCGCTGATTACGGGTTGTAGCAAGCCCAACGGCATCGGGGTGGCCATTGCGCGTGCGCTGGCTACTGATGGCTTTGACCTCTTTCTGTCCTATTTTGACGCCGACATGCCCCCCGAACCGCACCCGATTCTGGCTGTACAAGCTGCTTTGCAAGCGCAGGGTGTACAGGTCGTTTGTGAAGCGGTGGACTTGCGCCCGACAGAAGCCCCGGCCCAACTGATGGCGGCGGCCTATGCGGCGGTGGGGCCGGTGGATGTGTTGGTGAACAACGCTGCGTATAGCATTGACACCACACTGGCGGAGATGTCTGCGACGTTACTGACCGATCATTTGCTGGTCAACGGGCGCGCCATGATGCTGCTGACGCAAGCCTTCGTTGAGCTGTGGCAGGCTGGCGGCAAAACGTCTGGCGGGCGGGTGGTCAACCTCACCAGCGGGCAGGGCTATTCCCCGATGTCAGACAATATTGCCTACGCCAGCAGCAAGGGCGTCGTGGATGCCTTCACCTTCAACGCTGCGCCAGAACTGATGCGCTATGGCATTACCATCAACGCAGTAGACCCCGGCCCCACCGATACGGGCTGGATGACGGACGATCTCCGCGCTGAATTGGCTGCACATTCACCCGCCGGGCGCGTTGGTACGCCAGAAGATGCAGCGCAGACGGTGCGCTGGCTGGTCAGTGGCGAGGCGGCATGGGTGACGGGGCAGATTATCCGTGCGCGGGGTGGGCTATGAGCGGCATAACCATGAAGCCCAGTTGGGAAAACTATCTGGCGCTTCGTAAAAAGTTGCAGCACCTTCAACACATGTCAACCAGCTTGTTTCAACTGTCGCGGGCACACGCGGCTGCCTATCGCATGTATTGTAATCGCCGGCCTGCGCATGGCGGGCAGCGCCCATTTTCACCCGAACTGTACGAGGTCCTCACCTATCTGGACGAAGTTTCAAAGAGTATCCAGCATGCAGCGTCGGTGGCAAGGCGGGTCATGAAGCATGGCTGCCGCCTGCCATATGGACAGGAGCTGCCAGGGCCGTTGCGAGAGCAGCTCAGTTGGCTGAATCAGGGGTTTGCGGTCCACCGAAAACTGCGGCGTTACCATAGCGAGGGTGTGCATCCGCTGCAATGGACGCTTAACACACTGGAGGTCAGCACCTTGCACGACCAGCTTGCGTCCATTACGAAACAACAGCTTTCGCATTTAACGGTTGTCTATGTCCTCTATCGCTCCTTGCCAGACGACAGTGTGCAACACGTGGCGTGAACAGCCCTGAAGGGCGCTCACGCAATGGGATGCTGGACATTACCCAATCCAATTTATCAAACCCATAAGCCCACCCGCGTGGTGAAGCGCCTGTCACGATGCGGAAAAACGGGGCCGCGGCCCTCGGTCAGGTGGGGCCTGAAAGGGTGCGGTACGAAAAACAGGTTCTGGACCAGCGCGCCTATTCCGCTGCGGCGGCGGCGTCATCCTCCAGCGTGGCGTCAAGGGCGTCAATGCGGGCCAGCAGGTCGCGCTGTGCGGCAGAACCATCTTCGGCAAATTCAAGCCCCCGGCGATAGAGGTCACGGGCGGCGGCGGGGTCGTCCAGGGCCGCATATGCCTCACCACCAAGCACATAATAGGGCAAAAACCACTCGTGTTCATCAAGCCCGGCCTGCACCCAGCTTAACGCTTCTTCATAGCGTTCAGTCGCTGCGAAGAAACGCGCCATGTCGAATGGGTGTGTGTAGCCGTTATCGAGGTTGATGAAAAAGCCTTTGTCACCCTCGGCGGCGTCAGACAGCCACGACACCGCCCGCGCATAGTCCGCAAACCCATCGCCATAGACCAGACCGAGCATGTACATTGACTCGGGGCTGGCATCGTTGAGTGCCACGGACGATTGGGCCATTTGCAGGGCGAGTTCGGGGGCATCTGCCCGGAGCGCGGCAAAGGCCAGATGGCTGTAGAGGTGGGGCGTCGTGTTGGCGGTGCCTTGCAGCGTGGGCACCCACTCGCGAAGGGTGTCGTGATCTTCAAGGTTGAGCAGCGCCGCCAGCAGCAATTCCAGCGTGAAACTTTCCCACGGGCGGGCCAGATGCGCAATGATGAGCGCGTCGCGGGCCAGCTCATCATCCCCGGTGCTGAGCGCCACGTTACCCGCCCAATAGGCATAGCGGAAACCGTCGGCGGGGTTTGCAAAGGCACGTTCGGCAAATGTGCTGCCGGCTTCCACCTCACCTATCTCCGTTAAGCTCAGTGCCATGCGCCACAGCAGGGCCGGGTGATCCGGGTATTGTTCCAGCGCGGCGCTAAGCGTTTGCAGCGCGGTTTCGGTATCGTTCACATTCCAGTGAGTGCTATGGTGCCAGCGCGCGATGTAGGTCACGAGGTTTTCGGGGTCGATCTCCTCCAACCGTTCGATACGTTCCAGCGCGGCGTCGGGGTTGCCGGCGTGTTCAATGAGGAGCATGGCATAGGCAGAAAGCGCTTCGCTGTCGTCGGGGCTTTCGTCTAGAATCGTGGTGAGGTAGGCGCGGGCGGCGGTAATGTCCCTGTCCAGCACGGCGAGGTCGTCCACGTCATCGTGAATATCGCTCAGCCCGGAGAACAAGCTAAAGCCCGAGTCGTCGGGGTCGAAGGCGAAGTCTGTCTGTGGCACCACGACCTCTACCGCGTCTTCTTCCAGCGCTAAGTTGACAAGCCGTTGCCGTAGCTCATCCTGCATGGCGCGTTGGTCGGGGTCGTTACCATCATAAAGCAGGCCAAAGCCCTCTAAATAGCTGTTGTAGGCGTCCTGTGGACGTTCTAGCGCCAGCAAGACCTCACCGCGTAACACATAAGCGGGTACATACCAGCTCAGGTCATTGCCAAGCATGGCATTGAGCGGGGCAAGCGCGTCTTCATAGCGTTCCTGTTCGATGAGGAAGCGTGCATAGTCCAGCCGGGCGTCATGTTCAAGGCGCAGGTTCATAAACGGTGAAACCTGCGTTTGCCCCAGTTCGCGCACGGCGTCCCACCGTTGGTCGGCTTCGGGGCTGCCCTGCGCAGTGTAGATTAAAGCGATGACGTACGCGGTCGCGGCGAGGTCCTCCTCCTGAAATTCCTCAGCGCGAAGGGCCCACGCTTCGGCCTGTTCATAATCGCCCGCAGCATAGGCAATGTAGGCGTAATTGGCGAGGGTAGCGGGGGCGAGGTCACGTTCTGCGCCGCGTACCCGGGCCAGTTCATAAGCGCGCGTGGCATTGTCTTCGATGATATAGGCGCGGGCCAGTTGATAGAACAGCCAGTCGTCGAAAAAGAAGCCCTGCACGCCCGTTTCCAGCAGCGGGATGGCCAGCGCGTATTCAGCGTAGTCTTCAAAAAATGCCCCGGCAGCAGCCCCAAAGCGGAAGCCTTGCCCCCCGGCGGCAATAGCAGCGCGGTAGAAACGCTCGGCATTTTCCTCATCACCGAATTGCGCAGCGGTGCGCCCCATCCGCCAGAGTACGGCCGGGTCATTGGGCGCGAGTTCGAAAGCGGCCGCAGTGGCGACTTGCATGGCTTCATGGTTGCCGTTGATATAGTGCGCGTCGGCGAGGGCGAGGTGTGCCCAACCATTGTCCGGCGCGAGTTCAACCGCTGCTTCGGCGTCTTCAAGGGCGGCGTCGGTGTTAAAGCCCATCGCGAAGAAGATGGCGCGGACAATGCGGGCGTCTACGTCGTCGGGATCATCGGCCAGCGCGACGTTGAGCCGTTGCAATGCCAGTTCACCATCACCCCGGGTCCATTCGCGATCCATACGGTCGAGCGCCTCGAAAGCCCCGGTCAGCAGCGGGATTTCGGCGGGCATGTCCAGCGGGGCGTCGGGGTCAAATTCCGCAAAGACGAAGCTGTTGGCGGGCGAAGCGTTGTTGTCAGCGGCGGCGACTGCGGTCGGTGCTGGCGTGTCGGTGGTTATGGTGGCGGTGGCAGTAGCAGTCGCGGTGGGTTGGGCGTCAGTGGTCGGTGTTGGGGTGGCGGCCTGCGCCGTTTCAAGCTCAGCGATGCGTGTGGCCTGCTGGTCAACGGTGATGGTGACGTTTGCGATGGCAGCTTGTTGGGCGTCAAGGGTCAGGGCGATGCTGGTCAGGGCCGGGTCGCCTTCGGTACTCATGGCGTCAACGGTGGCGTTTTGCTGCGGGTCTTGCATCTGAGCGTCGGCAGTTCCGACAAAGCTGGTGGCGGTGCCCTGACGCTCCTCCACGCTAAGGGGGTTCGGGTCGCTGCCAGTGTCATTGCCATCATCCCCACCGATGACCAGCAAGCCGATGCCCAGCACAATCACAACTGCGACGAGGGCCCCCGCCAGCATATAGCCCGGAAACGGAAACCCACTCGGCAGCGGTTTGCCGGCGTCGGCTCCCTCACCGCTGGCGGCTTTCGGGGCGGGGATACCGGCCGGGGTGGGGCTGTTTTCGCGGGTGGGCGGCTGCGTTGGCGCAGGTATCGCGTTGGTAGCATCCGGTGCTATATCTGCTACGGGTGCGGCGGGCGTTGGTGGGGCGGTCGGCTGGTCGGGGTCTGGCTCGCTAGCCACCACAGCGTCTACAGGCGGAATCTGGGTGAGCGCGTCCCCGTCAATCTCGCTGGCGGGTTGGGGTGGCGGCGGCGTGGCCGGGCGCTGATAGTCCTTGATGAGCGGCAGAATCTCGTCAATGTCGGCTTTCATGTCGTCGGCGGTGGCGAAGCGTTCTTCCGGCTTTTTGGCCATGGCCCGCATAATCAGTAACTCGACGGGTTCGGGGAGCTGATAGGGCGTCAGGGAGGGCAGCGGCGCGTTGATGTGCTTCATCACAATCGCGAGGGGGGTGTCGGCGCTGTAGGGCACTTCGCCCGTAATCATCTCGTAGAGGATAATGCCGAGCGCGTAAATGTCGGCGCGTTCGTCGGCGGGCAGGCCGTGTCCGGCTTCGGGCGACATATAGGCCGGGGTGCCGACCATCATGCCGCTGTTGGTCAGGTTGCTTTCGGTGAGAATCCGCGCAATGCCGAAGTCGGTCAAAATCGCGTCGGAGGTGTCGTCGGTGCTGAACATGACGTTGGCGGGTTTGAGGTCGCGGTGAATCATCCCGGCGGTGTGGGCATAGGCGAGTGCGTCGGCAAGCTGGCCGGCAATGCGCAGCGCATCGTAGAGCGGCATTTGCCCCTCAGTGGTGATGCGTTGCTTGAGGTTGCCACCGCGCAGGTATTCCATGACCATGAAATAGATGTCGTCTTGAATGCCGAAGTCAAAGACGTTGACAATATGGGCGTGGCGCAGGCGTCCGACGGCCTGAGCTTCGCGCCGAAAACGTTCAATGAACTTGTCATCGTCGGCAAGGTGCCCGAGCAGCAATTTGACCGCCACGAAACGATCCATGCCGGGTTGGTAGGCGCGGTAGACTTCAGCCATGCCGCCCCGGCCCAGACGGTCGCGCAATTCGTATTGCCCCAGGCGTATACCGCTCATATCTTTGTTCATAGGGTTTGCCAGTCCTCATGCTACGGAATTGGTTCGGTAGGGTGTGCGCACGGTCGACGGTACGCTCAGGGTGCATGGTAGTGCAGAACCCGCAAATGAGCAACCGGTTGCCGGGCGGTTGCTATGTCACGTCCAGGGGGTGTGGTGGGAGGACAGTCATTTCGCCGGTCGCGGCATGTGTCCTCCCCTGCACATTGTCAGCTTCACGACAGGGTGTTGTAGGGGCGGCGTCAGTGTGCAGCGCGAATGCCCGCCCATGAACAGTGGCCATTCAGGACGATAAGGATCACCGTTTCGTGATGCAGCACCGACGTTGCAACAGCCGCACACCCCGTACATGAGCATGTGTAGAGTAACCAACCGCAAAACGGCAACGCTGTCATATAATGGCTTGCACACCGTCTGCAACAAGTGTTTGTCATACCAGTATGAGGCGATAGTTTAACCATGACCAGTTATGTGATCCATGCAGTAATTCCCGGCACTGGCGATGTCTACCGACGTATTGAAATTCTTGGCCGCCAAACCCTGAACGACTTGCACGATGCCATTCAGCTTGCCTTCAGCTTTGACCACGCACACTTTTATTCGTTTTTTATGAGTAACCATGCGTGGGACAAGTTCAGCGAATACGCCATCCCTGATGGCTATGACCCCTATGGCAATCCGTTGTATTCAATGGAAATTGACGGCGGCCGCCCCCGCGAAACACGCCAGACCCCCAATGTGGATTGGAATGACCCCGACGCTATCCTTCACCACCACTACGACGGTGACGCCGCGAAGATCGCCAACTTTAAAGCCAGTCGTGGCGACCGCTGGACGATGGCGACCCGCTGGGTTGCTGCGCAGTATCAAACCCCCGGCAACGCGCTCATCACGACCATCGACAGCCTGAACCTGAGCGACCAGCAACAGTTTTTGTATCTCTTTGACTACACCATTGAATGGCGCTTTCAACTGCGTGTGGTGGGCATCAACCGCGAACCATGCCGCACCTGCTCGTTTCCGCGCATTGTCGCCAGTGAAGGCGCTGCGCCACGCCAGTATAGTGAGTGGGAACAGGGGCGCGACTACTTCCGGGGGCGCTAGCGGGCAAATTCGCCTCTGTGCAGATAGGGTGTGCATGGTATAGTCGTGTAGCAGAAGCAACCGTGAAGCAATAACAAGGAAAGACCGCTTATGCCGCTACAGGTCGCCGTTAACATAGAAGAACTGAAGCTCGCACTTGAATCATCGCAAGAAATGGCCACTGCCTACCTTGACACCCAAACCGGGCTGGTTGTCTACATTGAATCTAATGAGCTGGATGCGTATGACCTGCCCCTTGATGACGGGCGTGAGGCGGTTGCTGCGGCCATTGATGCCGACGAAGACATCTACAGCCAGAACAAATCAGAACTAATGCTCCAGTATGATCTGTTTTATGGTGCGGACCACGCCAAACGTTTCCGCGTCATCCCCTCGATTCCGAGCCGATGGGCCTATCAGGATATGGAAGAATTTTGCGAGTCTGTTGAAAATGATGAGCTGCGTGGCAAGCTGGACGTGGCGCTGGACGGGCGGGGCGCATTCCGCCGTTTCAAAAACGTTCTCGACGACTACCCCAAAGCACGCCAGCGCTGGTTCGCGTTCAAAGATTCCAAGATGGAACATCGCGCCCGCGAATGGCTCTCTGAACAGGACATCGAATTGGTAGAGGATTGATGGGGCTAAGCGAAGCGCCATCCTATATAAGGTTCTTGCCGCTGACATGACGGTTTGCGCGCTACTCCTCGGCGTTATTGGGGTGTTGAAATTCGTCGATCTATTCGATCGGTGTCGGCAGCACTATAACCATCCACCATCCACCACGCCCCGAATGATTACCGCGCAATTTGCCCATTTTGCAGGGTCGCTCAGTCGCGACTGACCTCACCCGCTGCGGGGTCAGTGCTGCGCAGACCGGCCTCTAACAGCGATGCATCCCCCGCCGCGTCAAGTAGCATTGCGAAGGCCGCCGCTTCCGTCATCGAATTCGGCTCCACGTCGAAGGCGTCTAGCACGAGGATAGAGCCGTTAGGCAATTGGGCAGCCATCTGTGTGCCGCTGAAGCCGCCGTCTACATAGCGCCAATACCGGATCGTGATGTCGCTGCCCTCGGGCGTGAAGGCTTGCACGGCCCGTGCATCAAACGCCCCCTGCGCGCTGAATGGCACATAGCTATAAGCCATTACTGCACCGACGCCACTCAATTCCAGGTCTTGGAAGTCGAATGCACGATAGAGGTCAGCGTAGATCAACGCCGTATCGACTGCCAGCACGGCGAGGTCGCGCACGTCCTCGTTAAAAGTTGCGTCCCAGTTCGCGGGGAAGCGCAGCCGGGTGCCATCGCTGAAAACAACGCTGGACGTGGTAATGATGCGTGGCGTGGGTAGCTCCAGCGGGGTGTCGTCGTCGCGGGCAATGCTGGGGATAGGCGTTGGCGTGCGGGTTGGTGTCGGCGTGGGGGTCGCGCTCGGTGGTGGCGGGAGCGCAGTAACCGTTGCGGTCGAAGTCGCGGGTGGGGGTAGCGGTTCTTGCATGGTGTCCAGCAACAACAGCGCGGCGATATCAGTCTCTGTGCGGCGCACCGGGTTGAGGATGATCAGCACATCCCCCGACCGGGTGAAGCTGGCATAGGCAATGGCGTTGCGCCCATATACATAGCTGAGGATGGCGCGGCCATCGGCAAGCTGTTCGCGGCGCAGGTTGTTGGGTGCAATGACCAGATTGCCAAGCGCAGTGGGGAATACCTGTGGCAACAACGCGGCGACATCCCCCTCGGCGTCAAGCGCTTGCTGTTCGGCCACTGTCACCAACCGCGCCGTGAGGACGTCCGCGCCGCGCAACAACAACACCCGGTCGCGGGTGATGGGGTCAGCGTCCAGTTGCCAGCTCGGCGGCACCTCAACCACCAACCCGGTCGAAAAGGTATAGCGGCGCGAGTTGTCATCCTCCTGTGCATGGACGGGGTACAGCGTCAGCCCCATCAACAGCATCAGCAGCAGCAACACAGGCACGGTGAGAATCTTGCGGTGGCTAGCGGGCATTGGGACACCTCTCTACGGGTAGCTATGGGTCGATGATCTATTCACCCGGTTTGCGCCAGGTGTTGTCCTCTGATAATTCTACCACCGAGCTATCGGGCAGTGTGATATAGCCATCAGAGAAATCACGGTCCAGCCGGCCCGCGGCGACCTCCTGCCCGGTCATGCCATAGCCCAGCTCATCCCCTATCGCGAAGCCGAGCCCCTCGCGCACCTGCGGATTGTTCGCCCACACCTTACCGAAGCCACGGATAGGAAGCTGATTCTCGTCACCCAATTCTAAGGCCAGAACGCTGTCCGGGTAGCCAATTTCTTCGCCTTCCTGCCAGGTGTCCTCAAAGCGCAGATAGGTGCCATCGTTGAACAGCACAATGATGGTGTTGCGGTCAGAGCGCCACAGCATTTCGCCCCGGTCAAACAGTTGATACGCACCGGGGAACTCGCGCGGGGCCGTCAACGGGCAGGCGGCGGGGTCAATGGCGAAGTCCATGAAAAATTCAAACGGACACGCGACCTCAACGCGCACCCGCTGCGTGACGGGGGTGTTGGTCGCATCGGTGGCAGAAAGGAGAATTTCTTGTTCATAAAAGCTATTCGACAATGCCTGAAGGGTCAGGGAACCGTTCGCCGGGCGCTCGACGTCATCGCGTACAATTTGCCCGCCGGGGGGCACCAGCCACACCGTTACAGTATCCGTCCCACTCACCGACCATGTTACGACGATTTCACCATTGCGTTCTACAGTTTGGGGGGTCGCCGTGAAGCTGTTGATGACGGGGGTGTTTTGCGCCGCTTCACCGAGTGGGAGCGACAGCAAACGTTCACTGAGCAGCGTGCCATCCGCCAGATTGACCACACGCAGCCATAGTTGCAACGGCTCACCGGGCGCGACAGCTTGCAGTTGCATCCGTCCACTCCCTGTGGAAGGGACCCACGCAAAGGCACGCGGTTCTTCTGCTGAAATTGCCGTGCCATCGGCTGACAACTGTGCAAAGATCAGGTTACTGTTGGGGGCGCGGTTGCTGACGTCCCATTCGACCCGGATGCTGCCATTCCCGGCGGCGAGGGCGTCTTCGTCAAGGGTGCTACGGTCGGCGCTGAAGGTGTCAATGCGCGGGGGGCGTGGGCTGTCAGTGTAGCGCAACGTCACGACACGCTGATCGCGCAGGTTGCCATCCTCCCCAACAATGCTCAGGCGATAGGCGGGTGGTGCGAAGGTGTCGGTGGGCCGAATAATCGTCGTCACTGCATCCGACGCCTGTAATGCACCTGTAACACCCGGTACAGGCACCCACCCATTCAGGGTATACGTCTCCACCTGCAACACATCCCCCGCGCTGAGGTTGCGCACCAGCCAGTTTAACGTCGCGCTGATGTCCGCGGCTTCGACTTCGCTGACGGTCAGGGCGCGGTCCGGGGTTAGCTCAAAGGTAACGATATAGGGCACGTTGATTGCATCGTCGGGGTCGCTGCCGTTGCCCTGCGCCGTGACGCCTGTTGGGCTGGGGGCAATGTTAATCAGGACAAGGGTCAGGGTGATCAGGATAGTCCATAGGGTGAATCGGGTGGGCATTGGGGCTCCTTTTGCTGGTTCGCGTGGGCGTGGCATCGGCAACTGGCGCGACGCCGGAAGCTAGCATGGCATAGCGGCGCGGGCCTGTCAAGCGGGCGCGGGGTGGTAGTAGGGCTTTCGCAAAGTCACATCATCTTCTGGTTCTCAGACGGGCCGTTTGTCACACGCTGTAGGGGTAGGGTAAAGGTAAACGCGAGCGGGGTATGGCAACCCGATCCGTTGCGTGAGCGCACTTCAGGGCTGTTCACGCACCACACTTGCATAGCCCCGTGCTTTAGCGCGGGGGGAAAAGGGCCCCGCACTGAAGTACGGGGCTAGCATGGTGTGGCGGTCAGACAGGACT
>DAOTTU010000053.1:0-42196 GCA_034437655.1 Anaerolineae bacterium
TTCGGTAAGGTCCTGGTACCAACCGAACGCGCTGCCTTTAGGCTTGTGCGTTCGCCCGACTTGATGGGCAGCTCGTGCGAAGCGTGCTGCGTCGTTTACGGCGGCGAAAAGGGCATGTTACCGACGTTTCCCCGCCCTGAAGGACGGGGCTATGCAAGTGTGGTGCGTGAACAGCCCTGAAGGGCGCTCACGCGACGGATCGGGTTGCCATACCCCGCTCGCGTTTACCTTTACCCTACCCCTACCGCGTGTGACACGTTGCCCGTCCCTACAATGTCGCATCACAACGTGTTAGGTAGGGACACCCAACGGGGTGTCCGCCAATCATGGGTCGCTTACCCATATCATGGACCGCGCCGCGCTAATTCGTGTCGACGCCCAGTGCATCTGCAAAATCGACGTTGCACGCGCCCGGCCCCCTGTCCACACCACGTTGAACGGCCTTGTTGCGTTCGCGGGCGTTGCCATAGGTGATGTCGGTCCATAGCCCGGTGAAACGCGGCTGCCCAAAGGATGCCATCACACGTTGAATGTCGTTCATGTCCGTGTTTTGCAGGTAGCCATTCTCGATTGCGTGGCCGATGAAGGCCCCGGCGTAGCAATCGGCCTGCATTTCGACGTTGAAGGGCACATCATCATAGACATTGCTGAGATCTTGCACCCAATGCCCGTATTCATGCGCAAGGATGACGGTCACGGCGCTGGGGCCGCTCCACCGCGCCATGCCATGCATAAAGTCGGGCCCATCCCAGAAGATACCTTCTACCGCGCCACAATAGAAGGCGTTGCGCCGCGCCGCTGCCAGCGAATCTAACCCGCATTCGTCCGCAAAGTTGAAGGCCGCCACCTCGTATTCTTGCACGAGGCACGGTTCGGTATAGCTGCGCCCCCATTCTGCCGGGAACACCGCACGCCAATAGCTGTTGAGCGCGTCCACGTCGGCGCGAACACGGGCGCGGTAGGTGTCGTTGGGGGTGTCGGCAGTGAATTGCACGGCGTCGGTGCAGTCAACACGGCCGGT
Source organism: Anaerolineae bacterium (assembly GCA_034437655.1). Classification (GTDB taxonomy): domain Bacteria; phylum Chloroflexota; class Anaerolineae; order Aggregatilineales; family J027; genus J027. Next base: position 1,022 of record DAOTTU010000053.1, read on the forward strand.
GGTTTCGTTCACGAAGCGGCGCAGGCGATTGTCGTCGGTGTTGATGATGATCAGCACAGGGATGGTCAACAGCGCAATATACAGGACGACATGCGTGCTAAAGCGGATGAGTCGGCGCATCGGGTAATCCTTTTGAATATTTCCCTGGTCGTGCAGTACAGATGACGTTACTATAGGTGCTGGTGTTTTTCCTTGAAATATAATGAGAATTGCAATAACCCCTTCGCAATTTTAACCGACCTGTAACCGCAGAGGATACGCCGTGAAACTGCCACACCTGTCTCGCATATTGACCCGCCGCCCTTCGACCCGCCTCGCCGAAGGCCTCACCACCCGCGATGGCCTGGGCGACCCCGACCTCGTTCGCGCTATGCAGCAATACGAAGGCTATCTGGACGCCTTCCGCAGCCGGGGCGTAGACGTGACCGTGCTTGACGCTGACGACCGCTTCCCCGATGGGCACTACGTCGAAGACCCGGCCGTGATTTATGGCGACATGGCCTTCATCACGCACCCCGGGGCCAAAGCACGCGCCGATGAAACACAGGCCATTGCCGCCGAACTGGCCGTGCATTTGCCCGGGCATAAACTCGTCGTGATGAGCGACCCGGACGCCCGTATCGAAGGCGGCGATGTACTGTTCACCACTGACCGCGTGCTGATTGGCCTTTCGGAGCGCACCAACCGCGCCGGGGCGGAACAACTCAAAGCAGCGTTGTTACAAGTCAACGCCAATGCGCGCGTGGAAACTGTGCCGCTAGAGGGCGTGTTGCATCTCAAAACCGGCATGACTGAGCTTGCGCCGGGGGTGTTGCTTAAAGACCCGCATATGAAAACGGACTTCGACTTCAGCTTTGCCGAGGTGATTGAGTTGCCGCCCGACGAGGGTTATGCGGCCAACGTGGTGCCCTTCAATGAGGATTTTGTGCTGATTTCGGAAGGGTTCCCGACGGTGGCCGATCTGGCGGCGAAATATTATACCGATGTGGTGGCGTTGCCGATGACGGAGTTCGAAAAGATGGACGGATCGTTGACGTGTCTGTCACTGCGGTTTTGATGCGGTGGCGGGGCCAATCTCTGACCCCGGTATAGCCTCTCACCCTTCAATGCTGAGCAGCTCAATGTCGAAAATGAGTACGGCGTGCGGCGGAATGATCTCCGCGAAGCCTGTGTCGCCATACGCCAGCGCCGATGGCACGTACAGCTTATATTCGCTGCCGACGGGCATCAGTTGTAGCCCTTCTTGCCACCCGGCGATGACATTTTTCAAATTGATCGTCAGCGGCTCGAAACGGTCATAGCTGCTGTCAAATTTCTTGTTGTTGATGAAGGTGCCGTGATAGTTGACGGTCACGGTGGCGTCTGGGCCGGGTGTGGGGCCGTCCCCCCGGCGGCGGATGGTGTATTGCAGGCCGCTGGGGGTTACGTGAACGTCGTCGTGTTGGGCGTTGCGGTTGAGAAAAGCCTCGCCCGTGCTTTTATGGTCCATGCCTATTCCACCCCATAGACGGTAACGATCCCGTCAGTCGCGCCGGTGGCAATGCGTGTGCTATCGTCAGAAAGGGAGAGGCTATAGAAGTCGGCGTCCTCACGAATCTGGAACTCGTCAAGGTCACCGGCCGCCAGGTCCCACACGTAGACGAAACCGCCCGCGCCACTGCTGAATAGCAAGCCATCGCCTGCGAAACCGAGGGCATACACCCAGTCGGCGCTCCCCGTGAATTCCTGCACAACGTCACCTGTAGCGGCGTCCCACAGCACAATCAGCGAATCGTCGGCACCGCTGGCCAACACGCTGCTGTCCGGTGACCACGCGAGTGCTTGAATCCAGGCAAATTCCTCGTGTTCGCGTCCTTCCCAGAGCAGCTCACCGGTTGCAGTATCCCACACACGGACGAAGCCATCATCACCGGCGGTAGCAACGCGCTCACCGTCGGGCGCAGCGGCAACAGCCCGCACCCAATCGTCGTGGGCGTCCAGCGTTAAGAGACGGTCGCCGCTGGTGGTGTCCCAGGCGTGGACGTTGGTGTCATCGCTGGCGGTATATAGCACGCTGCCATCCGGGGACCAGTCTAAAGCAAGCACGATACCGTCATGCGCGGCCACTGAAGCCAGAATCTCGCCGCTGGTGGCGTCAATCAGGTAAACATTCCCGTCAGACGTACCCGCTGCGACGAACTCACCCGTGGGTGAAAAGGCGACGGTCTGGACACCGAGGTCGGGCAGTTCAATTTCAACGGTGGCGGCGGCCGCACTGACATCAAAGATGCGCACGATGGGCAGCCCTTCGGCAAAGGCAATGCGCGTGCCATCCGGGTTAAGGTCCAATTCTTGCACGTAATCGACCTCAATGGTTGCGATTTCGCGCAGGGTGTCAACGTTGTCAGGGGTGATGGGGTCACCGCCACCCTGTGCCAGGGCCGGTGTTGCCACGACCAGCAGCAACGTTGTCAAAACAAGCAGTGCAATGCGTTTCATGGTTGGTTGCGTCCTCTCGCTAGGTGCATGTGTTTGTCATGCGTCAACTCTCATTTTATCAGAGGATACCATGCGGCGGGCGAATTGGGCGCGGCAATCCCCACATCGTTAGGGGGCGGCGTATGGATGGCGTGGGGCGGGCGTGGGGTATCTGCTGGCCCGAACTGTCCCACCGGGGCGGGGGGAATCAGGATTATTCTGCGCCAAACAACACCACCTCTGCCAGAACCCCCCGCACAATGCCCTGCTGCGTCTCAAACGCGACAATATCGTGGCTTTCAAAGAGCGTGCTGGTCACCAACAACACACCCTCCCCCACCCGCAACAACCCAAAAGCGTCAATGTGTGGCGTGTTGGCTTCCGTGTAAAAGACGACGACCTCAGCGTAGGGCGTGTCATTTAATGTGAAGCGTTCGATGCTGGTCTGCACCTGCACCGCGAAGCGGCGGGCGAAGTAGGCGTCCTGCGTCAACAGTGGCAACACGCGCTCTAGCAATAGGTCCACGTCGGCGTCGGGGTCAAAGCCGAGGCGCGTCAGGGTGCGCGGCGCAACATAGCTCAATTGCACCCGAAAGCGCCCTGCGGCGTCGTTGATGGTCGCCTCTAGCCGGGTGGGACCTTCTGCTGTCACGTCGATGGCCCAGTCGGCTGGCAACTGCACCGCGAGGGCACCGTCGGGGCTGGTGTAGGGCGTGTCGGCGGCGGTCTGGTTGATGCGTAAGTCCGGGGCAATCGTGCTGGTGTCGGTGTTAATGGTCGGGGTAGGGGGTGGGGTATAGCGCGACAGGCTCAGCGCGGTGAGGGCTTCGGCATGGCGCGCAAGGAATGGTTGCAGCGCGTCCTGTTGTGGGCCAAGCACCGTATAAAAATAGAGACTACCGTCGCTGGGGGCCAGAAACCCGACGCCGCTGAAGTAGCTACGCCGTTCAACGGTACCGTCTATGCGCTGAATGGTTTCAATCACCTGCACGAGTCGCTGGGTAATGACCGCGTTGTTGATGGTCAGGTCCGTGTCGTAGCGCAGGTCGGTGCGCACGTCGGGGTCGGCGGTGAAGGCGTCATCGTTAAAGGCCAGCACATCGGCGATGGTGGTGTTGATGCCGAGGACACGCCGAAAGTAGGGCAACGGTTCTGCGAGCAGGGCCATTTCATAGGTCGCATCCGGGTTTGTAAGGTAAAAGTCGGGGTCGTCGGCCACCGTACGCACTGACCAGTCCGGGGGTAGGGCAATGGTCAGGGTGCCGCCTGTGGTGGGGTGCTGAAAGTCCTGCATTGGGGTGGGGTCGTCCTGTGCATAGAGCGGCGCAAACACGCTGCCAAGTGCGCCAAAGAGGGCGATCACCAATAAACGTCGGATCATGGGTGGGGTCTCTAAAAACTTCTGTGTCGGCTCAGGGGCGAGTATGACGGATATACCCCCGGAACGCAATGGGGTTTCAGGGCTGTGTGTATAAATCTGCGAAATGTGTATAATTGTAGCCGTGGTCACGCGCAAACGCGCCGCTGCCCATGCCAACCTTGCACAGCAAATCAGACTATTGAGAGAACCCAGCCCATGAGTACCTCCCCCGACCTCAGCGGAAAAATGTTGGGCCAGTATGAATTACGTCAACGCATCGGCGTGGGTGGCATGGCCGCCGTCTATCGCGCCCATCAACCGCGTCTGCGCCGCGACATCGCCATTAAAATTTTGCCAGAAGCACTGGCCAACGAACCCGGCTACCTGCAACGCTTTGAGCGCGAAGCCGAAACCGCCGCCAGCCTTGAACATCCGCACATCGTCCCGGTTTATGACTACGGTACCGAACACGGCATCACGTTTGTTGCCATGCGGTTGTTGGCCGGGGGCTCGCTCTCCGAACGGGTGCAGGATACCTTGCAAACCGACGGCCAGCTCCCCTCGCTGGCAGAAATCGCGCAACTGTTGCGGCAGGTTGGCGGCGCGTTGGACTATGCCCACGAGCGCGGCGTTGTTCACCGCGACATCAAGCCCTCGAATATTATGTTCGATGAACAGGGCAACCCCTTCGTGGTGGACTTCGGGATCGCCAAGCTGCTCAACAGCACCAGCGGCCTCACGGGCACCGGGCAAACAATGGGCACGCCGAATTTTATGGCCCCTGAACAGTGGATGGCCAAGTCCCCCACTGCTGCGACGGATCAGTACGCGGTCGGGGTGATGGCCTACTCATTGATTACGGGTAACACGCCTTTCGAAGCACCGACGCCCTTCGGCCTGATGAACAAGCACCTGAACGAAATCCCCAGAGCGCCGAGCCTCGTCCGCCCGGACCTGCCCCCCCGCGTGAATGACGTTATCAGCCGGGCCATGGCCAAAAAACCCGAAGAGCGCTACCCCTCGCTGCTAGCGCTTGCCGATGAATTTGAGGCCGCCGTTGCTGATGAAGGACGCGAACGTACCAGCTTCTTCACTTTTCAGGTCAAAGAACGCAATTTCGGCACGGAACAGCTCCCCGACGCGCCCAACACCAACCCCACGCCCGATCCGCTGCGCGACGGCCCGACTGTGACGCCCGCCAGCGGAGCCTATACCCCGGCCCCGTCTACTGCGCCACCCCCAACCGGAACCCCCCTGCCACAGAACGCCGGCCCCGTTCGTGATAGCGGCAGTGGGCGCAATTTGCCGTTGGTGCTGGTCGCGGTCGTGGTTTTGCTGGCACTGGGCGCGGGGGCCGTCTTTGTCTTCACCAGCGGCGGGGATGGTGACGATAACGGTGATAATGGCGACACCGCGGCCCTTTCCGCAGCGGACGAGGCCAGCACCGCCACGGCCGCCTTCAACGCGACTGAACTTGTAGACACCATCACCAGGACGCCGATTGATCTTCTCACACCGACGCCGGCCCCCACCCGCACCCCAACGCAAACGCCCGGCCCCAGCTTTAGTTTTGAAATCACCAACCAGGGGGCCTGTTCGCAGGTAGACATTGCGCTAAGCTCTGAAGACGATTCTATCTCGGTGACGTTCCGCATTGGGGCCTTTGGGTTTGCCACGCGCCAGCTTGACGCCGACCAGACGTGGGACTTGCTTATCACCGTCAGCGACCCTGAAGGCGACCCGCCCAACCCGGACTGCAACTTCACGCTGCAAGACACCTTCGCCATGTCAGCCAACTCAGATAAAATCGTCACCGTGCCGGACCCCGACGCGCCACCCACCGCCACGCCAACTGAGGCCGCCGCTGTGGACACGACCGACGCCACCGACGAACCCACTGATGAACCGACCGCCACCAATGAACCAACACTAACGCCGACGGACGAACCCACCGACGCGCCGACATTGACGCCGACGGATGAGCCCACCGCCACCTTCACACATACTGCAACGGCTGAACCCACGATGACGCCCAGCAACACCCCCACCGACGCGCCGACCCCGACCGAGGTCGCCGCCACCGTGAACGCCACCGTACTCGCCGGGGGAGACGCCGCCCCCGTCCGGGCTGCGCCGGGCATTGGGGCCAATATTCTGACCTATCTACCCAACGGCACCGTTGTTGAAGTCGTGGAGCGGGTACAGGTCAGCGTGGGCGATGCGACATCGCTCTGGCTTGGTATCGAGCTTGACGGAGACGACAACGTAGGCTATATCAACGCGGGGCTGCTGGCTGGCTTTGACGATGGTTCACTGACGCTGTTGCCAGAAACCACACAACCGGGTGTGCCTGCACAATTTGAGAGCAACCCCGCCGCTGTGAGCGCTACGGCATTCAGCGGGCAGTTTGACATAAATATCCTGCCTATCGTCATGGAAAACGGCACCCCGACAGACGCCTGGGATGTGGACTTTAACGCGGCCGGAAATGCGGCCATTGTCGGAGGAGCCAATGATAACGCCTACATTGTGCGCCTCGGCGAGGGAGCAGGCATTTTACGTATCCTGACCGGCCACACCGAAGATGTTAGCCGGGTGGCGTGGGCGCGTAACGCGGATGTAGTGGCCACGGGTAGCGAAGACGGGGAAATCCGTATCTGGCGGCCCAGCGATGGCACCCTCTTGCAGACCATGCCCACCCCCACCGACGCCGACGTGTTTGGGCTGGCCTTCGGGCTGGACGACCGTCTGCTGGCAGCCAGTTATGCTGATGGCATGGTGCGGCTGTTCGATGTGCGCAGCGGGGCCGAACTCAACGCCTTCACCGCGCATGAGGGTATCGCGTGGGCGGTGCGCTTTACCCCGGACGGTCAACAGGTCGTTTCGGGCGGTCAGGATGGGCGGCTGGCCTTCTGGGACATCACCACCGGGCGCGAAACCAATGCGCTCGTGCTGCCGAACAACCAGACGCTCACCAACTTCCGCTACAGCGCCGACGGGAGCATTCTGGCAGTCGGCACAGTGGGCGGCGATGTGATCGTGTTTGATAGCGAAACGCTGTTTGCGATGCAGTTCGTGAATGCGGCAACCTCCGAGGTGTGGAGCCTCGATTTAAGCCACGACGGGTCGGTGGTTGCGGTCGCAGCGGGGCCGGGGCAGATTGCCTTTTACAACAACATGACGGGCGGTTTGCTGGGCGTGGAGGAAATTGGGGTTGGTGCGCAGGCGTGGTCGGTGCGGGTCAGCCCGGACGGCCGCTTCTTCGCCGCAACGGATGATAACGGCCGCCTGCTCGTGATCCGTCCACAATAGGTTCAGGCCCCGCACTGAAGGACGGGGCTAGCATGGTGTGGTCAGACAGGACTGATGGGTTTGGTAAGCGTGCCGCATGCTTTCTGCGTTTCGGGTCAGCACACCGCTACGCCTCGGCTTGCGCTTCCTCATCCGCTAACATGATGAACAGCTTGCCGTCTTCTTCCTCGACCGGGTAGGCGGCGATGTCTTGCGGGTCGCGGTTGCCAATCTTCATCAGCCCCGTCATGAAACCGGGCAGTTTCGTCCCACCAAAACCCGTCACCCATTCGGTATTCTTGCCCGAACACAGATCAAACTTCGAGTTATGCAGCGGACATTGCACCTGTGGCCCGTCGGCACCTTCAATCACCTTGCCGTTGGTCATTGGCACGCCCCAGTGTGGGCAGCGATTTTCCACGGCACAGATGCCATCATTGGAGACATAGACCAGAATATTCTTGCCCTCAATGTTCTTGTTGGTCAATTTCCCGGCGGGGAATTCACCCACCTGTCCCAGTTCAACACGTTTTGCCATAATCCAGTACTCCTCTATTGCTCGAATGTGGTTTGCACTTGCTATGTGCTGGCTAAATCCTACCATTCCGTGGCACAATGCACTACACGTTGCTGAACTTTTACCGATAGCTAAGGAGATACCCCGACTCATGGACACCCTCGACGCGCTGTTGCGCCTGCCGACGGTCTACAGCGCCGAAATTTCGCACGATGGGCAATGGGCCGCGTGGGAACTTGCCGGGCCACACCCCACCACGACGATCTACGCCGCCCCGACCGACGGCAGCCAGCCCCCGCGTCGGCTGACCGGGGACGATCAGCAGCCGCACCTGTGGGGATGGCACCCGCGCGAACGGGCGGTCATCATTGCGCAGGACAACGACGGTGACGAGCGCTTTCAACTCTTTATGGTCAGCATTGACGAGCCGATGCGCCCCGTCCGGCTGACGGAGCCAGACCCGCGCCACTTCACATGGGGCGGCGAAATGCACCCCACCAAAGACCTGTTGTTCTACAGCGCCAACATTGACCCCACCGACGCCCCCGACACCGACCACCATCGCGACGAAGACACCACCACCGACACCTATCAGGTCATCCGCCACGACCTGCAGATGGGCGAACGCACCGCCCTGACCCACCCCGAACGCCCGTGCTTCTTTGAGCCGGAACTCAGCCCCGACGGTCGCCGCGTCCTCTACACCCGCAACGACAGCCACCCCGCCGCCCGTCATCTGTGGATGGTCAACAGCGACGGCACCGCAGACCGTGAAGTCTACAACCCCGGCACCGACAAAAAATGCTTCGGGCGCTGGATGTCTGACTCGCGGCATATTGCGCTGCGCGTCGAAACCAACACCCATTACCAGATTGGTGTGCTGGATAGCGCCGATGGCACGGTGCGCTGGCTGCTGGACGACCCGGCCCGCAACATCGAAGGGCTGTATGCGCCGCGTGGCACGGAGAAGCTGTTGCTCTATGAAATTGTAGACACCCGGCTGATCGGTATCCTGCTGGACCCTGAAACGGGGGAAGAATCGCGCTTTGCAGACTCGCCCGGAAACGTCGTCCCGCTGCGCCCGGTCGATGACGGGGGCGATTGGCTGTGCATTCACTATAGCGCCACCCAACCGCGTGACCTCGTGCGGCTGGCCCCCAACGGCCAGATGACCAGCATTGCCGGCGTGTGGGAACAAACCGACCTTACGCCAGACGACTTTACGCCCGCCGAGGATTTCCGCTGGCAATCGGTGGACGGACTCCCGGTGCAGGGGTGGTTGTTCCGGGCGCAGGGCGACACGGTGAAAGGCACCATCATTCATGTGCATGGTGGCCCCACCGCGCATGTACAGGACATGATTCGCGCCGACATTCAATATTTCACGCAACAGGGTTTCAACGTCCTTGCGCCGAACTATCGCGGCAGCACGGGGTTCTCGCTCGAATTTCGGCAGGCCATCATCGAAACGGGGTGGGGCGGCCTGGAACAGGAAGACATCCGCTCCGGGATACAGGCCCTCATCGACGCCGGGATTGCGCAGCCGGGCAAAGTCGGGGTGACGGGGACAAGCTACGGCGGCTATTCATCGTGGCACGCTATCACCCACTTCGACACGGCGACGGTCGCGGCCGCGGCACCCATCTGCGGCATGACGGACCTCGTGAGCGACTACTACAACACCCGCCCCGACCTGCGCCCCTATTCCGAAGAAATGATCGGTGGCAAGCCAGACGACGTGCCCGAACGCTATCATGAACGCTCGCCCGTCAATTTTGTCGGCAATATCGAGGGCCCGGTGCTGATTGTTCAGGGGATGCAAGATACCAACGTCACCCCCGCGCAGGTCAACGCCGTGACACAAGCGCTGCAAGCCGCCGCGGTTGAATATGGCACGCTGGCCTTTGACGATGAAGGGCACGGCGTCTATAAACGCGAAAACAAGCGGCGTTTGTATGCGGAACTGGCGCGGTTTTTTGGCGAGGCGTTTGGGGGGTAGGTACACCGCATGATAACGGGGTTTGTAGGGAACACCCCACGGGGTGCCCCCTGCTAACGGCTAGCTTGCCTGCAATGGAAACTGGTCGGTACTCGAACCGCCCAACCCACTTACGGCACGTAGAACTCCAGCGCCATGTCTGCGATGCAACTGGTATCAACGGGCGCAGACGGGTCCGCGTAGAAGTCGAGCATGATCTGCACCGGGCACGGCCCTGCGTCGATCACGCCATGTGCGGCGAAGGGCACCACCACATGCTGCCCACGCGACAGCCCTTGCAGCGCACTGTCACCATAGGCCGGCGGCGTGATCGGGTCCAGCCCCCCACTGAGCAGCAACGTCGGCACGTCGGACGCTACACGCTGGCTTTCACGTTCGGGGGCGGCCTGTGTCAGCCATAAGTCGCAGTCAAAGAACATACTCGCGGACTGGTCGAACAGATCAAAGCTGAAGTCTTCAGGCAAAAAATCTGGCAAGTCGGGCAGGTCGGTGTCCACGTCTTGCACGTTGCTCCACGCGATTTCGTCCTGGCATTCAACCAGCATGAACATACCATCCGCACTGGTGATGAGGTCGAAGGTTTCAAAGAAGGCGTCCAGCTCAGCGTCACCGGCGTCGGCATAGGGGTCTGGCATATCTTCGAGCGGATCGACATAGCCCGGCGGCCCTTCAAAGAGCAGGTCCAGTGCAGCGTCATATTCGCCCGCAGCCACAAGATCAATCACCGCTGGCAAAAACGGAATTGCGCCCAGATCATACATGGCATCGAACAACAACAGCGCAAAGTCAAAGCCGGTGTAATCATAGTCGTCTTCTTCGATGTAGAACGGCTCAAGGTACAGTGCCTCAATGCCATCGAGCAGGGCACCGTCGAGGTCAGGGAAAGCGGTGTTGCAATCAGCGTCGGCGGCGCAATACTCAGTCAGGGTGAGCAGAGCATCTACGGTGCGTTGCGCGTCGATGGCGTAAGCATCCAGTTCGGGCGGGTAAACGCCATCTAACACGGCGCTGCGGACCAATTCGGGCCAGTCGCGCAACATCGCCAGCCCCAGCCGCGTGCCATAGGAGCCGCCGAGCAGATTCACCGCGCCATAGCCGTATTCGACCTGCAATTCCTGAATCAGATAGGCGATGTCGGTGCCGTTGTTGATGGTGTTATAGGTGCCGAAATCAACGCCCCGGTCGCGCAAAGACGCCGCGCAGGCCTCGAAGTAAGCAATATCGTCCTCAGCCTCGACCGCTGCTGGCACCAGTTCACAACTCAGTGATGGCGTTGAATAGCCCGTGCCGCGTTGATCGACCAGAATGATGTCATAGGTGGCGCGCAGCGGGTGGTTCACCCACGAATCAGTGGTGAGGACGCCGCTACCCCCCGGCCCACCTTCCAGATAGATCACCGGGTCGTCGGTCGGCTCACCTTCAGCAAACAGCACCACAAAGGCAATGGTGATGATGTTGCTGTCGGGGTCGAAGGGGTCTTCGAAGGTTTCCAGCACCCCACATTCGACCGTTTCACCGGGAATTTCGTCGCTGGGGAGCAAGAAAGACAACTCGCCGCTGGGGTCAAACTGGCAGTCATCTAGAAACGTGATAGCCGGCAGGGCCTCGCCAGATTGTGCGCTGGCCGGGGGGGTTGGTGCAGGCAAGGCGACCAACAGCATAACGATACCCGCCAATACAAGCAGCCGGGTCCGATGGGTGAGCAGGGATAATGCAGGGGTCATGGGGCCATCCTCATTTTGTGCAGGCACTACATCAACGCATTTGCAGACGGTTGTACAAACTCAATCGTGTTGCCATCGGGGTCGCGCCCGGCCACGTAGAGACTGCCGTCGCTTTCCATTTCAATCGAAGTAGACAGGCTGCCACCATAGCGCACAATCCGTTCCGCGAGGGTTTCAAGGTTGGGCACCCGGAACCGGAGTTGCTGGCGGTTCTTCTGCGCCTGAATACCGACCACGGCGTTGGGGCATAACATGAAGTCCATCCCCGCGATACGCCCACGATAGACCTCTGTGCCGAAGGCGGCGGTGGACTGCAAGCCTGCTGAAAAGACCGCGTTATAGAATTGGATCATTGCCGGTGTATTGGTTGTGACAATGGTGATTTTCGCAAGTTGCATACACGCACCTCAATGCGTTTACTCAACGTTAATAGCTTAAACCATAGCCTATAATTGTCGTTTCGTAAACGAAAAATTTGTGAAATCTTGCCAAAAATTGACGAGAGGGGAGTATACTAAAAATAGACGTGAAACATTTGTTCACAAATTGTCAAGAAAAAGATCACAAAATCAGATCAAGACACCGGGAGCAAATAAGAACGGTATGGAATTTTCAATGCAGTTTCCGCACAGTCAGCTCTTACTCATTCGCTGGTATAGCAGCCCCACACCCGGCGACAGTACGTATGCGCTGTTTTTGCAACAGCTTCGGGCCAGGTTAGAAGCCGCCGCCGCGCCGTTTTATATCCTGTCTGATCTGCGTTTTGGCTGCATTGTTGACGAAGACACGCTCGACCAACTCGCCCATCTGTTGCAGCACCGCAACTTTGCCGGGGGCACGGCCTTTAGCCTCAGCCCCATTGCGCACATCTACGTCCGCCGCTTTGAACGACAGCACGCCACGCCACAAGATATCCCCTGTATTTTCGACACCGCCGACGAAGCCCTGCATTGCCTCGACAAGCTCAGCCCGGGTTTAGCTGAGACCGTGTGCATTGATGATATTGACGCGGTTGCGGTCTAACCCTTTGCAACACCGGGTTCGGGTCACCACGATACAGAAAGCGGGCAGTGGGGCCGCTGATTGTTCAAATTCGTTGACCTTCGTCACCACCACGTAAGAAAGTTCGCCGTCAGCGCGTGTATATAGTTGCACAATCTTATGAAGAATGTGGAAAAGGACGCTGCATGGCGCAACAAGACCAACCCAATACCCCCCTCACCCAGAAGCCACTGTTCATCCCTGCCGTTGTGATCGCCGTGATCCTCGCCGGTGGCGTACTCGCCCTCACGCTTTTTGCCCCGGCCGACGATGACGATACCACCGATACCGCCGCCCAGAACGATACCAGCGCGAACGATGCTGACACGGGTGACGCTGACCGCCTCAATGATGCGTTTGCCAGCGACAACAACAGTCTGGACACCAGCGCGGGCGACGTGACCACCTTCGATGGCTTTGCCCCGATCCGTGTAGAATTGCCGCCGCAGACCGTTGCGCCCGGTGAAGGCACGCTGACGATTCGCGTCGATATGCCCGACGGCTACAAGCTCAACGCGCAGGCCCCGCTCACCGCCAGCCTCAGTAGCGACACAAACGCAGTCGGCATCAACGCCACATGGGCTAGCTTTGCCGAAGTCACGCCCCCGCTGCCGCTAGAAGTGCCGCTGACCTTCAACCCCGGTGCGTCAGCATTAACGGGTGAATTGACAATCTACTGGTGCGAAGCGATCAACGAAACGCTGTGTTTTGTGGACGACGCTGAGATCATCATCCCGGTCACGGTTGATGAAAACGCGACGACCACCGACATGACCGCCGCCGTTGAACTGGTGCCGCCGGAATTCTAAACCGCAATAGACGGGCCGCCACACTACGCATTGTCGGCTTCACGAGAGGGTGCTGTAGAGGCGGCGCTAGCGCGCGGCGCGAATGCACGCCCATCAACAGGTTCTCGGACGGGCCGTTGCCCGTCCCTACGAATGGCATGGTGATGCGGTGGTAGGGACATCCAACGGGATGTCCGTGACACAACGGGCGACCAAAAAATCAGGCACAGTGTTCAAGTTTTAGCGGTTGCACCCGTATCCTGCACTGCGTCCCCCATTGTCCCATCGAAAAGATGTTGCGGTTGCGGCATGGTTACCTCAGTTCATCATCTTTATCTGACTTTGCAAAAGTCCTGCCGTCGGGGTGGCGGTGGGTGCCGTGCTGGTGCCGCATGCGCTATAATTGAACGCGCATCAATTGAAACGAGGCCTACACCTGATGACCCTGACCCACCTGACCGCGTTCCTACGTAATGCCGTGCTGCTGACGTGTGTGGTGTTGCTGGCCGCTGCGCCCATTGTCCATGCGCAGGATGGCGGCGACACCCCGACATCCCCCCACCCCGACGCCTTCTGGATTGATGGCATTGAGCAGCACTGGCAACTCTATAACCGCTGTTCGGCGGCGGCGCTGCGCATTCAACTCTCCGGCTTCGACTTCGGCGGCTCACACACCGACGTCGCCCGCTTTTTGAACCCCCACCCCGAAGACGTCTCTGTGCGGCTTGAGGAGATGGTACATTTTGTCGAGCAACACGGCATGACGGGTGTGATTCGCTATGGTGGCACGCCGGAATTGCTCGAACGCCTGATCGCGGCCGGCTTCCCCGTGTTGATTGAAACGGCCTACTACCTCACTGGCGACGAGTACGGCACCTGGTACAGCCACAACCGCGTTGCGATGGGATATGAAGCCTATCCGCGTGAAGTGATGTACGTCTACGATCCGTTAAACGGCAATGGCCCGGACGACCTCGGCTTGCGGCTGCCCTATTACGACCTCGATGCCCGCTGGCGACACTTCAACCGCGACTATCTCGTGATCTACCGCCCCGACCAGCAAGAACAGGTCGCCGCCCTGCTCGGTAACGACTGGGACGCACTCGCCAACGCCGAAAACACACGCCAACAGGCGCTAGCCGACCGCGAAACCTATGCCGACGTGTTCGCGCTGTATAACCTTGCTTCGGCGCAACTGCTGCTCGGTGAGGTGGACGAAGCCGCTACCAATTTTGACCGCGCGCGGGAACTCGGCCTGCCGTGGCGTTTCTTCTGGTATCGTTTCGAAGCGCTGGACGCCTATATTCAGGCGGGACGCTATCAGGACGCGCTTGATCTGGTGCGGGCGACGATCACCGTTGAACCCGATATTGAGGAGATGTATTTCTACGCCGGGCTGGCGTATGAAGGGCTGGGCAACCTCGAACGCGCACGGGCAAACTTCCGGGTGGCGGTGCAGCGCAACCCGAATTACGTTGAGGCCCGCGCCGAACTCACGCGGCTGGGTGGGTAAAAGGCTAATTGCATTTAACGACTCTTTAACTTTACAGGGAATTTCTGTATACTAAGGACGTGTAAAGATTAACGAGATCCGTTTGCAGCAGACGAGACATCAACGCAACGGGTCTTTTAGTTTTTCTTAATGCTTTGATTTTCCCCGCACTGCTGGTTTTTCGGAAATTGACCGATGAATCGTATAATGACGCCGTTTGTAGGGACACCCAACAGGATGCTGGTGCGAAACTCGAAAATGCCCTTTTTCCCCGCGCTAAAGCACGGGCCTATGCAAGTGGTGCGCGCGGACAGGGCTAAAGCCCACCCGCTCGGTGAAGCGCCCGTCACGATGCGGAAAAACGGGGCCCGGTGTTGCGGTCAGGCGGACTTCAGTGCGGGGTATGAACGGTACGATACGAAAAACAGGTTTTGCACACGCATCCTACAGGCGATCCCGCAAAAAGTCGTCCGTGTACGCTGTGCATCGTCAAACCTCTCGTTAACTACTCGCCAACGAACAGGCGGTGTGCTATGCTAGCCTCACATAGGTTAACAGTGAAAAATCTCACTCTTTTTTGAGGACTTGCGGAGGCACACAGCCATGCAGCGGTATGAATTGCTAGAAGCACTCGGGCGGGGCAGCATGGGCAGCGTACACCGTGCCCAGGATCGGCTGACCGGGGCACATATCGCGCTCAAGCGAGTTGAAATGGCCATCTTTGACGATGTTGAACACCGCGAAGCGCTGGCCCGTGAATTTCAAACCCTCGCCGCGCTGCACCACCCCAACATTGTGCGCGTGCTGGACTATGGCTTCGACCGCATGCAGCAACCCTTCTTCACCATGGCACTACTCCCCAAACCGCAAGACTTCCTCGCCGCTGCCGCACCGCGCGGCTTTTTTGGTAAGCTCGACCTGATGATGCAATTGCTGCAAGCGATGGCCTATTTACATCGGCAGGGCGTGTTGCACCGCGACCTCAAACCCAGTAACGTCCTTGTCACGAAAGATGGACAGGTGCATGTCGTTGACTTTGGGCTGGCGACCACCGTTGACGCCCAACGGACTGACGCAATGGGTACTGTGCTGTACATGGCCCCCGAAATCCTGCGTGGCCAGGTGTCTACCCCCGCCGCAGACCTGTTCGCGCTGGCGGTGATCGTCTATGAAGCGTTGACCGGGCACCACCCCTTCGACAGCCGCACCGTGAACGACACCATCAACCGCATTTTGCTGCACACCCCCGACTTCGATCTGGTAACCAGTATTGTCACCGATGGCTTGCAAGCCGCTGACTACGCCGAAAACACGCCCAGCCCCACGCTAGAACCGCCCCAATTGCGTGTGGTGCGCCCCACCGCGCCCTACGGAGACGAGCCACAGGGCCTGAGCGCCATACAACGGGCCGAGCGCTTTGTCGCCGTGTTGCAACGTCTTTTTAGCCGTAACCCGAGTGAGCGCCAGCTTGACCCCTATGACGTGCTGGATATGTTCTGCGAAGCGCTGGATATTGCCCCTATTCATGAGAGCGATGCGGTGCGCCGGGGCTTTTTGCGGGCGGCACGCTTCGTTGGGCGCAAAACCGAACTGGAACAGCTTACGGTTTCCCTGCGCGCGCTCAGCAATGGCGCAATGGGGGGCACATGGCTCGTCGGCGGTGAGTCTGGCGTGGGGAAATCGCGCCTGCTAGAGGAAGTGCGTGTGCAAGCGCTGGTGCGTGGTGTGCAGGTCGCCCGCAGCCGCGCCACCGAAGCCGATAGCAGTGACTTTCCGCTCAGCAAAGGCTTTTTACCGCCCTTGTTATTGACGCTCGGCATTGACAGCCACGAAGCCCGCGACCTCAAACATCTGGTGCCCGAAATTGACCGCATTGTCGGCTATGCCGTCGAAACGCCGGGCGACCCCTTCAGCATGGCCGCCTTCCGGGTGCAGGCATTGATCCTTGATGTACTCAAGCGCATGCAGCGCCCAACGCTGCTGATTCTTGAAGACCTGCAATGGATGGGCTTTGAGGGCGGCCTCATCCGTGAAATCACCGCGCTGGCCCCAGCCTTGCCGCTGATGGTGCTTGGCAGCTATCGCACTGACGAAGCGCCCTACCTCTACGGCAATTTGCACCGCAGCGAACAGATTAAACTTGAACGCTTCACCCGCGCCGAGCTGGCCGCGCTGAGCCGCTCTATGCTTGGCAAACCGGGGGCCGCCGAGGCCGTGGTCACCATGCTTGAGCGCGAAAGTGAAGGCAACATCACCTTTGCCATCGAAATTTTGCAAGACCTCAGCCAGCGCAGCCGCCGTTTGGACGACCTTGACGAAGCCGACCTGCCCCACGACATCTATACACAGGGTATTATGGAACTGGCACAACGGCGCGTGGCCCGTCTGCCGCTGGACTATCAACCGTTAATGCGGCTGGCAGCGGTGGCGGGGCGCGACGTCAATTTCGATATTTTGCGCCACTATGACCACGTGGTCAAGTTTCCGCTGTGGATCAACGCCGGGATGAACGCGGCTATCCTCACCAATCAGGACGGGAAATGGCAGTTTGCCCACGACAAGCTGCGCGAGGGGATACTCGCCGGGCTGATGCCAGAAGAACGGGCCCGCCTGCACCGGATGGTCGCTGATGCGCTCATCACGCTCAACACCGAGAGCCCGCCCCCGGAACCGTCTTTGTTTTCCAACGCCCCCGTCGGGTATTCCCCCAGAACTGACGCACAGCAGGCCGCCCCAAAATCTGCCACCAGCCAGCTTGACGAGGACTTGCAACAACAAATAATTGATCATTATCTGCAAGCCGGTGAATGGGATGCCGCCGCGAAGTTGCTGGTGCAATGGGCACGAGAACGCAAAAACCGCCTTGCTGATGTGAGCGATGTCACCCGCCGCGTTGAAGACGTCCTCGCCACCGTGCCCGACAGCGCCGCCACCGCCCGTATGCAATTACTCCATACGCTGGGTAACCTCTATTATGGCAGCGGGCAGGTGCAACAACGGCTCGCGCTGTGGCAAAAAGCGTTAAACATCGCGATTGGACTCAAGAACACCCCCGCACAGGTCGAACTCAATCTCATGATTGCCCACACGCATATGCGCAACTCCAATTTTGCCAGCGCGCATAACTACTGCCACAGCGCCTATCAACTCTCCCTGCGCAGCAGCGACAGCTATCTGTTGGCCCGCTCGTTGGGCATGATGGCCGAAATGTTGTGGTTAGAAGGCCAATATGCCGAAGCGGTTCAGCACCAGCAGCAAGCCGTCACCCTCTATAAAAAGGCCGGCTTTCCCAACATTCAGCACGTCGCGCTGGGGAACCTCGCGGAATCATATCTGGCGCTGGGTAATTTTGCGGAGGCGTTGCGGCTCAGTGAACAGGTGATTGACTACATGCAGCAACAGGGGCTGCTGATGTGGCAGGCTCCCACGCATCTCCGCGCGATTCAGGCCAACATTCACCTGCACAATTACGCCGCTGCTCAGGAACACATCGACACGGCGCGCCTGCTGCTGGCTAACGACCCCGGGCAGGGGCTAAACCGTTATCTGGACCATTACGCCGCGCTGCTGGCGTTGCGCACAGGTGACGCGCCGCAAGCCGCCGCGTTATATACCCAACTGGAGCAAGCCATTGCCGAGGGCATAGCAGATTCAGACCGTTTTCACGTGCTGATGTATGCGCCGCTGGCCCATGCGTTGGCTTCCGATGAAGACGCCGCAGTGCGCGTACTGGCGCTGTTATTTCGCATTTACCATCAGGGCGCAGTCCAGCCCGGGGCTGAATATCGCCTGTACCTGTTGCTGGGGCTGGCAGCGCTGGCGTGGTGCAAAGGTGACTTTGAGCAGGCCCAACTGGCGTGCCGGGCGATCATGCAAAGTAAAGCCACAACGGGCGAAATCCGTGAACACACCGACTGGCTCATGACAACCTGCACCATTAGCATCGACGCGGACGCCACCCTGCCGATGGATGCCGAATCGTTGCTGTTAGCGCTGCATACGCGCTACATGCGGTGATGTGTCACCTGTCACTCTGCCGCCGCGAATGGCGCAAACCCGTCATCAGGATGCGGTGCAGTCCAAACGATGCTGTAATAATCGCCGCTGCCTTCCCATAACGTGACTGGCTGCCCGTCGCCGCCATAGGTCAACAGCACCTCGGGCGGGTCTGTAAAGCCGGGCGGGTAGGTGGTCGTCAGCGTGACAAAGCCATTCGGGGCCGGGCGAATTTCGGTGAAGACATTCTCGGCAAAAGTCGTCAAATCGCGGATGGTACCGTCACGATCCAGCACAACCCATTTGGTGCGCTGGCTGCTGCGGTCACCCTGCAATAGTTGGATGGCCAGCCGTTCCCCGTTGGCAATGAAGCGTACATCCAGCACGATACTTTCTGCGCTGCGGAACACCACCCGGCGCGCACCGTCCCGCACAATTTCTACGGCGTTAAAGGGTAACATCGGCATATTGGCGGCAGCGGTTGGGGCCTCGGTGTCAAGCATAATCTGCGCGATTTCGCCCGTGGCGGTGTTGCGGGTGAGGATGCTGCTGGCGAAGCGTGGCGCGTCGGTCACGGCCTCGTCGCCGGCGCTGATGTCCCATTCAAAGCCAAAGGTTTCGTCAATGCCGGCCCCAATCCACGGCACCTGCGTAATGGCGAGGGTGTCGCCACTGAAGTCTACGGCGAGCGGCATATAGGCGATGTCTGGCAGGCGGTCGGGCAGCGCTTCGACGGCGGCGGCGTTACTGTCTAAACGGGCGAGGGTGTCGCCAGATTGCGCGTCCAGCACCAGCAGCGACCACAACGGCCCGTCCCCGGCGTCAGCTTGCCCCACAAAAAGCTGATTGACCACCCCCAGCACCACGCGCTCCCCGGCCGGGTCAAAGGCAGAGGCACGGAAGTCTTCAATATCAGCGAAATCACGGGCGAACAGTAGCGCGTCGGTGGTCAGGTCTTGCACGGTGAGGGTTTGCGTGGCGGTGCCATCGGTGTTGTAGGTGAAGGCGGTGAAAGCGACCCGGTCCCCGGCGGGGCTGATGGCGAGGTCGCCGGGCCCGACGAAGGTATTATCGCCAACGGGCAGCGGTCGTGGGGTGGCGTTGCCGCGCTGGTCTACGGCGATGAGCTGGCGCTGGTCAGCATCAAGCATATAGAGCGACCAGCCACCATCATCCTGTGCGGTGACGGGGGTCGGGGTGGGCGCGGGGGTGGCAAGTAGCACCACCATCAGGGCAGCGAGGGTTATCAGCAGGCGTTGGCGCATAAGGTTCTCCTGTAGGTTCAAGCCGGGATGCAATGTGCGGGTTATTATACCTGCGCATGAGGCGAAATTGACGGTAGATCAATAGCGCAGGGCCAATTGGGGTCGGTTGCGTAATGGTTGCCGCCGCCGCAACACCAGATACACAGACTATCTTATTCGTCGGTCACTTATCGAAAAACCATCATGGCCCGGCTCTGAGCTGCCCCCGGTGTCGAATGCCCCCACATCCCCGCCATACATACCGCCTCCCCCTATTTTGCACTATACTTAGAAGAAGACAATTACACGCGAAAATGATTTTAACTGTAAAGGAAACCCTCCCCATGCAACTGCTACGTAACACCAACCCGCAGGCACCCACCGACATCAGCTTCGACGAACTCGGCTTCGGTTCGGTCTATGCGCCGCATATGTTCCGCATGTCCTATTACGAAGGCGCATGGCACAACGCCCGCATTGAACCCCTCACCCACTTTGAGCTGCACCCCGCCGCGATGGTCTTTCACTATGCCCAGACGATTTTTGAAGGCCTCAAAGCCTATCGCCACCCGGACGGCAGCATCGCCCTCTTTCGCCCCGACAAAAACATGGCACGCATGAACCTCTCTGCGGATCGGCTGTGTATGCCGCGCTTTGACCCCGACTTCTTACTGGACGCCATCCTTGAACTCGTGGCCACTGACGCCGCATGGGTGCCGCCTGCACCGGGTAGCCTCTATATCCGCCCGGTGATGATCGCCACGCAAAAATTGATTAAGGTTGCGCCCGCCGAAGAATATGAACTCTACGTGATTACCAGTCCCGTCGGCTCTTACTTCAAAGATGTGACCAACCCACCGGGGGCCGTGAAAGTCTTCGTCACGCGGGACTATATTCGCGCTGCGCCGGGCGGTATCGGGGCTGCGAAAACGGGGGGCAACTATGCCGCGTCGTTATATGTGCAGGGTGTCGCGCAAGAAAAGAGTTGCGGGCAGGTGTTGTGGCTCTCGGCGGTCGATCATGACACGATAGAGGAACTCGGCGGCATGAACGTCTTTGTGCTGAAAGATGGCGTCCTCTACACCCCCCCGATTAGCGATACCATCCTCAACGGCGTCACACGGCGCAGCATCCTTCAACTTGCGCAAGAAGCAATCGAGGTCCGCGAAGAATCGCTCAAGTTCAGTGAGGTCGTCGCCGGGCTAAAAGATGGCAGCGTGACCGAGATTTTTGCATGTGGCACGGCCGCCGTTGTGACCGCGATTTCGCACCTCGTCACCGACGACAACACCTATCAAATCGGGGATGGCAGCGTCGGGGAACTGACCCGCAGCCTCTACCAGAACCTGACCGGGATTCAATATGGCAAGCAAGATGATCCCTATGGCTGGGTGCGTAAAGTCACGCCCTAACGCGGAATGTAGCGCGGGTAGCGGGCGCGGTCGGTGTCGGCCTGCGCAAGTGTCAACGGTGTGGTGATGAATGGCGTGTCTTCAGACGTGACCGCCAACACCGCACCGTCGGGGTCAATCAGCCAGCCGCCACCACCAAACGCCGAGCCCGCTGCTGTCGCGCCGGCCCGGTTGCTGGAGGCATGAAACGCCCCGCTGATGACCGCATTCGTGATGCCAGCCGCCTGCCATTTGCCGAATGTGGCGCCTTCTGTGGCACGTGGCGAGAGCAACACCTGTGCGCCCTGCTGACCATACCTGTCTGCCGCGCTCGGAAACCAGATTTCGCTGCAAATCGTGAAGCCGATGCACGCCGGGCCACACTGCGCCGGGGCAAACTCGGCCGGGCCGGGCATGTACCACGTCTGTTCCCAGACCCCTGCTTCCTCTGGCAAAAACACTTTGGCGTGTAGCGGCTGCACGGTGCCTGTTTCCGCTGTCCACAGTACCCCCACATTTTGACGCAGGCCGTCGTCCGGCCAGGTAGGGATCGTCAGCGCTACAGCAGCGGCGTTGAGTTCTGGCAGGCGCAGCACCCACTCGTCATGCACCGTCATCGACTCGCGCCACTGGTAAGGGTTGAAGCGTGGCGTGGCCGGTAGCCAGCGGAAGAACGGCATTTCTGGCAACAGCACAAGGTCGGGGCGGTGCGCGGCGGTGTGTTCACAAAGCGCGGCCCAGTCATGGTGCAGGGCGTCGGGCGTTTCGCTGTTCAATTGGGTGATCGTTAGTTTGAGGGTGGTCATCGGGGTTTTCTCCTATCAGTTATGCCAAATTCGGGCGATCAACAACCATATAATGGACAGGTATGTCTTCCTTCGGAAGCCAACACAGTCCCTACAAAACCCATCGGCAAGCCGAAAACCTGTCGTAGGGGAGGTGTTGACGTCGCAGACGGCATACCCTCCCGCAACACAGCGATTGTCGCGAACTTGTTATTAGTGAATTGGTTTAGCGGGCCGACCATACACGCCAGCCGCCCAGCCAGAACAGCCATACCAGCGCCCCCACCGACGCCGCCGTGATGAGTGCGGCCACCATCGGCATAAACGAGGTGCGTTGCGGCTCGCGGTAAATGTGGCGTAAATGCCAGCCTGTTTCCATTACGAAAGGCGCCCACACCGCGCTGAAAAATGCACCCAGCAGCAAGCCCGTCGCAAAGCCCGCCCCGCCAACATGCCACGCTACCCATGTCCCCACCCCGGCCAGCACCACAATAAACACGCTGATCGGTGAGCCCGGATTCACGGTGGCATTACCGACCACCACGGCCGTTGAATAAGCCGCAATCAGCGCGAATTGGGCAAGCAACCCCACGCCGAGGTTCACATCAACTGCGCTTTTGTCGATAAGGTGGACGTGGAAAAACAAGATGCCCAATAACGCCCCGGAAAGGTCGGCGCGGGCGTAGAGATACCACACCCCCGACGAAAACGACAACAGAAATATGGTCGAGACGGTGGGGTTCAGGTCTACCAGCCCAAATAACATGCTTATGGCGGGGATGAGCAGCGGAATCCACAAAAACAGCGGCGTCAACCAGATGCCGATATATTGCAAGTCTGCCTGCCCATAGTGGTGACGATAGGCGTACATCGTGCGTGGCTCAACAAAGCACCAGTACAGCACGCGCAAATAGCTATACACGCGGCGACGGTTGAGCGGTGCCGGGGCCGGGGGCTGGTTCAAAACAATTCCACCAGCACCACAAAGGCATAGGTCAGCGGCAGCACCGTCAACACCACCCCGGCCAGCCGTGCCGGGCGACTGCGGGTGTAGATGGCGTTAATCATGTCTTCAGCCAGCAGAAAGCTCAACGCATAGAGTACAATGATCGACATAATGCTGACCGTGGCGGCGATCCCCGTCAGCGCGGCGATGGTGCCCAGTTCGTTGTTGATGGCGCGGGCCAAACTGCTGGCGAGGCTCTGCGTGGTACTCAGCGCAAAGCTGGCCGTGTTGGCAAAGGTGACGAAGGGCAGCAACAGGCCGCGCACCTGATAGGTTTCCAGCACTGCCAGCGCAAAGCCCCCCACCCCCAGCATAAAGACCGGCATCAACAACAGGCCAACGTCCGGCGCGGCGATGCGGTCAACATGCATAAACGCCAGCACCAGCGGAATCAGCACCGTTGTACCGATCGCGGCCCCAATTGCAGACCAGCGATAAGAGGCTATGCGGAGGGCGCTGCGTTGTCGTGTGCCGAGCAGCCACCACAACCCCGCCACAAACAGCACCCCCAGCACGAGTTGTGGGCGCAACCCACCGAGCGCATCCATCAATAGTTCTATGCCGAAATAAAGGGCAACAAGGCTGGCCGCCAACCACCCCGCGGTGCGTCGCAGGAGCGCCACATTGCCCTGCCGTTGAACATCCAGCACGGTTTGCGGCTTGCGCAATGACCACAGCAGCAGACGCAACTGGTCACGCGGGTCGGCGGGGTGCAGATCAATGGTTGGGTCGGGGGTGGGGCGGCGCAATGCAGCGCGGAGGGCATCGGTTAGCAAGGGGGTGTTGTCGCTGGCGGCGGCGCGGAGGTCCACACGCGGTAATTGACGTAAGCTGGGCGGAATGGCGCTGCTTTCAGTGCCGCTCAGCCATACGGGGATGATCGTAGCCCCGGTTTTGAATGCCAGCCGAACGGTGGCCAGCACTGCGCGGTCGGTGGGGGTGTGGTCGGTCAATAGCACCAGCAGTGTGCCGCAGTGTTGCAGGGCCTGTTCAACCGAGCTATGCCAGTAGTCACTCTCGCGGCGCAAATAGTCCCCGGTCCAGCTTGGCATACCTGCGGCGTTCAATTCAGCTTGCAGACGCTGCCCGGGTTGGGTGTCGTGGCGGCTGTAGCTGAAAACAAGGTCAAAGGCTTGCAAAAAGGTGTGCTGCATGGGTGTGTTGCACGGCTTCCACAGGCGACATCGGTCGGCACGGACGGGTCTTGTGCATAGTAGCACAAAGGCGGTTGAATGCGAACGGGCAAAAGGCAGCCGCTTGCGTTTCAGGTTCGTCCAACCCTACAGACGCTCCTCTAGCATTGAAAGACGCAGCAGATACTCCCGCGCGGCGTTTGCATCGCTGGCAGTCTGTTGCAAGTGGTCGTCACGTTGGGCGATGGCGTGGTGGGCAGCGGCGGTCATGTCGGCATAGGCGGCGGCGTCTGGCGGCTGGACATTTTGCAGGGCGTCTTGCCGACGATGGGTCGTGTAGGTGTCCAGTGTTTGCAGCGGGCGACGGTCGCGCAACACCTCGACAATCAGCGGCGCGAGCATATCAGCGTCCAGTAAGCCACTGTTAAGCCCCTTCCCGCCGATAGGGTTATGGACGTGGGCGGCATCACCCAATAATATGGCCCGCCCCTGACGAAAATCGCTCGCTACACGCTGCTGAACAGTGTAGGTCGCAATGCTGCGCAGGTTGTGCGACAAAGCTGGCACGAAACGTTCCACCCGCCGATACACACTGCCCGTCTCGCGAACGTCGTCAACGTCTTCGTCGGGGCGCAGGCGAAACGTAAAGCGCGTGCCACCCTGCAAACGCTGTACAATCACCCATTCATCCGGGTCAAAAATATACGCGACCGGGGCCAACGCTGGCAGGTGCGCGTCCAGATGTGTGTCGCTGCTAATCAGCAAAAATCGGTCGTCTTCGCTGCGCCCGTCAAAGCTCACGTCCAGCAGATTGCGCACAGCGCTGCGGGCCCCGTCGGCAGCACACACCAGCTCACCGCGCACGGTGCGTTTATGGCGGTTGTTACGCTCAAAGGTGGCTTGAATGTGGTCGCCCATGTCAAGAATTTCCACCATACGGTGCCCAAATTCAATGGTCCCACCCGCCGCATGGAAATGGTCGGCCAGCACCTGCGTCAACATTTGCTGCGGATAATGGATGCGGTAGGGGTAGGCTGTGTCGTCTTTGAGCAGGCCAAAGTCAAATGACGCGACCAGTTCAAGGCCGCGGCGGCGATAGTATTGAATGCTGTGGACTTTTTCGGCGTCGGCCGCGATGTCATCCCACACCCCCCACGCGGCGAAGCGTTCAATCACCGGGGGGTGAAAGGTGCTGGCGCGATTCTGGGGATTGAGCTGCGGCAGGGCTTCGAAGATAGTTACGTTAATATTATTCTGGGCAAGTAGCAATCCTAAAGATAACCCCGCCGGCCCCGCACCCACAATAATAACCATGTTGGTCTGCGACACTGGTCGTTTCCTCTCCTTTATAAAATTCAGATTATATTCTACCAGAAACTGGGCGATTGCACATTGCGGTTGGACTTACTACGGTCAACGCGGCGGTGTCAGCGAAGTCCGGAGTTCGGCCAGCAACATGTCAAGCAGGGCAATGTTGCGTTGCTTGCCATCATCACGCAGTACACGCGCAGCACGGGTGAAATAGGTGTGCCCGCGGAGGAACTCGCGCTGGCCGGCGAACCATTCTTCGTCGGTGCGGACGATGCCCTGTTCGGCCAGTTCGCGCCGTAAGTTGAGGCTTGTGCGCAAAAAGTCTGTCCGCCCGAGCGAGTCGAGGTCAGCGTCGGCCACAATCGCTTCGAGCGTGTCACGGGGAGACTGGGGCAGGCGTGTGGCCATAATCATGCCGGCGATTTTCCCGATCTGGCCACTTGAATAGCCGAAACCGGGCAACACCCGTTGACACATGTCGACGCCAATGGCTTCGTGCTGCTCACGTTGCACCAGGTAGCCGATGTCATGAAATAGCGCGGCCGTGCGCACCAGCAACAAGTCGTCGCCGTTGACGTCCATACGCCGGGCGATGTGCAGGGCAGCCGGGGCCACGTCATCACGGGTGTGTTGTAACGAGTGGTAAAACAAAGTGGCGGGTAATTCTTGTTTCAGGCGTAACAATACGTAGGCCCGCGCTCCGTAAAAATCTATAGCCATATCTAAACATCTTTCAAAACAGCACAAAGTGTCCCCATTATGAGGTATCTTGCGCAAACGCGCTAGCGATTGGGTCAGGGGGGGTGCAAAGTCGGTGCTGCACAGCGAAATATCGTGTTGAATGACCACTGTCAATGGAGGACCATGCGCGCTGCGTGCTGGCGCCGCCCCGACAACACCCTCTCGTGAAACCGACAATGCGTAGCGGAGGACAGCCCTGACAGTTTGAAAAATCAAGTGGACGGTTGCGGGGCCATCGCGTACAATTCAAGGAGCTTGAAACAGGAGTCTAACCCATGCACCGCATCCTTATTGCCTGCCTGTCGCCAGAATTAACTGCACGCCTGACCGATGACCTTGAACAGATGTTTGCGCCACTCAAGGTTACGACTGCCGATACCCACGCCCTTGCAGAACAACATCTTGAATATAGTGACTTCGACGTTGCACTGCTGGCCCCAGACCTGCGCCTCTTGCAACGCTTGCGCGGCATGTCGCTGGAAGTACCGTTTCTTGTGGTGACAGAAACCGAGCAGGCCGCCCCGCACGAATTTATTATACAGGGGGCGCAGGATGTGTTGTACGCCGCTGAACTTGATGGTAAGCACCTCGCGCGCGCCACGCAGTTCGCCATCGCCCGGCAAGACACCCTCAACGAGTTACATGGCTTTGTGCAGCTCGAACGTGAAATCGGCCGCCGCACCGACATTCAGCCGATGCTCGAAATTGCCATTGACCTCATCGTGCGCCGCACCGGGGCCAGGGCCTGCCTTGTGGTATATATTGATCCATACACGCACGTTCTCAATACACTGGCCCGGCTGGGCAAACCGTCGTTCATACCGCCGCCCACCCATGCAGACGATATCGACACCGACCCGGACCTCAGCCGCATCTTTAACCCCAGAGCAGAGCGCGTGCAGATTGATATTCATAACAAGCGCATCTTGCTGGCACTAGAAACACGCGGGCACCGGCGCGGGTTCATCAGCCTTGAACAGCCAGCCGCGACGATGCCGACACCAGAACTGTTGCGCTTTTATAAGTATTTCTCCACACGCATTGGGATGGCCATTGCCAAGCTATTGACCTATCAACTTGCAGAGTATCAGGCGCGGCAGATGCAACGGCTCTATGAAGTCAGTATGTCGCTGATGACAACGATGAATCTCGACGACATGCTCGAAGTCGCGGCGTGGGGAGTGTCGAACCTGCTCGAAGCGGGCGCGGCCCTCGCGGCGACGTATGAGACGCAGCACAACACCATGCTGGTGCGTGGGCTCTATGGTGCGCATTCCCTGCTCGACCATTTGCCGACTTTGGGCACCACCTTCCACATGCAACACTTTCCGCACCTGTTCGCCACGCTCCAGCAACACCGCAGCATCCAACGGCCAGCATTGGACCCCAAACACGACGACGACGCCACACTGTTGCAAGAACTCGAAACGCTATCACCTTATACCAGCATCGTGATGCCGCTCCCCGTAGAAGACGGCTTGCTGGGGATGATCGTCACCTTTGAGCCGGAACAGCGCTACTTTGCCAGTAATGACCTTGCGCTGGGCCAGAGTATCGCGCTGCAACTGGTCAACGTGATGCAACAGGCGGCGCTCTATAACGAAGTTGCCGAACTGGAACAATTGAAAACGGAGATGATCCAGCGGGCGTCACATGACCTGAAAAACCCCATTCATGTGATGACGGGCTATTTTGAATTGCTGACCGAAACCCTGCCCGCCGAGCGCGATGAGTTGCAACAAGCCGCTGTCGAAAGCATCAACGGTAGCCTCGACACCATGACAATGCTGGTCGAAGATATCCTGACGCTGGAACGCATCGAAAACGCACGGAACATCCCGTTCAACCCGGTCGATATTGCCGCGCTGACCTTTGAGGTAGTCGGGCATTTGCAACATCAGGCCTCGCTCAAACAGCAGACACTCACGCTGGAACTCCCGGTGCAGCACTGCGTCATCAATGGCGACGAGAACCAGATGCGACAGGTCTTGCAGAACCTGGTCAACAACGCGCTGAAATATACCCCGCAGGGCGGCCAGATCACGGTGCGCGCGAATACCTTCGAGGGGGATTTTTACCTTGAAGTCGAAGACAACGGCTATGGGATTCCGAAAGCGCGACAAGAAAAGCTCTTCGAACGCTTCTACCGGGCCCAAACCCCCGGCACCGAAAACATCAAAGGCAGCGGACTGGGGCTGTACCTCGTCAAGCAAGTCGTTGAGCGGCATCAGGGCAATTTGTGGTTTGAAAGCAGCGAAGGCGACGGCAGCACCTTTGGCCTCTGCGTGCCGATTATCGCGGCCGAGGGTGATGACGCGGCCTGAGACCAGGTTCAGGTCATCACTCTACAGAAAATGGACAGGTATGTCTTCCTTCGGAAGCCAACACAGTCCCTACAAGACCCTATCAGCAAGCCAAAAACCTGCCGTAGGGGAGGTGTTGACGTCGCAGACGGCATACCCTCCCACACAACAACCAATGTCGCGAACATGGCCTGAGAACCCCCAAAAGGAGACAACACACCATTATGATTCTGGATATTGCCTTAACCTGTATCGGCGGGTACATCGTGCTGGGCGGTCTGGTCATCGTTTTGCGCAAAGATACCATCTGGCGTTTTCAACAGGAACGGCGCATGGGCGTCGGGCACCAATCTCAAACCCGCACCCCCCAATGGGACGCCGCCATGACATTTATTGGGTCGATTGCCACGGCGGCCGGGGCGTTGTTGCTGGCGGTGGTGTGGTTGTTATAAGGCGCTGGCCGGGCTCAGCCCCCGAACGGTGACGTGAAGCCTTCCTCCCCATCATCAGGCGCGGCACGGTGCGGTGGGGGTGGTGTGGCGGCGGCGCGGCTGCCGGGGATGTTCATGTCTGGCACGAGCGCGTCGGCGGTTTGCTCAATGGCGGCGTTGGTGCCCTGTCGGTCCAGCGGGGCCACGGTCGGGAAGGACGTTGGGTTGCTCAATTCCTCTGTCGCGTCCATGAGGTTAATGCCGATGAGTACCGCCGCGACCGTCACCGCCACGGCGATTAACCCCGGCACCAACCGCCCCCGGCCGGGGCCGCGATCACCTGCTTCACGCTGCTCGCCCAGCATAAGCGGTTCGGGGCCGTCGTCGGTCGGCGGGGCGTCCGGCCCACCGGGGAAGTTGAGCCCCATCGGTGAAAAGTTGAGGTCATCAAAGCCGCTGCTGAAGTCGCTGGGGCGTTCATGCACCGCGCTGCTACTGATGAGGCCGAGTTGGGCGAGGGCCTGGTCCAGCCGGGTGCGGTCGACGCTGCGGAAGGCGTTGTCCTGCAAATTCAAGGTCAGGCCAGTGGTGCCGGGCAGTGGGGCCGCCGGGGTGCGCACCACGATCAGCGGCCTGGACTGCGCCTCGGCTTCGCGCAGAATCGGCCGCTCGGCCGCCTGCCCCCCCACGACATAAATCACCAGCCCGGCCCGTTGAATCTGGCGCTGGGTGTCTTCCCAGAAGGTAACGCCCCCGAAGGCCGCTTCATCAAACCACACACTGTCAAAGCCGTGCGCGTCTTGCAGATGGCGGCGCAGGGGGTCTATAATCGCGCCTTCATCTACCCGATCATAAGCGATAAACACCGTTGTCATTGGGAGGTGTCCAGCACGATGCGGCCATGCACGCGGTTGTTCACAATGTCGTCGGCAAGGTCGATGGCTTTGCTGAGTGGTTCGACGCGGGTAATGGCGGCGAGGCGGTCGAGGTCAAGGTCCAGCGTCAGGCGTTCCCACGCGGCTTCGCGCAGGTTGAGCGGGGCGTTGTTGCTGTCGATGCCAAGCAGGTTCACGCCGCGCAGAATGAAGGGAAACACCGTCGTCTCGAAGTCGGCCCCGCTGGCATTGCCGACACTGGCCACACTGCCGCTGTGGGTGATTTCGGTCAGGATGTTGGCGAGGGTGTCGCCGCCGACGTTATCAATGGCAGCGGCCCAATTGCGGCTATTGAGCGGGCGTTGTGGTGGGCCCGTGTAGCGCCCGACGATTTCAACAGCCCCCAGCCCGCCCAGATACTCGCCAAACTGCGCGCCGCGTCCGGTGGAAGCGATGACTTCATAACCCAGGCCCGCCAGCAACAGCACCGCAATACTGCCGACGCCGCCCGTCGCCCCCGTCACCAGCACAGGCCCGCTGTCCGGGGTGGTGCCGTTGCGTTCCAGCGCCATGACGGCCAGCATCGCCGTGAAGCCTGCCGTGCCGATGGCCGCCGCCGCTTCGGTGCTGACGCCATCTGGCAGGACCACGCACCAGCCCGAATGCACGCGGGCCTGTTGGGTATAGCCGCCCCAGTGCTTCTCACCGAGGCCGTTGCCGTTGATGACGACGCGGGTGCCGGCCAACAGACGCGGATCGTCGGATTCAGCGACCGTGCCGATGAGGTCAATGCCGGGGATCATCGGAAATTGGCGGGCGATTTTACCCTGCCCGGTGATGCTCAGCCCATCTTTAAAGTTAAGGCTGCTGAGTTCGACGTTGACGAGCGTATCCCCCTCGGGCAGGTCAGCCGGGGTGAGGGTCGTCAGTTCGGGTGCAACGCCATCGTCGGTCTGGTGTAAGAGAAGGGCGTTAAAGTTGTCCATATGAGAAAATTTCCTTTGTTGTTAACCATACCATTATTCCACGCCCCAGACGTGAATTTGTCCCGCTACGGTGCCGGCATAGAGCCGTGTGCCGTTGCCGTTAAAGGTCAGGGACGTATAAGACCATGTTGCATTATCAAGCGTATTCAGCACATCGCCCGTTTCAATATCGCGTAGCGAAAACGTGCCGCCCCGGTCAATGGTGGCCAGTAAGTTCTGGTCGGCAGGGGACTGAACGACATCGCTACACCGGCCGGGGCTGGTTGTGCGTTGGGTTGCCTGTTCAGCCGCCAGATCAATACGATACCATATGCAGTTGTCCGCGTCACTAAATATGAACAGCAGCGTGTCGTCGCGCAGATACAACATCTGTTGTAGCCCACTATCAACCAGACCATTGACCGCGAATTGTTGCACCCCCCGCAACCCGTCAGCATCATAGACCCGGATAAAGTGTCCGTCGCTTTCGAGCGCATCGTCGCTGGCAAAAACGTATAAGTCAGGCTGGTAAGGCGCGTAGGTCAGTTGTCCATAGGTCAGGCCGTCGCTTTCCACGTCGACCTGTAGCTGGCCGAGCGCGTCAATGCTGTAGAGTACCAGTATATCACCACGATAGATTTCAGCGGCCAGAATTGCACCATTTTCAAGCACGGTCATGTCCAGCGGTTGCGCGGGTGGGCGATTCAGCCGGCCCGAGGCTTCGGGGGCGTTGTCCCACGTGTCGCTGAAGTCGCGCAGCAGGTTGAAGTTGTCGAGGTCATAGGTGCCGAGCATGTTCTGGCCCATGACCGCCAGCGTATCCCCGGAAGGCAGCACTTCCAGTTCATAGATATAAGAGGTGTCCGGCGCAAAGACCCGCTGCGGGCCGAACTCGTCGCCGACACGCACCACGCCATCAAAACCACCGACGTACAGCTCACCGTCCAACCAGCGTAGTATATCCGCCGAGGGCCAGAAATTATCAGCCAGCACCACTGGCTCTGCACCGGGATTGTCCAGCGGCAGCACCCCGATCACGCCGCTGTAGCTGTAGTAAGCAATCTGCGTCTGCGTAGTGTCGAGGTCGATGGCACCGACATAACCGGGGCCTATGTTCCTTTGCTCCCAGTCCGTGCCGAACATATCGTAGATAGACAACCAGCCCTGCAAGCCATCACGCGGGGAGTAGGTAAACGACGCCTGCACCGCGACCCCATCATTAGCGATCAACAGGTCGTTGGGCGTGGCGTCGAGGTTCTGGTTGTCACGGCGGCTCAGGATGTCGCCCGTTGCCGCGTCCAATAGCACCGTCTCGCCGCCATTGGTCAGCGCGAAGGTCTGCCCGTCGCCCGAAAAGGCCAGCGGTGTAAACCCACCGAACAATTCACCACCATAGCGCTCGGCAAAAGCGTCGTCGCCTTCCACGCGCCACACCTCGCCGCCGTCGTTGACATCGTAGAGCATCATAATCGGCTGGCGGTTGATGCTATCTTCCCCCACCTGAACGGCCCCCAGTGCCAGAATGCGCGTGCCATGAAAGGCGACGTTCCCCCAGTCGGCGTCGGGTAAGGCGATGGGCGTCGGGTTGTCGAGGTCGTCCAGTGACAGCAACACGAACGGGTTCTCGTACAGTTGCCGCAAGCCAGGATTATGGACGATGGCGGCTTTTTCGGTGGGCAGCAGGTGCAAGGCGCGAATGCCCGTGTCGAAGTTCTCGTCAATCTGCGTCCGGGCGATGGGTTCGGCGGGCTGCGCAAGGTCATAGACATTAATTTCACTCGGCCCGGCGGTCAGGATACGCGTTTCCCCAAAGGCAAAGCGGCGCACTTCTTCACCCGGTTGGGTGTCGCTGGGGTGCCGGAACAAGGTCTGCGGGATGCCCTCTGGCACGGGGAAGCGCCACACACTATCCGTTGCGCCAACGATCAAGTCCTCAGCTTGCCATTGCAGGTCCGGCACCCAGCCGCGTCCCATGATGGCGAAATTCTGCAACTGGTCGGCATTAGAGCGACTAATGGTGGGGTTGAACTGGGCCGCGGTTGGGGGTGGGGTGGGGGACGGAATGATGAGTGCCAGCAGCGGCAAGATCAGCGCCAGCGGCAAGAGTTTTTTCATGGCAAGCATGCTCCACAATACTTTTTGAACGGGGCAAAGCCAGCCTCCATTGTACCCATTTTGTCCGTCTGCGGACAATTGGCAGCACCCGCATCCATTAGTATTCGATTTTTGTATTTCTAAAGGTTAGGAACAGCAGTAAAATACAATCGTGTATTCCGAAATGACAAGGTGTAATACAAATGCCCAAACTGGAGCAGCCCAGACTTTTGCCCGTGCCAGCCCCGCCCGACGTGCTTAGTGCGCTCAACCATGCCCTGCGCTGGCAGATGTTGGCCTACCTCCGACTCAGCGACCTGCGCGTTAGTGAACTGGCAGAGTTGACCGGTACCAAACTCAATTCGGTGTCCTATCACCTTCGCATTTTGCGCGAAGCCGGGCTGGTAGAGGTGCGTCGCTCTGACGGTGACGCCCGTGACAATTACTACCAGTTGCATCACCAGTCTCTCACCAATGAGATCAGCACCTTGTTGACCGGGCTACACCTCCGCAATACGCATCCCGAAGCCCTGCCCACACTGCCCGCATTGGATGTGCTGGCGCTCTGCACGCATAACAGCGCCCGCTCACAGATGACGGAAGGCTTTTTGCGGGCCATGAGTAACAATCGCTTACGCATTGCCAGTGCTGGCACCAAGCCTACAACGCTCCACCCCGAAGCGGTCCGCGCCATGCAGGCCCATGACATCGACATTTCGGCGCACACCAGCACCCATGTGCAGACGCTCATCGGGCAACACTTCGATGTTGTGATAACAGTATGCGATAACGGCCGCGAGGAATGCCCGACCTTTCCTTCCAACCAGTTAACCCTGCACTGGAGCCTCAACGACCCCGCCAGAGTCCCTACAGCCGAGCAGCCCGCCGCGTTCGACACCACCGCCCGTGAACTCTTGCGCCGCGTGCAAACCCTGCTGCCCGTGCTGGCGACAATGCAACCTTCGTCAGACGGATAGGGTAGGTATAATAGAAAACAGCCTGAAACGACGATTCATCATAAGGATCAGAACCCTATGCATACCCAGACCCGTTCCCGCCCACTGACCGTCCTCGCTGTGCTGGCATGGCTGCTGGTGGCGGTCGCGCTGCCGGCCAGCATCCTCGCGCAGGGCGATGGCGAAGGCGCAGTCGGCATTGGCGACCCATACCTCCCCACCGAAGGCAACGGCGGCTATGATGTGCAGTCCTACGACATCGCGCTGACCGTCGAGCCGCCCAACACCATTCTGGCGGGTAGCGTGACCATCAACGCCGTCAGCACACAGCCGCTCACGCAATTTAACCTCGACTTCTACGACTTCGACATCGCGCAAATTACCGTGAACGATGCGCCGGCCACCTTCACCCACGCCGACACCGAACTCACCATCAGCCCGGCCGAACCACTCCCCGCGGATTTTGCCTTTAGCGTCGTGGTGGACTACAGCGGCGCGGCCTATCGTGTCCAGAACCCCTCCATCACCATTGAAACGGGCTGGGTGAGGACGGAAACGGGCAGCTTCACGGTTGGCGAGCCGCTGGGGGCGTCGGGCTGGTTCCCGCTTAACGATCATCCGGCCGACAAAGCGCTCTACCGCTTCGAATTGACTGTGCCCGCCGACCTGACTGCCATCGCCAACGGCACCCTGCAGGAGATTATCGACAACAACGACGGCACGCGCACGCACATCTGGCAACACGACTTCCCCATGGCCAGCTACCTGATCCTCGTCGCCATCGGTGACCTCGCCCGCATTGAAGAAGACAACCCCGGCGGCGTGCCCATCCGCAATTATGTCCCGTCTGATCTGGTCGCAGAGGGCGCAGCGTGGTTCGAAGGCACCGCTGATGCGTTGAACTATTTCGAAGGCCTGTTCGGCCCCTTCCCCTATGAGGTTTATGGTGGCTATGCCGCCGACCGCGCCTTTGGCTTTGCGCTGGAAACACAGACGATCTCGTTATTCAGTGCCAGCAGCTTCGACAACGACCCGCGCCTCGCCAGTGTGATTATCCATGAACTGGCGCACCAGTGGTTCGGCAACAGCGTCACGCCGGCCCGCTGGCAGGACATCTGGCTGAATGAAGGCTTCGCGACCTATGCGCAGGTGTTGTGGGAAGAACGCCAGAACGGCAACGACCCCACGTATAGCGACCGTTGGGCCGCCGCGCAATATACAGGCTTTGAGCGCCGCCCGGCCCTGCAAGAGGTGGTCATTGGTGACCCCGGTATTGGAGATTTGTTCGCCGCGCCGGTCTACATCCGTGGAGCGATGACGCTCCATGCCCTGCGCGTTGAGGTGGGCGACGACGCTTTCTTCGAGATTTTGCGCACCTACGCCGCGACCTACGCACACAGCAACGCCACCACCGAGGACTTCATCGCCGTGGCAGAAACGGTCAGCGGGCAGGAACTTGACGCGCTCTTTGCGGCGTGGTTGTATGGCGAGACGTTGCCAGACACGTTGCGCTAGCCAGCGTGGGATGACGATGCCTTGAAAATACGTCGCTAGCCCGGTGTCGAGCGCTCAAGTCCGCGTGAGCGAGGGCCCTGCGCTTCAGGAGCGACCCACCGAGCAGGCGAACTTCAGTTCTGTCTGCTCGCCCGGCGACGTGCCAGCGCCGTAATTCATTGCGGCGAACCTGACGACGCATTAAAAATACGTCGCTAGCCCGGTGTCATGCGCTCACACTGGACTCAAGTCCGCGTGAGCGAAGGCCCTATGCTTCAGAGCAACCCTCCGAGCAGGCGAACTTCAGTTCTGTCTGCTCACCCGGCGGAGTGCTAGCGCCGTAATTTATTGCGGCGGCCGATCTCACGCCCCGACAGCGCTCCGCACTGAAGTACGGAGCTAAATAGGGCAAGCGTACCCTCACGGGCACGCACTGGAACGTCTTGCGTATGACGGTTCGGTTTGAGATACGCACGCATGTGCCCGCAGGGTACATTTGCTTTTCCTGGCGCCGTACTTCAGTGCGGCGGCCGATCATTGCCCACCAATACCCCATCCCGCCACACAATGTCGGCCGCTGACGCGGCGGGGTTCGCGGGGGCAAGCCCCCACACCCCCACAGAGATCAGAGCATCAATTAATAGGGGCAGGACGCCCCACGCGAAGGGCGCTGGCAGGATGTCCCGCACTTCCTGCCCCCCGGGCCCAACCGCTATGCCAGGCGCGGGGGAAATCGCCTCCACACACACTTTTGCAATCTCATCGGGGTCATAGTCCGGGAAATCCTGCTGGAACTCGACAAATTCCACACAGCCCAGGCTCCGCGTGGCCTCAAACTTGACCAGCTCACGGATGGGGGCGTATTCGCGTTCGGCTTCACGCAGATAGGCTTGCCGTTCCAGCGCTTGTTCCGCTTCGTCCAGCATCCCCTGCAACATGCGCTTGATCCGGCCAGACGTGCCTTTTTCGAGCGCCTGTTTAATGACGAACACGGCTTTGTCGAAGTTCTGGGCGTCCATGGCGGCGGCGGCGGTGCTAAGGGCGACGGTGGGCGAGGTGTCCTGTGGCGGGGCGGCGGGCTGTTGCGGTGGCGGCACAGCGCGGGGCCGGGGGCGGGCCTGCTGGCGTTCCGCGACGGTGAGGGCGTTCATCAGCGTCAGCATGTCTTCCATGCCTTCGCTGAGGTCGGCGTACTGGATGTGGCCGAGGCTGGCGGGGA
Source organism: Anaerolineae bacterium (assembly GCA_034437655.1). Lineage (GTDB taxonomy): Bacteria > Chloroflexota > Anaerolineae > Aggregatilineales > J027 > J027. The sequence goes on from DAOTTU010000053.1 coordinate 37,635, forward strand.
TGGTGGTGCGGGCTTGAATCAACACCGGGAAAATGTGCTTGCCGGCCTCGGTGGCGATGGCGAATTCCTTCTGGCAATACTCCGACTCGACCGATTCTGGCGAGAGCAGGTACACAAAGCCCTCGCACCAGTCGAGACGCTCTTGAATGGTGTCCCACCAATCCTGCCCGGCATGGAGGCGGCGGTCGTACCAGACCTCATGCACGTCTTCGAGGTGGTGGACAATCTGCTTGCACAGGGGTTTATCAACACGGGCATAGCTGACGAATAATTTCATAAACGCTTCACTTCAGCGGCATTAGGTTTAATTCTGGTGTGTCTATTATGACGTCTTCGCAGGGATGTGGCAAGGATAGGGCATCGGAGTGCAGGACTTCTGCAACGTCGGGGGGCCGTCTTTCCGCATCGTGACGCGCGCACCACCTGCATAGCCCCGTGCTTCGGCGCGGGGGAAAAGGGCAGTGTCGCGTTTTGCACCCGCATTCTACAGGCGATCCCGGCGCATAACTTAGCCCGTCATCAACTCGCGATAGGCGCGGTTCAACGTCTGCATACGGGCTTTGGCCCCCGGCGTGCGGTCGGTGTCCGGGTGAAAGCGGCGGGCCAGCGCACGAAACGCGGCTTTGATGATGGCGCGGTCGGTGTGTGGCGGCAGGCCCAGCACGCGCCACGGGTCGGTGGCGGTGAAGTCGGGTTGTAGTGTGGCGAGGTCGGGCGGGGTGTCGTCACGGTGGGGTGGGGGAAAATTCGCCAGCTCGAAGTCAGCCAGCAGCACCGTATCAGCGTCCAGTTGCACCGGAAAGCAGCGCAGGCCGGCCACGTCAATGCGCGGGCCATATTGCACCGCGACCTGCGGCCCCAGCGGAAAAAACAACGCCGGGCAGATGTCCACCACGAGGCGCATCACGCGGTAGGAGTAGATTTTGCCGCCATAGAGCCCGGCCAGCAGCGCCATCCAATCTTCGGGGGTATAGTGCTGGCCGTGTTCGGGCAGGAGCATGGCCGCCGAGAGGATATACAGCGTGTGCAGCCCCTGCGCGGTGTTGGTGGTCAGGGTGTGGGCGATGTCGGCGGTGTCGAGCGCGCGGTCAAACAGGTAGATAACGAGGTGTTCGCCCGCGACGGTATCTACAAAGACCATATCTTCCCACTCGTCGGGGATGTCGGCAACGCCGGGGGTGGCTTCTAGCGCGTTGATGAGGGCGGCGCGGGCCCGTTGTTTATGAATACGGAGCATAGGTTGCGTCTTTCGTTGCTCGCCGGGGTGCGATACGAAATTGTAACATTAAAATTAAACGAGGCAATCCCCCGGCCCGGTGCGAATCTGCTATACTGCGCGTGTATTAAAGACGGGTTTCTGAAGTGAGAACTTAAGCATATGGCAGAAAAAACAGCATCACAAGCACCGGCCGTTGGGCGCTTTTCGTTGGGCGTTTCCCTGCGCGGCCTGTCGCTGCTCAGCGTCCTTTTCGGGCTGGGTGTCAGCGGCTATCTTAGCTATATCAAACTCAGCGACACCGCGATGCAATGTGTGCAGGGCGGCCGCTTTGACTGCAACACCGTGCAAAACAGCGCCTATGGTGAATTTTTCGGAGTACCGATTGCGGTTCTCGGCTTCTTGATGTATGTCACGGTGGGCGGCATTCTGCTGTTGATGGGGCGCGTGCAGTTTTTCACCGACTTCGGCACGGCGTTGCTGTTCAGCATCGGGCTCTTTGCGTGGGTGTTTTCGATGTGGCTGGTCTATGTGCAATTCGTGATTCTTGAGGCGTTGTGCCCGTGGTGTTTGAGCCATGAAGCGAACATGACCGTCCTTTTCGGGTTAATCATCGCGATGCTCTGGCGCGACATGCGGACGACGCAGCCCGACAGCGACCCGTTGCACGCGGGCTAACCTGCCTGGATAGCTATCCTCATTCGGTGTTCCGCAGCAATACCAGATACACCGCACACCCTATTCGTCGGACAATTTTCGAAAACCCTGCCACGCGGGGAAACTAGTCGCGGCGGAACAATTTGCGCATGAAGTCTGGAAATTTATCGGCAGCGTCGGCCGGCGGGAGAACCGTCGGGGTGCGGTCTACGTTGGCGATGTAGTCGCGCATGGTCGCGGCTTCTGCGTGGGCGTCAGCGACGTCATAGGCCGCCGCAGCGGCTTCCCAGCACTGGACGGCCTCCGTCGAGCGCCCACTATCCTCATAAGCAATGCCAAGATTGCGTTGCGTCTGGGCATAGGCCAGCGGATAAGTGTCCGCGTCATAGGTGCGCAGCGCAGCCAGATGGGCATTGATGGCGCGTTGCATGTTGCCGGCCTTGTCGTTGTGCTGGGCGAGGCGTGCATAGGCCAGCCCAAGATTGTTCTGGGTGGCGGCGAAGTCGGGCGTGTCGGCGGCCATCGCGTTCAAGGCGCGTTCATAGGCGTTTATCGCGCGGAGCAAGTGCGCCACTTTGTCGAAGTCGCCCGTCCCCGCCATCATCTGGTAAGCGTTACCGATGCTGGTCTGCGTGCGGGCATATTCGGCGCTGTCATGGGGCAGCAATCTGGCGGCCTCGCGGTGACACACGATGCTGCGGTTGATGTTGGCGAGGGTATCTTCATAGGCTGCCAGTTTGCGGTAGGCGGTGCCGCGTTCGTTGCGGATGGCGGCGGCCTGTTGCGGATAGTGCGCGGCGGGGCAGCAGTCTAGCGCGGTTTGATAGGCCGCGAGTGCGTTGCGCAGATGGGTGGCCGTGTCGCCGTGGTCAGACAGCGCTTGCAATGCCGAGCCCAGTCGCCAACTAACATCGGCGTGTTCAATCGTGCCCGGGCTTGTGGCCGCAAGCTGGTTGGTGAGGTCGGTGATAATGCTTTTGAGGTCGTCGGCGGTCATGTCGGGCCTCCTTCTATGCAAATTCGTGGCCGGGCCGTGGCCTGTCTTTACACGTTGAAATCAACGCGGCGCTAACCCTCCAGAAATTTCTCCGCCTTCTTCCAGTAGCTGAAAAAACTATTGTACATCCGCTGCGGCATCTGCGGGAACAGCCACTCGATGTCGTCGGCTATGCCGGGAAAATGTGTGGTGGCGGGGTGGGGCTTGCGGCGCACATCCTCTGCATCATGAATGCCGGGCAGGTCGTCCACTTCACCGACGAAGGTCTGCAAACCGGGGATGTTTTCCGCCAGTTTCAGGATAAATTTCACCCGCTTCACGCTGATGGGGTAGTCGTTGAAATGCGACGGTTCCAGCACCAGCACCCGCTGCGCATCGTCAAGGTTGGTGTACCACTCCGGGTCAAGGCTCCAGGCGTGGTAGAGCAACACCGGGCGGTCGGGGTCAAGCCGGGGTGTGTCGGTGGCAGGCAGGGGGGTGCGCAGTTCTGGCTCGGTTTTGTCCGCGAGAATTTCAGGGTCATCGTACATCCGTTCGCGCAATTCCTCGTAGCTGAGGTCAATAATGGTGCCTTTTTGCGGCTTGACCCTGCGCCCGCTGTATTTGTTGAGATTGCCCTGATTGGCATAGTATTTCTTGTTGCTGAACGCGCCGGCCACCCATTGCCACGACAGCGTATTCGACGCGAGGTCACCGTCTAACAGATGATAATAGAGCCATTTCGAGGGCAGATACCAGTGCGACCCGGCGACGTTGCACGTCACACTCGCGACCCACATGCGGGCGTGGTTGTGCATATACCCGGTTTCGTACAGGCCCCGAATGGCGTCGTCTAGCACGTCGATACCCGTTTGCGCGTCCACAATCGCGGCGGGGATGCGGTCGGTGCGGACGTCGGGCTGTTCGCGTTTGATGTCGCGCCAGATACCGTCGCCAAGTTCCCAGTAGACACGGTGAAAGAACTCGCGCCACGTCAGTTCAAAAATGAAGTTATTGGCCTGCTTGAGTGTGTAGTCTTCCAGCACCATGTCTCGCACACGCGGCAGGGGCAACACCCCATGCGTGATGTACGGCGACAGGTAACTCACGGCACCGTCGAGGTAGTTGCGCGTTTTGGCATAGGCCACGGCATCCACGCCACGCACACGGTCGAGAATGGCGTCGTAGTCGGTGGGGAAGCGCGGGCGAATAAGCAGGGCGTCCTGGTACATGGTGAGGCAATCCTTTGGTCTTGAAGGTGGGCTGTTTATGCTGCACTGTACCGGCCCGGGGTTAGCGGGATGTAATGCACGCATAAATAGCGGGTGAGGGGGGCTGCAACGCAGAACAATGCAATATGGCAAAAACACGCGCCGTTTTTGAAACCGCGACCGCCAGCGATAGGCTTCTGCTGAGCTATGACACGGGCACCGCGTGGCGTCACACATCGGGATGCGGGTGTGCAAACCCTTCAATCTGAAAGGATTCCATTGCGAGAAACCGACCCATGATTGGCGGACACCCCGTTTGCCACACGCTGTAGGGTTACGGTAAGGTCAAACGCAAGCGCGGTCTGGCAACCCGATCCGATGCGTGAGCGCCCTTCAGGGCTGTTCACGCACCACACTTGCATAGCCCCGTGCTTTAGCGCGGGGGGAAAAGGGCCCCGCACTGAAGTACGGGGCTAGCATGGTGTGGCGGTCAGACAGGACT
>DAOTTU010000054.1:0-2027 GCA_034437655.1 Anaerolineae bacterium
TGAACACGAGCGGCTCCCAGTTTAACGATACTGAAGCTGTAACATATTATATGCAAAATAGGCTGAAATGCAGGTCGAAATTTGCACCCACTTTGCCGGTTTCGCGTATACAGTGCATAGCATTATAGAGAATGAACACCGTTTAGTGATACAATTGAGCTAGTGGGCAATCCATGAGGAGCGAAAGCGCATGACGTGGCAAGTGGGTGATGTTGTAGGCGGCTACCGCATCGAGGCGGTTTTGGGCAGTGGCGGCATGGCGACCGTTTACCGGGCACACCACGAGCGCTTAGGGCGGCAGGTGGCCATCAAGGTGATGCACGCCAACTTCACTGCTGATGCTGACTTTTTGGCGCGGTTTGAGCGCGAAGCCCGCATTGTGGCCTCGCTGGAACACCCCAACATCGTGCCGGTATACGACTTCGATGAAGACGACGGCAGCCCCTACCTCGTAATGAAGTACATCCAGGGCGAAACGCTCAAGGCCCGCTTCCAGCGCGGTGCCCCCACCCTGACGGACATTATCACGCTGACGGATGCTATCGCCGGGGCGCTGGACTACGCCCACCAGCAGGGTGTGCTGCACCGTGACGTGAAGCCCAGCAACGTTATCCTGGACGCCAACGACACGCCCTACCTGACTGATTTTGGGCTGGCCCGCATGACCGCCTCTGGCGACAGCACCATGAGCGTGGGCATGATCATCGGCACGCCCAATTACGTCTCACCAGAGCAGGCCAGCGGCACGGCCCCCGTCACGGCCAGCACAGATGTATATTCACTGGGGGTGATGCTGTTCGAGATGGTGGTGGGCCGCGTGCCCTTCGATGCCGATACCCCCTACGCCACGATTCACAAGCACATCTACGAACCGCCGCCGCTGCCTTCCGAACTCAACCCGGAAGTGCCCGTCCAAGTAGAGCAGGTGCTGCTGCGTGCGCTGGAAAAAGACCCCGGCCAGCGCTATGCCACCCCAGTTGAACTGGCCACCGCGTTCAAGGCCGCCGTCGATCAAGCCGGGTTAGCGGCGCTGTCGCCACAGCGCCGCAGCGTGGTTGCCGTGTCACCACCGCCCGCAGCCGTGCCCGCGCCGCAGCCCGCGAACAAGCCCAAGCGTAGGGCCGATGATGGGGCCGATGGGCTGCTGCTGCTGCTGGACGGCGAAGAGAGCTACGCTAACCTGCCGCAGCCAGAAATTGTGCGGCGGCGGCTGGTTAAGCGGCGCGGCGAGCAGGTTGGCCTGTTGATGCACGCGGCGGCGTTTGCCGTTGTTAACGCATTGATTATCTTTGGTAGCCTGACAGACGGCGATTTCGGCCCTGGCGCGTTTGTCCCGCTGTTGGGTTGGGGCGCTGGGCTGGCCGCGCACGCCGTTCACTACGCCTTCCAAACGAAACGCGCCACAGAGCGGCTGTACAACCAGTTTGATGACCACATGCGCGATACGTATTCCCTGAATTGGCGGGGCGTGGTGGCTCCGGGCGAGATCAACGACCAGTGGGACTGCGCCAAGAAGCGGATAATGAAGTGGGAAGCGCTTGCCATCCACGCGGCGGTGTACCTGATGATTAACAGTATGATGTGGGTCATCTGGGCAGATGACGGCGGCTTCGTGTGGCCGCTGATCGTCCACGGGGCGTGGGGGATGGGGCTGCTAGGGCACGGGCTTGTCACGCGCTACGGCAAGCTCAGCCAGTTGGGGTCGGGGGGCATCAACGCGGAACTGGCCATGATGCAAAACCTGGGCAGCGGCCAGGTCAAGCGCAAAAACGTTGAGCGCGAAGGGGTGCGGCTGACGGATGAGGGCGAATTCACTGAAAGCATGGTCAATGAATTAGAGGCGGAGCAGCGCAGGGTACAGCGGTAGCCACAGGGCTTTTGCAAAGTTGCATGGCTCATCATTGGGCGCTGCCTAACTCAGGCACCGGGTGTATGTGGGCATAACGCCCTCGCCCTCACCCCCCTCAATCCCCCCTCTCCCGACCGCCGCTGCGCGGCTAGGCGAGGGGGGAGGCACCGGGTGCCGC
>DAOTTU010000055.1:0-95006 GCA_034437655.1 Anaerolineae bacterium
CACGCCAGTTCCAACGTTCCAACGCGTTGCAAAAGCAGTTCCAGTCCTTGCTTGACAACGCAAGCTCGGCATTCATTTCAATTGACAGCGACCAGCGCATCACCCTGTACAATCAGATGGCAGAGCGCGTGTTCGGTTACACGACAGAGGAAGTACTTGGTCAGCCGCTTTCGATGCTAATGCCAGACCGTTTTGCTGACGGGCATAGCCACCACGTCGGAGAATTTGCTGAGCAACCCATTGCTGCCCGTGTCATGGCAGAACGTGCTGACGATCTATACGGTCGTCGTAAGAATGGCGAAGAGTTCCCCATTGAAGTTGCTATCTCGAAGCTGCAAATCGGTGACGAGATGTACTTTACAGCGGTGCTGAATGACATTACCACCCGCAAACGCTCTGAAGAAGACCTGCGCAAGCGTGCTATCGAGCTACAGGTGGTGGCAGACGTAACCGCTGCAACCGCTAACATTCTTGACTCACAAGAACTGTTGACGAGGGTGTCTAACCTTACCCGCGACCGCTTCGAACTCTACCACGCTCATCTCTATCTGCTTGATGAGCAGCAAGATGTGCTGGTGCTGACGGCAGGTGCTGGTCAGGTCGGTGAAATTATGGTCGCGCAGGGTCACAATATCCCACTCGGTCGTGAACACAGTCTGGTGGCGCGTGCTGCCCGCACCCGGCAGGGTGTGACATCCAATAACGTGATGCTTGAGCCTGACTTCTTGCCGAACCCGCTTCTTGCTGAAACCCGTGCCGAGCTAGCGATTCCAATTATGCTGGGGCATGAAGTGCTGGGCGTGCTTGACGTGCAATCTACTGAAACGGGACGTTTCACCCAGGAGGACGTCCGCATCAAGACCACTCTTGCCGGTCAGGTGGCTATCGCGCTACAAAACGCCCGTTTGTTTGAGGAATCGCAACGTCGTCTGCGCGAAACAGAGTTCACCAATGAAATCGGTGAAATCTTGCGTAGCGGCACTGGTACTGACGTCGTACCAGTAATCGAGAGTGTCATTGAGCAACTGTTAGAACTCTTTGAAGCTGATAATGGCATGTTCAGCCGCTATGATGGCGAAACATGGCAGGGCGTTGCTGGCAGCGGTGCAGGCATGTCTACAGAAGTTGTGTCAACCCTTGTTGAACCCGGTCCAGAGTATCCGCACGGCCTAGATGCCGTTAATGCAAACAGCGTGATTACGGTTGATGATGCAAAATCCTATACGGGTTTCCCAACCAGAGACACCGACGAAGAGGGTAGTGGAATTAAGTCGGTCCTGGTGCTACCCATCACTGACGGTACAAACACGATTGGCGCAATATTCTTGAACTACAATACGCACCTGCGCCGTTTTACTGACGATGAAATCGTAACGGCGAAAAATATCACCCTCCAAATTTCGACCGGGTTTGAACGGTTACGAGCAGCGGCTGAAACCGTTGAAGCGCGTGAACTTGCTGAGCGGCGTGCGGCTGAACTTCAAGTGGTGGCAGAAGTGAGTGCAGCAGCAGCAACCATCCTTGACCCGCAAGAACTGCTGTTTTCAATCTCGAACCTGACACGTGACAGCTTTGACCTTTACCACGCCCATATCTATCTGTATGACGGAGAAACTGAGCGGCTGTACTTGAGTGCTGGTGCTGGTGACGCGGGTAAGCTCATGGTTGGTACACGGCACAGTATCCCCATGCAACAGACGCACAGCCTTGTGGCACGTGCCGCCCGTTCTCGCGATGGTATTATCTCCAACGATGTAACCCGCGAGCCGGACTTCCTACCAAACCCACTGCTGCCAGATACTCGTTCTGAAATGTCGGTGCCAATGATTGTGGGTAACGAGTTGCTCGGTGTACTCGACGTTCAGGCAAGTAGAGTTGGGCGCTTTGTAGACGAAGACGTTCGTATCTTTGACACCCTGTCACGTCAAATTGGTATTGCCCTGCTGAATGCGCGGTTGTACCAGGAACAGCTTGAAACTGCTGAGCAGTTGCGTGAGGTTGACAAACTCAAGAGTGAGTTCCTCGCCAGTATGAGTCACGAATTACGGACACCGTTGAACTCCATCATTGGCTACGCTGAAGTAATTCTTGATGGGCTGGACGGACCACTTAACGAAGAGTTAGAGGAAGATGTCGGCGCAATTCATGGTAGCGGTAAGTTGCTGCTGAACCTCATTAATGACATCCTCGACCTGGCGAAGATTGAAGCCGGACAGATGGAGCTTGAATACGCCGAAGTCGATGTGAAGGAATTTATGTCACGGATCCTTGATAGCTCACGTATTCTTGTCAAAGACAAACCTGTTGACCTGAAACTCAACGTTGAAGACAGCGTTCCGGCGACGATACACGCTGACCCGGTGCGGCTACAACAAATCGTCAATAACCTGATTTCTAACGCCGCCAAGTTCACCGAACAGGGATCGATCACACTCAATACGACTGCTGAAAATGGTGACGTCCGCGTCTCAGTTATTGACACTGGTACAGGGATTGATGAGGATAAGCTCGAAGTGATCTTTGAACGTTTCCGCCAGGCTGATCAGTCTTCAACCCGACGCGCAGGTGGAACCGGGCTAGGTCTTGACATTACACGGCGCTTGGTACACATGCACGGTGGCGAAATCCATGTGACAAGTACATTGGGCGAAGGCAGTACCTTCTCCTTCACGCTACCGCTCACACCACCCGTGGATGCTCACACTCACGGAGACTAGGTGATGAGCAGCTAAGGCCATTACGCCAAATCATGCATAGACTTTAAACGGGTGACCAGTCCAGCAACGGATTGGTCATCCGTTTTTTTCCCAAGCGGGTCTTCCACCATGTTGCCTTGCCCGAGTAGCAGTTGCAGTAGATTACTCACACCGTAACCAAGCACCGCAAGGTCATATCCACCTTCTGTCACTGCAATAATACGCCCGTTGCACAGGCTTGCAGCAGCTTGTTGTAACAGCCTGATCAACGCAGCAAATCCAGTTAACGACACCCGTAGATTGGCCAATGGGTCGCGCCAGTGGGCGTCAAATCCGGCTGAGATGAGGAGTAATTCTGGCTGAAAACGCGCCAGGACAGGCATCACAACCTCTGTATACAACCGTTCCAGCCCTGCATCGCCTGTATGTGGCGGAACCGGGATATTTACAGTCAGCCCTCGCCCCGCACCACGTCCTGTTTCATGGACTGCACCTGTGCCCGGGTACAATGGTGATTGATGCGAGGAGATAAACAGCACTGCCCCGTTGTCATAGAGCGCATCCTGTGTGCCGTTGCCATGATGGACGTCAAAATCGACGATGGCGACGCGGTTAAGCCCGTGGTAGGTCACAGCATGCTGTGCGGCCAGAGCGACATTGCTCAACAGGCAAAAACCCATGGCCGTTGATGGGGTCGCATGATGACCGGGCGGACGCACACACGCCAGCGCATTGTCTACCTGTCCACTGAGTACTGCATTAACACAATTCAACACACCCCCAACCGCCAAGCGTGCCAGATGGTAAGATTGCGGCACGACATAGGTATCTGCGCCAAGCATCGCCGGGCTGTCAAGTTCAGCAGTGCGTTGCAATAGGTCAAGGTGGTCGCGTGTATGCACTCGGAGCAGTTCTTCTTTGGTCGAAACACGATTGTCGATCATCTGAATTGCGTCATGCTCAAACACACCAAGAGATTGTAAGCGCTGATGAATAGCTGTCAGACGGCCGCCATGTTCCGGGTGACCGTCCAACGTATGGGTGGCGTATTGCGCGTCGTAGTGAAATGCAGTAGTCATAGATAGGGCAGCCTTTGTCGGAGGTTTTCAATAAATCGCTTGATATTCGTCATTTCGACAGTACAATATGCCGAGACTTAGCAGAAGTATAACGACGATGGTGGTCTATGTACACCACTTCCAAAAGGGGATCGAATGACAATCGCAGTAGCAATTCTAGGCATTATCGTTTCACTGGGTGCGATGTATTTTGCCTGGTGGACGACGAAAAACATTATGAAAGAAGACGCTGGTAGCGAAGAAATGCAAAACATCGCGGCTGCTATTCAAGAAGGAGCGCAAGCCTTTTTGCAGGCCGAATACCGCTATATTGGTGTTGTTGTTTTTCTCGTTACGGCTTTGTTACTTGGTTTGGGGCTAGCCTTTGAAGACTTTAGTGTTTTAACCGCTGTTGCCTACGTCGCCGGGGCAATTGCCTCTGGTACGGCTGGTTATATCGGCATGAGTATCGCTGTACGAGCCAACGTACGCACCACCGCCGCTGCCCAGAAAAGCCTGAACAGTGCGCTTCGTGTCTCGTTTTCTAGCGGTACCGTGATGGGAACAATGGTCGTTTCGTTAGCCTTGCTGGGCTTGAGCGTACTCTATCTGCTGTTCGTCGCAGTACCAGATGAAGTCGCCAATATCGAAACACTGGCGGGCTTTGGCTTCGGCGCAACCTCAATCGCGATCTTTTCGCGTGTGGGCGGTGGTATCTTCACCAAAGCCGCCGACGTCGGTGCAGACCTCGTTGGTAAAGTTGAAGAAGACTTCCCCGAAGACAGCCCCCGCAACCCCGCTACCATCGCTGACAACGTCGGTGACAACGTCGGTGACGTCGCAGGTATGGGAGCAGACCTTTTTGAAAGCTACGCCAGTAGTATCGTCGCTGCGATGACCCTCGCGCTGATTTCGACCACAGTCGTTGACGAAGAACGACAGGTTTTCCCGCTGCTGGTCGCAATTTTCGGCGTGGGCATTAGTTTGGCAGCAACATTTCTGGTGCAGGCCAAAGATGAACGCGCTGAAATGACCGTGCTGCTGGCCAGTTTACGGCGTGGCATTTATGCAGCTACAGCGGGCGTCGTGCTGGCAATTGTGGTACTGGCCTTTGCGCTGGGCCTGGGCTTCTCGGTAATTATCGCGACGTTGGCTGGTCTCATCGGCGGGGTCTTGATCGGCTACTCTACTGAATTCTACACATCATCGCACAGTGGACCGACGAAGCGCCTTGCAGAAGCCTCTAAGAGTGGCGCAGGCGTCAACATCATCAGTGGTCTGGCAGTCGGTATGGAAAGTACCGTTGCACCTGTGATGACGGTGATTGTAGTGACACTCGTCGCCGTGCAATTGGAAGGCTTGTATGGTGTGGCAGTCGCGGCGGTAGGGATGCTCTCAACATTGGCGATCACTCTTGCGGCTGACGCTTATGGCCCCGTAGCAGACAATGCAGGCGGTATTGCAGAAATGGCTGAGCTTGATCCGGTTGTCCGTGAACGTACCGACGCGCTGGACACGCTCGGTAACACCACTGCCGCCGAAGGTAAAGGTTTTGCGATTGGTAGCGCCGTGATGACCGCCCTTGCACTGATTGCCGCTTTCGTTGAGTCTACCGGGCTGGGTGGCGTTGAAGTGCTGGATATACGCTTTGTCACGGGGACGCTGTTCGGCGCGATGCTGCCATATTTCTTCAGCACCCGTACCATGAACGCGGTTGGTAAGGCTGCGAATGAGATCGTTGTTGAAGTCCGGCGTCAATTGAATGAAATCCCCGGGCTGCGCGAAGGTAAAGAAGGTGTTCGCCCTGACTACAAGCGCTGTATTGAAATCAGCACACAAAGTGCGCTCCGTCAGATGATCTTCCCCGGTGTACTCGCCGTGAGTGTGCCGCTGGTGGTTGCGCTGCTGACCGTTATCGGTGAAGGTACGCTGCTCGAAGAATACGTTTCTGGCGAAACGTTAGTCGGAATTCTGCTCGGTTCGCTGGCATCAGCCTTTGTGCTGGCGCTGATGATGGCTAACGCGGGCGGTGCCTGGGACAACGCCAAGAAAGCGATTGAAGCAGGTGAAATTGAAGGTGAAAAGAAGGGGTCCGAAGCACATAAAGCCGCTGTTGTGGGTGACACAGTTGGCGACCCCTTTAAAGACACTTCTGGCCCCTCACTCAATATTTTGCTAAAGCTGTTGGCGATCATCGCGCTGGTGATTGCACCGATCATCGCTGGCTAGCTTTCACCTGCTCCCGATACTACCCAAACGGCCTGCGGCCAGTGTTTTTGGCTTGGCAGGTCGTTTTTTGTGTGTATCGTAGTAACTGTAGACGCAAAAAAACCCGCTTCTGTGCGGGTGGGTTATTTTCTATGGTGGCGATGACTGGATTTGAACCAGTGACCGACGGCTTATGAGTCCGTTGCTCTGCCACTGAGCTACATCGCCAATTTACGAACATAGTATGAAGGAAAAGAGACTAACTGTCAATGCCAAATCAGGCAAAAGCTAACCGTTTATTCAGGCTTGAGCAACAGGTCACACGCTTACAACGACGCATTGATACTTTGCAGGTACGCAGCGATCAATTGGCGAACTGGCGTGCGCTTGCCTTCACTGTTGGGTCAGTGGGAAGTGTGGTAGCCGTTTTTGCATTACTGGTTGAACTGGGTGTGGTGCTAGCAGCCGTCACGGTAGTCGGGGTTGGGGTGCTGGTACGCCTTCATCGCCGGGTGCAATTGCGCCTTCAGCTATACCAGCAATGGCAGCATATCAAGCAAACTCACCTTGCCCGCATGACCCATGATTGGGACACGATCCCCTTACCGCCTGCCCCGGAAATCCCCACAGAGCATCCGTTTGCTACCGACTTGAACCTCTACGGCAAGCGGTCGATGCACCACTTGCTCGACACCACCGCAACCTATGAAGGCAGCCAACGCCTTGCTGACTGGTTGCTGGAAACACACCCTGACAGGGCAACTGCGCTCGAACGCCAGCAACTGGTGCAAGCCACCCGTGAAGCATGTATGTTCCGGGACAAGCTCAGCGTGGCAGAAATACAGGCCGGGCGCAGTGGGCGTATCCGTGGGCAACGGTTGCTAGATTGGTTCGAACAAGCGTCGATCAAGGAGATGTTGCGTGCGTCGTTGCGGCTGGCGGTGCCGTTAGCGGTGGCGAATATTGTGTTGTTGCTGGCGTTTGTAGCCTTCGCGATTCCGCCGTTATTTCTGCTGAGCTTTTTTGCCTATGGGTTCGTGGTCTTCAACAAAGGTGCCACCATCGTCGAACGTCTGGAAAGTGCGCGCAGCATCTATAGCAGCTTCGTGAAAGTACAGGCTATCTTCTCCTACCTGGAACAATCCCACGTTCCGGCGCTGGAAAATATGTTACAGCCCTTTAAGACCACGCCCCCCTCAGATGACCTGCGCCGACTGACACGGATCATCGTTGCCAGTAGTGCCCGCCAGAATCCATTGTTGGGCCTGATCTTAAATGTCACAGTGCCCTATGATATGTTTTTTGCGCTGCAACTTGAACAGCAAACAGATAACCTGCGCGAACGGATGCACCGCTGGCTAGATACACTCTACACACTCGAAGCCTTGAACGCACTCGCCAACTTCGCCTATTTAAATCCAGAGTTCACTTTTCCTACACTTGAGGACGGTACCGGCCTGCAAGCCAACGCTATCGGACATCCACTCTTGCCAGATGACCAGCGCGTCAGCAACGATTTTTCGCTGGCTGAGGAGCATGATGTAGTCATCATCACCGGCTCGAATATGTCCGGCAAAAGCACGTTTTTGCGAACTCTTGGCGTGAATCTCGTGTTGAGCTACACGGGCGGCCCGGTCTGTGCCGATATGCTCACGGCGTCGGTGTTCCGCGTCTTTTCTTCAATTAAAGTGACGGATTCAATCAATGATGGCATTTCGTACTTCTACGCAGAGGTGCGTCGTCTTAAAGCGTTGTTGGATGAGTTGCAACGTGACGACCCGGCCCCCGTCTTTTTCATGATCGACGAGATTTTCCGAGGGACAAACAACCGTGAACGTTTGATCGGGAGCCGTGCATATATTCGCGCCGTAGCAGAGGCACATGGCGTCGGGCTGGTGGCCACCCATGACCTCGAACTGGTGCAACTTGGCGATGAGTTCGACACCATCCGCAATTTTCATTTCCGCGAAGATATTAAAGATGGCCGCATGGTGTTTGACTACCAGATTCGGCAGGGACCCTCGCCAACAACCAACGCCCTACGCATCATGGAAATCGAAGGGCTGCCTGTTGAGTGACATCCGTAAGGATTGGCAGGGTTAACCGCATCCAACCCTTGAAGCGATCTATGTATCTAGAGAGGACTCAACCATGCCTAAAGCTGTTTTGAATGGCGTTGTACTTGCAGAGAGTGACCACACCGAAAAGGTCGAAGGCAATCACTATTTCCCGCCGGATTCGGTAAATATGGACTACTTCACCCCCACTGACCACGTAACAAGCTGTCCGTGGAAGGGCCAAGCCAGCTACTACACGATTGCAGTCAACGGCGAAACCAAACAAAATGCCGCCTGGACCTATGCTGAACCCAAAGACGCCGCCCAGAACATTAAAGACCACATCGCGTTTTACGGGCGACACGTCGAAATTCAAGACTAACATCTACGTCCAGATTCGGTATTATGAAGGCATGGTCGTGTGGCCATGCTTTTTTATTGGCTGAATCCACCCCGAATTGAGAGCTTTTGACATGACGTTGCGCTTTGTCCACATTTCCGACACCCACATCGGCACCACACCCGACTATGAGCTTTATGGCCAGAATACGTATGCTCAGACCACTGCGCTGATTGAGTTCATTAACAACAAGCTCCCGTTTGAGCCAACTTTTGTGCTACATACTGGAGATGTCACCTACGACCCAGACCCCGCCGCTACCGAGGAAGCCGCAAAACTGCTATCGCAACTCAATTATCCGTTGTATGTAGTGCGCGGCAACCATGACGACCCTGATGCGCTACGGGCACATTTTGCACACCTACCAGCGGGTGAGGGGCGCGTCCGTTACGACTTCTTGCAGCAAGATTATCACTTCATTGTGCTGGATACGTATGGGCGTGAACAGCCGGCCGGGTATCTGGAAGACGACGACCTCGATTTTCTCGAAATGAAACTTCACGCTAGCACAGCACGATCACTGGTGATTGTCCTTCATCATATTCCAACCATTACCGGGAATGACTGGCTGGACAAACGTATGCGCATTATGAATGATGCACGTTTCTTTGAATTACTAGAGTCGTATCGTAAGCGTATTCGTGGGATATTTTTCGGACACATTCACGACTTTAGCACACATCAGGTACAGGGCATCCTATGCAGTAGCACGGCCGCCGCATTCAGCCAATTCATTTATCCTGACGACGCAGAGGAACCGTTTATGGTGACAACGCCGGGTGGCTTCAGCCTGGTCACCTTACGTCACGAAGGCCCAACCACCATCTTGCATCATCTACCTGGAGGAAAATAGCGACATTCATGGGAATTGATTACATTGTAGATGCACCGTGTATTCCACGCGACACCCTTTCGCTGGCGGAAATTGCCCAACGTTTCAAAGAACGGGAACAGGCGAAGTCTGTCGTCAAGTGGTATCGCGACAACGATGACGCCCGCTCGCTGAGTGAAATCGGCTTTGAGGTCACACGCCGCACCCCGGATGGCGCTGAAGAGACTGAACTCCGCATTGCACAGGATGCACTTGACCGGGCTGCTGTGCTGGACGACATCGCTCGTCAGTATGCTGAATGCGACACCCTCAAATTTGCCAGCTTTTACGAGTGCTTTGGCAGTATCAATTATCCGATTGAAAACGATACTGAAATCTGGCTGCTGGAACAGTTGCCCGGCGTCGAAAGCCCGATTTTATTTTTGATGCTCATGCGCGGCGTGCAGGAGTTTGGTTATACGGGGGAAGCAGCGCGGGCCCTACGCGATAATGTGGGGGTATATTTTCAGAACCCGGATACGCTGGCGCGGCGCTATGCCGAAATGGATGTAACAACCGACGTACTGTTTGAGATGACGTTTCAGCTTGGGCCCATCCAACCAGCCCACGGCGCCATGCTGCTGCTGTTCTACAACGCTATTCCGCGCATCGGATTCGACCCGGACACATTTATGCAGCTCACCCGTGGCCAAATGACAGCAGAACGGCTGCTGGCAGATTTCCCATTCCGGCATAGTATATCGCCTGAAGATTCGGACTCGCTACAAGATATAAAGCAGTTCTTGCGAGCGCTCTATCACGGCTTATTGCTGAACACACCCATCCTGCTAGATATTTAACCCTGATCAGACGTCGAGGTGAGCAACCCACGTACAAACCACACCACATAGCCGCTGAGCAGCACTACACCAATGACAGCAGCTACTGCTGCGGGGAGCAACACAGCGGGTAAATCGCCCAGCCAGCCAACAAACATCCCGAGGAAGCCTGTTACATCGGCAAGTACCGTTGCGGCGTCCCCGGTCAACACAGCCGTTATGATATAGAAGGCCGGCAACCCCAACACCGCCAGTGTAATGAGAATGCTCACCAGCAACCCGATGACAATCCCCATTGCATCGCGATAGTCGGGGTCGTCGCTGTCTTTGCCACGCAAAGCGGCCACGACACGTTCTGCAAACCCGACGGGCACAGCAATCAGCGGGGCATTCCGCAATAGGTCTTCTACATACCGCAAGCGCTCAGCATGCTCGGCAGTGGCTGCTTCTGGTATGCCCAGCCGTTGTTCGGCCGTGTCGGCGGCGGTGTCCTCCTGTGGTTGCGCATTGAGGTTTTCGTCCTCATCGCGTTCGGGGTCGGGTTGGAACTCGTACTGAGACATGGTGGACCTTCGCACCTTCTACTTGTTACTGCTTTGCGGTTCTTGTTCAACGGCATCTGCCAGCGCTTGCCGCGCACGAAACAGACGACTTTTGATAGCACTTTCGGTGGTGTCCAGTGCTTCTGCAATTTCGGCATAAGACAGTTCATACCAATAGCGTAATACGACAGCAGCGCGGTATTCAGGGCTGAGCGTGTCGAGCAATTCCTGAATATAAAGACTGCGTTCACGGTCTAGCAGCGATTTTTCGGGGTCGTTTTCATCATCGCCAACCAGCGCTGGGTGTGGTGGCAGCGGCTCATCAATAGACACATAAGTCAAACGACGTTTACGCAGACGATCAATACAATGGTTCGAAGTGATGGAGAAAATCCACGTTTTGAACGAGCGCCCGGTGTCATAGCGTTCAATGTTCTTAAATGCGCGGATGAAGGCTTCTTGTGTGGCGTCTTCTGCTTCTTGTAGGTTGCCCAACATACGGTAAGCAAGGTTAATCAGGGGTTGCTGGTAAAGCGCGAGCAACTGCCCAAAAGCATCGATGTCACCACTGATGGCTCGTTGAATTAAGTCTTGTTCATCAGGTATTGCTACATCAGACACTGTTGAGCATCTCGCTTCCTTAAATCATGTCAATTGGTGTGGTGCCACGTTACATATCTCTACGTAAACCAGGCCCAAATGTTGCACTGAGCATAACACGTAGCCCCCATCATGCGAACAAAAAGCCCCAGCAGTATGGGGCTTGCACAGGGGTATCTGTCACCTATCACTGAAAGGGTATTGCCTATTTCAAGGGGAGCAAGACGTCTGCATCACCCGTTTCGCACTGGTACCTTACTCGTCGGCAAGGGTCTGCGACTGATACAGTGCAGACTTCAGGCTTTCAAGGTCAGTGAAGTCATTGCTATTGGTGATCTGCCCGATGCGCAATTGCAGATGATTATCCGACATCGCCTGACGAGCCTCATCACGGTCACGGAGTGGATAGAAATACTCCATCGACTGTTGCAGGCGGGCACGAATACGCTCTTTGAGGTCCGTTAAACGGTCGGCTTCGGTCACGATAACAAAGTCATGAGCCGCAATGTGGCCAATTTTGTCGCTAGCCGTACCAACTTCACGGACGGTATTGTTCAGCATCAGGCTCACAGCCCGCAGCACATCATCCGACGCGACAAAGCCATACATTTCGCGGAAACGTTCAAGCCCGGTGACAGTCACCAGCAGCACACCCCAATCTGAGGCAGATTCCTCACCATAGAGCAACTTTTGCAGTTCCTCTTCGACAACAGGGCCTTCTGGCATACTGGTAATCGGGTTCAGCGGTGCTTGTTGGGTAGCGCGGTTCAACGTGTTACGGACGCGCAGGCGCAGTTCTTGAATGTCAAAAGGCTTGGTAATGTAGTCCACCACGCCGAGTTCTAACCCGGCCAGGCGGTCAATGCGGTCACGCTTTTCAGTAAGGAAGATAATAGGCGTGTTTTGGGTGCGACGGTTGGTGCGGATACGCCGACAGACTTCATATCCGTCAATGTCGGGGAGGCGAATGTCGAGTACGATCAGGTCAAAGTCACGTTCGATACTCATTTGGACAGCATCTTCGCCCCAGGCCGCCGTAGCCACATCGTAGCCCTGCACGCTGAAATAGGCGTTTAGCATGTCAGACAAATCAAGATCGTCTTCTACAATCAAAATATGGTCTTTTTCGGCCAATGGGTAATCTCCCTACGATAACAGCTTGGGCATCAAGACGCCGTGCATGGTAATGTAGCACAGGGGTATATGCTTGTCAAACGCCTTGAAACTATGCTATTTTGATACTATTCTGGCTAGCAAGTAACGGAGATTTTTCCATTTGACCATTGATGCATCTATTGAATCTGCAACCCCTTCTACACCGCCCCCCCCGTCTCTTTTGACCGGACGTGTGATCCGTACGCAGAGCGGGTTTTTCTTTGTCGAAACCGCACGCGGCGTGATTACCTGCCAGATTAGCGGCAAGCTCAAAATTGAAGCGCAGCGCGCCGTGAGCAAAGATGAGTCTCAGCGTAGTGACCTCGTTGCTTTAAATGACACCGTGACCCTTGAACTACAGCAGGACGGGAGCGGCATCATTGTTGAGGTTGCTCCGCGCCGGCATGTACTCTCGCGAACGGCTCCAGGGGCGCACCTGGGCACGTCGGCGGAAGAAGAGCAGATTATCCTTGCCAATACCGATCAGGTCATCTTTGTGCTGGCAGCCAAGAACCCTACCCCCAAACCCCGCGCCCTCGACCGGCTGATCGTGATGGCTGAAAAAGCTGAAATCCCCTCTATAGCCATCTGCATCAATAAAATAGATATTGCTGACCGCACCAGGATTCGTGCCATGTTTGAGATGTATGCGCAAATTGGCTACACTGTTGTCTATCTCAGCGCGTTGCAAGGTGAAAACCTCGATACGCTACGACAACTCCTATTTGATAGTGAAAATCAAAAGGTATCGGTATTTGTCGGGTCGTCTGGTGTCGGTAAGAGTAGCCTGCTGAACGCCCTCAAGAGTGACCTCCAATTGCAAACGGGTGCTGTCAGTGAAGCCACCACCAAAGGCAAACACACCACGCGCTTTAGCCAGCTCATCCATTTCCGTGACGGTGGCTATGTGGCCGACACCCCCGGGATTCGCACGGTTGCCCCGTGGGACATTGAACCCCATGAACTTGATGGTTATTTTATTGAGTTTCGCGATCATATCGCCAATTGCAAGTTCGCTGACTGTTCGCACCAGCACGAACCGGGGTGTGCTGTCATTGCAGCCGTGAAGGCCGGAACAATTCCTGAAAGCCGTTATGAGAGCTATTGTCGGCTCCGTGCTGAGCTTGAAGAACAATACATCTATTAAGAAGCAAAAAAGCCCATACCACGATGAGCTTAGCGTTCAGGGGGTGTACGTAGAGAACGTGTTAGTTACTCATTCCGCATTCTTGACCGTGCCGTTGTCGTCGGTGTTTTGTGAATCGGCTTCGAGTTCTTCTTCGTCTTCCCAACTCACGATCCAGATACATAGTCCAGATACCAGCACCGATGCCACTATCAGTGCAATCCAGTTGGTTGTTGTCAGGTCAACATCGCGAGCTTCATAGACCAGAATGCCAACAACACCCAGCGACAAAACCACCCATGCTGAAATGCGCGGGTAATTGTCAATAATCGTCAATAGCCCGCCGAGGACAGGCATTTCTTTTAAGTTATCCACAGAAATCCTCGTTTAGAACGGTGTCAAAATACGGTCTTCGCGTAGCTTCTTGTAAAGGATACGAGTTCCTTCAGGGCGCTGGCGCAAGGCTTCTCGCCAGGCCGGGAACTTGATCTCTTCAACGCGCTCCAGTATTTCGTAACCAGAACCAGATTGCAAGAGCGAGATATACTCCTCGTCATCATGCTTGAGGTAAATAAACGACACTTCACTTTGCAATGAGTCCGCAGCAACTTCCATTTCCGCAATCAACGCATTGACCACTGGTGCTTTAGGCGCACGGGGGGAAACTGCAATTTCATCTGACTGGGTGATCAAGTTCTCAACGACAAAGCTAATCACGCCGACCATTTCGCCACTGGCTTCGGCTGTCAGATATGATGTTTCTGTGAAACTTTCCATCACATCGGCCTTGGAAAGCTGCTTGCCACGTGCTTCGTTGATAAGCGCCGCAATGTTGTCAAGATCAGCGGGGCGCGGGCGACGAATCTTCAGCTCAGCGATGTCAATGACGTTACCAGTCTGGCCGGTGGTTGGTTGTGGTTCAACTTTGACCACGCGCTCGGCAGCTTGCGGGTCTGGGGTGCCGCTACCGATCTTTTCCCATTCGGCTTTGACCTGAGCAAAGGTCTGGTTAGGATCACTCATGTTTTTAATCACCACAGAGGCGGCTTGCAGTTTTTCTTGCTGCGAATTCTGGGCGGCAATACGCTTGCGGGCTTCCAGCTCACTCATGCCACGCTTCTCAACGAGGCGCTTGAGTTGCAGTTCTACCGGGGCATCAATAACCCAGATGGCATCGACGCGATCTTTAAGATCCCCTTCAAGCAACTTAATCGCTTCAACAGCCACCACTTTTTGTTGGGCTCGGGTGATGAGGGTGTCAATGCCTTTACCGATGATGGGGTGCGTTAATGCTTCAAGGCGTCTCAGGGCAACCGGATGGGCAAAAGCCACCGCCCCAAGCCGATTACGGTCGATGCGGCCCTCATCGTTCAAAATCCATTTGCCAAACCACTCGATCACGGGCTTGTAGGCTGGCGCACCGGGTGCCATAACCTGATGAGACAAACCATCAGCATCAATTGTGGATGCGCCCAGGTGTTGCAACATCTTTCGAACGAGGCTTTTGCCTGTTCCAATATTTCCCGTGATGCCGATAACGTATTTGTCTTTCCAGTGCCCCACGACACAACCTCCCGAAATAGAGCCTGAACTAATGACCAGATTTTAACTTGCACCTCATTATATATCAAGCAAGGTTCGCCCATTCCGTCATGCGCTCATCTAAGGTGCTTTCAGCCGCACTATAGGCTTCACCGAGCCGGGTTACTTCGGCAACATTACCGGCCGCGCTGGCTTGTTCAAGATCGGCGCTAAGCTGCGACATTTCCGCTTCTAAACGGTGAATTTCGCTTTCCAGCGCTTCAATGCGCTTACGACGCTCGTAAGGGTTTAACCCGCTTGGATGCTGTTTCTTCGTGCCGTTTACGCTTTTTGGCTTATCTTTCGTGTGGACGTCTGCATGTTCTGTTACTTCAGCCGCCTGCCGCGCATCACGGTCGTCAACATAGTCAGTATATGAGCCTTTAAAAACTTCCAGCACGTCACCTTCAATACGCCAGATCTGGGACGCCAGCGCGTCGATGATATAACGATCATGGCTGACCATTAAAATCGTGCCTTCATAGCCGGCCAGCACATTTTGCAGCACTTCCTGCGCTGCAATATCAAGGTGATTGGTTGGTTCATCTAACAATAACACATTTGTCCCCAGCAATGACAATTTTGCCAGCGCCAGACGCCCACGTTCACCACCAGACAGCGTACTGACTTCGCGGTAAACATCGTCCCCGGTGAACAGATACTGCGCCAGATAATTTCGTGCCTCACTGATGGGGAGGTTGCGCACACTCAAAAGTTCATCCAGCAGTGTTTTATTCTCATCAAGGTTTTCGTGGGCTTGCGCAAAGTACCCGACGCGCACGTTGCTGCCCCAATGATAACGTCCGTTGGTCGGTTTGAGCTTGCCGAGGATCGTCTTTAAAAACGTGGATTTCCCTGCACCATTGGGGCCAATGATCGCTGCAACCTCCTGCCGCAACAGCAGAATGTCGTCAACCATAAACAGCGGATCATCGTCATAACCCACGCCTAAATCTTGCACACGCAAGACTTCGTTGCCCGTTCGCCCTATGCTTTCAAGATGAATTTTCACCTGTTTGCGGGTGCGTGGTTTTTTGATAAGCCACTGATCTTCAACCGCACGGCCACGACGGTCAGTGCTACTCATCATCCGTTCCAGTCGCCGCCGACGTCCTTTGGCCTGGTTGGTGTTCTGGCTGGCAATGTGTTTGCGGATATATTCTTGCTCTTTTTCGATGAATTCCTGCTGCGCTTCGTATACTTTCATCAACCGTTCGTAGCGTTCTTCGCGCTGTTGAACGTAGTGGCTATAGTTCCCGCTGTAGGTTTCGATACCGCCGAAGTCCAGTTCCCAGACGGTATCAACCACACGGTCCATAAAATAGCGATCATGACTGACCAGCAACAGCGAGCCTTCCATGCTGCGCAAATAGCCTTCCAGCCATTCGACCGCTGCAATGTCGAGGTGATTGGTAGGTTCGTCCAACACCAGCAGGTCGGGACGCTCAAGCAACAGCCGAGCCAGCAGTGCCCGCGTTTTTTGCCCACCAGAAAGGAGTGCGAGGGGCTGTGTCAATTCGTCTTCCGCAAAACCCAACCCATGCAACACACGTTTGATGTCCTGTTCGTAGGTGTAGCCGCCCGCGTCTTCATAGTTTTGCTGCAACTTGCCGTACTGTTCAAGCAGGTCGTCGTGTTCATCTTTACGTGCGGGGTCGGCCATGGCATGTTCCAGTTCGCGCAGATTCTCTTGCAGACGCAGCACATGTTCAAAGGCCGTCAACATTTCGTCCCAGATGGTACGGTCGCTGTCAAAATGGGGACGTTGTGGTAAGAAACCCATCGTCAAGCCTTTCTTGGTGTGGAGCATGCCGCTGCTGGGGCTGTCTTGCCCGATGAGGATATTTAGCAGCGTCGTTTTCCCGGCACCATTGGGCCCGACAAGCGCGATCTTGGCATTGTGTGGAATTTGAACCGTAATGCCACTGAAAATTTCGTCCGGGCCAAAAGATTTGCTGATGTCCTGCGCAGTGAGAATCGACATGGTGTGTTGATCTTGGAACTCTGGTTGGATGGGCGTTGTCGATGAGCATTATAGCGAAAAACGTCGCTAAAAGCACGAAGCCCCTTGCACTGAAGGGGCCTGGTTTCTTACTTTGGGAGCAACCGGATGGTCATGGGGGGCATAAACCATCTTTATCTTGCAGCCATCTTACCAGTACGTAAAAGCCCTAACTTGACGCCGACGCCACCCTTACCCCACGCCCACATGATGCCTATATATTTTCAGCTAGGGTTTCAGCAAGTCTGTATAGCCGCGCCGCCGATTATGAAAGATCAAACCAAAGCCACGACGGGTGATAATATACTCGTGTGTGGGGTCAAATTCGGCCAGGCGTTTGCGCAAGCGGCTGACGAGTGCGTCCATAGCCTGATCACTGACCATCATACCTTCGCCCCACACATGCAGCCGGATGTCGTCGCGGGTGACCACAACGCCCTCGTTTTCCAGCAACAACTGCACCAGCGCGACCTGGCTGGGGCTCAGCGGTGGTTCGATAAGCTGTTGCCCGATGAAAACGTTCTCAGTGTCGGGCTCAATCCGTAAGCCTTCCAGCGCCATTTGCTCGATATCAAGCTGCGCTGTGGTCGCCGGGTCATCAAAGACCAGTTCAACCTCGTCGGCCACGTTGACGACATCATTGGAGCGCAAGGGGTAGTCCTGGTGTGGAGTGAGTTGCTGGCCATTGAGAAATGTCCCGTTGCGGCTACCGAGGTCACGTACAATAACCTGACGCTCATCCACAAAATCAACGGTAAGATGTTCGCGAGAAATGGCGTTGGTGTCTACCACAAAATCACAATCTCGTGAGCGACCAAGGGTAAAAGGAAAGGTTTTCAGGTCAATCTGGCCGGTAACCTGACCGTCTTTGCGAACATAAAAGCAAGATGAAGTTGGCATCGGTTCACTCTCAAAACTGTTATAGTCAAGCAGTAACGCTCTATGACACTAAAGTATGCCGTGGAACCACTGTGCTGTGCTAGACGCAAGTTGAACGTCTCACCCACGGTTGGCTCTCAACAGGCATCATAAGGAAGGTAAAGGTAGACTATGCGCGTGATTATTACTGGTGGCACCGGTCTGATCGGCACAACTTTGGCCCGCGACCTTGTCGCAGATGGGCATGAAGTCATTGCTCTCTCTCGTAAGCCCAGCGAACGGGAAGCCCCCGCTGGCGTTAAGCTCGAAAAGTGGGACGCCAAAACGGGCGATAGCTGGCACAAGTTTATCACAGCCGACACTGCGATTGTCAACCTGGCAGGGGCGGGCATTGCTGATGAACGCTGGAGCGAGGAACGCAAGCGGATTATTGTTGACAGCCGGGTAAACGCGGCCGAAGCGGTCATTCATGCCATTGAGAAATCAACAGAAAAGCCCAACGTCGTCATCCAATCGTCAGCTGTGGGATATTATGGTCCGTCCGGGGATGACATCTTAACAGAAGACAGCCCGGCCGGTGAAGATTTTCTTGCAGAGGTCTGTGTCCAGTGGGAAGACGCGATTAAGCCCGTTTATGAGCAGCATAACATCCGCACGGTGATTATCCGCACTGGCGTTGTGCTGAGCCTTGAAGGTGGCGCGTTCCCCAAGCAACTTCTGCCGTTCAGGTTGTACGCTGGTGGTCCAATCGGGAGTGGTCAGCAATGGTTCCCGTGGATTCATATCAAAGACGAAGTTCGGGCCATTCGCTTTTTGATCGACAACGAAGACGCCAGCGGTGTCTATAACCTGAGCGCACCGCACCCGGTGACCAATCAGGAGTTTACCAAACATCTGGCCCGCACCATGAACCGCCCCGGTATCTTACCTGTCCCTGCGTTTGCATTGCAGCTCCTCTTTGGTGAAATGGCTACCGTTTTGCTCGACGGCCAGCGCGCTGTACCTCAACATTTAGAAGATGCTGGCTTTAACTTCGAGTTTGCAGAGCCAGAAGCTGCTTTGCGTGACCTCCTCGGCAAGCCTGAGACCACAGGAAACGGTCATGCCGCGGAAGAAACACCGCACGCGGAACACGCCGAAGCAGGGCATTAATACCAAGTTGGGGTCATCACTATACAGAAATATGGACAGGTATGTCTTCCTTCGGAAACCAACACAGTCCCTACAAAACTCCATTGGCAAGCCGAAAACCTGCTGTAGTGGAGGTGTTGACGTCGCAGACGGCATACCCTCCCACAGAATAACTGTTGTCGTGAACCTGGTATAATACCGTTAGATGGGCACCCCGCCGGGTGTCCACACAACTCCCTGTCAACATTACACCCATCATTGCGAACTGAACACCACACGCTCGCACCATACCGGATATTGCTACCGGGCAAGTGATCGCATACCCTTGTGTCTGCAATCACTATCTGTGCTTGCATTTCGATGGTTTTCAGAAAGGCTGTTGCATCATGAACTCACCCACCGTTGTTGCTACTACATCTTCACGGGCTGCCACGACCTTTAGCGATCAGGACATTGAGCGGTTGATCCTTGTCTGTGATACACTAATCCCATCATTGGATGTTGCCCCAGACCCGCATGGGCTATATGCACGCGCAGCCAGCGATCTAAACATTGCACCATTGATCGCGCAGGAAATTGCAGCGGTCGCCAGCCCAGATATGATCCAACAGCTTAAGTTGTTCCTCAGCAGCATTGAGAACCCGGTGGTGAACGGCGTTTTTGGGGGGGCATCGCGCCCATTTTCGCGCATGGATTTGCAGGACCGCACGGCTGTCTTACGCTCATGGGAGGAAAGCCGACTCAACCTGCGCCGCAAAGCCTTTCAGTCGGTGAAGCGTCTCGCGATGATGTTTTTCTACGGTGTAACCGACGCCAGCGGCCGCAACCCTAACTGGGACGCCATCGGCTACAGCGGCCCACCCGGTACACGCCCCGATACCCCCGCAACAACCATTGTCCCGCTTCGTGTTGAAACGGATACGGTGCTGACAACCGATGTCGTGATCGTTGGCAGCGGGGCCGGTGGGGGTGTTGTGGCGGGTGAACTCACGGCGGCCGGCTATGATGTGATTGTGTTAGAAAAAGGCGGCTTTCACGTCGAAACCGACTTCGATGGTAACGAGCTGGCCAGCACCGGACGTTTGTTTGAAAACCGGGGGCTACTGACAACCGCTGACCTGAGTATGCTGCTGCTAGCCGGGAGTACGCTTGGCGGTGGCACAACCGTTAACTGGTCGGCATCGTTCCGCACACCCGACGATGTGCTGCGCGAATGGGAGCAAAACTACGGCGTTACAGGATTTACAGGCGAACCATATCAACAGGCGCTGGATACCGTCACTGAGCGCTTGAACGTCAACACCGAATGCGCCGCCAGCCCGCAAAATAGCGTTCTTGAACATGGGGCCAGGCAACTTGGTTTAGCACATGACGTTATTCCGCGCAACACCCGCGACTGTGAAGACTGTGGCTTCTGCAATTTCGGTTGTCAGTTCGGGGCCAAGCAAAGCACTCTCCGCACCTATTTACAGGATGCATTCGATCGTGGTGGGCGTGTGGTGGTGGATACCAACGTTCAGCGCGTGTTGACCGAGAATGGACAGGCCGTTGGGGTTGAAGGCGTAGTCCGTGGGACAGATGGGCAGCAACACTACCTTAGCGTGCGGGCACAGGCTGTCGTGGTTGCAGCAGGGGCACTCCATACCCCGGCGGTGCTAATGCGCTCGGGGTTGGGCAATGCCAACATTGGCAGCAACCTGCACCTGCACCCCACAACGTTGACTTATGGCATTTTTGACGAGCCTATTCGTGGCTGGCAGGGCGCACCAATGAGCCGTTATGTGTCCGAATTTAAGAACCTTGATGGGCGCGGGTATGGGGTCACGCTGGAAACGGCCCCGGTACATCCTGGGATTGGTGCGTTGGCATTATCGTGGGCAAATGGCAAGCAGCACAAAGACATTATGTTGCAAATGGGGCACCTTTCGAACATTATCATCATCACACGCGACACTGAAAGCGGCCGCATTACGCTTGACCGTAGCGGCTACCCACAGATTCATTACACGCTTGGCGCGCACGATGCCCGGCACATGATGCGCGGTCTGCTAGAAAGTATGCGGATTCAGCACGCGGCCGGCGCAAAACAAATCGGCGCACCGTTTGCGCTCCCGTTTACCTGGTACGAAGGGCAAGACTTTGATGAAATACTGCATACGGTTGGGCAACAACGCCTGAGTCCCAATAATTTTGCATTGTTCAGTGCGCATCAAATGTCAAGTTGTCGCCTGGGGGGGAGTGCTGCTCAAGGGGTGTTGAAACCGACGGGTGAAACCTACGAGGTTCGTGGGTTATATGTCGCTGATGGGAGCGTATTGCCAACAGCAACAGGCGTCAATCCGATGCTAACGATTATGGCTGTAGCGCATGTCATTGCCGGGCATATTAAAGCTGACATGGATTAGAACCGTCATCAACATTTCACCATTTCGCTGCAATGAGGAGTAACTACTGTTGATCCGTTCAATTCTGCAAGAAATCCAACGTCCTGAACCGGGGCAAATCTATTGGGGGTTGCCGCTGGCGTTTGGGATGCTGGCGAGTTATGTAATCGCCATCCTGGCGCTTGGCATTTTGCCCGTGACTACTTTGCGTGATGTGGACATCAACCAACCGGATGCGTTTTCGCTATTGATGGCCGGTATCATTGCTGGATTGGTCATGATCTGGGTCATCACGCGCAACATCTACAGCAACATCATCGACTTACGCGAAGAAGCCAAGCAAGACCGTAGCAAACGCGAACTGGCACAAAACACCACCGTTCGCGGGCTGTTGCGTGTTGATGAAAGCAGCCACAAAACGGTGCGCCCTATCTGGGCATACTGGTTACTGGGCGTGGGGGTGCTAATTTTGGTCGATGCAGTGGCACTGGCCAGTGGCCGCAGTGCTAGCCTCCCGCTGGGGCTGGATCGCATGGAAGATGCCGCATGGTATACGTGGGTTGTCGCAGCGGTGCTTTTTATCGGTGTGCGGCCGGTTGTGGAGCAGCTTATTTTTCAAGGTATACTCTACCCGGTTATTGTCCGTCTGTTTGATGACAACATTATGGCAATTTTGCTCTCAGCAGCAGCATTTACACTATTTTACTTTGCACAGGTCGTCGGCAGTGATTCGAGTTGGGCAGTCACCTACTGGGGCATTATATTCCCGTTTGTACTCGGGTTGTGCGCCGGGGCAGCGCGGGCGGCGTCTAAGTCAACGCTCGGGGCGATTGGCGTGCAAAGCGCAGCAGGCGTATTCTTGTTGTTGAGTGCGGCTGTGACTTACCTGGTTTAGGAGAAATTTTTGTGGACTATATTATCGTAGAAAAACGCGATGGCGGTGTTGGGTTGATTCAACTTAACCGGCCCAAGGCCCTCAACGCCCTCAATTCTGCGCTGATGCGCGAAGTCGTCACTGCGCTAACCGACTTTGACCATGATGATGCAATCGGCTGTACAGTCATCACAGGCAACGCGAAAGCCTTCGCCGCCGGAGCCGACATCAAAGAAATGGCGGATGCCAGCACGGTTGAGATGTTACGCAGTGAAATGGTCGGGTTATTTGATCGTCTGCGTGATATCCGCAAACCCATCATCGCAGCAGTGCAAGGCGTGGCGCTTGGTGGTGGCTGTGAACTGGCGATGGCGTGCGACATGATTATCGCCGCTGAGGATGCCCGTTTCGGTCAGCCAGAAATCAATCTCGGTGTCATTCCCGGGGCAGGGGGAACACAACGCCTGACGCGCGCTGTCGGCAAAACCATTGCAATGGAAATGGTGCTAAACAACCGCTGGCTAACCGCCGAAGAAGCCTACCGTTTTGGTCTGGTGAACCGTGTCTTTTCGCCGGAAGTTACGCTTGAAGAGACGTTAAGGATTGCGGCTGAAATTGCTGCTCGGCCACCAATTGCGGTGCAGATGGGCAAAGAAGCTGTCAACGCTGCGTTTGAATCCTCACTGGCAGAAGGTATTCGCCTTGAACGGCGGCTATTTCATTTGCTGTTCAGCACTGATGACCAGCAAGAAGGGATGCAAGCCTTTATCGAAAAGCGTGACCCCAAATGGCAAGGAAAATAGGGACAACCGATGCAGGAAAACCCATTCGCTCTCGAAAACTTTGCACATAAAACCCAATTGCGGGTTCGCTTTCGTGATGTCGACGCGATGCAGCACGTTCACCACGGCGTCTACCTCGTTTATATGGAAAATGCGCGCACAGACTATCTCCGCAGCGTCATCGGGTGGGCAGGCATCACTGACCAAATTGGGCCAATCATTGCACGGGTTGAGGTGGACTACCAACAGCCGTTGTTTCTTGACGACGAAGTAATCGTCTGGACACGGGTTGCCCGGCTCGGCACCAAAAGTTTTGACATGGTGTATTCTATACAGCGTCAAGTTGACGGTCAGACGGGTGTTGTTGTGGCCACAGGCAAAACCTTTTTGGTCGCGTACAATTATCCAAATCACCTGACTGCACCTGTACCGGACGACTGGCGAACTAAAATCATTGACTTTGAGCCAGCCTTAAGCCCCTAGGCAGGTCATGGCCGCGCGCGGGTGCTGATGTCAGCTTGACGCCTTTTATTGTGCCAGGCTAGACTGATGTATATCATCATACGCAGTCCCCTAAAGGTTGACTATGTCTGAAGACCCCATGCCACGTGAACTGCGTTCTGAAGCGGTAGAAGACTTTTTGAAGACGATATACACATTGCAGCGCAAGCACGAATTGGTGCCGACGACTGTCATCGCACAAGCATTGGACATTACACCGCCGTCTGCGACCGATATGGCCAAAAAATTATCCGACGCTAAACGACTTGCCCAACCGCTTGTGATCCATGAAAAATATAGGGGGGTGCGCTTAACACCGGTCGGTGAAGCAATTGCCCTTGAAGTGTTGCGTCATCATCGCCTGATCGAACTATATCTGGTCAAAGCCTTAGGCTATGCGTGGGACGAAGTTCATGACGAAGCAGATCGGCTTGAGCATGTCATTTCAGAACGCTTCGAGGCTCGGATTGCTGAATATCTCGGCCACCCCGAAATTGACCCGCACGGCGACCCTATCCCCTCAGCCGATGGTGATATGCCGTCACAATCGCACCTGGTTGCCCTTGATGAATTGGCGATAGGCCAACAGGGGGCAGTCGCACGTTTACTAGATCAGAGCGCAGAAAAGCTGCAATATCTTGCTGATAAAGGGCTTATCCCCGGGATTGCTGTGCAAGTCATTGAGCGCGAACCTTTTGACGGGCTAACGCATCTATTGATTGACAACCAGCCACATGTGCTGAGCCAAAGCGTTACCAGCTCTATCCAGATTCTTGTGTCCGAAACGCCATAACCTGCACGAGGAGATAACCATTCTATGGAATTTCAAACGCTTACTGACTTTTTGAGCCCGGTTGAAGGACATGAGACCTTTGACTACATCTTATATGGCCTATTTTTCATGGGGATGTTAACATTAACGTTTATGGGCAAGGGCAGCACCCAGATGGATACCATTTTTGTCACCCTTGCAGTATTTATGATTTTGCTCGACAAACTGTACATTGCCGGATTTATTTTCGAGCCAGCGGCCGCGCAAGTCGATGCCGAAATTACTAGCGAACAGCGGGTTGCGGTGCATATAGATCACTTTTTTACCTACGCAATGCGTGTCATGATCTTTGTCTTGCCGTTGGTGGTAGCCGGGAATACAAAAAATAATCGCACACGCGTCATTGCCGGGCTCTTCGCTATGTTCGCGTTTGCGTACTCATTTGGGCGCTGGTATTTCGAAATTCGAGCCAATGCCGAGGACGAGTTAGGGATGACATCACCGATTGATGGCGCTGTTGCCGCGGGTGGGCTTGCGCTGGTCGTCATCGGGGAAATCATAGCCCGCTTGCGGAATCAACGCCAGAAGCATTATATTTCCACGTCTACAACGGAATAACGCGATGTGGCGGGTCTGACGAACGGCCGCGCCCATTCTTTTTGTTGCGGCGGCGGCGTCCAGACGGAATGTTGACGGGCATCGCAGGTGTGGCCGGATTGTTTTCTTCGTAGTAAAGCTGGCTTTGGACGCTGTCAATCATCCGGTGTAAGCGCCGCATTACCTTCAGCGCTTCGTTCGGTGGCACTGCCAGCAATAGGCATTCTGGTGAGCCATGCCCCATTGCCACGAGGTCTGCTTTTACTGACTTTACCGCGTTCAATACCTGAACCGTTTGCTTGATCTCAACGACGCCAATCGCCGCTACAATCGCGATCGGTTCGACACGCCAGCCCGCATCAGCATATTGTTTAGAAAATAGTGTGTGCAGTTTTTCCACACTTTCCTGCATTGCACTGCGCCGTGCAGTTGTGGGGACGACATAGCACAGCAATTGGCCCGAATGCGAATCGACCGTGATAACCGGGCGTGCTTCTTGTGAAAACTCTTTCGAGAGTGTGGCTTGCACGGCTGTTAGCATCGTTGTACTTTCTGCCGTGCCGGACACAAAGACCAAAACCCCCTGCACAGACGTCACCGCACGCAAATACCGGGGGCTGTCGTCTTGCTTATGCACAATACGAGTCCCGGCATGGCTAGCATTAAACGTGTTGCAAACGCGCAGCGGGATTTCGCGCTCAATAATTGGTTGCACGGCTCGTGGATGCAAAACCTTTGCCCCAAAGTGTGCAAACTCGCTAACTTCTTCGTATGAAATGCGGTCAATCACCTGAGCTTCTTTGATCTGGCGGGGGTCGGCAGACATCACCCCATCAACATCCGTCCAAATCCAGGCTTCATCGGCGTCCAGCAGCCGGGCCAGATATGTTGCCGAAAAGTCAGAGCCACCACGCCCAAAGGTGGTCACTTGACCGTCGGCCGATGCCCCAATATACCCCGTCACAACCGGGATTTTGCCCGCTGACAGTAAGGGAAGGATCATTCGTTGCACGTTTGCCAGCGATGGTGCTTCCTCGGGTTGTGCATTCTCAAAACGACTGTCTGTAATGATGACTTCGCTAGCATCAACTGCTTCAGCACTAATCCCGTTCACCCGGAAGATAGCCGCTAGAATACGAGACATCAACCGTTCACCCATTGACAACATTGCATCGCGCAACCGAGCGGTCGCCACCTGTGTGTACAGTGCTTCCTCACATGTATCACGCAATACGTTCAACAGCGAGTCTATTTCGGTGTCAACATAACGAATCTCAGCAGGGTGTTGATGGGTGTCGATCAATTCACGCGCAGCTTGCTGATGTCGCTCACGCAGGTCTTCAATCTGTGAATGTACAGCCCCAATGTCGCCCGCACAAGCGATGTTCATCAGTGTCGCAAGCGCATCGGTAACACCCCGAATAGCGGATGTGACCACCACAACATTCTCCCAGTCGGCACGTTGTGTGTTGACGATGTTGAGTACATGCCGGATAGCATCTGCTTTACCGACAGAGGTGCCTCCAAATTTCATAACCAGAGTAGACATATCGAACACAGCTCCTTGTCCGGGGATACAAAAAATGGCGACGGGCTACCTGCCCACGTCGCGCTACGATCAGCGTTTTTAGTTGTAAGCTAAAATGAGTCTTGGCTCACCGACGCAAACAGGATCGTGACTCGGTACCTTTTGCCATAAGGTGACATATAGTACCGAGGCTGCTAGTTGTCAGCATACTTGCGTCGATGGTTGACAGCATCATTGGTAGTGGTTGATAAACTCAGTGCGTATTTTTTAGTGATGTATAGCAGGATAGCATAACCCTTGTGGCAATTGCAAGCTAGCACACCCAGTTTTTGTGGCAATGCACAAGCGGTACGGAGCAAAGTGGGGTGTGTATGGTCGCAAGAGTGTACTTCTGTTAACATGGCTGCGTTCTTGCTGTGAAACGTATAATTTTTGAGGATTTAGCTGTTGAAACGTTTGCTTCGTCGTCGTTTGTTTGGTTTTCAACTCAAAACATTGATCGCGGCTGGTGTCGCAGGGCTGCTGGGGGCTGTTGCGCTTCTCGCTGATTTACAGTTTGATGGTATGGCTGAAGATGTGTTATGGAATATCACAGGCGAAACCGAACCACTACCACAACTACTCGGCACAGCACAGTACATCAGCAACTACACACGTCAAAACCCTGACGTCGGTGACACCACCACGATTCAGCATATCCCAGAAAACCCTTTTGGCATAAACGCCTTCCTTGAACTTGAAGCCGTTCCCGAAAAACGGGAGCGGGCGATGCGGTTGATTGCAGACGCGGGTATTGGCTGGTTGCGACAACAATTCACATGGGAAGACATCGAAATTCATGCCAAAAGTGACTTTGTTGACCGCCGCAACGACCCCAACGGTATTTCTGCATGGGAAAAATACGACCAGATTGTCGCGTTGGCAGCGCAATATAACGTCAACATTCTGGCCCGTATCAGCACGCCGACTCCAGACTGGGCATTAGCACCGGGCACCACGCAGGCTTTTGGCCCTCCGGCGAATTATCAGGATTTTGTTGACTTCGCAGTACGGATTGCCAAACGCTACGAAGGGCAAATTACGCACTACCAAATCTGGAACGAGCCTAACCTTTACCCGGAATGGGGAGAGCAACTCGTTAGCCCAGAAGACTATACTGATCTCCTCTGCCGCACTTACACAGCACTGAAAGAGGTTGATCCCAATATTGTCGTCCACAGTGCTGCGATTGGCCCGACCATTAACCTCAGTGGGCGTGATGCCTACGATATGCTCTATGTGCAACGCATGTATAATGCCGGGGCCGGTGCGTGCTTCGATGTGATGAGTGCGCAGGGTTATGGCTTGTTCAGCGGCCCCACGGACCAACGATTGCGCCCTTACCTGATGAATTTTGGGCGGCACGAATGGCTCCGCGATTTGATGGTCGCCAACGGAGACGCACACAAACCCATCTGGATTAGCGAGGCCGGTTGGAACCCGGTGCCGAATGACCCCACCATCAATGGGTTTGACACCTATGGACAGGTCACAATGGAACAGGCCGCCGCGTGGGCCCCGCTGGCCTATGAGCGTGCATTGTCTGAATGGCCATGGGTGGGTGCGATGAATTACTGGTTCCTCAAGCGTCCTAACGAGCTTGAACAGGGCGAAGCATGGTACTACTTCCGGCTGGTTGAACCAAGCTGGGAACCCACGCCCATCTACGAAAGCCTGCAAGCCTATATCCAGTCTGGTGAGTGGCGCAACGCACGCGGCAGCGATGATTATGAAGCGCGGGCCCGGGCTCAAATCCCCCAAATTCTGGTCATTGGGTGGGCAATTGTGTTTGTCGGCTATGTGTTCACGAATGGCATTTTAAATCGTCTACTTGATAACGACGAGCCAGACACGGCATGAAATGGCAACTGTTCGCGGTTGTCTTGCTACTCCTGCTGGCGACCTTTTTCCGTTTTCATCAGCTTGACGCGCAATCGCTGTGGCATGACGAGGGCAACAGCCTGCGCCTCGCTGAACGTAGCGTTGGTGACTTGATCGACGCCGCCGGGCGTGATATTCACCCCCCCGGTTATTACCTCATCCTCAAAGGCTGGACTTCTGTGGTCGGCACTACAGAGTTCGGGTTGCGGTCACTCTCGGCATTCTGGGGCGTGGTGATGGTCGCGGCGACGTATGCACTCGGCAAGCGGCTGTCAGGGCTGGGCATTGTCGGGCTGATCGCGGCGGTTTTACTCGCAGTGAACCCCTTCGCCATTTATTACAGCCAGGAGACGCGCATGTATGCGCAACTGGGAGCGCTTAGCATCCTCAGTTTGTGGCTATTGTTGCGTATGCTAGACGCGGCCAACTCAAAACGTGGCTATTGGGGCTGGGCATTGAGCCTCGCGGCGTGCAATGCGCTCGGGCTGTACACCCATTACACCTATCCGTTTACGATGCTGGCGCAGGGTGTGTATGTGTTATGGTGGCTCTCGCAACAGCGATCACGGATAACAACTCTACCCGTGTACATTGGGCTAAATGTGCTTACGTTACTGGCCTTTGCGCCGTGGTTACCGACGGCTTACGATCAGGTCACTACCTGGCCCTCTACTGGCGACCAAACCGCGCTTATCGAAAGAGTAGAGCGGATTGCGACCATTCTTGTCTATGGCAATACCATCAATAGTATTGATACGCTTGCGTTTATTGTGCCTGGTGTGTTGCTACTGGCATCGCTACGACTACGGCCACACCTATTGCGGCAGATCATGCTCCCGGGATTGCTAATCGTGCTGAGTGTGGGGTCGTTGCTGGTGTCAGGGGCATATCGTGAGGCAAACTTGAAATTTCTGTTGCCTGCACAGGCGGCCGTGCTGGTGTTGTTAGGACTCGGATTGTTGCAATTGCGCCTCATAGCAAAACGCTTCCCGGCTAGCCTTCGTACTGTGATGTTTGGTGGTGCAGCGGTGGGTATTGCCTTTATGTTGGCACCGTTGAGCAGAGGCATAGATGCGCTCTACAACGACGCCACCTATGCCCGCAGCGACTATCGTGGCATTGTGCAGACGATTTCTCGGACAGCAACTGACAACAGTGCTGTGATCCTTAACGCACCTAACCAGCAGGAGGTCTTCAGTTACTACTATCACGGTGAGTTGCCCGTTTATCCGTTGCCGCGCGGGCTTGGTGGCGATGACCCTGCTACACGGCAGGCAACAGCCGAAGTTGTCACATCGCATGCGCGGGTGTTTCTGGTGCTGTGGGGGCAGCAAGAACGCGACCCGAATGCGGTAGTGCAATCCACCTTGAGCGATAATGCTTTCGCCGTTGGTCGGCGCTGGTATGGCGATGTCGAGTTGGTGCAGTATGCGGTGCTGAGCCCACCGCCAGCACAGCCACAGACACCGTTAGCGGTTCGTTTTGGTCAACATATTACCTTGCACGGCTTCAGTCTCTCCGGGGAAAATTTCACAGCCGGGCGTGGCGATGCGCTGGGTGTGGCGCTCTACTGGGAGACAGATGATACCCTTGCCACGCGCTATAAAGTTTCCGTGCAAGTATTAACGCCGCAGGGCACCCTTGCCGACCAGCATGACAGCGAACCCGTCAACGGTCTGCGCCCCACAACCACCTGGCAACCCGGCGAACGGATTGTTGACAATCACGGGCTGGTGCTGGACCCGACGCTCCCCCCCGGTGACTATACACTGAACGTTGTGGTCTATGATTCTAACGACCCGCGGCAACGCCTTGCTCCCGACACTGGAGCCCCCAACGCCATCCTGCGACTGGGGACCCTACAGCTTATTCCGCCGCGTCAGTGACCGTTGTGTCTGAACGGGGTACAATTTCAAATGTCAGTGTTTGGTCTACAACCGTATTGAGGATAATCTCGACTTTGTAAGTACCTGGCACCCAACCGTCACGCGGATAGAAGCTGAACCATACTGCGCCGCTGGTGCTTTCAATCTCATCCGAACGGCCAAGTTCAGTGTCCGCGTCTACATCAGGTACATCAACGGCATACCACACAGCTTGAAGCTCGGTATCTTCAGGGGCATTGCGTAAATCCAATACCGCGTAGACGGTTTCATCCGGTACAAAAACGGTCGTCTGGTTCTGGCCATCGGTATCACGGGCCAGGCGTGCGTTCTCAATGTTGGCGGTGCTAAAGTTAAAACTGCACGCCAGTGTTGCAATGATCAAAGCTGCTAGCGGAATAAACGGCATAACTTTTTTCATGGTATTGCTGTACTCCATCAAGTTGAATGCCAATACATGCCTGGTTACTATTTTAAGTGACGAATCGTAAAAGATGCACCACTATCTTCTTAAAAATGCACCGGCGTTGTGCCCGGGCGGTCAACGAACAGAAGGATTATATATCCGCAACGGAATGATCGCACCGTTGCAAACGTGCCCGGCCAGTGTCCTTGAAATTGATTGCAGTGGTTATGTTCTCCTGCCGGGGCTTATCAACGCACATGACCACCTGGAACTGAATCACTTCCCGCGTACCCGCTTTCGTGATCGATACGACAACGCGCATCAATGGGGTGAAGATGTATCTCGTCGCCTGGACACTGAGCCCTATGTCAATTTACGACGCAAACGCCTCCGTGACCGCTGCTTGATCGGTGGCATCAAAAATCTGCTATCTGGTGTGACGACGGTAGCGCATCACAACCCGTTGCACCGCGCCCTGCGTCGTCGTCAATTTCCTGTGCATGTCTTGCAACGCTATGTCTGGGCACATTCGCTGCATTTCGAAGATGAAGATACCATTCGCCATGCTATCGCCAGTATTCCACCAGACATTCCGTTTATTATTCACCTTGCCGAGGGCACTGACCGCATTGCCGCCGATGAGTATAAGCAGCTTGCCCACCTCGGCGCGGCTCGCTCCAATACTATTCTGGTGCATGGGGTGGGGTTGCGCAGCGCTGAACGCGACCATGCTGTGACAACAATAGGGGGGTTGATATGGTGCCCAAGCACGAATTTTTACCTGTTGGGTGCAACAACGGACGTTGTCTCGTGGGCAGCGGCCGAAAAACTCGCAATTGGCAGTGATTCACGCTTAACAGCGGATGGGGACTTGCTGGACGAAACGCGCGTTGCCTATGCTACCGGACAACTCGGTGTAGAAGACCTGTTCAAGGCGATTACCCTGTGGCCGGCAAAAATATTGGGTTTCACAGATAGAGGCACGCTGCAACCCGGTTGCCGCGCCGATGTCATTGCGTTACCGCTCAATACAGACGATAAACACCCCTTAGAAGCCCTCACTGTAGCGAAACGCGCTGATGTAGGCATGGTGCTGCGCGGTGGTGTGCCAATGGTGGGGAAGTCAGGACTATTGCAGCAGTTTCAGGGCGAAAAATTCACGACAATCAGTGTCGATGGGCACCCCCGGCGCGTGCAATATCGCCTTGCAAAACAACTGCGACGGTCATCATTGCAAGAACCGGGGGTGATTATAGAGGATTAGCGCTTATTCGTTACGTAAGACGTTCAACGGTTTTTCACCACTGGCACCCCATGCTGTTACCGCCGCCGCCACCAGCGAGATAAACACGCACAGACCCATTAAGCCCAACGCTGTTCCAACAGGCAGCGCACCACGCAAATCACCGTCAAAAAGTAGCGCCCACAGTTGCACCAGCAACAACAATGAAGCCCCCACACCGATTAGCCCGGCCAGAAAGCCCATCAGCCCGTTCTCAATCAGCAGCATGCCGAGTACCCGTTCGCGCTGCACACCCAGCGATTTCATCACGCCGATTTCGCGTCGTCGTTCCATCGTACTCAACACCACCGAGTTTGCAATCACTGCGCCACCCGTGACCAGATTCAAGACTGCCACTACAAAAGGCAATGCCGTGAACTGGTCAATCAGGCGGTTCACAATCTGGTTGAGATAGCGCGTTTCAAGCACGATGGTATTGGGCACATCGTCTCGGACACGTTGTCGCACCGCATCCACCTGATCTTCCTCAACGTTGGCAATTCCCCCAACCGCATCAGGCCCAATGCCGCCAAAGGAGTCAATCGGTGCATACAGGAAGCTACCCACATCGGCGGTGATGTCGCCAAATGAGTCATTCGAGACGCCAACGACCTCGTATTCTAGCGTCTGGTTGCCTGTTTCGGTGGCAAAGCTGAAGACCATCACATCCCCGGCTTCGATTTCAGCGGCCTGCATAGCGTTATTACCGGCGACAACCAACACGCGCTCACCTGAATCGCTGGGCTGGAGTTGACGGTTCTCACCCGTGAATTGCTTGCCGGGTAGTGTCTGGTCCAGGAAGCGCCCGTCAAGGCTACCGAGTGTTACGTCAAAGAAGTCAGAGATTTCCTCGATATCCTGGCCAAGGTTGGTGGCCATAATCTGCAACAGGTCTTCACGTTTGAGGCGCGTACCATCTTCTTTTTCCAGGGCCACGAAATCGACCTGATAGTTGGCAATAATGCTGTAATCCTGCACACCGTCGGTCGTGTCGAGTACTTCTTCAAGGTTGGTGAGCGTGGTTTGCCATGTGTTGTCGTTGGGGATGGTGAACACGACTACATTGCCGCCGATGCTGTCTTCAAGGTTCAGCGCAAAGTACTGCTTCAGCGAGGACGCCATCATTGTGACCAGGCTCAGCGTCAAGACACCGATGACCAACGCCAACAGCGTCGAAGCCACACGGTTGCGGTTGGAAAGCAAAGCCCGCAGCGAGATTTTGATGTCTGGCACACCCATTGACGGCGCGCGTGCTGTCAGTGTCACTAAAAACCACAGCACGCCCAGGGTCGCCACGATCATAGCAAAGATGGCCGCAACCAGCGTGATGTTGGCGCTCAGGTCCACGACGAATTCCCATAGCAGCCCGGGGGAGATGGCCGCCAGTGTATAGCCAAAGACCGCCCCGACGATAGCGCCGAGCAAGCCTGCACCAATAAACGCCACCGTGATGCCACCCAGTGCCACGAAGATGCTACGTTGCTTGAGTACAATTGCCTGATAACTGACCAGTATACCGCCGAGGATACCGATGATAATTGAGGCAATAAGCGTGGTTGTGTCAATGCGCCCGAAGATAATCGCCACGCCAACAATCGCCACCGAGAAGAAGAGGACACCTTGAAACATCGTCTGAATCACCAGACCAATGCCAAGCAAAAAACGCCGTATCAGCTTGCTGTTTGCGGAAAGTTCATCTTCAGGGCGTTTGATAAACGACAGGCTTGGCACCAGTGCGCTCCCGGTGATACCGGCCGCCATCGCAAGCATCGACGCCACAGCAAACACACCCCCCACCTGGCCGTCGTCTGGATCGAATAGTTCGCGTGTGTCTGGTGGGCTGATGCTACCCTGCAAAATCGTCCACACGACGACACCCATCACAAAGAGGATCACTCCCAATGCCGAAAGTGACTGAATCACGCCGATTTGGGGTAGTTTGGACGAACTCGGCCGCAATACATTACCGGGGCGCACCTGACCCGCCATCAACGTCGGCAAAAAGCCGAAAATAGCCGTAATCACGACACCCAGCACCATGCCGCGAATCAGCGCTTCCGTAGACCACACCCAGTCAAGGCGCGTGCCAAACACCACGTCGAATTGCTGCAAGACAGCCGCCATCCCTAAGCCGAGAATGCAGCCGATGATACTCCCAACAAACCCAAGCACAATCGCTTCGACAAGGAACAGCACCGTCACCTGGCGGGCCTTCATGCCGATGGTTTTCAGCACCGCAATTTCAGTCGTGCGCCGGGCAACAATCACCAGCATGGTGTTGACGATACCGATGCCGCCAATCAGCAGCGATACCACACCCATCAGCAACACGAGGTCATTCACCGCACCGACAATCTGTGAATTACGTTCGCGGATGTCAGAGGTGGTGGTGGTCGCCACAAAATCGAAGCGCTGTTCGAGGTGCTGGCTGACTTCACGCACACCAGCCGCTGTCGGGTTCGAGACGTTAACGTACATTTCAAAGGCATAGAGTTCTTGATCTTCAACGTCAAACAGCGGCAGGGCGTCTTGATCGACGTAGTAAAAGCCAAACAACGTCACAAATACAAAATTCTCGGTGAAGGCTTCAACTTCA
Source organism: Anaerolineae bacterium (assembly GCA_034437655.1). Lineage (GTDB taxonomy): Bacteria > Chloroflexota > Anaerolineae > Aggregatilineales > J027 > J027. The sequence goes on from DAOTTU010000055.1 coordinate 34,611, forward strand.
CGCTCGACAATACCACGCACGGTGAAGGGTGTGTCACTGTCAGAGATGACAACCTGATCGCCAACTTCTAGCCCGTTGTCTTCGGCGGCGTTGTCACTGATCACGATGTCCGTTGGGGCTTGAATCACATCGCGCACCCGTTCACCGCTCAGGGTTTCCGTGTCACCATAAACCGAATAGTCCGCATCAATGAAATAAGGGAAAATGGCGCGGCCTTCGCTGCCAAATTCTAAAAACCCACCGAGCGTCGGCTTGTCGGGCGACCGATACAGGAAAGAGACCTCCGCCCCGTCATCAACCTGGCTCACAGCCTGGCGGATGGCTTCAACGCCACCTTCCGTGAAGACTGTCCCGCTACCGGGGAAGGGTTCAAGGTAACGGTCGTCCATCTCAATTTCTGCTCGAGATTCACGCGCCGGCCCCGGCCCGGGTGGATACACGCGGATGTCACCCCGGTTCAGTTCTTGCAAATTGTTGGTCAGTGAGCCTTCAATCATCGCACCGAGGGTTTGCAGGCTGACGACTGCTGCCACACCCGCCGCAATACACAACAACGCGAAGACCGTCCGCCAGCCGCCAACCTTCAGGTCATTCCATGAATGCCCAACGTAAAAGCGTAGCCGTTTGAAAATGTTGCTAAACGAGTTGCTTTTCATGAGTGATTTTGCCATCTTCCAGATTTACAATACGGTCGGTTTGTTCCGCGATACGCATGTCGTGCGTCACGATGATGATGGTGGTCTGTAAACGGTCGCGGATATCGTGTAGCGCTGCCATCACTTGCTTGCCAGACTCGGTGTCGAGGTTGCCTGTTGGCTCATCACAAAGCAGAATTGGCGGGTCATTGGCAAGCGCCCGCGCAATTGCAACACGTTGTTGCTGCCCACCAGATAGTTGCCCCGGCCGGTGCCGCAAGCGATGCCCCAGCCCCAACGATTCCAGTAATTCGACTGCTTTGTCATTGGGGTGCGTGGGTGGTGACTTTGAGAATGTCATTGGCAACGTCACGTTTTGCACAGCGGTTAGCGTCGGTACAAGGTTGAAGGCCTGAAAAACAAAGCCGATTTTCTCGTTACGCACATCGGTCAGACGGCCTTCGTTCATCTCAGAAATGTCAATACCGTCGATAACCACGCTGCCAGTCGTTGGCGAGTCCAGACCACCAAGCAAACCCATCAGCGTACTTTTACCGCTGCCAGACGGGCCAATGATACCCAGCACCTCGCCGCGTGCGATGTGGAGTGTAATGCCCTTGATAACGTTCAGAAAATTTTCACCGACTTCGACCGTCTTGGTCACGTTGTCGGCAATCACAGTATGCGTTGTGTCCAAAATTAATGGCTCCGGGGGAAGTGTGGCGCTGTGTCAGGCACCACTTGTGAACTTTAGCACGATTTCGTTCTACTATAATCAATGATCATGAGCCCTGCCTTAACCTGCACCACTGCATGATATACACACAAACGCTCCCCACAACGCACCACTTGTTCAACACATCCACACAAGAAAAACATCAACATTTTACAAATCGGCAATATTTCGCCCCTAGAGTGTGCTTAACTCAGACAACAACACAACAGCAGAAAGTAGGGTGTAATGACTGCAATCAGCAGACGCGGGTTTTTGAAAGCACTGGGGGCGAGTGGCTTAGCCATCACACAACTGGATGGCTTGCGACAGGCCTTTGCTGGTGGAGAGCCGGGGAGTTTCATACCGACATCCGTTGAAGTCCGTGACCCGGTGATGCACATCATCAATCGCTTGACGTTTGGCCCCACTGATGTACTCTGGCAACATGTACGAGGTATCGGCGCTGATGCATTTATTGAAGAACAGCTTAACCCCGAAACGATTGACGACAGCGCCTTTGAAGCCACCTACGCAGATCAATTTTTGCAGCTTGAATGGAGTACGGCTGAACTCTTCGCCGGGGTTGAGTCTGACGCGGTGCAACGCCTGTCTGCGCAGATGATTGGCAACTGGGTGTTCCGTGCCACGTATAGCCAGCGTCAACTTTATGAACGCATGGTGCATTTCTGGACGGATCATTTCAATATATTCAGTGGCAATCGACTGGCCGCTATCCTTAAACCAGCAGACGAACGTGACGTGATTCGGCCCCATGCGCTCGGTCGTTTTCGAGACATTCTCGGTGCTTCAGCGCATAGCCCGGCGATGCTGCTTTATCTGGACAACTTCACCAGTCGCAAAGAAGCGCCTAACGAGAACTACGCCCGCGAATTGCTAGAACTGCACACCCTCGGCGTTGATGGTGGTTATACAGAAGACGATGTGCAAGAAGTGGCGCGCTGTTTTACAGGCTGGTCAATTGTGCCGCCACGCAATCCGCTTGGCCTCCCCGAAGATCGTATCGGTACCTTTTATTTCAACCCACGTGCCCATGACACCGGGGAAAAGGTTGTATTGGGGCATACCATACCGGCCGGGGGTGGTGAAGAAGACGGCGAGATGGTGCTTGACATCCTGGCACGCCATCCTGCAACCGCACGCTTTATCAGCAATAAGTTGATTCGACGCTTTGTGGCTGATGATCCGCCGCAGGCCCTTGTTGAGCGGTGTGCTAACGTCTTCATGGAAAGCAACGGTGACATCCGCCGTGTGATGGGTACATTGCTGCGCTCGGTCGAGTTCTGGAATGCACCACCCAAATTCAAACGTCCCTTTGAATACTTTATCAGCGCCGTGCGGCCATTGAACTATGACCTGCGCATGCGCGGTTTTCTGGCGGTATTTGTGGATGTCATGCGTAACCTCGGGCAAATCCCCTTCGGACGCCCCTCACCAGATGGCTATCCGGATATACAGGCCTACTGGTCATCAAACCTGCTCATGCGCTGGAACATCGCGATTGTGGCCGCACACGGCAACATCAACGGCAATGAATATGACGTCATCGGGCTGTTGCAGGACAACAACATCCCACTTGAAGCTGAACCCATCATCGACTTTATGGCTCAACACCTCTATGGCCGCGCCCTTGATGACGATGAATCACGCATTATTTTTGAGCATATCAACAGTGGGAACGGTGAACCACAATACATTGCCGACGCCCTTGCGTTGTTGATGGCCGCGCCTGCTTACCAATACCGCTAAAGTCCACCCAACAAGAATTAAAGGGAGAAAACCCTATGAGCAAGCAATATTCTCGCCGTGAATGGTTACGCCGCAGCGCTGCTATCGGCACACTTTCTGCCGCACATTTAATGCTCCCAAACTGGATGCCGCGCATGGCTTTTTCAGCGAAGCACCAGGCCCCGCGTGGTGATGTGCTGGTGTGTGTCTTTTTGCGTGGGGGTGCGGACAGCATGAATATGATCGTGCCCCATGCTGAAGATGCCTATTACAACGCCCGCCCACAACTGGCCATCCCGCGTCCAGACACCCGTGGCAGTGACCCCAAAGCCCTTGATCTGGATGGTTTTTTCGGGCTGCATCCGTCGTTGGCACCGCTGCATAACCTGATGCTTGGCAGCCAACTGCGAGCTGTGCATGCGACTGGCTCGCCTGACCCCACGCGCTCTCACTTCGAAGCGATGGACTACATGGAGCGCGGCACCCCCGGCGAAAAAACCGAGACGTCCGGCTGGCTGGGGCGGCACCTCGCCACGCTCGACACGGGCAATAACTCTCCGGTGCGGGCCGTGGGTTGGGGGACAGCCGCACAGATGGCATTAGCTGGCCCTGTAGCACCGACTGTGTTACAGTCTATTGCAGACTATCACCTCGGTGGTCGGCTTGATGTGGCGGCGCAGATGATGAACGCCATTTCGCAGCTTTATCACCTCGAAACAGATGCGCTCACAGCCTCCGCAGATGCTACGATAGAAGCGATTGACCTCGTGGGGCAGGTGCAAATTGACCGGTACCGTCCCCAGAACGGCGCAACCTACCCCGAAAACAACTTTGCGATGGCACTGATGCAAACGGCTGCTATTGCCCGTGCAGGCATCGGGCTAGAAACAGCCTGCATTGACCTCGGCGGTTGGGATACCCACGCGCGTCAGGGGAGCGTGCAGGGCGAACATGCGCAATTGCTGAACATACTCGGCAGTGGGCTCGCAGCCTTCCATCAAGATATGGGGCCAGAAATGTCGCGTGTGACGGTGGTTGTGATGTCCGAGTTTGGTCGCCGCTTGCAAGAAAACGCCGATCAGGGCACCGATCATGGGCATGGCGGGGCGATGCTGGTGATGAGCGATAATTTGACCGCAGATGGTCCGGTGCTGGCAGACTGGCCGGGGCTTGCACCAGAAAATCTGGTACGCGGTGATCTCGCCATTACCACCGATTACCGCAACGTCCTCAGCGAAATCCTCACCAAACGCCTGAACAACCCGCTGACGAATGAAGTCTTCCCGAACTTCAACGCCGAGGATGTCGGGCTATTCTAAAACAAATCCGGCATTGTTAGTCATCCAACGGCGTAATTTCCCCGTCTACCAGTTGATTTACCCTTAACTCAGCCTGCTCTAGCAATTGCTGGCAGTAGGCTGAGAGTTGTTGCCCCTCAGCGAATAAATTTAGCGATTCTTCAAGCGCAAGGTTGCCACGCTCAAGTTGCTGGACAATTTCTTCTAGTTTGGTATAGGCTTCTTCGTAGGTCATCTTTTCGTCAGGTACGGAATTTTCAGCCATTACAGTATCTCACTTTAAATTAGGGGGTAATTCTGCATTCAGCCTGCATTATAATGAAGATCAACCTGGAAAAACACAGTTCGAGAGACACCATGCAGGCGACACAACCACGCCCAACCCAATCTCATCAACCTCCGACATCTCGCTGGCAGGTGTGGCTGGTGCTGATCGTGTTTTTGCTGGCAGGCGGCTTCTGGCTCTCGCAAACACCAGACGGTGTTCAGGGAAAAGCTGACGCGGTGGGGTATGCCATTTGTCATCGCATCGAAGACCGTTCTTTTGCGACATATGGCGACCGCCAGCTCCCGATGTGTGCGCGGTGTAGTGGAATTTACGCCGGGGTTATGACGGGGTTGCTAACCGTGGCGGCATTCGGGCGACTACGGGCCACAAAGCTCCCCAGTCTACCCGTTGGGCTGGTGCTGTTGAGTTTTGTGGGTGTGCTTGGCGTAGATGGACTCAACAGCTATTTTCACCTGTTCCCTGACTTTGATGATGGGCTTTACCAACCCAACAACACACTGCGCGTGACGACTGGCATGTTCACCGGGCTCACGATGATTCAGGGACTATTACCCATCTTTAACGGCTCTGTCTGGCACCCTGAAGCGGCCCAGAAAACCCGCGCCGTGCGGAATTTCAAAGAACTGGCCATTTACTGTGCGGCGATCATCGCTGTGTTGGGTCTGATTTTGCTGAATAGCCCATTCATCAATCTTGTGGTTGGGTTTGCCAGTGCTTTTGGGGTGCTGCTTGTGCTGAGTATGGTGATGGCGGTTATGTTCATGACGCTGATCGGTACCGACCGCAGCTATGCTCGCTGGCCGCAGCTCTGGTTGCCGATGCTGGCAGGGCTCACAGCAGCGATTATTTTCGTCGGTGGCATAGACGCGCTACGCTTTATGCTGACTGGTACCTGGGAAGGCTTTGTGTTCGCCCAACAATAGGTTGAGTTTCAAAACAAGGAGCGACCTGTGGAAACACTTGCGACCGGATTAGGTTTATCGTCCAGTGCCGGGCTCAACGCCTGGCTACCGTTGATTATCTACAATCTTGGTGTTCGTTTTGACTTTATCGGTGAAAGCGATATGCCTGTTGCAGAAACGATCACGTCGTGGGAATCGCTGGCGGTTTTTACAGTGTTGTTGATTATCGAAATGATCGTCGATAAAGTGCCAGTGCTGGATAGTTTTAACGACATTGTTGGCACCGTCGTGCGTCCAGTTGCCGGGGCAGCGCTGATGGTGGCCAGCACGGGCGAACTCGGTGATACATTTAGTCCTGAACTGGTACAACTCTTTTCGATCATCTCTGGCGGTACGTCAGCAGGGGGAGTACACGCAGTAAAAGCCCTCTCGCGCCCGTTAATTACAGGCTCTACGGCTGGCACAGGTAATTTTGTGGTCAGCCTGTTAGAAGATATTCTGGCAGTTGGTGTTTCTTTATTCGCGATTGTATTGCCGTTTATTATTCTGTTTCTAGCGGTCAGTGTTGTCGTGTTGGGGTTCTGGTATATCTGGGAATTACAACGGCGCGACATGATCAAACGGCAGTACCTTTGATAACCCGGAGGCCATATCCCCATGAGTTACCATAAAATCGTTGTTCCCCTTGATGGCAGCGGCTGGGCAACACGAGCTGTCTCCCATGCAGCACGTATTGCAAAAAATAATGACGCTGAACTGATCTTGCTACACGTTTATCATTCACCGTTAGCCGAGTACCGTGACTCACTTTCACTGGCGAATCAAACTACTTTGATTGACCAGGAACGCGAACGCATAAAAAACCATCTCATTAGCCTGCGTACCGACCTGCGCAGCCAGGGGGTAAAAGTGCGGGGCCACATCATTGACGGTCGCGACCCGGCCATTAACATCGTCAAATATGTACTGTCCGAAGGCGCAGACCTCGTCGTGATGTCCACACATGGGCGTACCGGGCTGGCTCGCTTCATTTTCGGCAGTGTGGCGCATAAGGTGATGCAGTCGCTGGCTGTGCCCGTGTTATTGGTTCGCCCCGACCAGCCAGAGGAATTGGCCGAAGATGCCAGCGATCTCCCATCTGGCGAAGTCTTGTAGTGCGGCAACAATACGGTTTAGTCCATGCTTTCGCCACCGTCAACATGGATGGTCTGGCCGGTGATATAGCTGGCGGCGTCTGAACACAAAAATAACACAACATTCGCGACTTCTTCAGGGCTCCCTAACCGACCCTGTGGAATCGCGCTCAAATCGATTTGCCCTGCTAACTGGCTTTCCCCCTCAATGTTAGCAGGGCAGATTGCGTTAACGCGGATACCGAGTGCGGCGTATTCGCGGGCAGATTCTTTCGTCAACCCAATCATGGCCGCTTTGCTGGTCACATAGGCGACACTGTTTTGACGTGGCAAAGTGTGCCCGGCGGTACTGGCCATATTGATGATCACACCGCCACCTTCGTCAGCCATAACACGCCCGGCCAGTTGTGTGACGAAGAATGTGCCGTTGATGTTGACATCCATTGAACGTCGCCAGTCCCATTCATCGAGCTTGATCAGGCTGCTTATTTTTTCGACACCGGCCGCGTTCACCACAATATCTATGCGCTCGAACTCATCGCGCAACGCCTCAATCATTGGGCCGACAAGCAGCTTGTTGGACACGTCTGCCTGCCAACCGCGTGCAGTCCCGCCTGCTGCAACAATTGTTTCGGCCACATCATCACACTTATCAGGGTTGATGTCTACGACAAAGACTGCTGCCCCAGCCTTGCCAAGTGCTAACGCAGTTGACCGACCAACGCCAGCCCCACCCCCTGTTACAAGAGCGACTTTGCCCTGTAAATCCACGTTAAAATTTGTCACGATGTTGCTTGCCTTTACCTTCTCAGAGTGTGTTAAACTTATTCTGGTATACAGTGTCCATTGCTTCAACCATAGAAAGTAACCAAATGGTCCAATTCCTCCTTGTTCGACACGCAATCAATGAATGGGTTAAAACAGGTAAACTCGCGGGATGGACGCCCGGTGTACACCTCAACGACGACGGCCGTAAGCAAGCCGAAGCGCTTGGCGAACGCCTGAGTACAGAAAAAATTACTGCGATCTATTCCAGTCCGCTTGAGCGTACGATGGAAACTGCCGAGGCCATCGCCAAACACCACCCCGACCTCACTGTGCAACAGGAATCTGGTATTGGTGAGGTACGTTATGGGAAGTGGGAAGGCAAAAAAATCAAGAAGTTGGCCAAGAAAAAAAAGTGGCAGATTGTACAGCATGTTCCGTCACGGATGACCTTTCCAAAGGGAGAATCCATGCGCGGTACACAAATGCGAGCCGTTGACACTATCGAGAACCTGTATGCACAATACAAAGACGATGAAAACGCGGTCATTGTGCTGGTGTTTCACGCTGACCTGATCAAGATGGTGGTCGCCCATTATCTGGGTGTGCATCTGGACTTGTTTCAACGGATTGTCATTTCGCCAGCATCTATTACACGCCTCTTGCTGGACGACGGCCGCCCCTTCCTGGCAACCGTCAACGATACCAGCCACAACCCGCCTTTGCCCAAGCCTGAACCCGACGAGGAAGCTGACGAAGACACAGGTGACGAGGTAGAGGATGACGACGATCTTAATGACGAAGAAGACGAAAACTAGGAGACCGAATGCCCAATCAGGAAATCGAACTGGATCAGCTAGACTTCATTACTATCGGCACTGTTGGCCCTAAGGGACGACGCCAGTTTAATATCCAGGCCGGGCAGGGCAGCCAGATCATCACCCTGATCATCGAGAAAGAACAGGCGCGCCAGCTTGCTGATGCAATTGAAGAAATTCTTGATGACCTTCAAAAACGTGATGACGACACCTTCAAACAGCCGATCATCAACCTCGGGAAATGGGACATGGCGCTCCGTGACCCGGTTGAGCCACAATTTCGTGTTGCTAAGATGGGGTTGGGCTATGATGAAGACCGAGACCGTATTATCCTTGTCGCCCAAGAACTCCTGGTCACTGAAGAAGAAGAAGAGGAAGCTGACCCTTTAACCAACCGCCCTAGCATTGTCCGCATGTGGGGTACACGTGAACAATACAAAGCCCTCAGTGTGCATTCTTTACAGGTTGTTGACGCAGGTCGTGCGGACCCACGCGAAAACGGCTATGTCATTTACTACTGGACGTAAGACAAGTTTGCCCGGGAAAAAGCCATGAGTACCGAAGACCCACGCCCAAACAACGAGCAAGACCCCGACAACAACGCCGCTGGAACCGCTAAAGATGATAACAGCACCATGCAGCACAAAACACTTGGTTTAGAGCGGATTGTCCAACTGCTAGAAAACGGGGAAATCCTTGAAGAACACGGCCGTCTGCGCTGGTCGTCCAATTACACCACGATCGTCACGTTGAAAGATGACGAGTACGAAACACTGGCTGTGTATAAACCACAACGGGGTGAACGCCCGCTCTGGGACTTTCCTGACGGCACACTCTGCTATCGTGAAGTTGCAGCCTATCGTGTGTCGGCTGCGCTGGGCTGGGAAATTGTCGCGCCAACGGTGTTGCGGACTGGCTCAAAGGGGCTCGGCTCGGTACAGCTATACATCGAACACGACCCACAGGTGAACTATTTTTCACTGACGGACGATTTCTTGCCACAATTGCAGTTAATGGCGCTGTTCGATGCTATGGTGAACAATGCCGACCGCAAAGGTGGCCATTGTCTGGTAGACCCACGTGGCAAACTGTGGGGTATTGACCATGGTATCTGCTTCAACGTTGACCCTAAGCTACGCACCGTCATCTGGGACTTCGCCGGGCAACCTATTCCCGAACCACTCGTGCGTGATATACAAGCGTTTTTGGACGATCTCTGCAACAAACAGAGTGCCTACCAGTGCTTGCAGGGATTGCTGAGCGATGTTGAGATGGACGCGGTTATTGGCCGCACAAAACGCCTTGTTGAAGGCAAAACGTTCCCATTCCCATCAGGTTCTGGACCAAGCTATCCCTGGCCGCCAGTGTGACCATAGGTGTCAGGTGGTTCACAGCATAGCTACTGTCGATAAAGGGTTTGGCGAAATGCTGAACCCTTTTTCGTTTGTACGGTAGGTATTGTAGAATGGGCACGACTCTACACAAATTAATTTAAACCAATCAAGAAAATAGGATCGTTTTTCTATGATTCATGAACTTGCAGCAAAAATACGTGACAATATTCAACAGGTCATCGTTGGCAAAACTGAGGTCATCAATCTTGTGATCGCGGCATTGCTCAGCGAAGGACATATTTTGCTTGAAGATGTACCCGGCACGGGCAAAACCACGCTGGCCAAAGCACTTTCTACGTCATTAGGATGCAAATTTCAGCGTATTCAATTTACGCCAGACCTGCGCCCCTTTGACGTTACCGGGCTCAACTATTTTAACCAGAAAACCCAGTCTTTTGAATTTATGCCCGGTCCTATCATGAGCCAGATCATCCTGGCAGACGAGATCAATCGCGCCACCCCCCGCACCCAGAGCGCATTGCTTGAGGCCATGCAAGAACGCCAGGTTACGATTGAAAATACCACTCACACCCTTGAACGTCCTTTTTTGGTTATGGCAACCCAGAACCCCATTGAGCTTGAAGGCACGTTCCCCTTGCCAGAAGCCCAGCAAGACCGCTTCTTGATCCGGCTAGCAGTGGGTTACCCCGACGAACGTGACGAAGTTGCGATGCTACGCCGCTTCCGTAATGATGACCCGGCGGCCCAACTCGCGGCTGTGACTGATCCCGACGAAATCATGGCTGCAATTCATGATGTACGGCAGGTTCTGGTTGGCGAGGCGGTTGAACGCTATATCGTTGACATTATCCGCACCACCCGCGATCATAAAGAACTCGATGTTGGGGCCAGCCCCCGTGCCACCCTGGGGCTCTATCGTCTCAGCCAGGCCTGGGCCGCCATCGATAACCGTAGCTTCGTTGTGCCAGATGACCCTAAATTTCTCGCGCCATTCATCTTGAATCATCGTGTGATGGTCAGTCAGGAAACCTTGCTGGGGAATCGTAGCGTTGAAGACATCATCGAAGCGGTGGTTGCAGATGTGCCTGTTCCGGTTGAAGAAGGTGCGTAATTAAATGGCTGAAGAACGGACGCAAGTCGAAGCCATACGCGATATTGAAGAACAACGCCGCAAGGAAGTCTCTGAGCAGCAAGCCGGGCTTATTCAACGCCGGGGCGACACTGTCAATGCACTGGTTAACAGCCGTTTTATCAGCCTGGCTATTATCGCCTTTGTAGTCGGAATCCTCTTTGAAAATCCAGCCCTCATCGCCTTGTCTGGTTTTTTATCGACCTCAGCGTTTCTGGCCTGGCTCTGGAGTCGTAATAGTCTCCTTGGGGTGCATTACCAGCGCAAATTTCATCACACCCATGTGTTCCCTGATGAAACCACTGACCTTGAGATCATTATCGAAAATCGCAAGTGGTTGCCCGTGACCTGGTTGACGGTCGAAGATACATGGCCCCTGCAATTTGCCCCTACAGAAACCGATGTCGTCGTTGAAAACATGGGCAATCAATTCGATGGCTTGCTCAATAACGCCTATTCGCTGCGCTGGTATGAACGCGTGCGGCGTAACTACACATTGCGTGGACGCACACGCGGCATTTACAACGTCGGGCCGGCAGCGCTGTCATCTGGTGACCCGTTCAGCTTGTTTGAGCGCGTGATCGTTACCAACCGCAATCGGCGTGAATATCTGGTGGTGTATCCCGGGTTTTTGCCCCTCGCAGAAATGGGCTTTCCACTGCATGACCCACTTGGTGACATCCCTGTGCAGCGACGTTTGTACGAAGATACCAGCCGTGTGATCGGGATTCGTGACCATGAACCCCACGACACCTTTCGCGACATTCACTGGAAAGCAACGGCGCGGGCAGGAAAGTTACAGTCCAAAATTTATGAGCCGACACGTGGTGTGAACATTGTACTCGCCGTCAACATTGCCAGTTTTGAACAGTTCTGGCGCGGGGTATGGCCCGAAATGCTGGAATACACGCTGTCAATGGCAGCGACATTAGGTAAATGGTCAGCCGATAACGACCATGCGTTTGGTATGATCTGTAACGGTGCTTATGCCCGGGCCGACCAGTCGATCCGCATTCTACCCGGACGCCGCCCCAGCCAGCTAAAATTAGTGCTGGAAGCGCTGGCCGGCATCAAGTATTTCGTAACACGCGAATTCGGTCGCCATATCATCGAAGAAAGTCCACGCCTCCCTATTGGAGCCACTATCGTCCTGATTACACCCTACGTTAGTGACATGATTCGCCTGTCAAGTTTGCGCCTGAAAGCACATGGCCGTCGGATAGTGTGGGTGGTGTTAGGCCGTAAAGCCCCAGAGCGTGTCCCCGGCATTCCGCTGCACCATCTGCCAATTCCAATTGCTGAACCAGACTGGGAAAGTGGACAACTGGCGTCCTTTGACATTGACGAAGAAGCTGAATTTGACCGCCGCTTGACCGCACGCCAACGCTTCTTGCAACAACGTGCCAGCACCGAAGAAGCTCGCGAAACAACACCTGCGCCTGAAGCTGTAGGAGAAACCTTATGACAACTTCGACCATGCCTGCTGCGCCTACGATGGCAGACCGCAGTGTTGCCGATTGGCGGAGCCTCGTCTTGTTTCTGTCTGTGGTCACTATGGGAGCGCTCTGGCTCGGGCCAGCACTTCAACGAGCGCTGACGTCAAGTATCATGCAAGACCCTATCCCCATGCCCTTACACCATATGGTGTATATTGTGCTGGGTAATGCTTTATTTGGCCTGTTGCTGCGGCGCATGATGGTTGCCTATCACCTTGACTTCGTGCAACAGCGCATTCCAGTACTCATCGGTGGCGTCATTGCGGTGTTAACTACGCTAGCACTCTCACCAACGTTGCTTGATGCGGGCAGTGGCGTTACCTTCGATTTTGCCGCTCAACTTGACATAACTCAGGAGACGACACCGGCCGGCGTGCTGCTCGCGCCGATTGCGCTGGCTAGCTATTCGCGTGGGTCATCAGCAGGGCGCTATCCGCCTGCGCCAGAAACAGTTACTTTACGCGGTAGACTCGGTATTGCGGTTTTCTTTCTGACAGCACTCGCCAGTGAACGCTCGATGCAAAGCGACATGGCCGTATTGTTGCCCATGTTCTTTGGTGCCATGCTGCTTGCCAGCGCTATGTCCCGGGCCGCTACGTTAAAACTGAGCAGCGAAGGGCGTAAACGTCACCTCGGTGGCTCATGGTTCGGTTTTCTGCTGCTCTCTACACTGACGGTCGTGTTGTTGAGCTTGCTAGTATCAGCACTCCTGGGTGGCGTGAATGAGGAACAGGTCCGGGCGATCCTGGCAATTCCGTTTACGATTGTTATAGGCCTCTTGATTATCGTCACCAGCCCCTTTGCTTATGTGGTTTCCTATTTGATTGGGCAATTTGATTTCGCTGACGAAGCGCCACCACAAGAAGACATTGTTGCACCCAATCAAGAGACACCGCCTTCTGCCGATAACCCGCAAATCGACATTGGCGACGAAATCCGCGCCGTGTTTAGTTTCTTAACCGACTCGCTGCTAATTTCAATGGCGTTGATCGCGATAGTGGCTGTTGTGGTGTTCTGGGTTGCGTTCTTTTTACTGCCAGAAAACCAGAACCTCGATGAAGAAACGCGCGAAGACATTGGTGATCGTGAAAAGGTGGGCAACATTGGCAATGCGCTGGCCAGGCAATTCCGCAAATTGGGAGATGCGCTAAATAATCTGACGCAGTTCGGTGCCGGGCGTGACCTGTTCGCCGCCTTTACCGTCCGCTGGGCATATACTCGCATGGAACGGATGGGTAAAAAGCGCGGTTTTCCACGCATTAAGTCGCAAACGCCCTATGAATACCAGACGCAATTGCATCAAGCATTCCCGGGCGGCGGTTCCAGCGTAAAGACGATTACCAATGCATATGTAGCGATTCGCTACGGTGAAGTGCCAGAAAATGAACAGGAATTGAATGCTGTTCGTGATGCGCTTGACCATCTGAAGACACTCAGCGCCAGCTCCAAATAAGCAACCATAACCACAAAGGCGGCCGTACCGTGCAACAGTACAAGCCACCTCACCGGTAATACTCTCAAAGCCGTGATTCTCGCTAACTTGTGGCCGCCGCGCGATTATTACGGCTGATGTAGCCTTCGTAGTCGTAATAGTAGTATTGATAGAGCATGGCACGCCCAGAGATAGCGTTCAGGACGATACCAATTGGTGGGTTTTCAATCTGAAGAAACTGGTCAATTGTGCGTTGCAGTTGGGTACGGTGCGTTTTGCCAGCTTCAACAACAACAACTGGGGCAGCATCAGTACGCGAACTGATCGCCAGACTATCTACCACCGCATTTACAGGCGGCGAGTCAAAGACAATCATATCTACGCCTTCTGCTTCCAGTGAGGCACATAGAATGTTGAGATGTTCGAGCCCGAAAAGCTGAGAGGGGTTCGACGGCCGAGGTCCCGTTGTGATGATCTTTAGATTTGGGTCATCGGTATCTTTGATAATTGCCGCCAATTGTTCCCAGGTATAGAGGTCTTCTGGTAGCGGCTGTTTGAAGATACTGCTAAGCCCGACACGATTGTCTGCCTCAAAGAATTTGTGTACCTGTGGACGATAGAAGTCGGCGTCAATGAGTACAGTGAACAGTTGGTGTTCAGCGAAAGCCGCTGCAGTATTGCCAGCCGTAACCGTTTTACCTTCACCCATTCGGGAACTGGTAACAATCAGGCGACGTGGTGCAGACTCACCCGAACCAAACAAAAGGTTTGTACGCATTGAACGATACGCCTGCACGGGTGATGAATTAGGCGCTGTGATGACGACGAGCTTTTCCCGATAGCTGGCATTTTTCTTACCAAACTGCGGTATACCTGCCAGTACGGGTAAGTCTGTCGCTCCACGCAAGTCGCTTGGCGAACGCATCGTATCGTCAAAATACTCATAAACTGCGACGAGACCCCCTGCCAGTATCAGACCAACAATACCAGCAATGAGCGCTTGCCGTTCGGCATTGTTCGGTATTGGTGCTTGCGGTACCTGTGCAGTTTCCACAACACTCAAGGTATTTGTCGCAAGACGGAAGTTATTCAATATAAGGGTGTAATTCGTTATGATCTGACGCGAATCAATAATCTGCTGGTTTAACTGATCTCGCCGCGCACGCTGCTCGTCCACATCTGGTGCGTCAGGGTTGTTCTCAATGTACCCATTAATAACTTGAACTTCACTGCGTAGTCCATCAATTTCCTCATTAAGGAGGTCAATATCATCTTCAATCTGCTCCCGACGTTCAGCATCATCCGGGTTCAGTGCTGTCGGACTCGACGCGATTAGCTGAGTGGCAACTTCATTCGCAATGCTGGCGGCCAATACAGGACTTTGATTGGTCACGGTAATCTCCAGTAGTGAGGTTTCTTCGACAATCGAGGTTCTAATTTGCCCCCGAAGTGCCCCGGGATTAATGTTTAACCCTAAGCTCTCTACAGTGGCCTCCAGAATAGGCCGCACAGTTACCAAATTTGAATATGTCAGTGCAAGTTGATTACTGGTGAAAATCTCATTCCCACCTGGATTGGGATCCTGCGTGTAACCACCAATAAATAATCTGGTCTGAGCCCGATAGACAGATGGATTATTACTAACATTGATATAGGTCACACCGGCTGCAATGGCTGCAAAAATTATAAACAACCACCACCAGCGCACACCAATGTAAATTGCGTATCGAAGTTCCAAGAGTAGCTTACCTCAATTGCTAGATGGGCTAGATGTCATTCTTAAAAACTCGGCCCATTATAGAGGAGCGATCATTGCATCGCTAGCGTAAAATAACACCAGAAATCGTTGTTCTGTGAACAGAAGCTAACAACAACATACATTTTCACAGCGTTCTGTATGTGCTATTTCGATTGAAAAGCCGTGACTTATGCTACGCATAAGATTTTGCTCCCGGCACATCTTACCCAACTCAAAGGTTGATATGACATAGTGGATCATAGATTTATAACAGAAGCACAGAGGAGAAGTGTAGTCAATTACTATGACTGAATCTAACACAACAATTGAGCGGCCAGAAGAAAACAAACTTCTCGACGGCATTGGCGCTATCGTTATCTTCCTCGGCGTTGTCATTCTGGCCTATTGGGTCGGCAATTCAATGGCAAACGGTGACGTCGAAGTATGGCATGTCTTCATTGCCGCATCTATCACCGCAATTGCCACGGGTTTTGGCGCATTGCCATTTCTATTTGTTGATGAACTATCGGAGCGGTGGCTTGGCATCGGGAATGCACTCGCCGCAGGCTTGATGCTCGGTGCGAGTATCGGGCTCGTTATCGAAGCGATCACAATTGAAGATGTTGGCCAACCCGTACTGCGTATGGCCATCGGTGTTGTGATTGGCGTTATCCTTGTGTTTACAGCCCAAACCCTCCTTGAACACCGCGATGAGGACTTTTCCATCGGGCAGGTGCAGGGAGCCAGCGCCGTTCAAATGCTGCTTATTGTCGGCGTCATGACGGCGCATTCATTTGCAGAAGGCATTGGTGTCGGTGTTTCTTATGGAGACGGCAACGCCTTTGGGGCGTTTATATCCGTTGCCATTGCGGTTCACAACATTCCAGAAGGCTTAGCCATCAGCCTGGTGTTGATTCCAAGAGGGACCAGTGTACTTCGGTCGGCGCTCTGGAGCATGTTCAGCAGTATCCCCCAACCCCTAATGGCAGTACCTGCATTTCTATTCGTACTCGTTTTTCGCCCCTTGTTACCTGTTGGGCTTGGATTAGCTGCGGGGGCTATGTTTTGGATGGTTTTCCGAGAATTGATGCCCGAAGCGCAAGAGCATATCAGTAACCGCACCCTTTATCCGGTCATGACGATCGCCGTGATTGGAATGTTAGCGTTTCAATTCTTCATCTAGTCGAGTGAAATCGTAAACCACTGCTCGACATAGCGCCCTTGCTCATCAACAAGCGGAATGTTGCTGAAGGTTGTATCTTGCAGGGTATAGAGTCCGATACGCAATTCTGAAAGTCCACTCTGCGTAAATGGTGCTTTAAAATACACCACATCCCCCGCTTGCCATGCGCTTTCAGCCAGCAATGGCAGGTCTACCTGTTGAATGCGCTCTCCCGCTGGGCTGATACCGTGTGCAAAGATGATCGGTAGTGTGTCTGCTTGTCCCGCAGGAACACGCCAGCGTAGTGTCAGCACTTCATCTGCCAGGCTCCAGGCTTCCAGCGCTACGCCGTTTGCGTAAGCTGCTCTGACAGGCTGCCATGCCACAGACAACTCAACTGCGAATTGTGGCCAAAAGTGATATGCGGATTCATCGGCACGGGCCGGGAATGTAGCTATATCTGGCTGGCTACTGATAGGCGTGAACCAATCATTTTCCAGCGAGACAGCAGATGTCACCAGCAGTGCTGCCGGCTGAGAAGACTCAAGCCATAGATGTTCAGGTGCAAGAAAATCCACTTGCGGCACAGCGTCCAACAACACATCCCAGACCGCCGGCCCTTCGTCAAATTGGGGTGAAGTCCCTTCACTGACGACGATAACACGCGCCGTGTCTGCATCAAGCACATGCTGCCGTACGTCAAGCTGATAATGTAGCGGTGTGCCAAACCCACCATCCGTGTAGTTGACATCCAAAAAACCGAGTAAATCGCGAAAGACAGCGGTTTGTACCAGCGCAAAGCTCATCACCCCAACCACCAGCACTGCACGCCCAACGATTCGATCACGCGCCACAGCCTCAACCACCGCCACCAACCCTGCACCAATTACTATATATGCCGCTGGTAACATCGGGATCATGTAATGCGGTTGCGGTTCGGCCCAGGTGTAGACAAAGGTCAGCACAGGCACGACCACCCACGCTACCCATACGCCCCACTTTGCGTCATGTCGCCGCCATGCCAGAACACTACCACCCAATAGCGTCACCACCAATATAATCGGCAAAAGTTCGAACAGTGGCGTATAGTCCGGCACACTATCAAGATAGGATTGAAACGCATCCGGCCCCGCGAGGGAATGCAGATTTGTGCCTGCCACACTAAACCAGGCATGATCCAACGCGGTGCTACTAAGCTCACGGGTACGTTCGGCCTCTTCAGCATTGCCGCTGGCCAAGCTATCGCGCAGTGCTGCAATACTGAGCAGGTCAGCATCATAGAGTCCATACAAATACGGCAAACTGACCAGACCTGCCACTACAGTTCCGACCACAAATACCCAACGCACACGCCGCCATGCCAGCACAAGCATCACGCCGGTAACGGGAATCAATGACACTGCGCCAAAATGTATCTGTACGGTCAGCGCCAAGAGTGGCAAATGTAGCACTTGCGCCCAACGTTTGCCTTCGAGAAAGCCAAGCAATCCTGTGAACACTGTCAGGATAACGAATGGGGCTAGCATATCCTGTGCCCAGATTTTGCGCGAATAGATCACCGCCCACGGACTTGCTGCATAGAGTATCCCGGCAATAAAAGCTGTGCTTGCACCGAAATATCGATATGTCATGCGCCACAGGAGGGCTACTGCGATGATATTTAGAAATGCGATGAACAGCGTGGCGATAAGCGGATTGTCGCTAACCGCATAGGGAATTGCCAGCAGATACACATTTATTGGCGCGTTAGGATACCCCACCGAGGAGCCAATCCCTAACAAGGGAATCTCACCACTCTGCGCAAAGTCCAGCGCCAGCCGCGAGAGGGTCGCCTCGTCGCGCTTAAACTCAACAATTCCCGTTTGCCCCAAACGCAAAAACGCCGCCAGCAACAGGATCACCAGCACGGCAACCCAATTGAGGCGACGTTGTTGGGCAGGCTGCATGGTAGGGCCCACGCCCTAGCTATCCTCCTCCGAACGGACGAAATGCTGCCAGGGGCCGTGCATCCCTTCTTCAGTCACACCGTAATAGACGCGGATGTCATTGTTATCGTATTGTGCCAGATCATAGCGAAAGTCTTTGCCACGCTGATAGGTCTTCACCAGCCCAATCTCGCCTTTCCATTGCACATCTTTGCGCGTCAGCTTGCGGTTTTCATGCTCTAAAATCGCGTAATGCCAGAGCCGACGGGCCGAAGAACGGGTGACATTATGAACCGTGTTGCCGTTACGTAAATCGCGCACCGTATGATAGAGGCGGTTGTTGCGCTCTTCCGACGCAATAATTTCAACGCCAGTGCGTGGGGGGTCAACGGGTTTGGGTTTTGCCTTGCCGTTCTGTGACTCCGGGATTGCGGTTACATCAACACCTGTTAGCTGTTGTTCAGCGGCGGCACGGTGTTGCAAGCGTTGCACCATCTGCACAATTTCATCACGCACAGCCAGTCCCGTTTCGGTATCATCGCGCACATAGATTTTGTTCTCATCAATAGCATAAGGAACATCCGGGCCACGGGCCACTTGAATACGGACAATGCTTTTGCCCTGGCTTTCCTGCGCGTCAATTTCAATGTCGAGCTTGGGCGTAACACGACGGTCTACTTCAGTGCGCAATTCGTCAATGGCCTGGCTAACATTGTCGATGCCAACCGGGGCTTTTTGCGGGTTGTCACTGATACCGATATAGATCACACCGCCATTGGTGTTAGACATCGCGCACACATCCGAAATGATGCTGTAAAAATGACCGTTGCGGCGCGTCATCTGCTCATGAAAGGACTGAACGATGCTAGCCCCTTCTTCCCGAGCCGCTTGAATGTAGTCGTATGGATCACGCGAACTGCGATAGGGGCGTGTACGGGCAAAGTCTGTCCCCTGAAACATCTCAAGCAGCGCGTCAAATGACCGTTCTGGCAACAACACTTCTGTCACCCGGTCACCAATGCCCAGGTGCGACTTTTTTGCAGCATTCAAGCGATGCGCATTCGAGCCCTGAATACACCGCATTCGGCGCGGGTATTCGGGCTTAGAACCATCAAAAAAGCGGGCTGTTGTACGCCGCGAATTGCTTTCGAGGTCGGTCACGTCAAGGGCATGCAGGTAAGGGTCTTGTGTGTAGGCGATTTTTGTTTGCCCACCAAAGTCAAAGCCGCGCATGGCCACGCCATGTTCTTCGTTGGCATGGGCTGCAATGACGATGCCACCGCCTTCGTTGATTTTGCGGTACGACGATAATACGTCAGACGTCGCACCAGCGGAGGGGTTGCCCTGATCCATAATGTCTGGTGAAACCCCAAGGCTCAGCAAAATGTGTTCGAGCTGGCGAATTGGGGTTGCGGGGGAGAAAATGCCGAGAATACGAAAGCCAAATGTCGCCGTGAATTTAAAGCCCGGTAATACAAGGATTTTGTCCAATAGGCGGCGATATTCAGCAAGTCGGCGTTGTTCTTCGGGTTCGGCGCGGTTGAGCTTTTCGAGAAAGGCGAGCTGTTCAATCTCACGGATCATCGATGCATAGCCGCGCACCGTGTTGTAGTCTGTAAAGGCGATAATATCAAGATGTCGCAGTTCGGCACGGCGGAGGATGTCAATGTAATTGACACCGGGTTCCTGGTAATCCTGAGAACCGGGTGTGTGTATATGTAAATCCATCCGGTACCACTGCATCTTCGAACGCTTGGCAGCCAATGGTAAGGCACTCCAGTTTAGGTTATCAAGGCGTTTAACTGCTCCGACAATTTACCAGGGTCATAGGGTTTGACCAGAAATAGATTGGCCCCGGCTTCGCGGGCCTCTTTGCCAACGTCACGCCCAGAGGCCATAATAATCGGGGTATCGGTAAATTGGTCAGACGCACGCAGCGAATGGACAAGATCAATGCCGGACATATCATTGAGATGGTAGTCAACCAGAAAAATGTCTGGCACAAATTGGTTTGCCGTTGCCATTGCTTTTTCGCCCCGTGCCACAATTTCAACTTCAAAGCCATCCATTTCGAGCAACGTTTTGAGGAGTGACGTCGACGTATAATCGTCGTCAACAATCATTACTTTGGACAAGGCGCAATCTCCTGTCTTGGCACACTATAAATCGGCATGTGTAAGATACTGTCGGCGTTTGGTTGCGTCAAAGCGCGTGTCTTCCAGAGCAGCGTCCAACGCTTCATCAATGGTTTGCACCAGTTGAAACCGCATTTCACCACGCACTTCTTCGGGTACTTTGTCCAGGTCTGGTGCATTACGACGCGGCAAGACCACAATGTCTAGCCCCATGCGGTGCGCTGCTAACACTTTATCCTTGATTCCGCCAACAGGCAAGACCTGTCCATGCAGCGTGACTTCACCTGTCATGGCGACATTGCGCTTCACCAGGCGGCCGGTCATCAAAGACGCCAACGCGGTTGCCATCGCAATTCCTGCCGAGGGACCGTCTTTAGGAATTGCCCCGGCCGGGACATGCAGATGCAAATCGTTCTTTTCAAAGTAGCCATTCGGCAATTCAAAGTCTGCGGCACGTGTACGCAAATAGCTGAGTGCAGCGCGGGCGCTTTCTTGCATCACATCACCCAACTGCCCCGTAAGCTGTAGATTTCCTTTACCATCCATCTGCGTGGCTTCGATGAACAAAATATCGCCACCAACCGGCGTCCAGGCCAACCCGGTTGCAACCCCGGGGCGGATCACGCGGTCGGAGATTTCGGTGCGGTAGCCATAGGGCGGATGTTTCAACAATTCGCGGGCTTTCTTCGCCGTGATCTCGATATGTTCACCGCGGCCTTCGGCAATGCGCGTGGCAATCTTGCGTGCTACTTTACCAATTTGTCGTTCCAGATTACGCACACCGGCCTCGCGGGTGTAGTTCTGGATAATCTCAAGTAACGCGGCATCGGTAAACGTTACTTCATCTGGAAAAAGTCCATTTTCCTCAATCTGGCGCGGCACAAGATACTGACGGGCAATCTGCACTTTTTCTTGTTCAGTGTAGCCGCTCAGTTCAATGACTTCCATACGATCAAGCAACGGACGCGGAATGGGGTCAAGTTCATTCGCTGTGGTGATGAAAATGACTTCAGAGAGATCGAACGCAACGTCAAGGTAATGGTCACGGAACTCATCGTTTTGTTCTGGGTCCAGCACTTCTAGTAATGCTGATGCCGGGTCACCGCGGAAATCGCGACCGAGCTTGTCAATTTCATCAAGCATAATCACGGGGTTACGGCTCCCTGCACGGCGCAACGTCTGAACAATGCGCCCGGGCATGGCCCCGACATATGTGCGCCGAAAGCCGCGAATTTCTGCTTCATCACGGACACCGCCAAGGCTCATCCGCATGAACTTACGTTCCATCGCCCGCGCAATCGACGCGCCAAGCGACGTTTTCCCTACACCGGGCGGGCCAACAAACGCTAGAATCGCGCCCTCACGCCGCCGCCGGATAACATCAGCAACTTTATTCTGTTCGAGCCTGGCTTTGCGTTCCTGGCGCAGTTTACGTACTGACAAATACTCTAGAATGCGATCCTTGATGTCTTCCAGACCGTAGTGGTCCTCGTTCAGCACATCGCGGGCATTGCCAATGTCGAGGTTGTCGGTGGTACGTTCATCCCACGGGAGGGTTGTCATCCAGTCAAGATAGGTACGAATGACACCGTATTCAGCCGCTGCCGACGGTAGCTTCGAAAGACGGTCAAGCTCACGGCGCGCCTCTTTTTCGGCTTCCTCGGGCATATTTGCTTTGGCGATTTTCTCGCGAAATTCTTCAATTTCGACAAATTGCTCATCGCCTTCGCCCAATTCGCGTTGAATGGCTTTAAGCTGCTCGCGCAAGAAGTAGTCACGCTGCATCTTTTCCATTTCATTCTGGGCTTCGTTCTGGATTTTATGCCCGAGTTCAAGCACTTCAAGCTCTTTGTTGAGCTTGTCCATCAGTTCTTTGAGCTTTTCTTCAACCGTGTCCATTTCAAGCAGTTGCTGCTGCTCGTGCAGTTCAAGACGAACATAGGTTGCAACCGTGTAGACAAGCTGTAGTGGATCATCCAGATTCAGCGCAGACGTTATCAGTTCGGTGGGCAAGTTCGGCATTAAGTCCGAAAGGCGCGTGAACTGATCCACAATCGTGCGCATCATTGCTTCAATTTCAAGCCCATGGTCAATGCGTTCAGGCGTCGAAAAAACACGTGCCTGCAAGTAGGGTTCGGTGGTGGTATATTCTTCAATTTCAATACGCGATAAGCCCTGTACCAACAAACGAATGGTGCCGTCTGGCGCACGAAATAGCCGATGAATTTGGGCTAAGGTGCCAGTGGTGTAAATTTCGTCAGGTGCAGGTACTTCTAGAGCGGGGTCAACTGCGGCGAATAGCCCAACCAGGCGATTACTTGAGGCGACATCATCAACCAGACGAATTGAACGCGGTTGGCCAACCGTTAACGGAATTGCCGTCTGTGGAAAGACCGCTATGCCACGCAATGGCAAAACAGGCAATACGTCGGGCAGTTCTGGTTCCTGGTCGTCATCGTCGTCGAACAAATTCGCCCGAATGGGGATTGCGATAGGTGGGCGGTCGCCAGCGTCGTCGTCATCCTGAAGGCGAATCCAGAATGATTGGGGGTGGTCGGCGTCCGTTGTATGTAGAGTCATAGTCGTTGGGAAGTCGATTATCCTTGGTTGTATGGTGATGATGGGTGCTTTGTATGCCTGTCGTGGCCACACAAAGAATCACACGTCACAATGTTGCCATCATACCACAGAGGCATAGTCGTCTCAATTAGAGTTCTACAAGAACGAATTTTCAGTCAAGAAAAACTTTGCATTTTGGGGAATGATTGAACTATACTGGACAAAATAAGGCAATACGGGTGGTAAGGAACTTAAGCCTGATGAAAATTGAAGTCGTAATTGATTGCATCCGCATGAGTCTCATGTCACAGAATCGTGTGGTTATCCTCAAAGAAAAAGATCAGGAACGCTACTTGCCGATTTGGATCGGTCATTTCGAAGCCGATGCCATTACCTTTGAGCTGCAAGAAATGGCACATAAGCGCCCCCTGACCCACGACCTGCTCAAAGAAGTTATCAGCAAGATTGGTGGCGAAGTCAAGCACATCATCGTCACAGAACTGCGCGGTGATGATCAAATCTTCATCGCAGAAATTGTTATTGACGTCGATGGCGAAGAAGTCCCGGTAGATGCACGCCCCAGCGACGCGATTGCACTGGCTGTGCGTGTAGATGTCCCCATTTTTGTGAATGAGGAAGTGCTGGAAATGGCTGGTGTTATGCCGGAAGAAGACATAGAAGACAGCGAGATTGACACCAAGTCAGAGCCGGACGAAGACCGCCTGCAAATCTTCAAAGACTTTGTGGACACGCTTGATCTCGACAACCTCGAAGACGACTAAGCGCCCTCTTTGCAGGGCAAATACTCCGTCAGGCGCGGCACCGACAATAATCGTTACTGTCGCGCCTGCGGTTACCTCTACACCATATCCCTATTCCACATAGATAGGGTTGCTTAATATCCAGCAACGCTTGAGCCCTTTATAATCACGCCAAACCTCGGCCCGGTATGCACCACGTTGCGTGACATTATAGGTCAGGTTTTCGACGTTTTCACCTTCAGCGAGAATCTCTCCATGATGGATCAGGCGAATATGTCCCCGTTGTGGTGCAATGACCTGCAACGTCACGCTGTTGCCAAGCGCAATGCATTCGCCCATCCGGGCATGGGCTCCACCGATACCCTGTGCTGAAAATTTAAAGCCGTGCGCATCAGCCACAAGATCATAGCTGATAAAAGCGGTACCATTCCGCAAACTACGATAGATCAGCGCAGCGTCCTGTTGCCAATAGCCGCTGAAAGGTTCATCGGTCAGAATGTGGGTATTTACACACTGGAAAAGGAAATCGTACGGAAAGATGACCTGCTGAATCGGGCCGAGTTTGTAGCGTTTCCCATGCGCATCAGCATTCCCAATGCCGACCACACGCCGCCCTGTTGCAAGCAGTTCGTCCCATTTGGCAAGGGTTTCTGGACGTGGCCCAATCATCGCTTGCTCAGGTTCAAAAATGCGACGAAATCCAGTCAACGGACTGGTCAATACATCTTTGAACACCGACATGTAGTTCCAGATTTCGAGCCCGTGAAAGCTTTCAATATCCCATGTTACCCAATCAATTGCTGAAACATCGTCATACCAGTGAATTTGCCTGTCGAATGGGTGCGCCAGAAACGTCAGCCCACCTGCGTCTTGCACAGCATTAAGCAATTGCTGAGGGTTATGGGCGTGTTTGCTCATCGACTGCCCAACATTGTAGACCAGACAATGGTTAACCTGTGGCAAGCGGCGGCGGTCGTGGACTTCTTCCCCTGTCAACAGTAACACATAGCCCGTTGAATCGTCGCCATAATAGCCCTGCACGCCATCAACATAAATATTGTGGTCGGTCACGATGACGAAATCCAGCTTTGCGCGTTGTGCTGCCGCTGCAATCTCATCATGATAGGCTTCACCATCTGAAAAAGGCGTATGCATGTGCATATTGCCGACATATTCATAACTCATGGACGTGAACTTATGCCCCTTCTATAGGTGAACAACCTGAAACACCGACACGATAACTCAATTCAAGACCGTCGTCTGCGGTGCGGTAGGTAACGTTTTCGCCTGCATTCCACCACTCATCAGCATAGAGTGTAATGATATCATCGGTGATGATGCTGTCGTCTGCAAAGCTATCACGCAGCAAGTCTACGCCAGAACGCAGAACGCCACCAACAACATTCCCCAACCCGCCGAGGTTCTCAAAAAAGCTGCTGACCCCGACAAACACCATGCCCACATCAACACCGAACACACCTGGTAGCTGGTCGATTTCTAACGCCAGAATCTCGATGCGGATTTCTTCGCGAGCCGGCACGCTGAAGA
The DNA here is from genome assembly GCA_034437655.1 of Anaerolineae bacterium. Lineage (GTDB taxonomy): Bacteria > Chloroflexota > Anaerolineae > Aggregatilineales > J027 > J027. The sequence goes on from DAOTTU010000055.1 coordinate 60,152, forward strand.
TGAAATTCTCAAGCTGGCGTGTGTCGCCCCGGCTCATTGATTCGTTGCCTTCAGCGGGGAAATAGCGGTCAATGATAAATTGATCGTGCCCAACCGAAAGCACAAGCTGTACTTCCATCTGGTTAGAAAATAACCCATCGCCCATGTCTGCCAGCACAGTAAAGTCGTTAACTTTGACCGTTACTGTGCAATTCGTCTGTTGGGGTGGAGATTGCGCCTCTACTGGATGTGTCGCATACAACAACGGGATGGTGAGCGCAGCAAGCACAATGAGGCGGAGCAAATAAGCAGGTTGAAAGCGCATCGTATGTCTGTCTTTCTCTCTTTGTAGGCTTTACTTGTCGCGGGTGATGGCAAAACCGTTCATGAATTGCTTCTGCAAGATAACAAACACCAGCAACGGGGGTAATGATGCCACAATGCCAGCAGCCATCAATAGCCCATAATCTGGGGTGCCTGTCGCAGCCTTCAATCGGACGCCTACCTGAATCATCTGGTCGGCGTCATCATTGATGATCAGCACTGGCCAGATATACTGATTCCACATATAAATAAACTGTATCACAGCCAACGCCCCGATGATATTCCACGACATAGGCAACAGTATAGAAAACAAAAAGCGTAGCGGTGAAGCCCCGTCAATTTGTGCCGCTTCGACCAGTTCGCGCGGAATGTTGTTGAAATGCTGCCGGAATAGAAACGCGCCAATTGCTGAGCCAATAAACGGAATAGTCAGTGCGAGGCGTGGGTTCGTCCGCACCCATTCCAGGTCACCCATCAAAGCGCTGAGTGGCAAGATGATGATTTCCGTTGGCATGAGCAACGTCAGCAGTACGAAAAAGAACAAAATCCACTTGCCCGGAAACTTGAAATAGACGAAAGCCAACCCGGCCAGCATCCCGGTGACGATCTTGCCAATGGCCACCACCAGCGAAATGACCAGTGTATTCCAGAACATGCGGTCAAACTGATTGCGTTCGGTGAAAAGCGAATCTATGTTTGTGGACATTTCATCAATGGCAGTGGTAGCAATATCCGCCGGGTTGTCGCCGGGGGGCAACAGGCGCGGCGGGTCACGTTCAAGAGCTTGCTCCGCAGTAAGTGTTGCCACCCCTAGCGCAAAGAAAGCCGGCAAAGATACGACGAAGCAAATCAGGATCAGGCCGATATGCACACCCCAGCGGGTTCTTGTGCGTGGGGCCTGGGGGCGGTGTTGCTGTGGCTGGGTGTCGGTTTTAGTGGTGACGTTAATCTGGTCTGTGGTTGCCATCGGTTAACCTCCGTATGTCACACGACGTTCAACGAAGCGGAATTGGATGATCGTAATCAGCGCCACCAGCAAAAACAGCACAACCGATTGTGTCGAGGCGAAGCCAAGTTCTGCACCGCGTTCAAAGGCCTCATCATACGCACTATAGATCAGCACACTGGTCGCTTTGCCTTCCACGCCAGCCGGGCCAAGCGGAGGCCCACCGCTGGTCAACACGTCGATGACACCGTATATGCCATAGAACGAGTAGGTGATGTTCGCGACCAGCAAAAAGAACGTGAACGGCGACAGCATCGGCACTGTGATGCGCAAAAAGCGTTGAAAAACGTTGGCCCCGTCAATAGCGGCCGCTTCGAGCAGGTCTTTGGGCACGTTTTGCAGCCCGGCGATGTAAAAGAGAATGTTGAAGCCTAGTGCATTCCACACGGAAACAGCGACGACTACCCCCTGCGCCAATTGGGGATCAGTTAACCATTCGGGTTGAATGCCGAACAGGCCTTCTGTCATCCAATTAACGATCCCGCTGTCCCCACGGCGAAACATGTTGAGGAAAATAGCGCTCATCACTACCGGCGATAGCGCATAGGGCCAGACAAGTAATGTACGGTAAATGCTGGCTCCGCGCACCTGTTGCGCCGCCAACAGTGCAATCAGCAGCGCGACACTCATCGTCATCACAACGATTGCAATCGTGATCCAGATCGTAATTTCAAAGCTGTTCTGGTAGGGCACGCTTTCGGTCAGTTCAACGTAATTTGCCAGGCAGACATCAATGGGGCCACGTGGAGCCCCACGAATGGTGCGCGTCGTAGACTGGGTGAGAATCGTCACCGCCGGGTAGTAGAGGAAAATCGAGAGGAAAAACACGGACGGCACCAGCAACACATAAGGCAACCAGCGATTTTTGAAGTAACCTTTTGTGTCTGTGTCGAGTTTAGGGCGTCCAAGCAACGTCCATGCCGGGACCAACAGCAAAAACGCGCTGAAAGCCGTTACCACCACGCCAAGCCGATACTGCACATCGGGAATACCTGTCTCATAGCTACAATGCGATAGCGGATAGTTCAAAATCTGGGCACTGACGCCACCAACCAAGCCCCCAATCACCACACCCAGCACAGCATAACCCGCCGCCGCCCGGGTGAACATATAGCGGAAGTTTTCTGGCCGGAAAAAGCGCTGCGTTTCGATGTCCTGAAGCAACGAAATGACGAAACCAACAACTGCTGCAACCAGCACCGCATTCACGATGTTCTCAGTGAAGACGTAAATCAGCGCGCCACCTGCAAACCCGGCCAGTACCGAATTACCGCTCAATGCCGGGAGTTGAATACCGCCTTTGGTGACCCAGAAGTATAGAATAGTCGTCACCGCGCCGACCACTGCGCCGACGATGAACGCATCACGCAGGGGTGTGGCTGGCGATTCTGCAAATATCAGCGCAAAGGCAACCCGTGGTGCGAAGTAGTCAATAATCTCTTGCAGAAAGCCCGGTGCCGCGCGGATGGCATCTAATGTGAAGTTGCCGAGTGCTTCTAGCCCCTCACGCTCGGTATACATGAACCACACCGAAAAAATGAACGTTCCAATCAGCAATAACCACTGTATCTGGCGATCCGTATTGGTTGGCATCGCGAAAACTCCTAAAGCCTGAGTAACAAAAAAGTGGGACGAGCCGCACTCATCCCACCCGTAAATACACGTGCCGTCAATATTGCAGCGGCCGTGTTTGACCTATTCCATAGCGAAGAACAGGTTGTATTCTTCGATTTGTTCATCAGCGAGGGTGTCCGCCGCCGCAAGCGCATCTTCTACCGACTCGCCGCCATCAATCACAGACTGGATAGCATCAACAAGATAGCCGCGCACAGTTGGGGCGCTACCGTAAATGGCACCTGCCGTGGCAGCATTCGGTACTGTGTTCACCAGTTGATCGACTGCGACACGATAGGCCGGGTTTTCTTCCCAGAAGCCTTCTGCTTCAAGGATGTCAATCGAGGCCTGGCGGTTGGGGAAGTAACCGCTGTCCTTGTGCCATTCAGCGATATTCTCAGCGCTCGTCATAAAGAATACGAAGTCGCGGGCTGCATTAATTTCAGCTTCAGAATGCCCATTCGTAATCCACAGACTACCCCCACCATTGATGGTGCCGTTGGTGGCGTCTTCGTTCGGGATGGGGAGCGGCGCAACAGTCAGTCCGTATCCGAAAATACCAGCAAAGTTCACAAAGTTTGACACACCAGCCGTACTGTTGATGTGCATCGCTGTGCCCTGCGTAATGAACAGGCCTGCTTCGCCAGTATAGTCACCAGTGACGCCTGTATAGATATAGTAACCCTGTTCGGCCATGCTGGCCCACCATTCAACTGCAACTTGCATTTCCTCGCTGTTAAGCAGGGCTTCAGTAGCGCGACCATCGTGACCATTTTCGTTGTTGACGACCAAACCACCCTGCATTGCAACCCATGTTTCAGGGAACCATGCTGCCAGCGGCCAGTTGATGCAACCACTCAGTTCGAGCGCTTCGGCCTGTTCCATGATCGTCGCGCAGACAGCGTCAACTTCTGCAAAGGTGCGCGGCGGGTTGGCAGGGTCCAGACCAGCAGCAGTGAAAATATCTTCGTTAATGTACAGCACCGGGTTTGAAGAGTTCCACGGCATACTCCACAATTCGCCGTCAACCTCAAAGAAGTCACGGACAGAGGGCAGCAGGTCGTCAAAGTTCGCCTGCTGTTCTTCTGTCGCGACATCTTGCAGCTTCACAAACAGCGGATCACCGTCTTCGTCAACCTGATCAGCAGCGAAGCGGGTCGCAGTTTCGTCAAGCTGAACGACATGCGGCGCATTACCCTGGTCAATAGCGGTCAGGGTCGAGTCCAGAATTTCATCATAGTCTACTTTGGTCTGCACCTCGACAGTAATGCCGGGATTCTGTGCTTCGAACTCTTCTACAATCGATTGCACAACCTCAAAACGGATGTCGTTTTCATCAAAAAAGGTATGGACAAAACTGATCGTCACATCATCCTGTGCGCTGACGGGAGCAGCGGGGGTGCTTGCCAGCGGCATCAGGCTTGCGACCAATGCTAGCGTAAGGCTCAAGAGTACAAGGCGTTTCATCAAGTCATGCTCCTGCAAAACGGTATTTTCCGGGTGAGAGTTTTGTGTTAATTAACGGGCATTGATGCTTTATTATCCGACATGATACTTTAACGATGATGGGTAAATGAAAGTCTAAGCCTCTGTTATATTTGCTTAACAACCCACATGAATTGATAAGGTACCAGCGCAAGTTCCTCATATTCTTCAACGGACAAGGGTTGTTGCGCAATCAGATCGAATGCGTCTAACCGCACCCCATGTGCCGTAAGTAGACGTGTGGGGAAGTGTTGCGTTTGGTCGTCAAAGTTGGCAAGCACCAGCACACGTTCATCCGGCTCGGTGCCACGTAAATAAGCGAAAACATGCGGATTATCAGTATAGATCAACTGCATGTCGTTGCCAGCCAACCCCGACAGTGATTTACGCAGGTCAATCAGGTGCTTGAGCTGTTGAAAAATACGCCCGGCGATTGTGCTTGTATCATGCCGTTGTTCCATTAATGCCCAGTCGGTGGCAGGACGATGCACCCAACGGTTATCGCCAGCTTTAGAAGGGTCGTTTTCGTAGGTGTAGTCGTTCAAGCGGCCGACTTCATCGTTGTGATAGAGCAGTGGAATGCCACCCAATGAGAGAATAACGCCGTGAATTAACAAAACCCGACGAATGCTGTGTTCAATCTGCTCAGCATCATCCAGTTCAAGTGCTAGCTCCAGGCCGGCAAGCGATGCAGTCGTACCACTGATGCGCATGTCCAGCGTGTGGGGATTGTAGTTGAAGGGCAAACCGCGTGCAAAGCTCCCTGAGAATTGACCGGTATAAAAGTGGTTCAAAAACTGACGATGATCAAAGCCATTGATGCCAATTTCGGCAGCGTCTTCGTCAGCAAAGCCCCAGCCAATGTCGTCATGGACACGCACATAGTTCACCCACGCGACATCGGGCGAAACCACATAGCGCTTTTGCATCGAATGCACCAACAGACCGACTTTACGTGTGGCCAGCGACTCCCATAACAACACCATCAACAATGGATGATAGGACAACTGGCACTCTTTGCCGAGCTTGTCCCCACTCCCAAAATAGCGCACCACTTCGTCGGGGTGGACGATTGCCTCCGACTTTAGCAAGACGCCGGGGGCTACAATACGCAGCAAGGCGTTATAGGCTTGAATCAGCGTATGTGCTTCGGGCAAATTTTCGCAGGTGGTGCCAAGCGCTTTCCACGTGAACGCAACTGCATCCAGCCGTAAGATTTCAACGCCGTTGTTGACGAGAAACAACATTTCACCAAGCATTGCACGGAAGACTTCGGGGTTGTGGTAGTTCAAGTCCCATTGAAAGTCATTGAAGGTTGTCCACACCCAGCGCTGGATTTCCGGCCGCCACGTGAAACTCCCCGGTGCTTGTTCGGGGAAAATTTCGCGCAGATGTTGTTCATAAAGGTCCGGCATAACGCGGTCAGGGAACATATGATAGTAGCGCTGGTAATGCGCATCACCATCGAGTGCTTGCAGCGCCCACGTGTGTTCATCAGACGTATGGTTATAGACAAAATCTAACACGAGGCTGATGCCATGTTCACGCAGCTCAGTGGCTAGCGAAGCAAGGTCTTCCATCGTACCAAGCGTCGGCTCAACCTCACGATAACTGCTGATCGCATACCCGCCATCACTGTTATCCTCGGGGGCGCGGAATAGCGGCATCAGATGCAGGTAGGTAATGCCCAGTTCTTCAAAATAGGGGATACGTTCACGTATACCCGTCAGGTCATCTGCAAAGAGGTCAACATAGAGTACCATTCCCATCATTTGCTCGGACTGAAACCAGTGTGGGGTGGCTTCGCGTTGACGGTCAAGGCTATGTAGTGTTTTTGGACGTGCGGCATAATAGTGTGCAGCCGTCAACAGAATTTGCTCTAGATGATAGAAAAAGTCGTATTGACCGCCATACAGCGCCAACAAAGCTGCAAGCACATCTGGCAAATTGACCTGCAAACGTTCCATAAATAAATCTTGATCGTCCTGCAAAAGCGTGGCAAGTTCAGGGTGTAGCCGTGGGGAAAGCCGCTCAAAGGTCACGGCAGCGCGTCGGGTCAATTCATCATGGTCAAGCTGCATGGTATCCGCTCCATATCCCTCTTTGGTGCAGATAGTACCGCATTCACACAACACATTAAAGCAAAAAAACAAAAGACCGCCCAAACGCGGCCTTTGTGATGATACTCGGATTTTTACCTGTCGTGCAGAAGCATCGTTTCTATCTGCCAAACATGGCATTCGAGCCAAAGGTGCCCGGCGGGAGTTTAATGCCAGCAGATTCAAACCGATCAGCAAACTTGGGCCGCAACCCGGTCGGTTGCAAGAAACCGCCGCCTTCTGCACTTGGGCTAACCGAGCGCTCACCTTCTTGCAAATAGAGGAACGCATCTTGCAATGTCACAAATTCGCCTTCCATGCCCTGCACTTCGGTAATCTGGATGATCTTACGGCTACCATCTTTCAAGCGTGACTGTTGCACAATCATGTGGATGGCGCTGGCAATCTGCTGACGAATCACAGAGATGGGCAAGTCCATCCCGGCCATCAGCGCGAGTGTTTCCAGACGAGCCACAGCATCGCGCGGGCCATTGGCATGCACAGTCGTCAATGAACCGTCATGGCCAGTATTCATGGCTTGCAGCATGTCTAGCGCGGCTCCGTCACGAATCTCACCGACGATGATACGGTCTGGACGCATACGCAGCGACCCTTTCACGAGGTCACGAATCTTTAGCGCTCCCTCTGTAGACCCCTTCTTGGGGGGGCAGGTTTCTAGCCGAACAACGTGGCGCTGTTGGAGTTGTAGTTCAGCCGAGTCTTCAACCGTGATGATGCGTTCGCTATCGGGAATAAAGGAACTCAGGACATTGAGCAAGGTCGTTTTACCCGAGCCTGTACCGCCAGACACCACAATGTTGAGGTGAATTTGAACACACGCCCGCAAAAACTCAGCCACTTCCTCGGTAAATGAGCCAAAGTTAACGAGGTCGCGCCAGCCCAGCGGTTTTTCTGGGAACTTACGAATGGTCATTGTGGTTCCCTGCAACGCTGAAGGTGGCATAATCAAGTGGACACGGCTGCCGTCTGGCAAACGAGCGTCTACCATCGGGCTGCCACGGTCAAATTCACGTTGCATCGGACGGACAATACGCTGTGCTACCCACTGAATATGGTCTTCATCATCAAACGTGACACGGGTCTCTTGTAACTTGCCCTTAAATTCCGCAAAAACGATTTCCGGGCCGTTGACCATAATTTCACTATAGCTACGATCCTGTACCAGTGGTTCAATGGCCCCAAAACCAAGCAAGTCATTGATCAATGCTTCTTCAAGCTGGCGGTATTCATCTTTCGAAAGCTGTATGTTGGCGCGTTGTAACACCGTTTTCAAGCGCTCTGCAACCATTTTACGGTGTTCGGGGTTCGTTGCTTCCATATCATCAAACTCGTCAGGCGTCGCCAACAGCTTACCGCGAAGTTTCTTGCGTAGATCAGCAATTTTAGGTGGTGTTCGCTTTTTTTTCGGGGGCGTATAGACTGACTCAGACTGGGCCTCCTGTAAAATATCATCAAAATTGTCATCGTCAATCGCGGAGCTTTCAGAAGGGTGGTCTAGCGGTTGTGGTGTGCTGCTCCCCCGGTTGCTGCCCCCTTTTTTTGATGATCCTGATAGCTTGGATAACTTACCCATATCAAATTCTCCTTAAGACCAGCTTGATTCATCCTCAAGTGTACGAAAGCCAACCACGAACGGCAAGCGTGCATCTGGCATGTTGGTAAGTTTTCACGGGAGGGAGCTACTGCTCGTTAGCTTCTATGAGATACTTTTATGGGGTAGGGATTTTGTGCAAAATAAATAAAAGTAAAGAATCGTTTATAGTAGAATGCTACTTTTTAATTATTTTTAGCAATCGTGTTTTTGAACAAATAAATTCAAGGTTTAACCCTAGAAATTGATGAGTGAACCTACAATTTCTAAGTTTGAGCATAATAACCAATAGCATCTTACCGCATAATGGAGTATAGTTGCGCTTATGTTGCTGAAAAGCACAAATGCAGAGAAACTACCGAACGCCTAAAACTTTTTGGGAGAAGTTGACAAGAGCGTTGGCAGTCCTCTGTATAAAGAGAAGGACTCCCTTTTTACCATATAGATTGCAAATTGACCAGTGCGGATTTGCACAGCCGCCAAACTGGATAGCTATTTTTTGTTTAATATTGGTGTCGTGCAGCACCATCGCTAATTTAAGGAGTTCCAACACATGCCCCTTGACTGTCAGTCCCCTGAAGATGTGTTAGCTGCTATCGAAGAAAATGGCATTAAATTCGTCGATATCCGCTTTACTGATTTGCCGGGAATGCAACAGCACTTTTCTGTGCCTGTTAGCAGCTTCGACGCTGATGCGTTTGAAGATGGGATCGGCTTCGACGGCTCTTCCATTCGCGGTTTTCAAGAGATCAACGAAAGTGACATGCTGGTCGTTCCAGACCCTACCACCGCCTACCTGGACCCCTTTGCACAATATCCGACGCTCGTGCTGATCTGCAATATTGTTGACCCCATCACGAAAGAGACCTACAGCCGCGACCCACGCTATGTCGGTCAAAAAGCAGAACAATATCTTATAGACAGCGGCATTGCTGATGAAGCATTCTTTGGGCCTGAAGCAGAATTTTTCGTCTTTAGCGACGTTCGCTATAGTCAGGGTACCAACCACGGTTACTATTTCGTAGATTCACCCGAAGGTAACTGGAATTCTGGTAAAGAAGAACACCCTAACCTTGCGTACAAACCGCGTCCTAAAGAGGGGTATTTCCCTGTACCCCCCAGTGACAGCTATCAGGATTTGCGCTCTGAAATGGTGTTGCTAATGGAAGAAGCGGGCATTGAAGTCGAAGCCCATCACCACGAAGTTGCTACGGGTGGACAGGGCGAAATTGACTACAAATTCGGCACACTGGTACAGACCGCTGACCGCATGACCATCTACAAATACATTGTCAAGAACACCGCCCGTCGCCGTGGCCTGACTGCAACGTTCATGCCCAAACCCCTTTTCGAGGACAATGGTACCGGGATGCATGTCCACCAGAGCCTCTGGAAAGCTGGCGAGACGCTGATGTTTGATGAAGACGGCTATGCCGGGCTTTCTCAAACTGCAAAATACTACATCGGCGGCTTGCTTAAACATGCACCGGCCCTGCTTGCCCTGACATCTGCAAGCGTCAACTCCTATCACCGTCTGGTGCCGGGCTTTGAAGCACCGGTGAATCTGGTGTACTCGTTGCGTAACCGCTCGGCGGCTGTGCGTATCCCAATGTACAACAATAGCCCCAAGGCCAAGCGCGTTGAGTTCCGTTGCCCCGACCCCTCTAGCAATCCTTACCTGGCATTTGCCGCGCTATTGATGGCCGGGTTGGACGGGATTGAGAACCAGATTGATCCTGGTAATCCAACGGATGTTGACCTCTACGACCTTTCTGAAGAAGAGTTGGCCGGGATTGCCACAGTGCCAAGCTCATTGGGTGAAGCACTTGATGCACTAGAAGCTGACCATGAATTCCTGCTGAAGGGTGATGTCTTCACCAAAGACCTCATTGAAGCCTACATCGCCTATAAACGCGAAAACGAAGTGGACGCCATTCGTCTGCGCCCACACCCGTACGAGTTCTTCCTGTACTTCGATATTTAAAGACCGTTGTTCTATTCTGGGTCGGTTTCGGCCGGCCCACCCTACCGCCCCCATACCGTCGCCGCAAAACAAGCTCGCCCCTATATAAAGTTTATTGTGTGTCACACGCTTTGTGTTCCCCATCACAAGGACGTGAAATTCAACGTATAGTTTTTATAGCTTTAGGAGCAACTCAAAAATGGACGGTAACACTGAAACGATTGTACTGAACGTTGGCGTGCTATGGCTCGTCATTTCCACCGCACTTGTGTTTTTTATGCAAGCCGGGTTCCTCGCGCTAGAAGTTGGTCTCAGTCAAAAGAAAAATGCAATTAATGTGGGCGTGAAGAACCTGACCGACATCGGGCTGTCGATTTTGCTGTACTGGGCAATTGGCTACGGGATTATGTATGGTGCCAGCGAAGGCGGTATCATCGGTACCGATAGCTTCTTCCCGGATGTCGGGCAGGGCGGTGCAGACCTTGCGATTGCATTCGCTTTCCAGGCAGCTTTTGCCTCAACAGCAGTGACAATCCTTTCGGGTGCAGTGGCAGGTCGCATGAAGTTTACCAGTTACTTAATTATCGCTGTGCTGGTATCCGGCATCATTTACCCCGTCTATGGACACTGGGTTTGGAATGGCGGCTGGCTGGCCGAACGCGGCTTCGCAGACTTCGCTGGCTCAACGGTCGTTCACAGTGTCGGCGGGTGGGTCGCATTAGCTGCACTCTTAATTATTGGTGCGCGTAAGGGTCGCTTTAACGCAGATGGCACACCAAACGACATGCCGGGTTCCAGCACATCACTCGCTTTAATCGGTGTTGTTATCCTGTGGTTCGGGTGGTTCGGCTTCAATGGCGGTAGTGAACTCGCCTGGTTCTCCATCGCAGAAGATGGCACGCTGAATGCAAGCTCTGCCGTTCCGGGTATCATTGCGAACACAGCCCTCGGTGGTGCGGCCGGTCTGGTTGGTGCGCTAGCACTGGGGTGGATTGTTGCAGGGCATCCAAGTGCAGGCTCTGTCGGTAATGGTGCGCTGGCCGGTCTGGTTGCAGTGACCGCCAACTGCCACGCCATCGATGCATCTGGTGCAGTCATCATCGGTGCCATTGGTGGTTTTATTGCGATTGGTGCCGAGCAGTTGCTCCTCCGCTTCAAGATTGACGACGTGGTTGGTGCTATTCCGGTTCACCTTGCTGCCGGGGCATGGGGTACGCTGGCTTTTGGTATCTTTGCGCAGGAAGCGTTCCTCAACGCAGACAGCCGTGGCGCACAGATCGTTGAACAGGGGATTGGTATTGTTGCCGCTGCGGTCTGGACCTTTGGCGCTACATACGCCGCCCTATGGGCAATTAACAAGGTCTTCCCGCTGCGCGTTAGCGAAGAAGAAGAAGAACTGGGCCTCAACAGCGAACACGGCATGGCCCCGGCCCCAATGGCTCCGGCTGGCGCAATGGACTAAGCGTTAGCAACAGCTAGCAGTTAACACATATCTATATCATTTCAAGGGATAGGTCTACAGCAGACCTGTCCCTTTTTTGTTGTGACAGATTGTGTTACCCGTACACGCGCAAATTCACGCCGTTGATGCGTGCGGCGCGGTCACTGGCCAGAAACATCATCGCATCGGTGATCTGATCGGGTGTCACCCATTTGCTGTAGTCGGCGTTGGGCATCGCATTGCGGTTGGCATCGGTGTCAATGGTACTTGGCGAGACACCATTCACGCGGATATGGTGTGAATCCAGCTCGGCCGCCATGCTCTCTACCAAACTTTGCGCGGCTGCTTTACTGGCTGAATAGGCGGCGAGGTTTTTCGCCCCTTTATCAGCAACCCCCGATAAGGTGATAACCAGATTCCCCGCTTTGTCATGGGCGATCATGTGCGAAATAACAGCGCTGCATGTTACAAAAACGGTTTGTGTGTTCAAGAAAAGTTGCTTTTGCAATTCACTGAGGTCGGCTTCGTGCATCGGTTTGCCGCCTGCGAAGCCCCCAACCGTATGCACCAATACATCTATCACAAGCCCGGCATCATCCACTTTTTGCATAGACTGCTGCACACTCTCCGGGTCGCCGAGGTCTACAATCAAGCCGAGGTGCTGCTCACCAAGGTCTTCAAGTAGAACCTGCATCCGTTCCTCATCCCGATCAGAGAGAATCAATGTGGCCCCTGCTGCGTTGAAACGTTGTGCCACCACACGCCCCAGCCCACCGCAAGCACCTGTGATCATCACGACTTTGTTTTCAAATTCACCCATTACGATTTATCCTTAGATTTAGGGGGCAGAATTACCGTTTCCATCAATCTTGTATGATACGATTATGAATGTAATCAGCATATTCGTCCACCAAAATCATCTTCTGGGGAGTAGGTACGATGGCGGCGCAACCTGTGATTTTGAACGAGCGTTACCGCATTGAACGCAAACTTGGCAAGGGAGCAATGGGCGATGTGTATCTGGCCATCGACATGCGCGAAGATGAACCCGTCGCGATTAAAACCATTAACCGCGAACTCTACCAGAATCAAGAAGTACGCGAACGCTTCACCCGCGAAGTTGCCGCTCTACGAAAGCTAGACCACCCGTATATTATTGGTTATGTGGACGCCTTCGCCGTAAAAGGGCGCGCCTGCCTGGTAATGGAATACGTCGCCGGGGGCAACCTTGCCGACTTGATTAAAGATCGTAGTCCACTTGACCTCGGTTTTTTCAAGAACATCGCCGCCAAAGTGATTGATGCTGTGGGTACAGCACACCTGGCCGGTATTTTGCACCGTGACCTCAAACCTGCCAACATTCTCATGAACGCTGTGCTGGAACCTAAAGTGGCAGACTTTGGGCTGGCTAAAATGACCGACCTGACCACACTCACGGCTACCGGCACTGCGATGGGTACTCTCGCCTATATGCCACCAGAAGCCTTTGACATGCTCAGCAAGCCCGACGAACGTAGCGACATCTGGGCGCTGGGAGTTATTTTTTTTGAAATGTTGACCGGGACTCTGCCATTTCCGGCAAAAACGCAACCGCAGATGATCGGTGCCATCCTCAACGATGAGCCGTTCGACATTACGATGTATCGGCGCGATGTGCCTGTCGGCTGGCAACTGATGATTGCGCAGTGCTTGCAGAAAAAGCCGCAGGAGCGATACCAGCGTGTTGAAGATATGATTCCTGATTTAAACGAGGTCTCACGCGCACACCAGGACGCCCACAACATGCGCTTTTTGCCGGATGAAAATGAGGTTGGGTTTGGCGATCTTTTTGATTTTGAGAACAATGCTTCTGACCTTGCTGATGATTCCATGCGGATTGACATTGAAGAAATTGGGGTGGATCGCCCGCAGCAAGCTATGTCGCGGCCACGAAAAAGCCCAAACGCAAACCAGTTAGGTCATGCTGCTGCCCCAGACTATGGTGCCAAAGCACGCGCCAAAAAACAGACACCCATGGCCGCACTGTTATTTAGTGGGTTGTTATTGTGGTTGGGCGTAGCAGCCTCATTTGTAGGGGGCGGCTTAATCGTCTATAGCTTCACAGATGCAGGTACTGACTTTGTAGAGAATTTGGAGACAGCGCAAGCCCTTACCCTGGTGGGGTCGCTGATGTTTGCGGGTGGGGTCGCGGTGGAAGCCGTCACGATCCGCCCTGAACGTGGCCTGGAACTAGGGGTATTGGTCGCTGGGGTTGTGGGCATATGGTTCGTGTTTTTCTCAGAAATTTTGCTGACGGGGTTTTTGGCAGCGATGCTGGGAATTGTGTTTTATATTGTTGCAGTTGTGATGTACTTTCAGACACAACGTACCTAGCGCAACAAATTCGCTACGACCAAAAGCCACTCACGTGCTTGTGAGCGGCCTTTTCATGATAGGATGACACGTCAATACCGGGGTTAGTTGCTGGAGCCTTCGACCAAATTTGGCTTGCGCACCTCAATGCGACGCCGTTGTGCAATTTCGGTCTTCGGCAGTGTCAGGGTCAAGACACCGTTGTTCAGCTCGGAGTCAATGTTGTCCACATCAATGCCCCGTGGCAGGGTCAGGCGGCGACTAAAGCGGCCATAGCTGCGTTCGCGGACGAGAACATTGTCGTTTTCTTCGCGGCTGTCTTCATTGACTTCAGCGCTGATAGTCAGCACATTGTCATGCACGGTGACATCAATATCATCAGCGTCAACACCGGGCAGGTTGGTGGTCAACACATAGGCATTGTCATTTTCGTGCAAGTCCAGCGCCAGTGTGTTGTTGCCACGATTCATCATGCCGCTGGTGTTCCAAACGCCGTCGAAGAAGCGGTCGAGTGTCTCTTGCATAGCGGCAATCTCACGAGTGGGGTTCCAACGGGTAATGTTACTCATTAAATTACCTCCTTGTGGTTTCAGGTTTTTGTTTCAGGATTCGATTCTCATGATAGGCTGACCGCATAAGAAAAATTTATGAGCTGTGTAAAAACACTATCGGAACTGCATAAACAATTTATATGCAACCCGACACGGTGATTTAGCTGCGTTTACCAACTACCGCGCGCCCCCATTGCCCCGTCAGATGAAAGCTGCTGAGGATTAGCGCTGCAAAGCTAAAGCTCAACGGAAATATCAACACCAACAGCACAAACAAGCCCACCAACGGTGCAATAAACAACAATGCGCCGATGGCAACCACCGCTGCACCTTGCAGCCCAAAGAGGAGAAGCATCAGCAAACTATTGAGCCATAGCGCAAACACTGTATCGAGGTTTTCGGTCAGGTCTTGCATACGGTCGGGGATGTTGAAGAACTCGACCACATCTGTGGTTTGGGCAAACCATGCCAGTGCAGATGAAAAAAGTGCGTTCGCAACCAGGGTGTAGGACACCAATAATATGCCGACACAACACAAAAAAATCAGCAGCACCTCATTACCACCAAGCCAACTCACCAGCGCTGTCATGGCCGCAAAAAACAGCAGCGGCGCTGCATAAATCAAGAGGGCAATGGTGAGGTATAACCCTTGCTCCAGGTCTTTGCCGTAACGATCCCACGGTGGCAGTTGTTCACGGTTGCGCAGCGCACGTCGTGTCACGCGCACACCATACCCCAGCAAGATAGCCCACCCCACAACCGGCACGAATAACAGCATGGTTGCAACGAGGAGTGTATTAAACCAGTTGTCGGCCGCAAACGGATACTGTAACGCCGCCATGATATTCATGCTGGATGGGTTCCCCCCGGGTAATAGCTATGCATCACGAATCGAATCAGGGTCAGCCAGCGCGTGTCCAAATACGATGCACCGTCATCTTGTCACGCATAAAGGGCAAGCGCATCTCGTGTCGGGAAATCTGCACCACCTCAAGGTCACCAACATCACCGAGCGTTGTAATATAACGTTGCAGCGCCAGGCCCGCAGGTTGAGACACAATCACAGCGACCACCGAAAGCGTCAACATCGCAGGGAGCCGCGCCATGCGATCGGCCCAATTCGCCGTGGTTCCTACAGTTCCCACCAGCGTTGCCAGGGTCGTCAAAAACCCCGTAGTCACGAGCCCGGTGCCGCAGTTGGGATGAACCGCCAGGCTATGTTCACCGTTGCGCATCCGGTCGATGGCTTCTTCAACAGAAGCGCGAATGTCTTCGGTTTCAGCAGGTCCATAGATGAAAAAACCGTCCAGCACAGCACGGCCGCCGTGAATCTGAAGGTCTTTCACGCGGTGGGTCATCATGTGAACAGTGGCATGTTCTAGCCCGTGATTACGGCGCACGCGGCGCACAGGTGCAAAAACCAGCAGTGGGTGTAGTATCGTCGCGATAAATCGAATCATTGAGTTAGCTCTCTATGGAAAAATTGCGGTTGTGGGTCTATTCGTGCTGCGCCATCGTAACAGCATCAGCACCCGTAATCAAGATTGTAGCACCATCATGCGCTGATATAGGCGTTTGTCCATAGCCCTGAGTTCTCGTTCGCTATAATCTAATGCACGGTATACGCCTTGCGTTAGTTGCGGTACACTTCAGGATGCCTTTTATGGAACAACATGCAGGAGAACACAATGTCGAAACAGTATAGTTCCCCCCCCGAAATGGTGATTGACCCCAGCAAGACCTACCAGGCCATTTTCAAAACTGAACGCGGCGACTTTACGGTTGATTTGTTCGCAGACAAAGCGCCCATTACCGTGAATAACTTTGTCTACCTTGCCCGCGATGGGTTTTATGATGGCACAACCTTTCATCGTGTCATCAAAGGCTTCATGGTGCAGGGCGGTGATCCAACTGGCACCGGACGCGGCGGCCCCGGCTATAAATGGAATGATGAAGCATCTGCGCTGAAGATTGCCCACGACAGCCCCGGGACGTTGAGCATGGCCAACGCCGGCCCCAATACCAACGGCAGCCAGTTCTTCGTTACGCATGGACCAACGCCGCACTTGAATGGCAAGCACGCCGTCTTTGGACAGGTGTCTGATGGTATGGACGTTGTACTCTCCATTCGTGAACGTGACCCAATGTCTGACCCCAACCCCGGCGACACACTCAACAGCATCGAAATTGTCGAGTCCTAAATAGCCATCATCGTTTTATCATTACAGCATCAGGCTCTCGCCATATCGCTCTTGGCAACGGCGGGAGCCACCATAGCGCAGGAGCCCCTTTGAGCAAGACATTCTTTAACCTTCACCGCCACACACTGTCCAACAACATGCACATCTGGTGTGTCCCCCGCCCCGGCACTGAAACCGTCGCATTACTGGCACAACTCCCGGTAGGTGTACGCACCGAAGCCCCAGAAAACAACGGCATTTCGCACTTTGTAGAGCATATGGTCTTCACAGGCACGGCCCGTTGGAACGAGTCCGACGTAACGGATGTTGTCCGGCGGCGTGGGGGCGAATGCAACGCACAGACATCACGCGAGGAAACGGCCTACTATGTCTACGTCTCTCGCGAGGACCTTGCCTTCGGCATAGAGTGGCTCGATCAGGTGCTATTCAAGCCAACGCTTACCGAAGAGAAGTTCGAAAAAGAGCGTCAGGTCATCATCAATGAAAAAGGGGGCGAAATTGATGCGTTACGACGTGCCTGGGAGTGGCTTGAAGACCGCAACCTCGGTTGGAGTGTAGATCGGGCCGCACGGCGACGACTATTCCCGGACTCGGCTTTCCTTATGCCTATCATCGGCACCGACCACACGCTTAAAAACATGACGCATACCATGCTGCTTGACTATTACAACACGTTCTACGTGCCGCATAATGTCACACTATTGGTTGTTGGGGATGTTGAGCCGCAGACCATATTTGAAATGGCAGAACAGCAATTCGGCACCATTCCAGACCGCCCGTCACCCTCATCTATCAAGCCGGTGGCGGTCGATGACACACCCTTCACTGTGCGCTTGCATGGACCTACACCCAACCAGCAAGGTCAGTTCCTCATCGGCACAATGCTCGGTGACAGCAATGACCCGCGCCGCTTTGCGTGGTATATCATCGGTGAGATGCTCGAAAATGTGTATATGCAGACCTTGCGCTATGAACAGGGGCTTTCCTACGATGTACAGGTCTACCCGGTACTGTACTCAGATGTAGGGTATTTCAAAATCTATACCAGCGCTGATATTGAGCATTTCGCCACGGTTCGCACAACGATTGAACACCACCTGCAACGGCTCATCAACGGGAACTTCTCTGCCAGCGAGTTGCAAGAAGCCAAAGCCGCCCTGCGCGGACGGGCGCTACTCAACTTGCAAGACAACCTTGAGCTGGCATGGTGGCTGAGCAGTGACGCGCTGGTGAACACAGACGACCACACGCCCATGATTGACTATTTTGAAGGGTTGGCCGCAGTTAGTGCCAAAGACATTCAACATATCGCCAGAACACAGTTTGCACCGGAAAAGCGCTTTTGTGTTGAGCATTATCCAATTCTCACCCCGCAAAAGCTCAAGCCCGTTGCAACCCTGAGCGCGATGAGCCTCGCCGGGGCCGCGTGGTTGCTCAAGCGTAATCGACGTAGAATATCCTGATGGGGGCGGCTGGTGACTGACAATCCATACAATCCTTCGCGCCCAATTGCCGACCCGACTCATTTTTTCGGGCGAGAGGACGCACTTGGTTTCTTGACACTGCATCTTTCTGGGCGACGGACTCATAAAGCGCTGGTCATCCTCGGGCAGCGTGGTATGGGCAAAAGTTCGCTGCTAACACAGGTGCCGCTTGTTGTTGATGAACGCTATCCCAGTGTGCGTATTGATGCTGCCGCGCTTGAACTGGATAACATCGTCGCGTTCGTCGCCACCATCGTTGACCGCACCCGCGCCATGATGAACGCCATCCAGGCCAGCACCTACCGTCTACCCGCATTCCCGGACCCAACCGACCCCGATATTGATTTGCTGGGGTGGCTGGCAGACGAGTATTTCGAGATCGTATTCTCGGCCATTCGACGAGCCCGGCATCTGGTGTTGATGATCGACAACCTCAGCCCGATTCTTGACGCCATTGAACGTGGTGACTTTCCACCAGATTTTATGGACTACTGGCAAGACTTGCTTGAACACTATGAACAGCTAGACATGGTGGTGACAGTCGATATTGCCGACGAAGCACGCATCCTCCAAACTGCGCCAATGGATGACACCAGCCTGCACTATCGTCTACAACACCTGTCCCCAGAAGAAGCGCGCCGCGCCCTGGTAGACCCTGCCCAGATGCATTATGGCTTCACCGAGGAGGCCATCGCGCAAATTTTGCGGCTAGCCGGGGGGCATCCTTACCATTTGCAGTCGATTGGGCATTTGCTGCACCGCCGCTGGGAAGAAGACCGCAACCGCATCAATATTATGACACCGCACGACGTCAACGCGATTTTTCCAGCCGCGTTAGAATTTGCCGGGGATACGATAGGCGATGTGTGGGAAATATTGCGCCCCAACGAACGGCTTATTCTCACCAGTCTTTTAGACCTCGGCGGCCCCGTGTTCCCTGACGACATTCAAGCATGGTTAATCAGCGCTGACCACGTACTGGACGATGTTCAGATTAGCGCAGCACTACGAGGACTGGAGTATTACGGCGTATTGCTCACTAACGCGGATGGGGCTCATGGCTTTGCAGCCGAAATTCAAGCCGAATGGTTGCGTCATAAACAAGATATGCCAGCACCAACCACGAGTATTCCCCCGACGGCTGAATCACCAAACTGGCTATACATCAGTGGAGGCGTGGCAGTGGTTGTCGTAGCGCTGGCGTTGCTACTGATATTCAATAATGGAGACGAACCCAACGCGGACAATGCCAACGCGGCCGGGGCCACGATTACCCTTGAAACCGATGCACAGCGCACGCTCAATGCCGCTGAGACGATGACCGCCGCCCCTGTACCAACGACGACACCGACATTGCTACCACCAGAAGCCCCTGTCTTTCGTTTCGGTGGCTAGGATCAGCGCATCATGCCAGAAGAAACACGCTACGGGCATCTGATGGACCACTGGCAAGCGGCTCGAGATGAAATGCGCCAGATTTTGATTGCCTGTGCCCGTCAACGCCAGACAATTACTTATGGCGAGCTTTCGGCACGTATGCAAACGGTTCATCTGCCACCACACAGTTATGCAATGTCAGGGATGCTACGTGAGATTATCGACGAAGATCACCGCGACGAACGGGGGATTTTAGCGACATTAGTTGTACGCAAGTCTGATGGACGACCGGGGCCGGGCTATTTTAAAAGTGCGATTGACCGGGGGCTTTCTCATGATGACCTCGAAGCCTATTGGCAGGCCGAGTTTGAGAAAGTCTGCGCGTATTGGTCACAGTCACACCACGACAAAGGGTAGAGCTATTCATCGTCGTCGTAATCGCCATTGTCATCGGGTGCCTGATCAAAAACTTCACTTACATCAGAATTTCCGGTTTCTTCATCACCCTCTGCTAAGTGCGGGTCAATGCTTTCAGCGGGTGCGGTGACATCCGAGGGCAGTGGGTCCAGCCGCAGCCACGTCTTCCCCACGCGAAACAGTTCACCGGGCTCAATCACAACTTTTTCATTTTCAGGGATACGCTCGTTGGACGCCAGAAACGTTCCGTTGCGGCTGCCCGTGTCTTCAATCCAAAACTGAGTGCCATCGTAGCTAAGGTGGGCATGTAAGCGCGAGGCCTGGCTGTCGTAGTGTAAACAGACGTCGGTATCTTCACGGCGGCCGATGGTTAGAATAATAGATACGGTCGGCGCGGTGGGGTCAAGCGGAAAGGAAAGGGTATCGCCGTCACGCGGTCCGCTCATAAACGTTATCGAAATTTGAGTTAACAACACAGGGTTATTCTTCCTTCTCGCCGCTGCTGAGACGCTGACGAGCTTCGGTTCGCTTCTGGCGAGCGGGGGCATGGTCCGGGTTCAGTTCCAGGGCCCGGTTGAAAGCCTGCACCGCTTCGGCGAATCGGTCTAAAGCCATCAAAAACACCCCGTGATCATACCATAACCAAACACTCTGGGGCGAGGCATTGGTCGCTTTCTCAATAAAGTAGAGCGCTTGCTCGTCGTTGCCAAGCGCTTTGTGGGCCTGCGCAATACCGCCCCACGCCCAGCCATAATTCGGGTCCAGTTCAACGGCCCGTTCATAGGCTTCAATCGCGTCGTCAAAGCGTCCCAGATACCGCAGCACCTGCCCTCGGCTGGCCCATGCAGACTCATCGTTTGGCGCTATCTTAAGCGCTGTATCAACTGCTTCCAGCGCCTGGCGAGGACGCCCCAGATTCAACAACACCGAAATCTGATGCAGCCAGTACCAGTACAAGCGCCCATTCAATGTAGCGGCTTTTTCGAAGCTCGCGAGGGCTTCTTCATGACGTTCGAGGTGTTCAAGGGCAAGGCCGCGCTCATCCCAAACCCAGTCAAGGGAATCATTCTGCGCAAGGGCCTGATCATAATAGCCCAGCGCTTCAGTAGGTTGACCAAGCCGCCGCAAAATTTGCCCCTTCGTAGAAAGGCTTTCGAGGTGGTCGGACTTCAAGGCTAATGCACGGTCCACACTTTCAAGCGCATCGTCATATTGACGCAACGCAACATAAGTATCGGCCTGGTTATACCAGAACCAGACATCGTCAGGCATGAGTTGTGCTGCGCGCCGGAAGCAGTCGAGCGCTTCATCGTAGCGTTTCATCATCCGCAGTGCCAATCCGCGCCCGTTCCAGGCCCAGGCATAGTCGGGTTCCAGTTCAACGGCCCGGCTATAGGACACCAGCGACTCTTCAAGGTGTCCCATGCGGCGCAAGACCTGGCCATGCCGTGCCCACGCCCGGCTATAACGCGGTGCAACCCGCAGTGCCCCTTCGAGTGCTTCCAATGCGCCTTCAAAATCTTCCATATTGACGAGGAGGTCGGCCTGATCTTTCCAGTAGTAGCCGTTGTTGGGTTCAATTGAACACGCTTGTTTGAACGCGGCGAGGGCTTGTTGAACATCGCCCAACGCTTCAAACAAACGGCCTTTTTCGTGCCAGGCCCAGGCATAGTTTGGGTCAATTTTCAACGACCGCTCAAGGTGAATCAGTGCTTGTTTGTTGTCACCAAGTCGCCGCTGCACATTCCCGAGCCGTGCCCATGAGCGTGCATGGTTTGGGTCTACCTTCACTGCCCGTTCAAGGATGGACACCGCTTCTGTCAGCCGATTTTGAATAGCCAGCAGGTTGCCCTGGTTGTACCACGGCCAGACGTCGTCCGGCGTGAGTTCGGCCGCCTGTCGGTATGCTTCAAAGGCGGTGTCATAGCGTGACAGCCGTTCAAGCACAATCCCGCGCCCATTGATAGCCCACGGATAGTCTGGCTTGATGCGCAATGCGGTGTCATAGGCTTTCAGAGCGTCTTTATTGCGGCCAAGGTAGCGAAAAATCTGCGCCATCTTGGCCCAACTATTGTAATGGGTGGGCTGCACGATGGTTGCCGTTTTGATCGCTTTGAGTGCCTCGGTATAACGCCCCAGTTCAAAATACATATCCGCCTGATTGTACCAACCCCATATGTAGTCGGGATTGTATTCAGTGGCGTGTTGAAAAGCCTCGACTGCCTCTTCAATACGGCCCAGCGCTTTCAAGCACAGGCCTTTGCCGTTCCAAGCCCAATAGTGGGTGCGGTTTAGTTCAAGGGCACGGTTATAAGCGTTCAGGGCCTGCATATAGCGGCCCATGTGTTGCAGAATTTGCCCCTGCTTGGCCCACGAGGGGAAGTGACGTGGGTCAAGTTGCAACGCGCGGTCAATTTTCGTGAGGGCATCCTCCATACGGCCCGTAGAAAACAACACTATGCTCTGGTTAAACCATGTGCGGGCATCGTTGGGTTTAATGTCGGCGCTGACTTCGTGCGCGGCGAGGGCCTGTTCAAAACGGGCCAATTTTTCGAGGATACGGCCTTTCACCGACCACGCCCACCCAAACCGTGGCTTGAGTTCCAGCGCCCGGTTAACACTTTCGAGCGCTTCTTCGTAGCGTCCACTAATGCGCAGGGCCTGGGCTTCGCGGGCCCATGAGCGGGCATCGTTCGGCTCAAGTTCAAGGGCGCGTTGATAGTCTTGCAAGGCTTCTTCAACATGGCCGAGTTCGGTCAGGCTATAGGCTTTATCGAGCAAGTCGTTGAGTTCAAGCGTTAAGCCACTTTCTTCGAGGGTTGGTGGTACCCCTGACTTGGCTTCGTAAATGGCGGCCAGTTCATCCACCAGAACACCCCAGTTTTCCGGCCGATAACGCTTGTCTTTTTCGAGGCAACTCAACACCATATCACGAACCCGTTGCGGGACCTGCATCACCGGGCTTTCGGGGAAAACCGGCGTCACAAATTGATGGGCTTGCATCCAATCCTTAAACGTTGTTGCTTTAAAGAGGGCGGTGCGGTTCAACATCTCAAACATGACAACCCCGAAAGCATAGATGTCAGAGCGTATGTCTACATCATCGGCGCGGCACTGTTCGGGTGACATATACGGTGCTGTTCCGACCAACGCCCCCTGCCGTGTCAACCGCACAGGTAACTCCCCGTTGTCAGCTTGTATTTCCAGCCCATCTGCTTCCAAAGAGCGCACCAGCCCAAAGTCAGTTACTTTCGCGATATTGTCCTGTGTAACGAGGACATTGCCCGGCTTCAGGTCACGATGCACAATGCCGGGTAATTGGCGTGCAGCGTGCTGCATTCCCAGACAGATATGCAAGCCGAAGGTAATCGCAAGTTCAAGATCAATCTGATTATGGTCAATCCATGAGCGCAGGTCAGGGCCAATGCCTTCTGGCCCGGCGATATGTTCAAGAATGATATAGGGTCGCTTATCATAGTTTTTGACCAGCAAGGCTTGCACAACATGCCGATGCTTCTCAAGCCGAATCCACGTCAACGCTTCCTGAGTAAAACGTGCCGTGGCGCGGTCGTTGCGTAGAAAGCGGCTCTGAAAGGTCTTGAGCGCAACCGGGGTTTTGTCTTTGCGGTCATACGCCAGATAGACCAACCCCATGCCCCCATACAACCGTTGCTTGATCACGTAGCGCGCGCCAATCACCTGCCCAACGGCATAGTCTGCGGCCAACTGCAAGCGATGATCGCGCTCATGTTGCATCGAAATTGAATGCGCTGGTTGCAGCCCTGCCGTATTCAATTGACCGGGACTTTCTAGCTCAACATCTGGCTGGTTATCGTCTGGCTTTGACTCGTTGAACGTCTGATGTACCCGTGTACCATAGGACAGGAGCCATTCGTCATCGTGATAGACGCGCGTTTCTTGTTCCCGTCCATCGTATTCATCGTGACTCGGTTCAGACTCAACATCGTCTGGCATATCAGCGGCAGCAGTGGCCAGCACTTCTGGCGGTGCATCCCGGGTTGTCGCTGGACGTGAGGCGATTTCCAGCGGCACGACAGATGCATCATACTGCACGAAACGCTGCGTCAAGGCTTCCAATTCTCGCGAGGTCACGATATCTACTTCTGTGGCAAACCCGACCACCCACAATGCCGTTGAAATATTCAAGCGTGTTGGGGCCACCAGCGCCACATCCACCACCCAACGGCAGTAGCGTTCCAGTCCACGAATTGCTTCTGGCGCAGTCTGGATGAGTTGCAAAGCCTGTCGAAAGGCGACAATCGTTTTGCCAACGTAGAAAATCTTGAGTTGCGGTACATCAAGCTCGTCGTCAGAATTAGCAGAATCGGTGCTGAGCGACAACAGCGCGCAGCGGTCTGCCAGTTCGAGATAGTCCCCTAAAAATGCACCATCACGCCGCAAGATTAAGCGCCCCAACCGGCGCACATCATCGGCCGGGTCTGTGGCAAACACATTGTGTCGGTCGCTCTCATTTCGCCGACGTAGCAGATTCTCTTCTTGTTCAGCAGAAAGCGCAAGCCGCTGGCCGCCACATTGTGGGATCGAAGGGATCATCAAGACTAATCAGCGTCCTTATCTGCTTTTGCGTCGGTTGCTGGTTCAGATTGCGGCTCTATGGATACAGCAGCGGGTGTATGCGTGATGACAAGCTGTCCATCGTGTGCAGTCACCGTGATAGTGTCTTGCGGTTGATAGACATTATCAATCAACGCCGAGGACAAGGGGCGTGTCAAGAGCCGTTCAATGGCCCGCCGCAACGGCCGTGCGCCGTTGGCCGGGTCATATCCTTCTGACAACAAGAGCTTGCGCGCCGAATCATCCAGCACCAACCGTAGTTCTTGTGCATCCAGCAGATCGAGCATGGCTTGCATGTTCAAGTCGAGAATATCGTTCAACGCTTCACGCGAGAGTGGCTTGAAGGTCACGATTTCATCAATACGGTTTAGAAACTCTGGGCGGAAGAAGCGCTTCAGGTAGAATTGATAATCCGGCTGCGAGATAATGTCACCGTCACCCCCGAAGCCAATCGCCTTGCCGACCTCTGTCACGCCGATATTGCTGGTCATAATCCAGATAGCGTGCCGGGCATCAATCGTGCGCCCAATCGCGTCTGTCAGGCGGCCTTCATCGAAGACCTGCAAGAAGATGTCAAACACTTGCGGCGCGGCTTTTTCAACCTCGTCCAGCAACACGACTGAATAGGGCTGGCGGCGCAACGTCTCGGTAAGCTGGCCACCACGTTCAGTGCCACGATACCCGGGCGGCGCACCGATCAAGCGCGAGACGGTGTGTTCGTCATGAAACTCAGACATATCAAGGCGAATCAGCGATTTTTCATCGCCAAATTGAAACTCGGCCAGCGCCTTCGCCAGTTCAGTTTTGCCAACACCACTGGGGCCAATGAACAGAAAAACGCCAATTGGCTTGCGTGGGTCGCTCAGCCCGGCGCGGTGTGTTTTGATGGTTTGCGCCACCGCTTCGACCGCGTGGTCCTGCCCACGGACGCGATTTTTGATGAGGGTCTCCATCTGTGCATATTTTTCACGTTCAGAAGCCCGCAAATCTGAAACCGGAATCCCGGTCCATTCACTCAACACGTCATGCACATGGTGCGCTCTGACAGTCAGTGTTTCGTCGGGGTCGTCGTCTGGCGACACGGACTGGATAACCACCCGCGCACACGCTTCGTCAAGCAGGTCAAGCGCCTTGTCTGGAAGACGACGTTCTACCAGATACCGCGACGACAACCGCACCGCAGCATCGCGTGCTTCGGGTGAAATTGTAACGCTGTGGTGTTCTTCGTAGCGTTCGTACACGTTTTCAAGAATCGTGAGGGTATCTTCAACGGTTGGCTCTTTAATATCAATGGTCCGGAAGCGCCGATCGAGGGCCGGGTCGCGGGCAATGGCTTTGCGATATTCTTCAAAGGTCGTCGCACCGATACAGGCGATGTCGCCCCGAGCCAGGGCCGGTTTCAGGATGTTAGCGGCATCCAGGTTACTGTCGATGGTGTCACCCGCACCAACAATGGTATGGATTTCATCAATAAACAGAATATGGTCGGGGGAACTGCTGACTTCATCAATAATTCCGCCGAGTCGCTCTTCAAACTGCCCGCGCAGGCTCGTTCCGGCAACCAGCATCCCAATTTCGATCTGGACGATGCGCTTACCTTTTAGTGGGGTAGCCGCTTTGCCTTCGGCGATTTGCCAGGCAAGGCCCTCAACGACCGCGGTCTTCCCCACCCCCGCGTCACCAACCAGCAGCGGGTTGTTTTTCTTATTCCGTGTCAAAGTGCGGGCAACAGCGCGAATTTCCGGGTCACGCCCGATGGCCGGGCCAATCTTACCTGCGCGGGCTTGTTCAACAAGGTCACGCCCATATTTGTCAAGCAGCGGTGTGGGCACGCCGCGATTGTTCGCATGATCCTGTTCTCCATCAGACGAGCTTTCAAATTCATCATCGTCAATAATATCACTGAGAAAGCTGTTGCTCATTTCGTCTTCTTCAAAATCAACATCGTCGATGTTCAAGAAGCGCGTGAGGTAGTTCATCCAATATTGCAGGTCAACGTTGAGTTCTTTGAGTTTGCGCATGGCAACGCCTTCACCATCCTGCAACATATGCAGCAAGATTTGCTCCTCAGTGACGCGCGTTGAGTCAAGGTCATCAGCGAGGTAGACGCTCTGCGCCAGGATGCGGTAGGCGCGAGGGGTAAACGGCGGTGTGTCGTCCACAATATCATCACCACTGCCGACTTCACGCCGAATAATATTGCGCACCTCGCGCGGGTCAAGCCCGGTGTCGGTCAGAATCAGGCTGGTAATCCCGTTTTCGGTACGGGTCATCGCGTTAAAAATGTGTTCGGTGCCAATGTAATTATGTTTGAGGCGTTCAGACTCTTTACGCGCCGTCTCCAGAATGTCTCGACACTGACGGCGAATTTCCGATTCACTTACATCGTACGGTGACTTTGGCATACGATCCCTCAACGATTTGGTTGCTTTACATAATTTAATTCCCATTATAGCAGGCCAGTTACGTTTCTTCGTCGCCAAATTGAGCTATAATAACGGCTGTTTACTATTGATTTTTGATTGAGAAACCTATGGGAATCCCTGATCCAATTATTGGACGTAAACTCGGCGACTACACAATCGTAGAATTACTGGGCAAGGGCGGGATGGCCAGGGTCTATAAAGGCTATGACGAAGCCCTGGATCGCTATGCCGCTGTCAAAGTCATCACCAGCGATTTTGTAGCGACTGCTGACGAAGTTGAATATAAAGAGCGCTTTCAACGTGAAGCCCGTGCCATCGCCCGCCTACGCCATCCAAATATTGTCGGCGTCTATCAGTTTAGTGACCTCGACGGGCTCTACTATATGGCGATGATCTTTCTGGATGGCGAGGATTTGCGCACCCGTCTGAAGGCTTACGCTGAAAAAGGCGAAAAGATGCCGCATGGTGAGGTGCTGCAAATGGCGCGAGAGGTAGCCAGCGCCCTCGACTATGCACACTCACAGGGCGTTATTCACCGTGATATTAAGCCCTCCAACATTATGATGACTTCCACCGGGGCCACCCTGACCGACTTCGGGTTAGCCCTGAGTACAATGGAAGGCACAGCCGGCGACACCTTTGGCAGTGCGCACTATATCGCTCCTGAACAGGCGATTTCATCGGCGCGGGCTGTCCCACAAAGTGACCTCTATTCGCTGGGGGTGGTGCTGTACGAAGCCTTTACGGGCAAGGTGCCATTTGATGACCCCTCAGTGATGAGTGTCGCGCTCAAACACCTCAACGAGCCACCACCGCGCCCCACCGAGACGATCCGCAACTTCCCCTCAGAGCTAGAAGATGTGCTGATGCGCTTGCTGTCTAAAGAACCGACAGACCGCCACCAGAGCGGTGCCGAGCTTCTGCTCGCCTTGCAACGCGCACTGCCGCTAGAGGGTGATACCGCCGAAATGCCAGAGGCTGCCGCCCCCAGGGCGTCAACGTCTTACCCGGCGCTGGACATCGGTGTCGCGACCTCAAAACCGTCGATGACGTCTGCCAAAAAATCAGTGGGTTTGGGTGGCAAACCCGCACAAAATGCACAAGACCTGATTGATCAGACGATTGATGAGAAACCCACTGAAAAGCAAGCCACCAAACGTCGCGTTCCATGGGTGTTATTGGCGGCGGTGCTTGTCTTGCTATTGATTGGTGGCGGCGCGTTTCTGGCCTTTGGGGGTGATGGTGGCGACGATGGCAACGATCAGCCTGATGATCGTGTGCCAATTGCCGCTGAAACGGATCCAACAACACAAACTGCAACCTCCACCGAAGAAAGCGCTGATGACGAGAATGAAGCCGATGCCTCGCAGACAACCGTTGCACAATCTGAAGATGCGTCTCCAACGGCTACAGAACCTGAACCCACACCCGAAACCCCAACGGTAACGGTTACTGTCACCGAAAGCGTGGCTATCCCAACAGAAACTATTGCATCCTCAGTAACACCGACAGCTACAACAGAAGATCAGGCAGCAACCGCAACTGCAACCACCAGCCTTACAGCCACTGCGCCAACCGAGACTGCCACTGCTACAAGCACACCACCACCAGCAACAAATACCCCAGACCCAACCACTACCCCAACTACCGAAACCATCAGTGGCCCCGTTACGTTACCCACCGAAGCAAACCCTGATGTTGAACTGCGCTATGAGGAGACGTACCTCATCCTGGAAAATGTGTCCGGGCGCACGCTTAACCTTGCAGACTTACGCTTCGAAGGTAATGAGAGCGGCCTGTTTCGGGCAAGTGAATGGTCGCGCAACCTGGAAACCATCAACGCACGGTTAGAACGCTTCCGTGATGGTGGTTGTGTTCAAGTTTCTACGCAGCGGTCATCATTCCAACCCATGAATTGCCGCTGGTACAATGTCTGGATCCCGCGTACCCTGTCACTTTTCCACTTTTTCCTTGGCGACAACACCATGTTCAGTATCTACGACGGTGGAACGCTTGTTGGCCAATGTGCTGTCGGGGCCGAAACCTGTCAGTTTTCGCTTGAAGAATTTGACCCTACCCGTATCGCTGAAGATACAGAAACGCAAACAGATATAACCCCATCCCCATCACCAAGCAACACGCCTTCACCAACACCAAGCCTTACAGCTACGGCTACGGCGACCGACGATGACGTTGAGGAGAACGCCACCGCTAGCCCAACCCCACCACTGGACCCCGACGTTGAGTTGCGTTACAGTGCAGAGCGCTTGTTACTTGAAAACGTTTCAGGCCAAACCCAGAATTTATCAGCACTCCGTTTTGAAACCGAAAGTGGGCAACGTTTCAGCGCGACCGAATGGAATTCAAGCCTGCGCCAGGTCGGGGCTTCAACCTCGTCGTATCGCAGCAACGGTTGTGTGCAAGTTGTGACAACACCGACCGCTGTCTTGAATCGTCCATGCTTACGCTATAACGTTTGGATTCAACGCAACGCCAGCAGTTCGAGCTACTTCTGGGGAGATGCCGACAGTCGCAGCTTCGTAGTCTTACTTGGCACAGACCCCATCGCCCGGTGCCCTATTAACACCAGTGGCAGTGACGATGACGTGATTATCTGTCAATTCTCATTAGATGCGACGTTGGACCCCGAAGCTCCGACACCTACAAGTACCACAGACAACGATGCCACAGAGGATACTGCCACAGAATCCGACGCAGATGACACAGCAGGTGATAGCCCTGACGCTGACAATCTTGAGCTACGCTATAGCCCTGACGCTGACAATCTTGAGCTACGCTATGGGCCGCAGCTTTTGATCCTTGAAAACATCGGGACAACATCCGTTGACATCAGTAATCTGGTGTTTGTCGGTGACGAGAACGGTCAATTCTCTGCGATTGGGTGGTCGAATCGTCTAGAAGACCTGGACGCCACACTCAATGACTTCGAACCGGGGGGGTGTGTGCAACTGGTTGTCGAAACAGCGGCTGTGCTGGAAGACGCCTGTACACAATACAATGTCTGGATTCGGCGCGGTAATTCCAGTGCGCATTTCTGGCTAGACACAGAGGAGAACACCGCATTCGCAGTAACACGTGACGGAACCACAATTGCAGAGTGCCCGGTTGTGGACGATAATGATGATGTAGTTTGTCGCTTCTTCTTATCGACTGATTCCGATTAACTGAGCTGTCAGGACGTACGGACGTTGTGAGTCTTTCGAAACAGCGGCGCGAGTATCAGGCTTTGTTGGATGTCTCGCGCTTAATTACCACCCCCGACCTCGATTATGTCCTGTCCGAAACGCTGCGGATTATGATTGAGACGCTCGAAGCCTATAAAGGTAGTATTTTACTGTTTGAGCGTGATGAAGAATTGTGCCGCCGCTTTATTTTGCAACGCGATTTACCATTGGAAATGTCTATGGTCGCTGTGCAACAAGTGCTGGACAGGGGGTTGGCAGGCTGGGTTGCTCACAATCGACAGGGAACGGTCATAAACGATGTCCGCGATGATAACCGCTGGACAACGCTCCCCGACGACGATCAGGACGATGTGCGCGGGGCATTGTGTTTACCACTGACGCTTCACGATACAATGCTCGGCATTATCACGCTGGTTAGTGAAACCCCCGGACATTTTGCAACAGATGACCTGCAACTGGCGATGGCGATTAGCAATCAGGCCAGTATGGTAATCTATAATGCCCGCCTTTTTGAAGACGCCAGCGAACAACGCTACCGTCTGACCACGATCCTCCAGAACGTCGGTGAACCTCTCTTAATTCTGAATAGCGACTTTACGTTGATGCTGGCTAACCGCGCAGCAGGACGCTTGATGAACCGCAACGGCAGTACACTGTATGGACAGCACATCAGCACACTTTCCAGCAGCCCAATGTGGACGGTGCTTTCTCAGCAACTTGTTGATTTGGATTTGCGGGCAAGCCAACATATTGTCGAGCTACACGACCCTGAAACCATGCGTGACTACAATGTCAACATTTCACCAGTGGTGCATGACACTGAATTTGTCGGCTACGTGATCGTGTTTACTGACATCACGTTTATGCGTGACCTCAGCCGCTTGAAGTCTCACATGTTGCGCATGGCATCACACGACCTCAAAAACCCGCTGAACATCGCGCTAGGCTATATCACCGTCATGCAAGCAGACATCGCAGCGGGCGACCCTGTTGAGAAAGATTGGATAGACGAAGTATTCCGCGCACTGGTGCGTATGAATAATCTGATTGATGAACTGCTCAACGAACAGCGGATTGAGCGCGAAAGCAAGTTCCGTAGTGGCAGTATTGACCTGCATGACTTGATTGATGAAGTCGTTGACGAACTCACTGAGAATGTGAACCGTAAACAGCAGCAACTCACCAAGCAGGTTGCGCCAGAAATCCCAATCATACAGGGCGACAGGGGACAGTTGCGGCAAGCGATGGTGAACTATATCAGTAACGCTGTTAAATATACCCCAGAGCATGGACACATTCATGTCGCGGCCCGCACCGAGGATGGGAAATTCTACTTTGTGGTCGAAGACAACGGGGTTGGTATTCCATTAGCGATGCAAGACAACATTTTCCGTCAGGGTTATCGCGCCGAACGTGATGAGATTGACGGCATTGAAGGGAGTGGCATTGGGCTCAGCCTGGTTGCAGAAATTGCTCGCCGTCACCGGGGGCGCGTCTGGTTTGAAAGCGAAGAAGGGCTCGGCAGCCGCTTCGGGTTCTGGATTCCTATCAACCAGCGCCACATCCAGCCATGACCACCGCACCACCGCCTAACTGGTAACAGGCGGCTCCCATTCCTCAACTCGTGCTTCAATATAAATATAATCCACGCTCACGCGCTCAGTTTCAGGGTAATTCGGGATTGGCTGTCGGCGGATCGCCTCAACCAGAATAATACGTATTTTCTCGCTCGGGACTTCGTACATTGTTCTGACTTCACGATTGACGTCGTTGCGAAAGAATTTGAGGTTGGCATCGTCAAGGTTCAACCGAATCCAGCGGCGGGCTTTGCGATACTCCATATCGGCCAGTTTTTCGGCGAGTTCTTGCCGTTCTTGTTCGTTCATCTGCGCGTATTGCTCCGTGGTTTCGAATGGCATTAAAGCGAATAACCATGTGGGAAATTGTAGCAGTTTGTCGTAGAATTGCCACCATGAGCGATCAACTTTCTTTTGTATTCGACGACGATTCCGGCAAGTTAATCCCTGAAGCGTTAAGCCAGCGTGGACCGTGGTCTGTGGCGGAAGTTACCGCCCATATCAAAACGCGCCTGGAGCGTGACCCCCTTCTCAAACAGATTAGTGTCGAAGGTGAACTCAGTAACGTTACGCGGGCACGGTCGGGGCATCTCTATTTCACGCTGAAAGACAGTGACGCCCAATTGAAAGGGGTCATGTGGCGGTCGAGTGCTACGCGCTTACGTTTTGACCCGCAACATGGTGATCGTGTGGTCGCAAGTGGGTCTATTTCAGTCTATGAGACACGTGGAGAATACCAACTCTATGCGGACACTATGCGCCCGGCTGGGGTCGGTGATCTGCACGCTGAGTTTGAACGGCTGAAACGTAAACTGGACACTGAAGGCGTTTTTGCGCCCGAACACAAACAAGCGCTCCCGGTTTTTCCGCGCAAAATTGGGATCGTAACGTCGCCAACAGCCGCCGCTTTTCAGGATGTGTTGAATGTGCTGCGCCGACGTTTCCCCATTGCTGAAGTCATCTTAAGCCCAACAATGGTGCAAGGGGATGCTGCCCCACCGTTAATTATGGCTGCGCTGGAAAATTTGTATCAACGCCCCGACATTGATGTGATTTTGCTGGTGCGTGGTGGGGGTAGCCTTGAAGATTTATGGGCGTTCAATAATGAAGAGCTGGTGCGGACGGTGGTGCGGTCACCATTCCCCCTGATTACTGGCGTTGGGCATGAAATCGACTTTACGTTAGTAGACTTTGCCGCTGACCACCGTGCCCCAACCCCGTCTGCGGCGGCCGAAGTCGCCGTGCCTGAAGCGGCTGCGCTCCGGCTGAACGTAGATGCTGTTTATGAACGTCTGGTTGATGGCCTACACGACCGACTTCAAGACACCCGGCAAGCACTCAACGCCCAACACCGTACCCTGACATTGCTTTCGCCCCGGCAAGCGATTCAAATCGCTCAGCGCCAACTAAACACACTCCAGGACCGTCTCCACAATGCGATGCACAGCCATTTGAAATCCACGGTCCAGAATCTCCATGCGCGCACTGCTGCCTTGCAAGCTGCCAGCCCCGAACAAATCCTGGCGCGGGGTTATGCGATTGTTACCAAAGCCAATGGTGCGCGACTCAACAGCGCTACAGATGCTCAACCCGGCGAGATACTCAACATTCGGTTACATGATGGTACGCTACAGGCGCGGTTTGAGGACCAGAACGGCGACTAGCTTCTAAAAATGTCGCAAAAATTAAAGACCGGGCACACAGCCCGGCCTCTTATGCGAAGATGATGTTGCTTCAGCTTTAGTCGCTGAAAACGGTCAGGAAACGTTGCATCAGTTCTAAAGCCGTCAGATTTAAGCGATTCACACCAAAGTTCAAGCTGGGGGCGCTAAAGTCAGTCGGCCCGGCTGGTGCTGCCATATCAACGTTCTGTCTGACTGGCGCAACGGTCTGGAGCGTGTTCCAGAGCGGCACATCAATGTCTGGGTGAGCAGGATGGGCCGTCGCGGTTTCGAAGATGATTTCGTTATAGACCTGTAAGGCGCGGGCACTGATGTTGCCGCCTGGTGGTACCAGCATCAAGATCGGCACGGTACCATTATTCAGCGCCGTATCCACCACACGTTCCAGATTCGCACGGAAGACATCTGGCGCAACACTCGTAACAGAGCCAGACGTAAAATTGACAAAGATCACAACAGGTTGCTTGACACGTAATTCACAGTCAAGCGGTGTTTCACCGGCATTGCACCGGGCATCATTCGCAACCGCAGCCGGGTCAAACAGCGTTTCGATTGTCCAATCCGGATTCGCTGCAATCAACTGGACGTTGAAGTTGTAGCTGTCAATGACCGTCTGTAAGGCCGCTTGTTCGGCAAGGTTGTAATTGCCGTTTGCGATAGGCGTGATGAACTGCTCCTGGCTGATAAGCGTGTTGCCGACAATGGCAAAGTTATTCGGACCACCCGGTGCCACAGGCAATAGCCCAAACCCGTTGCGCAGTGGTTGTTCAAGTGCGACGAGGTCGGGCAATTCGGGGACTGTCTGTGGATCGAACCCGGCCACCTCGGTCGGTTGTGCGGCTGGAATTGCTTCAGCAGTCACTTCAAACGCGGCACTATTCGTGCCACCACGTCCGTCGTTGACCTCTACTGTTACTGTTGCGACACCCTCGGCAATACCCGTTAAGGTCACTATTCCAGCAGGATCAATACTGGCGGTTGCAACGTTCGGATTATTTGATGTTGCGCTGAACGTTAGTGCGTCACCGTCAGGGTCTGTGGCATTGACCGTTGTCGTCACCGTCTGGTTAACCGAAACCTTTTGCGGCGCAATTAGTGCGATGCTCGGCGCTTGATTCGCCGCTTCGACCGTCACCTGGAACGCCGCGCTATTCATGCCACCTCGACCATCATTCACCTCAACCGTGACTGTAGCCGTGCCCGGTCCAGCACCTGTCACCGTCACTACACCCGCGGCATCAGCGCTGGCCGTGGCGATGTTGGGCGTGTCCGATGTCGCAGTGACCATCAGCGTGTCACCATCGGGGTCGTTGGCTTGCGTCTGCACCGTGATGCTTTGTCCAGCCACGACAGTCTGCGGCGCTATCGGTGCGATGCTCGGAGCCTGATTCGCCGCTTCGACCGTCACCTGGAACGCGGCACTATTTGTGCCACCTCGACCATCAGTCACCTCGACCGTGACT
>DAOTTU010000056.1:0-36824 GCA_034437655.1 Anaerolineae bacterium
CTGCCGCGCCAGCGGCCGAAAAAAATTTTGAACTTTGCTCTCACCCAACCCGCTCCCGACCGTTCCGTTGTCACTGGAAGCGGGCTTTTTGTCAGGGGCGATGATGACTTATATATAGATGATTGCTGGTCTTGAACGCCATTGGTGTCATGTTCACCCGCTCAGCAACCATGCTAGAATATAGCCAAGATAAACAAGTCGGATGCAACGCAAACCCCAATACGCGCAATTTATCAGCATGGGCAGCTTTGCTTGCTGGATGATGTAGCGCTTGCAAAAACATCAAATGAAGTTATATAGTCGTTTATGGATAACAATTGCTGATCCGGGCTTCAGCACAAACTATGCCAGGAGACAAATTGTCACTGGTTGACTAATTACAGTGGGTGGGGCTATGCAACGCTATAAAACTATGAACCTGATTGGGAGCGGGGGACATGGCAGTGTGTATCACGCAAGGGATCAATTAACCGGGCAAGTGGTCGCTCTTAAATTGATCGAACGTCTGTCTGGTGTGACCTTTTCTCGCAAAACACAGACGACTACCTTAAGAAACCTGGCCCATGAATTCAGCATTCTAGCCACATTACGTCATCCTCATATTGTGACCGTTTATGACTATGGATTCGATGCCCACAACCGACCGTTCTTCACGATGGAACTGCTACATAATGCACAAACCATTACTGAAGCAACTCAAACGGCTGATTTTGCCACACGTCTTGAGCTTGTCATTCAACTGCTGCAAGCGCTGAGCTACCTGCATCGGCATGGAATATTGCACCGCGATTTAAAACCGGAAAATGTTCTGGTTGTTGAGGGTACGGTGCGCTTGCTGGACTTTGGACTTGCTATCCCCGTTGAGACCACCCCGGTACCCGCCGGGACGCCTGCTTACATGCCACCCGAAACGTTCACTGCGCGGCCCTATGTCCCCGCCTCCGATTTGTATGCGGTCGGTGTTATCCTCGTAGAGATATTTACGGGCGCTTTACCCTTTCAACCTGGTGATATATTGTCCGTCATGGAGAAACCACCAAACCTTGACGGTATTGCTGTGCCACAATTGCGCACGATCACTGAGCGACTCCTGGCGAAGGATCCAGCAGATCGTTATCAACGCGCTGATATGGTCATCGCGGCCCTGGCCAGCGTCGGCAACCTCACCATCACGGAACAACCACATATCCGCGAAAGCTACCTGCAAGCTGCGCCATTTATGGGGCGGCAACCCGAACTGGAACAGCTCATCGCCGCATTTAATGACACCAGTAAGCGTAGGGGACATGCGATTCTGGTTAGTGGCGAATCAGGTATCGGCAAGTCGCGTTTGCTGTACGAATTTCGTATCCGCGCATTGACCATGAACGCGCTCGTACTCCAGGGACAGGCCACAGCGGAAAGCGGCATGCCCTATGCTTTGATGCGACAACCACTGGCGCACTTAGCAGCGATGGTAGACCTGACCGAACAGGAAGCAGCGATCATTCGTCAGTTTTCGGCGCCAAGTGGTGAGTCCGCAGCGCAGCAACCATTAGGGGCTGAAGCTGAAACACGGCTTGTTTACGCGCTGGTGAATGTCCTGAAGCGCTGCCCGTATCCGGTGGTGTTGATCCTGGAAGACTTGCACTGGGCTCATGAAAGTCTGTCCATCATTGCGCACTTGAGCAAACGTGCAGCCGAATTGCCGCTCCTGTTGATTGGTAGCTTCCGCAGTGATGAAGCGCACGTCTTACCGCAACAACTTGAAGCGATGTCCCTGGTACGGTTGAATCGCCTTCCAACAGAGCACTTAGCACAGTTATGCCGGGCCATCGTGGGGCAGGCTGCTGACAACCCAAGGCTGGTGCAACGCTTGCAGCGAGAAAGCGACGGCAATGTTTTCTTTCTGATCGAGATTTTGCGAGCCCTGGCAGAAGATGTCGGGCAACTGAGTGCCATTGGGGATGCACCATTGCCAGAACTCATTCTACCCGAGGGTATACGAGAGATTTTGCAACGACGCCTGCGTTATGTGCCAGACTGGGCGCAACATGGCCTGAAGTTAGCTGCGCTGACCGGTCGACAGATTGACCCTGACCTGATGCGAGCCATGCTTGAGGAAGCGTTTATGCTGGACAATTGGCTATATACGTGTGCTGAAGCAGCCTTGCTGGAAGTCTACGATAATCAATGGCGCTTTTCGCACGACAAGCTACGCGAGGCGATGATCGTGTTACTGTCAGCGGCTGAAAAGCCCCAGCTACACAAGCAGGTTGCGGATGGGCTTGAAGCGCTTCATGCTGACGAGCCTGCTTATGCGCGACAGCTAGCTGAACATTGGCATCTTGCTGGCAACGATAAGAAGGCATTGCACTATACCTTAATTGCAGGCAAATACTTCCAGCGTATCGGTGCCTTCAAGGAACTAGAACCCCTTGCCGAACAAGCCTTTGCGTTTGAACAAACGATTCTTACGGATTACGCGCGGCTGCAACTGTGGCAGTTTCTAGGTGATGCCTACCGCTATCGTGACAGTGAAAAGGCACTTCATGCCTATGAACAAGCACGCACACTAGCAGTGCAGCATGGCTGGCGCGATGCCGAAATGAGCCTGCTAAAAGGGATAGCTGTCATCTTTCGCAACCAGGGACATATAGCGCGTTCTGAGGAACTTATTGACGACCTGATGCTGTATGGACGCGAAACCCATAATGTGGATCTACTTCTCCCTGCTTTGTCGATGAAAGCCGTTGCCTATCTGCGGCGCGGTGACTATCAGCAAGCCGAAACACATTACAACGAGATCATCACGCTTGCTGCGCGGGTAAATAACCCCACACAAGTTGCCACAGCATGGATGAATCTGGGTGCAGTAGCGTGTATGCAAGGCGATTTGGAGCGTGGTGAGGCACACTTTAAACACGCTGAAGAGGCTGCCCGTGCGGCGGGTGCGATCGATATTGAAGTCTACTGTACGCTTAATCTCGCCAATATTGCCATGGATCAAGGCCAGTTAGGTACTGCCGAAGTGCATTTTGAACAGTGTACGCCAATGATCGAAACACTTGGCGATTTTACGCTGCTGGCCGGTGCATATTATGATCGCGGTGATCTAGCATGGTTGCAACGTGACCATGAGAAAGCACGACATTGGTTCACAAAGTCTCTTGAACTTGCCGAGCAGCTACAAAACATGCGGTGGCAATCTGCTGCACACTTCGGATTGGGAAAAGTTGCCTATTTGCGGCAGGATTACGACCAAGCCGAACAATTGCTGCACAAAAGTCACGAACAGGCCGTTGCAGCCGAATTGCTTACTGAACAGGTTTCGTGCTTGAACTATCTGGCGCGCGTGTATGTACGTGATGGTCAAACCGACCGTGCCAACCACATGATTCTGACAGCACTCACACAAGGTCTTGAACTGGGTGACACCCTGCTATTGATTGAGAGCGCGGTATCTCTGGTTGACCTGTTCATCCACTACGCACGATTCTCCCAGGCCGCAACGCTTTACGGGGTTACAGCCAAACATGAGGACACACAATATCGTCATCGACTTGAACTGAAGGAGAAATATCAACAGCTTTTGCGGTCCCTGGGTGATGCAGCACTACGATCACACTTTTCCACTGCTCAAACGCTCACCCTGGTAGACTTATTGCAACGTTTAGCGGGTGAGATTAGAGGAGCACAGGGGACTGCCTCCGCGCCGGAGGGGTGATGATTGCTGACCTTGAACACAGGTGGTTTCATGTTAAACGCTCCGTTCGCATGTTTTTGGCATTGTAGCAACATTGCCAGCG
The DNA here is from genome assembly GCA_034437655.1 of Anaerolineae bacterium. Lineage (GTDB taxonomy): Bacteria > Chloroflexota > Anaerolineae > Aggregatilineales > J027 > J027. The sequence goes on from DAOTTU010000056.1 coordinate 3,789, forward strand.
TGATGTGATGTCGGGTTGCTCGGAGTGTAACACAGTGCGGGCTACAGGTGATGGCGATTTTCAAGCAGAAGCGATGGATCTTTTACTTCAAGGTAACCAGGACATATAATTTGGAAAGTCGATAAATAGTGAATCATGGGTCATAGGTTTTTATGTTCAAACGTCAGCTACCCGAGTATCTCCAGTTCAACCAGAAGCAAGGGCAATACCTAAAAGGGTTCCAGATTACAGCATTGTCGCCCGGCCCCCTGCTGCATGACCTCAATGCTTTTCTTGATTTGATTCAGATGGAGCGCATCGAGGTTTCAGCCACACATCGACTGGCACTGAAAGCACTGCCGAAGATCAATGAGCAAATGCATATGCCGATTGAAACCGGGCTCAAGCGGCCGCAACAAAAATCATATCCGACGATTATGGCACTCTACCTATTATTACGTGCCTCGGCGCTGGTGACGGTGGATGCGTCCCGTAAAAAGCCAACGTTACGCATCAATGAAGCTGTGTATACACAGTGGCAAACACTAAATCCGACCGAGCAGTTTGGCACCTTACTTGAAGCATGGTTGTTGCGCGGGAATGCAGAGATTATTGGTGAACGTGATGTGGCGTTTAGAGGCATGTCGTTTGTGTTAGTTCAACTGACGCACTTATATCGACAGATTCCTGACGAAGGGCTAACGTTTGATGATGGCGTCGAGGTCAACAGCAATTTTCTTGGCTTTACTGATCTGGATTCATTTGGCGTTGGTATTGAGCTTGGCCTGTTTGATGTCGCGACTGCGTCCCCTGAGCCAGGCAAAAACTGGCGCATCACGCATATAAAGCGCACCCAATTTGGTGCCGCCCTGCTAGCAACTTTGGTTCATCAAATTGAAAATAATCCTGAGTTGAATTTAGCCCCACTCTATGCTGAAGAAACTGAGGGCTTGTTTCATCGCTTAATGCAACCGTACTTTCCCAACTGGCAGAAAACACCTCAATTACCAGAGACTGAGTTCCGCGAGGGTACATTTACATTTAAAGTCTCCCTGGGTTCGACCTGGCACCGCATAGAAATAGGCGCATCACTGACCTTAGATGAGTTTGCAATGACTATCCTTGAGGCAGTGAATTTTGACAACGATCACCTCTATGAGTTCATCTATCGCGACCACTTCGGGGCTCGGGTGCGGGCTTTACACCCTTATATGGATGAGGGCCCGGCGACCACTGAAGTGCGCGTTGGTGATGTACCTCTGGACGTCGGTCAATCCATGACATTTGTGTTTGACTTTGGTGATTACTGGGAGTTCAGTATTGTACTTGAGAAACATGACGCTGAGCGCACTATCAAGACGAGCAATGTTATTGACTCTAAAGGTGAGCCCCCAGACCAGTATCCGGATTCTGACTGGTTTTAGTTCATTAGCTTGTAACTTGGAGATCAACTGTCTTTATCAAAAACAATCAGCGACAAGCGTGCAGTGCAAAATCGAATACGGGCAATTTATAAGAATGGGCAGCTTCGGTTGCTTGAAGATGTCGACCTTGCCGATGGACAGGAAGTGGAACTTGTTATTCTCGATCAACGTGAGCAAGTCCGTGCCGCACTGAGCGACTTGCTTGTGAATCAAGGCGAGGAGGCCGCTGAACCATGGATATGCATCGCGGGGAGATAGAGATGCAAGGCGAATAACTCGCAATACAGTGTCAGCGCTGGCAACAACCTGTATGTAGTCCAGAATACGTGCGCCACTTTCACCACCGTTTTCAAATCTAATACCAGGTTCGGGGTATCACGATACAGAAAATGGACAGGTATGTCTTCCTGCGGAAGCCAACACAGTCCCTACAACACCCCATCAGAAAGCCGCAAACCTGCCGTAGGGGAGGCGTTGACGTCGCAGACGACATACCCAACCAACGTCGCGAACCTGATATAAAGTGGCTTTCTCCCCTATGTGCCAGGGTAGGTGAAACTAAGAGAATACTGCTCCCCCAGATAGTGTTTGGCCAGATGTGCAACCACGCGCCATTCGTGAGCCAGAGCCCATGAAGGCATCCCCAATGAAAGCCAGCATCCATACGATCTCTGTCACTATAGGATACTGAGTCGCGCACCAACAAAATCCACAGCTACAGGGCTGAGTTTGTCTGATGATGTGTCTATGTTATTGGCATTTTAGGCCGTTTTGTTTGAACAATACTCAGGTAAACTAATGATTGTTTAACGTTTGTTGTCTATTGCAAAATTTTTTTGTATAATGACCAAACAAAATTTATGGATCAGCGTTCTGTAGAGTGGAACACGCTTATTGATGGTAGCTAAAGACGAAGTTCGAGCGCTCTCACGCGGACTACAACTTCTTGAAATACTTGTTTCAAAGCCCGAGGGTATGTCTCTTACCCATGTGGCTCATGAAATGGATTTGGCCAAAAGCAGTGTTCATCGGTTGCTCCAGACACTCGTGCATAACGGTTATGTCTGTCAGAAGACAAATCAAAACAATCGACATTACTACGCCAGCTTTAAACTCCTGACTCTCAGCAATAAACTTGTCGAAGACGTTAGTCTCAGCGAGATTTCTCAACCGCATCTGGAACAATTGGCGCATGCAAGCGGTGAGACTGTGCATCTTGTGCTTTGGGATCAGTCAAACGTCGTCTACATTGAAAAAGTTGAAGCTCCAAACCCTATCCGCATGTACTCGCGGATCGGAAACCATGCGCCGTTACATTGTACAGGAGTTGGCAAAGCAGTCTTTGCTTTTCTACCAGAAGAGCAGCGCGAACGACTACTACAACAAAACTTCACACGCTACACAGACAATACCCTCATAGACCCTGATGCATTGCGGCAAAACTTTGAACAGATACGTGTGCAGGGCTATGCCGTTGACGATGGCGAGCATGAAGAACATGTACTATGCATTGCTGTTCCTCTCTTTACAAGAGATAACAAGGTGGCTGGTGCGATTAGTATTGCAGCAGTTAGCTATCGGATGGAATTAGCAAAACTGTTGGCACTACAACCCATGCTCTCTGAACATGCTCAACAATTATCAATTGAACTCGCCCATTTCTTCGACCGTCGTATTTAGGAGTATTCCCGATGCGTAAACGACTAATGATTCCCGGCCCCATTACCGTAGATGATGAAGTGTTGCATGAAATTGGCAAGCCGGTTCAGGCACACTATGGCGCTGAGTTCACCGCAATTTATAATGAAACAGTGCAGATGCTTAAACAAGTGTTTCAAACTCAAGCTGATGTGCATATTCTGGTGGGGTCCGGCTCTGCAGGGGTTGATGCTGCAATCGGGAGCCTGACATTACCCGGTGAGAAAATCATTGTCGGGTGTAATGGCTTCTTTGGGCAACGCTTGATCACTATTTGCGAAAGCTATGGGTTGGACGTCATTCCGGTTGAAGCAAAATATGGTTCTCCGTTACGTGCTACAGGCTTCGAACAGGCGATCCATGCACACCCTGATGCCGTTGCGCTTGTCGTCTGTCATATGGAAAGCTCTGCTGCGGTGTTGAACCCGCTTGAAGATATCATGGCAGTCGCACATCAACACCAACTTGTGACGATTGTGGATGCAGTGTCAACGTTAGGCGGTGTCTCGCTTGCCATGGACGACTGGAATATCGACATTTGTGTTGGCGCGTCGCAGAAATGCCTCGGCGCACCACCAGGACTGGCCCCTGTTGCCGTTAGTGAACGTGCCTGGGAAGTGATGTCCGCCAAGCCACAGCGGCCGCATGGCTGGTATCTCAATTTAGAAGTCTGGCAGCAATTTGCACAGGACTGGGCAGATTGGCACCCTTTCCCCATCACGATGGCAACCAACAATATTATGGCCTTGCGTGAAGGGGTGCGCGGGCTTCTTGCTGATGGCGTGGCGCAGCGCATTCAACATTATCAAGCATTGGCAGATCACTTCCGCGATGGGGTTAAGTCCTTAGGGCTTGAACTATTCGCTGCGGACGCATTGTCACCCGTATTGACTGCCGTTGAAAGCCCGATGCCAAGCAGTGATTTCGTCCACTATTTGTACGAGACACGCGGTATCAAGATATCTGGTGGTGTTGGCGCAGAATTAAAAGACCGTATTTTCCGTGTCGGGCATATGGGAAATGCAGTCAGCAAGCAAGATTTGACCGATATTCTAGAGGCTTTGACCGACTTTATTCGTCATACTTAATAATTGCGAGACATCTGGTATGGGAAAATTCGAATATCACATAGCTGATTCGTGGGATACAGCCGTTGCGTTGTTACAAGAATATGGAGACGATGCAAAGCCTCTGGCTGGCGGCACCAATTTAATGATCCAACTTGCACAAGCAGAGATCACCGTCCCTCATATCATTAGCCTGACCCGGATTCCGGGGTGGGATACCGTTGCTGTTAACGGTGACATCACGCTCGGCGCTGGCGTCACTTATCGTGTGGTACGAGGAATTGCGGCATTACAAGCCCAACAAAGGGCACTTCCTGAGTCGGCACGTTGGGTGGGCAATGCACAAGTTCGTAATGTTGGCACGATTGTCGGTAATTTGTGCAATGCCTCGCCAGCCGCAGACTCTGTTCCTCCATTGCTCGTGATGGATGCTACGCTTTCTTTAATTGGTCCAGATGGTGAGCGCACGCTACCTGTGGAGGACTTTATTCTAGGGCCCGGTCAGACCGCCTTGCAGGACGCAGAGCTAGTTCGTGCCATTACGCTTGCAGCGCTACCAACACGCACCAGCACTAAATTTCTCAAAGCTAGCCGCCGACAGGTGATGGCGGTTTCTTCGGTGAGTGTAGCAGGGCGACTGACCCTGGCTGACGACGGTACTTGTGCAACGGCGCGGATTGCGCTGGGCGCTGTCGCCACAATACCGCGACGTATTGTAGCGGCTGAGCAGGCGCTGGAAGGACGTGTCCTAACACCAGATGATTTGCAATCAGCAGCAGACCTGGCTGCAGCGGAAATTACGCCTGTTTCTGACGTGAGAGCATCGGCCGACTATCGTCGCCATCTGACCCGCACAATGGTCAGGCGTGTACTTGAAGATTGTTTGGAGCAGTTATTATGAAAACGGAAATTACACTGACAGTAAATGACCATGACTACCGCCTTGAGATAGAGCCCCATCGTACGTTGCTTCATGTATTGCGGGATGATCTTGGGTTGACTGGCACCAAACAAAACTGCATGGAAGCTGAATGCGGTGTATGTACGGTGTTGGTTGACGGTTTAGCGTTGAATGCTTGTATCTATCCTGCAATGCATGCGGTTGGTAGAGAAATTAGAACCATTGAGGGTTTATCTAACGGTGAAACGTTGCACCCCATGCAGCAAGCATTTATTGACGAACATGCTGTGCAGTGTGGGTACTGCATACCGGGTATGATACTTTCCGCCGTGGCGCTGGTTGAAGACAATCCTGACCCTGATGACGCTGCCATTGTAGAAGCCCTCTCAGGTAATATCTGTCGTTGCACAGGCTATGCCAGTGTTATTAAAGCAGTGCAAGCTGCTGCTGAGGAGATGCGGTCATGAGTGATCAGGTGAAACACAAGGTCGTTGGTAAAGCCCTGCCCCGCCGTGATGCTTATGGTAAAGTTACTGGTAGAAGTGTCTATGCGATGGACTATCGTATGCATGGTATGTTGCACGGCGCGGTGTTGCGTAGCCCGCACCCGTACGCACGCATCAAGAGGATTGATACACAAGCCGCGCTGGAACATCCGGCTGTTCATGCGGTAATTACGCAAGATGACCTTCCTTCGCAGATGGGGAAAAATGATACGGGCGACAAGCAACCGACACGCTACGGCGATATTATTCAAGACAATACACTCTTAGCTAAAGATTTTGTGCGCTATGCCGGGCAACCCGTTGCCATACTGGCTGCCGACACCGAAGAGGCTGCGCTAGAGGCGCTTGCGTTGATCAATGTAGAATACGAGACGCTCACCCCAGTGCTGGATGCCGAAACAGCACTTGAAGATAATGCGCCGCTTGTTCATGAACACTGGGAAAGCTATGAGGCACCAGACGGCATGGGGCGAGCAGGTAATATCTGTTCGCGCTCGTTCATACATCGTGGCGATGTTGAACAGGCCTTTGCCGACGCCGACCATGTTGTAGAGCGTCATTATAAGACGAGCATCCAGCATCAAGGCCACACAGAACCACGGATCGCGATAGCCTCAGTCGACGGTCAGGGTGTCCTGACCATCTGGACCAGTACACAACTACCGTTTAACATTCAAAATATTGTCGCCCGACTGTTAAACCGACCCACCAGTAGCGTTAGAGTCATCGGTATGACGTTGGGTGGCGGTTTTGGGTCAAAGCTCCTACTTGGCGCGGAAGGATTTGCAGCCGCATTAAGCCTTGCTGTTGGTGGCCGCCCTGTACGCCTCTTGATACCTGTGCCTGATGATCTGCAAGACGGTTATCCACGCCACCCCAGCCATACCACTATCCGTGCTGCGGTTCGCAACGATGGGGTGATTACAGCGCTGCAAGGCAGAATCATTCTCGATACGGGCGCATTTTCTGGAAGCGGCCCCGGGCTGGCATCAGTCGCAACGTTGGTTCTCGCCGGCCCCTACAAAATCCCTAACCTTGACCTTGAAGGTATGGCAGTCTACACCAATAAGATGAATTTTGGCCCCATGCGTGCGCCGTCTGGCCCGCAAGCAGCGTTTGCTATCGAATCACTGATGGATGAAATCGCTGAAACGCTAGACATAGACGCGCTGGAATTGCGGCTGCGCAACATCGTTGAGGACGGTGATGCTGGCCCGACCGGGCAAACGTTAACCGGCGTAAGTATACGTGAGGTTTTGACGAAAGCTGCTGAGGCTATCGGGTGGGGCGAAGACCCGGGACCGAACCGGGGTAAAGGTTTCGCCATCAATTGGTGGACGACGACCGGTGGTTCCTCAGGCGTGTACGTCAAACTTAACTCTGATGGCACGGTGCTACTTACCACGGGCGCTGTTGATATTGGGACAGGCGCAATTGCAGCCGGTGCGGCACAAGTACTGGCGGAAGAATTAGCCATCGATATTGAAGACATCATCATCGGGCAGCCTGATACAGGAAGTGCGCCCTTTGACTATGGCGCTCAAGGTAGCCGCACTACTGTCTCTGTTGGCCGTGCCTGTATGGAAGCGGCCGCTGATCTACGCAAACAACTCTTTGAGCTGGCCAGTGACCTATTGCAAATACCAGAAGAGGCCCTGATTTTGCAGGATAAAGCCGTATGTATTGATGATGCACCGCATGTGCGCAAAACACTCGCCGAGCTTGCCAGTTTCAGCGAAAACGAGCGCGGCGGCATTATTGGGCGTGGCACCTACATTATGCCCAAAACTCCCTTCGATGAATCTACCGCCACCAACCACTGGTACCCAACATTTAACAATCCGAGCTTCCATTGCCATGCAGTCGAAGTAGAAACTGACCCTGAAACTGGTGATGTGCGTGTCCAGCGCTATGTCGCTGCACAGGACGTCGGTTTTGCCATCAATCCGGCTTTTGTCGCCGGGCAGATTCAGGGCGGTGCCACACAGGCAATTGGCTTCACATTGTCAGAAGAAATTGTCTATGGGCCAGACGGTCGTGTGATGAACAATCATCTGACCGACTATAAAATGCCCACGGTCGCTGATGTCCCTCATGTTGAAACCATCATCGTTGAAACGGCCGGGCAAGATGGGCCGTATGGTGCCAAGGGGGTCGGTGAACCGGCCGTTGTTGCTGGCCCTGCTGCGATTGCAAATGCGGTTAAACGAGCCAGTGGTGCCCGTGTCCGCCATCTTCCTATCACGGGTGAACGCTTGTGGCAAACGATGGAGGGCCAGTAATCGTGCCGACTGTATTCTGGTTTTCCACATTAAAGCCCGACGTACGGCCCGAAGATTATGAACACTGGGCACGCACTGTCGACTATGTTCAAGCAAAAAAAATCCCTAGCATTCTCAGCTACCGTATTTACCGCCTTCATGGCACATATACGGATACCGCAACACTATCATATGACTATTTAGAGATTGTGGAGGTGACAAGTATTGAAGCATATCGAAAAGACATCAGCCAACATCCGGCTGCGCAGGTAATCATCGCAGAAATCGGAAACTATATCGATTCTATGGGTGATGCCTGGGGAAATCTAATTGAAGCGTAAAAGTGTTTTGAGAGAGGAACCTATCATGTCAAAGCGTTTGATTCCATTCATTAGTTTGCTGCTCGTTGTGGTGTTATTTTTCGGCTTTGCAAGTGACACCCCCGCTACTGCTCAGAACAGTGATCGCATTATTATTGCTTATGATGGTGATGTTGACCACGTAGAGCCCATGCAATTCCGTAGCCTGGCCGGATATGATGTAACGGCGAACCTATACGAGCCACTTATCACACAGGTACTTGTCGAAGGCGACAGCGGTGAACTCATTGGGCAAAATGAGTTTGAAGGCGCAGTTGCTGAAAGTTTTGAGGTCTCTGAAGACGGTACTGTTTTCACCTTTACTCTGCGTGAAGACGCACAGTTTGCCGACGGTACCCCCATCACGGCCAATGATTATAAATACACCTTCGATCGCGCTATGATGGGGCCGGGGTATTTGCTGGCGTTGACACCGTTTATGGCGCTGGATTCCCCTGATCAGGTTGAAGTGATCGACGACGCTACGCTGCAAATCACCACCAGCCGCCCCGCCGCCCTGACTGAAACGATTGTGGCTTTTCAGGTCTTTGGCGCAATGAGCCAGGCCACGGCTGAGGCAAATGCAACCGCAGATGATCCCTGGGCAGATTCATGGCACCGCACCAATGCAAACTCAAGTGGCCCGTACGTCATCAGTGACTGGGAGCCGGGTGTGCAGTATGTGCTTGAACCCAACCCGAACTACTGGCGCGGCGAAGAATGGTTCGCCAATGACGGTGTTATCCTGCGGGTTGTTCCAGAAGCATCGACGCGCCTACAACTATTGCGTGCTGGGGATGTTGATGTTGCGCTTGGTGTGCCCTATATTGACCTCGAACTCCTGGAAGCTGATCCCGGCGTTACAGTTCATGCTATCCCCACCACCCGTATCTATCATCTGGGGATGAATACGGCTGTCGAACCTTTTGATGATGTTCGTGTTCGTCAGGCAGTTTCGATTGCTGTGCCCTACGAAGCCGTCATCCAAAATGTCATTTTTGGCTATGGTGAACAACCCACCAGCCCCATTCCTGAAGGCATGGAAGGTCATACCTCAGAGTTCTGGACATATGGCGACGCCAGCCTTGATGATGCACGGGCGCTTCTTGAGAGCGCTGGCTACGGGGATGGATTTGAAATTGACCTGACAGTCCCACAAGAAGACCAGCAGCGTGTTGACTCGGCTGTATGGATTCAGGCCGGACTTGCTGAGATTGGCATCACGGTCAACATCAACGCGGTACCAACTGCTGAATTTTCTGAGTTGATCAATAGCAAGCAACTGCCTTTCTTCATTCAAGAATGGTACTCCTGGGGCAATGATCCGTTCTATCAGCTCACCTTCAATTTCGCGTGCGATTCGTTCCCGAACTTTGTGAACTACTGCAACGAAGAACTGGACGCAATCATTGAGCAAGGAACGTTCAGCCGTGACGCTGAAGAACGCACCGAACTGGCTCGCCGCGCACAAGAAATTCTGGTTGAGGATGCTGTGTGGGCATATCTATATCAACCCGATTGGATTGTCGCGACCCGTGCTGATGTCAGCGGTATTGCGCTGTTCCATGACCTGACCCTTCGCTACGGTTTCATTAGCCGCGATTAACGCGATCTGCAACCATATGTCAATAATGGGGAGTGTACCGCGCTCCCCTTAAACTGGAATTTAGCATTATGACGCCGTTTATTCGTTACTTATTGCGCCGTCTTGCCCTTACGATGATCACACTATTGGGTGTGGTTGTTGTGGTCTTCTTTTTGATGCGTGTTTTGCCCGGCAACCCGGCCGCGTTGCGCGCGGGTACACTGGCCAGCGATGAACTGATTGCACAATACGAAGACGATATGGGACTGAACGACCCTATTTATGTGCAGTTTGGAGACTACTTCACGAATCTACTACAGGGTGACTTAGGTCAGAGTTGGCGAACCGACGAGGCCGTTACGCAAGAACTCTGGGATCGTTTGCCAGCTACGTTTGAACTGGCTTTCAGTGCTTTCGTTATGGCTATGTTCATTGGTATAACACTGGGCGTACTCGCCGCTGTCTACGTGAACACACTGCTGGACCAGCTCATTCGCATTTTTGCCACCCTTGGTGCATCCATTGCCTTGTTCTGGCTGGCACTCATCGCCATCCATCTCCTGTATTACACCTGGGACATCGCGCCGCCCCCATTAGATCGCCTTACAATTGGGGTAGAAGAACCACCAGAAGTCACCGGGTTATATACTGTCGATAGCGCATTAGCAGGCGAATGGGACACATTTCGCAACGCACTCGATCACCTGTGGCTGCCGTCGTTAACATTGGCTTTTGTCGTAAGTGCGCCCATCACAAAAATTGTGCGGGCCGCCATGCTAGACGTATTGAGTACCGATTATATCCGCACGGCGCGGGCTGTCGGTGTCCCCAATTATCGCGTTATTCTCAGTGATGCATTGCGAAACGCTTTTTTGCCTGTGCTAACCACAGCAGGCATTGTGTTTGGTTATCTGGTGGCGGGCAACGTGATTATTGAACGGGTTTTCTCTTGGTCCGGGGTTGGGCAATATGCCTGGCGTGCCCTTGACCGTGGCGACCTCAATGCGGCACAGGGATTTGTATTGATGATAGCGCTCGTGTATATCGTGCTTAATTTGCTGATTGATCTGGCATACGGATTAATAGACCCCCGTATTCGGTTGGGATAATATGGCTACAATTGCGAAGAAAAGCGGCCCTAACACTACACTGCGTCGAATAGGTCTGTCGATTCGGAAAATGCTACGCTATCCGACCTTGCTGGCGGGCTTACTTATTATCATCGGCTATTTGTTTGTGGCCGTGTATGGGCCGTACCTGACCGACTTGGAGCCGGAACAGGTCTCACTCAATACCTTTGCAGAGCCTTCAGAAGAGCATCGTATGGGCACGGACCGCTTCGGACGTGATATTTTCACCCGTGTTGTTTATGCTACTCGGCTGGATTTGCGTATCGCGATTACGGTTGCTGTCAGTTCGTTTGCGATTGGCTCATTGATTGGTGGTATTGCAGGGTACTATGGTGGCTGGCTGGATGAGATTATCATGCGGGGCGTGGATATTCTTTTTGCGTTCCCGGCCTTCATTCTGGCTATGGTGATTACGGCTGTTCTAGGTGACTCAGCCGAAAATGTGATTATTGCGATTTCGACAGCCTACGCCCCATATTTTGTGCGTCTAACACGTGGTGAAATGCTGCGTGTCCGCACATACCAATATGCGGATGCTGCGATTAGTGTTGGCAATCCGCGCTGGCGTGTTATGTTCTTTCACCTTTTGCCAAATGCCTTAACCCCTTCCTTAATTCAAATGGCGCTGGTTGCCGGCTGGGCGATTCTGGACACCGCCGGGCTAGCATTCCTTGGTATTGGGGTTCAGGCACCAACTGCTGAGTGGGGCGTTATGGTGGCTGAAGGTTCGCAGCGCATCATCACAGGTGAGTGGTGGATGTGGCTTTATCCGGGGCTAGCAATTGTGGGGGCTGCGTTTGGCTTTAATCTGCTTGGCGATGGACTTCGCAACTTAAATGCGCGTGAGGAGCGCTAATGGAGCCGCTATTAAAAGTTGAAAATTTGAGTTTGACCCTACCAGATGAACACCGTGCCCGTTTAATTCTGGACGACGTGTCGTTGGAACTATTTCCGGGAGAAGTGCTGGGGCTAGTTGGCGAAAGCGGGTCTGGTAAATCAATGACTGCCCTTGCAATCATGGGGTTGTTGCCTCACGCCGCAAAGACGAAAAGCGGGCAAATCTGGTTTGATGGTGTGGATTTGTTGCAATGTGGTGCGCGCAAAATGCGGGCGATACGTGGCTCGAAAATTGCGATGGTCTTTCAAAATCCACGGGCCGCATTGAACCCTATCATGCGCGTCGGAAAACAGGTCGCACGTGTTGTACGCTTACAAGACCCTCAGTTGTCAAAACGAGCAGCCTATAGCCAGGCGGTTGAACTGCTGAGTCATGTTGGTATTGCGGATGCAGCAACGCGGGCCCGTGCCTATCCTCATCAAATGAGCGGTGGCATGGCGCAACGTGTTCTGATTGCGATGATGTTGGCATGTCAGCCGCAGTTACTGATTGCTGATGAACCCACTACTGGGCTGGATGTTACCATTCAAGCGCAAATTTTCGAGCTGATCAAAAACATTCAAGCTGAAACAGGCGCGACGTTATTGCTTATTACGCATGACCTTGGCGTAGTGGCCGAAGTCTGTCAGCGTGTCGCGGTGATGTATGGTGGACAGATTATGGAAGTTGCACCAATTGATGAATTATTTGCCCAACCACAACATCCCTACACCCAACACCTGATGGATAGCCGACTTCGCGTCGATTTACCCAGTGATGTTTCAGAAATGCACGGTACATCATATGCAACCGTACAGTATGGTATCGCTGGTTGTCGTTTTGCGAATCGATGCCCGCATGTTTTTGAACCATGTTGGGAGGAACATCCCAAAGCGCTTTTTGCAAAAAACAACCATCGCATCCATTGCCATTATGTCGGTCAGGAATCCTATGGGTAAGCCATTATTACAGGTCAAAGATCTGCACAAACACTATAAGCAAGGACAACATACGATTCATGCGGTGAACGGGATAAGTTTCGATATTCATCCCGGGGAAGCAGTTGGTTTGGTCGGGGAAAGTGGCTGCGGAAAGTCAACAACGGCGCGTTGCATCTTGCGCTTAGAAGAAACTACCAGTGGGCAAATTATGTTCGGTGAGCAAGACCTTGCCGGGCTATCTGCACGGGAAGTGCGGCGTTTGCGCCAGGATATGCAGATGGTATTCCAGGACCCTAACGAATCGCTCAATCCGCGTTTTACCATACGCCGAACCCTCAAGGAACCCCTCAGCTTGTATGGGATGTATCAGAACAAGCGGCAAATTGATAGTGCGGTTGAGCGGGTAAATCTCGAGCCCGGGCACCTGTCGCGCTATCCACATCAGCTTAGCGGCGGGCAAAAACAGCGGGTGGGTGTGGCTCGTGCTGTGATGACCAACCCGGATTTTGTTGTATTGGATGAGCCGACCTCCTCGCTGGACATGTCCTTGCGGATTCAGGTTGTTGCGATGTTACGGCGGCTGCAACACGAACTCAACATGGCCTATTTGTTCATCTCGCATGACCTCAGCATTGTGCGTCACATCTGTGATCGTGTACTGGTGATGTATCTCGGCCGCATTGTAGAAGCTGGGCGCACTGAGGACGTGTTTAACAATCCACGCCATGTATACACGCAGGCGCTTTTATCGGCGATTCCAATTCCAGACCCCACTGTTAAAAGAGAGCGGGTCCTATTGTCTGGCGAAACACCAAGCGCACGTGAAATTAAACCGGGCTGTGGCTTACAAGACCGCTGTCCGCATGTTGCTGACGAGTGTCGTGTCCCTGTGCCGTTTTACGAACTAGGGAACGGCCACCAAGCCGCTTGCAGGCTAGCAAAGGAGGATGCTCAGCTATGACCTCAGCGTTATTGACTGGCAAAACAGCACTGATTACAGGTGGATCGCGTAACCTTGGCGCAGTCATTGCCACAACACTTGCCGACAACGGTGCCCAGATCGCGATTAATTATCAGCATTCTGAGGAAGCAGCGCACACCCTGCAAACAAAACTCTCAACCAGTGATCGCCCAGTTCATCTCGTACGTGGTGATATGGCCACCAGTGCCCGGGCTGTTGCTCACGAAGCATTGGAAAAGCTCAACGGACGAATTGATATTCTGGTCAACAATGCTGGACCATTCAACGCAGACCCCTTCAGTGAATTAGATGAAGCCGAATGGGATCGTGTTATGAATATCAATTTGAAAGCTGCCTATCTGGCCAGTCAGGTTGTAGTGCCTTCCATGCGGGCAGCCGGATGGGGAAGAATCATCAATATTTCAGCAGGGTCAGCCTATATTCGTAATCATGGTATCTATGGGCTTGCTAAAGCCGCTCTCAATATTTTGACTGAACAGCTTGCGCTGGAACTGGGGCCAGAGATTACGGTAAATGCCATCGCACCCGGGCAAATTGAAGAAAGCGGCTCGGACATTAGCGCTATTGATCCCACCTTTGTTGAGCGCGCAATTGCACATTCACCCGCCGGGCGACTGGTGACTCGTCAAGAAGTAGCCGACCTTGTTCTATGGTTATGCACACCGGACGCAAGCCTGCTTACCGGCCACACAATTCCAATAGATGCTGGTTGGCGTTTTAATCGGTTTTAGCGATAAGGGGAAAAGTACCAATGAGCGACCTTGTACTCACCGCTCAGGATATACACCCACTGCTTGAAGGGCTTGCCATTCTGGGAACTGGCGGTGGTGGTAATCCGGAATGGGGGCGCATGATTCTAGAGCAGGATTTGAAGATGGGGCGCACCTGGCACATCATTGATCCGCAGGATGTCGAAGATACAGCAACGGTAGTTAGCGGCGGCATTATGGGCTCGGTGAAAGCGCTGGAAAGTATCGGATTTGCGAATGTTCTCAACAACTGGGAGACGTATTTTCCACTGGGTGATGTGACGCAGGTGATGTCCAGACTGCTTGGAAAGCCGATAGATGCTATCGTCGCCTTTGAAGCTGGTGGGTTGAATACCCCCGTGATCTTATCCTTAGGTGCGCGGCTTGGAATCCCGATTATTGATGGTGACGCATTAGGACGCTCTGCACCTGAAACCAATATGACCAGCTTCATTGGTCATGGTATTGCAATTCCACCTATGCCACTGATAGATCAGCACGGTAATGTGGTTGTCGTCCAAGAAGCCGCCAAATCAACCTATCCAGATGAAGTTGGACGTTTCGTGGTCAGCAAAGGTGGGCATATGGGAGCCAATAACCATTATCCTATGACTGGCGCACAACTCAAGCAAGCGGTGATTCCCAATACGATCAGCCGGGCCCTGGAACTTGGCAGAATTGTGGAAAAAGCGCGAGCCGATAATCAAAACCCGGTTGCAGCGGTGAAAGCCTATACGGGTGCAACGGTCGAATTTTATGGCAAAATCATGGCGCTGCGTGAAGAAGAACACCTTGGCTTTTATTTCACCACGGTTACGTTGCAAAACGGCAATCAGCAAGCAGAACTCATTATCAAAAATGAGTCCATGCTTTTTCGTATGGACGGCGAGATTATCTGTATGTTCCCCGACATTGCCCTCATGCTAGCGCCTGACACAGGACGCGGATTGATGAGCGTCGAACTTCATGAAGGCATGGACCTGGTGGTGCTGGCGTTGCCCTGCCATGCGCGTCTGCAGGCAGCAGCACAATCTGAAGCTGGCCGCGAGGCGATGAGCCCGGCCCGCTATGGCCAACCCGACTTGACATATCAGCCCATGAGGTCACCGGCCGATGGTTGATCGCGAGACTGTTCTGAAGCTGATACAAGACCAGTCCATCATCGCTATCTTGCGCACAGATGACGCAAAAACGCTTATTCCTATCGCTGAGGCATTATTTGAAGGTGGTATTCGTGTTATTGAGTTTTCACTGACAACGCCGGGATCACTTTATACGCTGCGTGAAGCCAGAGCTACTTTGCCACCAGAACTGGTGCTTGGTGTTGGAACGGCCTTGAGCCCTGCGGCCGTTGATGCCGCCATACAAGCAGGCGCACAATTAGTTGTTACGCCCATCTTTAACCCCGATGCTGTACGCCTATGTCGGCGTTATGGGGTGGTGGCTATTCCCGGGGCTTTTACACCGACCGAAATTCAGCTTGCGTGGGAAACGGGCGGCGACCTTATCAAGGTCTTCCCGGCGTCTACGCTAGGAGCAGGATTTTTCAAAGCAATGCAAGGGCCTCTCCCACAAATACCACTGGTCGCCGTTGGGGGAATCTGCCTGGAAAATATGGCCAGCTATATACAAGCAGGGGCTGTTGCGGTGGGGATGGGTAGCAGTTTGGCACCGTCTGAACTCATTACAACTCAGGACTGGCCAGCGATCGCGGAACTTGCCAGATTAACTGTACAAAAAATGAGTGAGATAACCTCATGACGCTTGACCTCGTAACACTCGGTGAAATCATGCTACGCTTCACGGCACCATCACCAGAAGTGCTAGAGCAATCAGCCGTTTTTGAAGTGCGAGCCGCTGGTGCCGAGTCGAATGTGGCGATTGTTGCGCAACGCATGGGCTTAAAAGCTGGCTGGATATCGCGTTTACCAGAAAGCCCGCTGGGGCGACGCGCGGTGCAATCCGTTAGAGGGCATGGTGTCGATTGTTCACGTATTGTCTGGACACGAGAGGGGCGTATGGGTACCTATTACATAGATTTTGCCCATTCTCCCAGACCGCCCAGCGTAATTTATGATCGGGGCAACTCTACATTCACCTGGCTAACATTGGATGAAGTTGACTGGGATTACATTTGTAGTGCCAGATTATTTCATTTCTCCGGAATTTCTTTGGCGCTTGGTCAAAATCTGCAACGGATTGCACAGCATGGGCTAAAAGTTGCACGCGAACATGAAATGCTCGTCTCGTTTGACATCAACTATCGTGCTAAGTTATGGTCACCTGCGGCAGCACACGCAACAATCGCCCCTTTACTGAAAGATATTGACATTTTGCGAGCCGGGCTTGATGAAGCACAACTTGTGCTGGGTGTTGAAGGCGATGCTGCAGCAGTCGCAGCCCAGCTTCATCAACGCTACCAGCTACAGGTAGTATTGATTACAGACGGGGCGCACGAGGCTGTTGCTTATGATGGGCAACTACATACACGCAAAACCGGGGTCGTTGACATTGTTGATCCGATTGGGGCCGGTGATGCTTTTATGGCAGGTTTTCTAGCAGGTTATCTAAAAGATGATCTACCCCTGGGCCTTGATATGGCGGTGACACTTGGCGGATTAAAGCACACCTATCTCGGAGATATTCCGTGGTGTACTCGTGATGAGGTACTTGCCTTGATCAAACAACGACAGCACGAGTTTCGTTAGTTTGCTGGCTTTTTACCTCTCCTTATCCACATCTACACCGATCCTCGCTGAAAATCACCAGCACCCATAGCACACTTTAGTTCATAGGCTGTTTTGCAAGCGCAGGACTGATAAATGCGACACACCTATATCAACTGAGATGCGACGAACCATGCCGAGGCAGTGATGAACGGATATTGTGCATATGCAGCCAATGCAAAACTTGTGGCGCTTGACTGGATGATATGCAACACTATTTGGAATGATTGCCAGACCGAACATAGCATTCACCTATGATGTAAATGAGAGCCATGCGTTGTCACTGAAAGAATTGAATAATGATTATTGGGAAGTTGGCATACTCCCCAGTACTGGTGGTTCAATAGCCTATTGCCGTATTCGGAAAAACGGCGCGTGGCGTGATTTATTGCGGCCAACGCCTATTGCCTACCAGAGTAGATCGAGTACATGTTCCAGTTTTGTTCTTGTGCCGTGGTCGAATCGTCTTCGAGATGCCCGTTTCAAATTTAAAGATCAGACCTATCAATTAATTGCGAATCATGCTGATGGTAAGGCGATTCATGGTGTTGGTAGAGATCATCCGTGGCAAGTACGGTTGCATCAAAAAGATGTGATACTGCTTACATTCGACACAAAGACGTGCGCTGAGAGCGTGAATTTTCCGTTTTCATTTGTGAGTACACAGAAATATATGCTTGCTGCGAATCGATTCAGCATCACGGTGTCGGTCACAAATACGGACACCCGTACTTTTCCTGTCGGAGTGGGCCACCATCCCTATTTTGTTCGCTTTTTCGGCGCAGACCACGATGCTGTACATGTGCGCATTCCATGCCAGAAAATGTTTGTGCTGCACGACCAATTACCCAACGCAGCGCCAGTGCCAGTTTCCCAGAACGTAGACTTTCAAGCGCTACGCGAGCTACCAGAAACAGGTCTAGATGATTGCTTCACGGCGCGCGTACCAGATGCACCCATTCAAATCAGGTATCCGTTGTCTGGAACCGCTATTGATATTCATCTGGACACAGTATTTTCGTGTGTGATTCTCTACACGCCACCAGAAGATATACGCCATTTTGCGCTTGAACCAGTCACCAATGCGAACGATGGATTCAACCTTTATGCCGATGGTATTCCATATAGTGGGGTGGTCGAACTTCATCCGGCAGAGGTTTTTGAGGGCACTATTACTTTTGAGCTTCACGTGTAGTTGAACATGATACCGAACCATTTGAACATCGACTTTTGATACGCTAAGAGAGGACAAAAATGCCTACCAGGCCGACGCCGCTTGCCGAACAGATGCGCCCCACAACCTTAGATGGCTTTATCGGGCAAGAACACCTCATTGGTGACAACAAGCCAATCCGACTCGCCATTGAAACCGGGCAAATCTCGTCAATGATCCTGTGGGGGCCACCCGGCGTCGGCAAGACCACACTGGCACGTATTGTCGCAAATGAAGTGAAACAGCCGTTTTTTGGGTTATCGGCGGTATCTGCCAGCAAAGATGACATGCGCAAAGTCGTTGCCGCCGCAAGACCACAACGCAAAGCACCAACACTATTTGATGATGCAGAAAACAATCCGGCGAGTAGTGGAGCGATTCTGTTTTTGGATGAGATTCATCGCTTTAACAAAGCACAGCAGGACTTTCTGTTGCCATTTGTCGAAGACGGAACGTTAACGTTAATTGGTGCAACGACTGAAAATCCCAGCTTTGAGGTCAACAGCGCATTACTCTCACGGGTGCAGGTGTTTGTGCTAAACGCTCTACACCTAACAGAGTTGCAAACACTGATTCGACGTGCGGCGCAACGCAATAATGTTGAGATTACAGAGGATGCACTCGACCGTTTGGCGAATTATGTCAACGGTGATGGTCGCACCGCCTTGAACACGCTTGACAACGCGATACAACTCTACGGCAATACACTAGATGTGGCACAGTTAACGCAAACATTGCAGACGATGTCATTGCGTTACGACAAGACAGGCGAAGAACACTACAATACGATCAGTGCTTTCATCAAGAGTATGCGGGCGAGTGACCCCGATGCGGCCCTTTACTACCTGGCGCGGATGGTTGACGCTGGTGAAGACCCTAAATTTATTGCGCGGCGGATGGTTATTTTTGCCAGTGAGGATGTCGGACTTGCGGACCCCAATGCCTTAGTCGTTGCGAATGCTGTATTTCGCGCTGTTGAAACTATTGGCCTACCAGAAGCGCAGATTAACCTTGCACATGGCACCACCTATTTGGCGCAGGCCCCGAAATCGCGGGCTGCTTACGCGGCTTACTTCCGGGCGTTGGACGATGTGCGCAAGCACCAGAACCTACCGATTCCGATGCATTTACGCAACGCCCCAACACAATTGATGAAAGACCTCGGCTATGGGCAAGGAGAGCAGCAGCATAATTTACCTGAACAATTGGCCGGCACACACTATCTCGATAACGATGAATGATACTTCTGGTTTGCCTATTGCATGGACTGAGCTTATCGAATCAGCAGTCAAAATGGTCATATCTGGTCGCAGATTAACGCGCTCGTAGGCGATACCAACCAGCGGGGGAACCAGAGGTCGTATCATGGCTGAGTACCTGCCAGACCAACTCAAAATGCTCGGTGAAAATGTGTTGCACATCTGTTGGTGTCCACCCGTTTGGACGTTCCTCTGATGGTTGATGGGCGTAGATCATCCACGTGCCGCCGGGTTTCATAAGGGAAGCAACGTCCTGCGCATACTGCATTGCTTTATCAATCTCAAGACCATGCCCGCACCCAATATCAATCACAAGATCATATGGGACGTGTTGCAAAGCAATCGTTTTAAGCTGTGATACATCATGGCAATAGAGAGCGAAAGTCTGCACCGGAAAGTTTGCCAGTTTGGTTGTTGCCTGCTCTATCGCTTGCTGCACGTAGTCTACCCCATCGACATGCCAGCCACGTTCCAATAGATAGCGAATGTTGGTCCCGGTACCGCAACCGAGGTCCAGTGCGCAGCCAGGTGACAGTTCTTCAGTGATGGCTACAATTTCTGGCGGCGTGATGCCTGTATCCCACGGAATGTTCTGCGTGTTGTAGCGCTCAGTAAACATCTGGCGTCTATCATCTGTCATGCAAGTTCGTCCTTTAGCTGAAGTCGTTTGGCCGTCAGGAATTCTATGCCGTTGCTGCTTGACGAAATGATCATAATACCTGGATACACTATCGATAACCACACAAGAATTATGTGTTTTGCAGTCGTTGGTAATCGTTCAAAGTAGTGTTATACTGAGCATGGTGCCAGTTAATAACAAAAATACGGATGCGATATATTATGACCAACGGGGAAAGGTCTGTGCAGCCAGAGGACCTGCATGATCATCAAGAACAGCATGCGCCTGAAGCTGATCAAGTTGTAGACGTAAACGTAGCGTCAGATGCACAACAGTCACAAATACAACGCAGTTTCCCGGGTATTGCGAAAGCCCTTTCGCGTGGACAACAAATATCACCGCAGCAAGTCGTCAGCTTGCAACGCCGGGTTGGGAACCAACGTGTGCAGCAACTATTAAGCGGCACGACAGTTGGTGTTCGCCGCAAGTTGCAATCAACAACATCTACCGCACCAGCCACCGACGAGCAAGAACAAGACGAGCTTGACACCGAAAACGCTGCCCCTGATCAGCTAACGACTGCTGCGCCCGGGGGAACTGATGACGGTGATGGGAGTGATGATGCAGGGGTAGATGACACTGGTGGTAACCAGGCACCTGACGATATGCCACCACCCCCAACAGATGATGCTGGCGACGCTCCTACTGGACCCGATGAAAATTCTCAAGAACCGTCCGCCACAGAAGACCTTCAACCCGAAGAGGCCACGCCTCAAGCTGGTACAGCCGATGCGCAGAGCCCTCAAGCAGACATGGGACCACAAGTCGGTGGAACACAACAGGGTGGGGCAGTAGATGCATCGTCAGCGACGACTGAGGCACAAGCTCAAGTGCCCGAGACGTTGACTGCTGATCCTCCGATTGAAGATGACGGCACAGATAATATTTTGCAGCTTGTAGCACAGGCCACGTCCTCTGGTAACACAGGGCAAGAATTCCTGCAAGAACAACAATCTGCACCTGATGCTCAACAAACCGACGATGCCGACTCAGAGAATGCTGTACAGCGCCGGGTACAGCGCCAGACTGCAACCGACGAACAGGTGCCCGTTGACCTCAGCAGCTTCCTTGAAAACGCACAGATGCAGCAGGAGTTGTTGTTGAGTCACGCACAACAGTTCCGGCAATATATTAAGTCTGATACAGCGACCAAAAAAGCGGGGGTTGCGGCCTTTGTCACCACTGAAAATGAACGGCTGAAAGCAGCGTTTAGTCAGGCCACTTCTGGCGTACATAAGCAGTACACCGTCATCAAAGCGCAAATCCAAAACGCCCGTGACATACAAGTCGCTGAATTAGTTGCGAATTCTCTGCGACAGAAGCTCGCCTTGTCAGAGGGTGTCACCAGCAAAAAGCAAGCACTCAAACAAGCTGGCGAGGCTAAGGCGCAAGATGCAAAAACCTTTGGTAAAGAGGAGTCCAAACGTGCTAAAACCGCGACCGCAGCCAATGCCCAGCGTGCATTTGATATTGGCGCCAGCAAAAAAGCACAATATGCCTCCTATGAGCGTGGTGGCGACATTGGTGTTACGGCTACCAGCATGGCCAAAGAAACCGCTAGTAAAATCCAAAAATCGGGTGCCGATATTGCTAAGGTAGCACCTGACGATATGGGTAAACTGGCGCAAAAGTTCCGTGACGAATCTAAGGAACTGGCTGCTAGCTTCGATCAGAAGATTCCCGACATTGAGAGCAAGATCAAAAGTGAAACATCTGACGCTGTCAAGAATGTGATGAACCTCGCCAGTGAAGCCATCAACGCGCTTGACAAAATGGTGGAGACCACTTTGCAACAACTTGGTAGCGCGCTGACCACGTCTATGAAACAGGTTCATACTTTGAGTAACACGGTGGGTAAATCTATTGATCAAGCCGGGGTCAAGCTCGCCGAAAACGTTGATCAACAGACGGCCGCTGCTTTGATTTCCTTAAAAAATGCTACAACTACGATAGCTGAACAATTTGACGGCACAGCCGGGGAAGAAGCCCAGAGTGCAGTTACTGAAGCCACAGGCCGACTAACTGACGCGGCGAATACTGTTATTGGGAACATCACACAAGCTGTCACAGGGAGTGGCAATGCTCTTGAAGCAGCCGCCGAAAAAGCCAGAAACCACGTTCGCTCGTACGTGGATGCAATCAGCGCTCAGGCTACAGATATGCAGACGTTGTTCGCTGCTGAGGCTGGCAAGATTCATACCGAAGTTGACAAAGGCATGACTAAAAGCGCTACTGAAACCAACAAAGAAATGGATAAGCTGGTACAAGGTGCGCTTAAAGAGATACAAAAGAGTATTGACGAAGCCAGTACTGGCTGGGAGAAACAACTCAAAGACGGCAAAGCACAACTCAGCAGCAAGATTGACAATGGGCTTGCTGAGCAGCAAAAATCGTTGCAAAAACTCAGCACCGAAATCGACAAGTCTGCTGAGAAGCTGGAATCGCAGAACTGGTTGCAACGTAGCTGGAGTTTTGTTAAAGGTTTCGTAAGCAAGTTCTTTAGCGAAATCTGGAAGGGCATCAAGACAATGTTGGTAGTGGCGCTTGTGGCGCTGGCAGTGGTGGTGCTGGTTGCAGTCGTCATTGTACTAGCCGGCGGGCTGAATGCGCTGGTCGCCGTTGCCGCTACAGTAATCATTCTACTGTCAGTCTATGGCAGCACTATTGCGAGTGTGATGGCGGTCGTGGGTGCGGTTCTGGCAGCTGTCTCTATCGGGCTTGCCGTCTATAAATGGGTGACTACGGACCCCAAAGACGATTTCCAGCGCGGCGAGTTGGTGGCGGGCGCAGTCTTCGAGGTATTCTCGGTGGCAGTGCCCTTTGATGATATTGCCAAGTGGGCAAAGGGGGTACGTCTGCTGCCTGCTGCAACGAGAGGTCTACGTAGCAACTGGCGTAGCCTTCCTCAGAAAGGGCTTGACGCCGCCAGAGGTTTGCCCGGCAAGGTGCGCGATGGGGTAAAAGGTATACCCGGTGGACTGCGGGGCATGGGCGAAAAAGCACGAGGTTTGCCTGACCGATTGCGCGGCCGTGGCAGTCAACAACCCGAAACGTTCGACCCAGCCGCTAATTTTGAGAAGGGGTGGCAGTCTGGCGTAAATGCCCCCAAAGCGGCCAATAGTGCTATTGGTAAGGGCCAGGAAATTAGCAAAGAGGTCGATAACGCCACTACGGACGACAAAGAACAGCAGCGCAGTATGTAAATTTCACCGCTGGGCACCAATGGTTGAGTGCGAGCGAGTGTCTGCCACAAATGCACCACTCGCTCAAAAATTGTTTAAAGTGACCTATTCATCCAGTGGCTGGAAGAAGTTGAACTCATGCTCTGGCAGTAGCTCAGGATAAAAAATCGCGACGAGGTCCTGCAAAATCAGATGCGGGTTCGTCACGCCGAGTTCAAAATAGTTATAGCCCCCGTTCTCGTTGACATCCAGGTCGTTATTCCAGACATCACCCTCCTGCACAGCGGCGAAATCGGCATAGCGTGAATCAATGGCCAACAGGTCGTCAATGGTGCGGACGCCAAACGTGTTCACCAACCACACATCGGCCTCCAACGCTCCCGCATACACAACCTCAAAGCTCAGCATCGCGCTTTCTTCAGGCGCTTCTTCGCCCAGCGCAATCTCACCACCTGCGTCCTGGATCAATGCCCCGGCGTAGGTTTCAGCCCCGGGAATGCTCCACGCGTCGCTGAAGGATGAAAATGCGTTCCACAGTACGGTCGGACGGTCGCTTTCATCAACGCTGGCGGCCAGTTCGCTGGCGGCATTATAAGCGGTGACAATATCGGCAAACGCTGCTTCGGCCGCTGCTTCTTGATTAAAAAACAGCGCCGTAAACTTGATCCACTCTGCGCGGCCGAGTGGGGTGCTTTCGCGGTAGTCAGCACTCAATGCAGTGAAAATCCCCGCGTCAATCAGTACCGGGTGGGCATCACTGGCAGGGTTAAAGCCGTAGGTCAGAATAACATCGGGTTCAGTGTCGAGCGCGACTTCGACGTTCACTTCCGTGCCGCTGCCAATTTCGACCAGCTCGCCGTTGTCAATCCGTTCACGCACTTCAGGGCTGTTGACGAACAGGAAGCTGTCGAGGCCGACTAAATTATCCACCAGTCCAAGTGCGGTCAGGTGCGGAAGGATCGTTGTGGACATAGCGATAATGTCATCAGTGGGCACTTCGACAAATTGCGTGTCGGCGGGGAAGTCGTCAGCGTCTGGTGCCGGTGTACCGCATTGCACCAACACATAGGTGAACGGTTCAGCGGCATTGAAGGCGTCGCTTACTGTCACGACTTTGTAATGGTTAAAGTACTCCACTATGAAATTTTCCGCTGCGCTGACCTCAACTTTGTCAGGGAAATAGTCTGTATCGGGATCGTAGTCCGTGACGCATTCGTCGGTCAGGTTACCGTCGGTCTGTGCTGCAATAGGATGTGCTGCCAGCACACTGACGGTTGCCAGCACGAGTAGCAGAGCTAGTAACTTCTTCATTGTTCATGTTCTCCAGAGAAATTAGGTAAGCGGTATTCGCATACGCCACAAGAGGCGTTAAATGCGCAAAAGTGAGGAAACCTTGCCGCCAAAGGAGAAGGAAAACAGCACTGAACAACTTTACAGGCGCAGTAATAGCGTCGTGTGGTGAATGGCTTTAGCAGCGCTGGTTGCTGGCACATTGGCTCTCCCTCCATGAGGAATAGTGGGATGCACAATGTGATCTGTCACTGCCAGGTCAATCTGCTGCATTGTGGAAGCAAAACTGGTAATCATCACACTCGTGTCCCTTTGACGCGAAGGTTTACAAACGAGCTGTTATAGAGGCAGGCATTCGGGCTTCTGGTTGATAGGAACCAGTTACCGTTGCGCGACAGCGCCGGACTTGCACCGGTCTTCCCCTCTTATGCGCCGAACATCCGGGTTCTGGCACACCTCTTGCTCAGGGTGTTGTAGAAAGTAATGACGCAACTATAGCACAGCGCCAACAGCGGTGTCAATGTCATCAAAATCTTGTAAAAATGATGACAATATACCCGCACTCTACCGCCTGTATGTGATACAACTGCAAGTTAATGTCTGGTATGCTGTAACCAAATCATTGCCGAAGACAAGGAAGCACCAACGGTGAACGAACAAGAATTTTATGTTGGAAATATGGACTGCATCAACTGCGCCAAAGAGGTCGAAAATGGCGTCTTGCGGCTGAGCGGCGTAGAGGCTGTCTCCGTTGATTTCGTTGCAGGCAAGATGCGGCTTGTGGGTGACGCATCCTACGACACCATAAAAACGCGAGTGGAGGCACTCGGTAAAACACTGACACCGCTTGACAGTGATAATGACATGACGACAACGCCGCAGCATGGCGGTGTACGTGGCTTTTTCGACTATCTGCTGACACGGCGAGATACACAACTCGCGCTGGCCGGAGGACTACTCGTCATCCTAACGCTCCTTGGTAGCGTGGTAGGGTTGCTTGGCGCTACAGTGACCAGCGTATTGTATACGGCGGGGATGTTTATCACCCTCTGGCCGATTCTGCGTAGCGGGGTCAATAGCCTGCTGATTAATCGCCAGTTCAGTATCAATCTCCTGATGACTATCGCTGCGGTGGGTGCGATCATTATCGGGGAATACCTTGAAAGCGCCTTTGTGATTTTCCTGTTTGCCATCGGTGAAGCGCTCGAAGGATACACAGCCGACCGTGCCCGACGTAGCATTCAAAGCCTTGTTGAACTGAAACCTGCTACCGCGACCCGCATGCGTGGTATTCTCGAAGAAGTCGTTCCGGTGGAGGAGCTGCAAATCGGGGATGTGATCCTGATTCGACCCGGTGAAGCGATTCCGATGGATGGGCGCGTGCGCAGCGGTGACAGTAGCGTTAATCAGGCACCTATCACGGGCGAGAGCATCCCTGTGCATAAGAGCGCCAACGATGAGGTATTTGCGGGTACATTCAACGGTGAAGGGGCATTGACCGTTGAAATTACGCGCCTTGCCGAAGACAACACCCTCAACCGTATCATTCAACTTGTTGAGGAAGCCCAGAGCGTACGAGCGCCCAGCCAGCGGGTGATTGACCGTTTCGCGTCGTGGTATACGCCGGCCGTGGTCGTTATTGCCGCACTGGTAGCGAGTGTGCCGCCATTGCTGTTCGGCCAACCATTCCTGAACACAGCTACCGAAACCGGGTGGCTATACCGTGCGCTGACGATGCTGGTGATTGCTTGCCCATGTGCGCTGGTCATCTCAACACCTGTGACCATCATTGCGGCGATTACAGGTGCTGCACGGCGCGGTGTGCTGATTAAGGGCGGCACATTCCTTGAATCATTGGCTAAAGTCGATGTTATCGCCTTTGATAAAACTGGAACGCTAACCACGGGTAACCCGGCTGTTACCGCGGTTAAGGGATTTGATTGCCGGGCAACTGCAAAGGCGGCGTGTTGTGATAGCTGTGACGATGTGCTGTCGATGGCCAGTGCCGTTGAGCGTCGTACCAGTCACCCACTTGCACGCGCTGTTGTCGAAGCGGCTGAAGTGCGTGGACTGGCCGCAAAATACCCGGCTGCCGAAAACGTCCAGACGATGACCGGGCGTGGCGTGCAGGGGCGGGTGGCTGAGTATACCGTTACCGTGGGTAGCCATCGTTATTTTGAAGAGGAACTGCCGCATACGGCCGAGATTTGCGCACAGATTGACGCGCTAGAAGCCAACGGGCAGACCGCAATTTTGGTGGCGCGTGACAATGATGTGCGCGGATTCATTACACTGGCTGATACGCCTCGTGCCGACACCAGGCAAGTGATTAGCGAACTAAACGCCCTCGGACTACAGACAGTAATGTTAACCGGGGATAATGCCGCCGTTGCGAACACCATCGCTGCACAGGCTGGTGTCAAGGATGTGCGGGCTAGTTTGCTGCCTGCCCAGAAGGTCGAAGCCGTGGAAGCCTTGCAAGCCGAAGGGCATACTGTCGCGATGATTGGCGATGGCATTAACGATACCCCGGCCCTCGCGATGGCCCGCGTTGGGATTGCGATGGGCGGCGCTGGTAGCCCACAGGCCCTTGAAAGTGCTGATGTTGCATTGATGGCTGATGACCTGAGCCAGCTCCCATTTGTGATCCGCCTTGCACGCTTCACCCGGCGCGTGATCCAGCAAAACGTGGCGCTGAGCATTGGCGTGAAGGTATTGTTCTTGGTGCTGGCGTTTGGTGCGGTCACTTCAATGTGGGCCGCTATTCTTGCCGACGTTGGGATGTTACTCCTCGTAACGCTCAACGGAATGCGACCCTTGCGCAACAGCCTATAAACGTTGTGAAAGGGATATTAAGCCACCATTTATTGTGAAAAGGTCAAAACTGATACAGGCATCGTTGCTGGAATGATACTTGTTTCTCCGGTTGCCATGTCGATCAGCACGGCGTTGCCTTTAAAGCCGGGTCGTGAGAAATCAACCTCCTGTAAGGCCAGTATAGTTTCCCCATCAGGCGACAACTGCTGAAGGATGGGCGGTTGGCCGTCAATATTTGCTTGCCAGACGATACTTGTCTCGCCAGTCACAATGTTGGCGTCCATTACATATAGACGGTTTTCGGGTGGTGTGACTGCAAAGTCGAATTCATTGACCAGCACGCGCACTATACTGGCGTTTAATGCGACCGCGTCCAGTGGGGTGGCAGGCGGAGCCATATCTGGGTCTTCGATAGCGACCGTACGCAACGCCTCGCCAGACACGACCTGTTGCACATCAGTGAGTTCAGCGGGTGAGGGCGCGACCCACAGCCCGCATGGTGTGCATCCACGCCCATCACGACTGTAGAGTAGCAAGCGATCATCGGGCAAGGGGAGTGCTTTGTTAAATAGCTGAAGTGGTGCGCCAGATGTACCCCACCCCTCGTCAAGCGTTACTATATCCCCAGTTGACGGTGTGTAGACCCCTACTGTGCTGGCTTCCCACAGTCCAACCGTGACCAGCAGCGCGTCCGTGTTCGGGAGCGTGTTTGCGATGCTATAGAAGCGCCCATCGCCAACACCGTTGGGATTATCCGGGTTCATGAAATCAATGTGTTCTAGCAATAGCAAAGCCTCACCTGTTGCGACATCAACTGCATACAACCCGGTTTCGTTGCTGTAGTACACGGTACTGGCGTCGGCACTCAACGCCAGGGCTGGCGGTGCAGTAATGCGACGATTAATGGTGAGCAGCGGTTCATTATCGATGTAGATTTGATCACCGACGACCGTTGCCAGCGTTCCGTTTGCGATGGCATACGTTTCAACGACGACATCTTCTGGTGAAAGCGGCTCTATGCTGCCGTCACGATTGAGGACAACCACACGGACGTCCGTTTCAGAGATATGGGCTAGCGCGTAAATCTGAGTTGGTGCGGCCGCTTGCCCGGTAGTTGCGGCGGTGGGGGTCGCATCCTGCGCAGCGGAGGTCAAGGTGTTGTAGAGCAATAGCGTTGCGAGTGCGAACATAAGCGTCATTACAGTGACAGCGCTGAGTAACAATGGTGCCCGGTTAGACTTCATTGGTGGGTGATTTTCCTTTCGGTAGGGATAGTGAACTGACAGGGGCTTGCATGCTGCATTCTGATAGACACGCCTGGCGGCTGCTTGGTTCCAGCGTCGTGTTTTCACAGCTATGGTTGGGCGCTAACGCAATACCTCAGGTGGTGGGAAGATGCCACAATCATTCAGACCAGTCACAACAGCATCTAGCGTGAGTGGGCCGCCGTATGTCTCGGGCAGAGGTGGGTCATCACTGATCAATTGAAACAAGACCGTTTCCAGATTTTCGACTGCACGCATACATTCTCGTACACGGAAATAACTCCTCCCTGAAAGGTACTGCTCGTAAAGCGTGAGGTTGTCCAGTGCGTTGGTCTGCTGTAACAAGTCAATCGTGCGGTTGTAGTCGGCGTCCACAAAATACGCAATGAGTGCTAGTGTGCGCAAGCAACCCACGGCGTCGGGGGTGACTTGCAAGCATTGCATTGCCTCAGTGCGTGCAGATGATACATCTTCGGGGAGTAATGTGCGGCCGGGATCATCGTTGCGCACACGCGGATCATTGCGCCAGTCGGGATTGAACTCGCCAAGCCGTTGTGGGGTGAGCAGGGTCCCTTCAAAACTCTCGGTAGCCACAACACGACCGATTACCTCTGCTGAATCAATGAAATTTGCCCCGGGTGTAAAAAAAGGTGGGTAACTGGCTTCGCGTACGTCAACGGGTAGGATAGTCTGCCCCGGCTGCAATCTATTTGCGGTCACCAATACACCTGCAAAATCGATTTGCTCGGTGCTGATAAGGTTTTCAGCGTTGATTGCGGTGCGTGCAGTTGCACCCGGCAAGGATAAACGAGAGTTCTGTGCCCTGAAAGCGGTCTATGAAATTGCCCTGCTCATCATGGACAGAGACGAAAAACAGGCCGTTATCGCTGCGTCCGAGGCTGAAGTTCGTGATGATATAAGTGTTGGCGAACGATAATGCTTCACCCGACTCAATATCCTGCAAAGCTCCCAGTAGCACAGGTGTGGTGTTCGAGAGCATCGGGGCACCAAATACTCCGGGTATTCCGTCGGCATTGATAGGAAACGGGGTATGGGTTGCGGTTGGGGTTGCGTCCTGAGCAGTAGCCGTGGGCTGTGAAGTGTCTTGCACAGACGTGAACAGCATGAAGAAGAGAAGCACGAGAACCGATGTCAATATGGAGCGTGATTGGTTGCGTCTAGTGGTGGGTGCAGGCATAGGTGGCTCCTGAAAAGACTATTTCACAGCCACATTATACGCCAGCAAATATATGCAACGAACAAAGCGAGGTGCCCCGGTGGTAAGTCGTACACAAAGGCACCTTTTCACTTTCTTTCAAGCGTTAGGCCAGGGTGTGGTTCGAAGCAACTGAATGCCGTTGAGGAATGCGTCAAAAGCAGGTTTAGGGCTGCCATCTGCATTCACAACACCCAGCGTGCAGAGGTAGTCCGCGATGCGTTGGTCAAAGATATTATCAAACTCCGCGCCGGGTTCAAAGCCAAAGAACGACTGTACGATTTCACAGACTTCAGTCGTAAAGTCATTGAAGGTAAAGACTGTTACAAAGCGCACATTCGGGTAGTCTGTCAGCACATTGAACATGGTATCGAAACAATCGCGCTGCATTTGTGGCGAACTGTTCATAGATTCCGCCGAGTTGCACCCCAGTTCTGGAATCACGACCGGCCGGCCGTCAAAGGCTGCGAGGAAGCGTTCAAGCAGCTCGATGGTTTCTGCCTCATCACTAACCGTGAAGTCGTTGAGGTCAATGCCATAGATGTTGGATGACACGACATCTGCAACCTCATAGAAGGCATCAAGACGGTCGGGTTCAAACAGCGGGATATTGCCGGTAACCGTGACACCGACAGCCAGTTCAGGTGCAATTGTGCGCACATGTTCGCGTGCTGCCTGGATGAATTGTAGGTAGTCCTCAAGCTGATCGGGATTGTTGTTGAGCCAGCCATCAACCTCATTGCCGACAGCCAGATAAAACACACCATGCTCTATCATAACTGGCACAACCTCATCTAGCAGGGCGAAAAAGCGTCCTGCCAGCTCAGCGTCCGTGAAACCGCTTTCTTCAGCAAAAGCGACGTCTTCAGATTCATCCCCGGCGAGAAATTCGGCGGGCATCAACAGCGATTCAATATCAATGACCGTAATATTGGCAAACGTGCTGAGTCCGTTGGTTTCTGCCCACTCAAGCGTGTTGCGCAACTCGGTGAGGTCATACTGGCCCGGTTCGGGCTCTAATACCGGCCAATCAAGGTAGACTGTATAGGCGTTCATGCCAACGGCGGTAGCATCGTCGATGCGGGGCTGAAGTTCAGCGGCCGGGGGGGCACCACCACCGTAAAACATCGTGCCGACGTGACGTTCTTCGGGCAACAACGGTAAGGTGGCAGGGTCAGGTGCAGCGCCATCATCCTGCGCAGTTGTGAATCCCACAGGCAGCATTGATACAACCAGCGCAATGGGCAAAAGCAGAGTACATACACGACGAAACATATTGTAACCTTCCTTCCAGCATTGAATATCGAGTTATACACCTATACGTGTGGAAAAAGATGTACGTTGCAGTGAGGGTTGCTGGTAATGATCGCATCAAATCAAAAGCTGACGATATGACGATGAGGTTGTTGGTCATCAGTGGACAATGCGTGGCAACCATCGACAGCCATGTTGGACAACACTGGTTGAAGGCAAGTAGAGATGTTGGCTGCATCTCTACTTTTTTCGGCCGGGTGGTGTTCAGACTCAGAGGATTATTGAATCTTAGCCGCAATCGCTTGCGCCCATGTCTCGATGCTATCCCACTCACGGAAGTCACCAAGCGGGGCCTTAACCCCACGAATCATAAAGCGCTCTATGAAGTTCAATTCAGCTTTGTCCAGCACACCATGAAAAATAACGATGTCATGCGGCTGGATACGGTCGGCGAGCGGTTGTAACTTCTCTGGAAAATGCCAGCCTTGCAGCAGTTCTTCAGCGTCACCCTCGCCCGTTGGGCCACTCGAAAACAACCAGACATCGCGTTTACTCAATAGCGTTTCGTGTTCTTCCAGAAACCGCGCGGCTTCTTTGCGCCACTGACCGATATAAACAGCACTACCAACGACGAAAGCGTCATATTGGACTACATCTGTCACATCTTCAACAGGGAGGACATCAACTTGATGATGCTGGTGCTGAAGTTTTTCACCGATGGACTGTGCAATTTGTGCCGTTGCGCCGTGTTTGGTGGCGTATGCGACAAGTATTCTGGTCATGGGTACGTTCCTCTCTATGGGTTCATGGATTTAAAAAGATGCATTACAGTTCTAATGCCTGAAAAACTATATTGAACGCGGCAGAGACAAAACGTTATGTTTGAATTGTGAATAATTTCACATTATACATCATCCCATCACTGAATTCAATTCTCATCGAAAATTAATGCTAATTAATGTTCATTCAATGACATTCAACACTTCAGGGAAATAGGGCGTTCAGTTTAACCTAAGTTCATAAATCTGTTATTTCGCATTAATATTTTAACTCTTTTTTCAATCCAGGTTCGCTTTTTGAAAGCATAGTAGTTGGGAACATATCTGATGGACACAACAAGGTTAATTCACTACCGTACACAATTTAGGATGGCGGTGGCAAGGCAAAGGCGACTGTAATGGGATAGCCTTGCGTAAGCCACTCCTCAAGCAAAACCAGTCCTAACTGAAACAGACTTAAATCGCAGCGATCAGCGCGATGGATGCGCCGCCGGATGGTATCCGTCGCAGCTTGCACACCCAGATAGATCATCCAGATATAAGCCAGACAAGCGGCAATGAGCAGACGCGCCAGACGCTGGGGGTGGCGCAGATGGCTTTTATGTAGCTGAAATCCCCGGCTTTTCTGGTCGGAGAAAAAGGTTTCGATGAGGAAACGCTGCTGATAGAAGGCACAGGCTTCTTCAGCCAGTTCCAGATTGGTCACCAGATACAGCGGCGCATCACAGGTGTCGCGCCACCAGGCAATGACCATGACCGGACCATAGCGGGCATCAGTGAACCATACAGCGGGCAGATGCAGACAGGTGCCGCGCTGCGCACCCCACGCGGTGCACGAAAAGCGATAACCATCTTCATACAGGATGGTGTTTTTGGCAGTGCGACAGACATAGCCCC
>DAOTTU010000057.1:0-111631 GCA_034437655.1 Anaerolineae bacterium
TCTCGTTGGGCTGCTGTCAGCGGGCCGGCCTGAATCACAATTTGCGGGCTGGCGGCGGCTTTCCAATAGCTGAGGACTTCGGCCATACCCAGATGAAACGCGAGATTGCGTTGCACCGTAGCGCCGAGACGTTCCCACTCTGCGGAGGGCACCCCTTCAATCGTCATGGTCGGGGCAAAGCGGATGTCTGGCTCTAGCAGAAAATGAAATTGAAAATGCAGCGCATCATCCGCATGGCTTACACTATACCGCTCATAGACGAAGCGGGGGTGTCGCTGGCGAAAATTATACAGGGTGGTCATTATTCAGCTTCCGGTTCGAGTATGTCTACCCCAAGGACCTGATCTTCACCGACGCCGCATCGATCAAATAGTGTCTCAAAAAACTCGTCACAGATGTCAGTTTGTAAGTTCGGGAAACTCAACATCGCGGCATGTTGCCCATCTGCTGTGATGACCTGTACACACAATTCGTCGTCACCGGGGAAACCCTGCGCGGCACGATGAATTGCGCGCAACTGCATCAGGTCTTGCTCGGTGTTCCCGGTGCGCTGCAACAGCAAAGTGATGCGCTGACGGGGTTGCGGCGGCGTGTCTTGCGCGTTGTCTTCAGGGTGCGCGTGGTTCATCAGGGGTTGGCGTGGTGTGGCATGCCCGCTGTGACCGTTGCCGTTACCATTGGTGGATTGCGGCGGCGGTGGTGGGGGCGGTTCAGCCGCGAAATAGGGAAGCTCATCTTCGGGCATAGGCGGTTCTTCCATGTCAATAAAGTTATTCGCTGACGGCGCTGGGGGCATATCGTCATCCTCATAACCGCCATTGGATTGTGACTCGTACGAGGTAGGTGTCGGGGGCATGTGGTGCCCGTTGCCGTTTGGCATAGTAGCTTCTGGCTCGTCCTCAGCACCTTCATAGTCTGCAACGGTGATGTTCTGGTGAACCCGGTCGGCGATGACTTGCGCTTCATCACGGCGGATATCGGCTTTACCATGCACCACGACCACACGGTCCTCTACAATAACCTCACGGTATTGTTTCCAGGTGCGTGGGAACATAACACAGCTCAACAGCCCTTGTGTGTCTTCAAGCGTGACAATCGCCATAGACTCGCCATTTTTTGTCTGTAAAACCCGCACTTCATGCACAAGCCCTGCCACGACGACGCCATTGCCCGCCAGCGCTTCTTTGTCCTCTTCAAGCTCAAGCGAAGAATGTGTGATGGTTTTGCGCAGCGTTCCCATCAAGTCGCCGAGTGGGTGGTCGGAGACGTAGAAACCGAGCAACTCCTTTTCCCAGCGTAATTGCTCACGCTTATCAACGTGGGCAGTAGGCTCCTCTAACATGGAAAGCACCGACGCCGCGCCAGGTCCATCATCATCAGTATCACCGAACAGGTCGAAGATGCTTTTCTGCCCGACATCAGCCGCCTTGTGTCGCTGAACACTGTGTTGCATGAGCAGCTCAAGGTTGTGATCTAAAATTGCACGGTCCCCGAGGTCATCCAGCGACCCGACTTTGATCAATGCTTCCAGCGCACGCTTGCCGACGATGCGCATATCACAACGATCCAGGAAATCGTCAAGGTCAAGGAATGGCCCAGCCTCCTCTCGTGCAGCGATGATATGCTCAATCACGGCAGTCCCCACGTTTTTCACAGCAGAAAGCCCGTAGCGGATGTGACGGTCGCCGCTGGCATCAGGCTCAATGCTGAAGTCGAGGTGCGAGTAATTGACGTTTGGCGGCAGAATTTTGATCCCCATGCGTTCACAGTCAGAAGCGAACAGCGATACCTTCGCCGAGTCATCATAGTAAACCGACATCAGCGCCGACATGTATTCATGCGGATAGTGGCACTTCAAAAACGCTGTCTGGCAAGTAATCACGGCATAGTCAGCGGCGTGGCTTTTGTTGAAGCCATAATTTGCAAAGAACTCAATCTGCTCGAAGATGGCGGCGGCCGTTTCGGCATCAACACCATTTTCCGGGCCACGTTCAATGAAAATCGCACGGTGCTTTTTGAGTTCTTTCTCTTTCTTCTTAGAAACCGCACGACGCATGAGGTCGGCTTCACCGAGGCCGTAGCCAAACAGACTCGCCGCAATCTGCATGATCTGTTCTTGATAGACGATAATGCCGAAGGTGTTGCCGATAATCGGTTCCAGCCTGGGGTGTAAATATTCGGGTTCTTCTTTGCCGTGCAAACGGTCGTTGAACTGCGGGATAAATTGCAATGGTCCCGGACGATACAGCGAAATCGCAGCGATGACGTTTTCAAAGTTTTGCGGCCGCATCCCGCGTAGCATTTCCCGCATCCCCGACGATTCAAGCTGGAAGACACCGATCGTCTCGCCGCGTCCTAGCATCTCGAACATCGCTTTGACCATGCGCGTGGCCTCGGGGTCGTTCGGGTTGGGTTCATAGGGAATCGTAGACATATCGTACTTGACGCCGTGATAGTACTCAATCAACTCACAGGCGCGGCGCATGATGGTGAGCGTCGAAAGCCCTAGAAAGTCGACTTTCAGCAGACCGATACTCTCGGCCGTTTCCATCGGAAATTGCGTGACCATCTTAACGGGGTTGTCGTCACTGCTGCCGCCTTTGGTAGGGCGATGCAGCGGCAAATAGTCCACCAGCGGCCGGTCAGCAACGATAATTCCGGCGGCATGAGTAGAGGCATGGCGTGGCACCCCCTCAATCGCCATTGCAGTCTCGATGACTTCGCGTGCATATTTGTCGTTCTTGTAGATGTCGATGAATTCCTGCACGGCGAGTTCGGGCTTGTTTTCATCCTGACCGAGCAACTGGTAAATTTTCGGCGGGCGGGCCACCGTTGGCACCAAACTGGCGATGGTGTTCACGTCTGGCAGGGGCATATCCAGCGCACGGCCGACGTCGCGGATAGACCCTTTTGCGCCCATCGTACCGAAGGTGATGATCGCCGCGACCTTATCCTCCCCATATTTGCGCGTGCAATACTCAATCATTTCGAAACGACGGTCTTCAGGGTAGTCGAGGTCAAAGTCTGGCATAGATTGGCGGCCGGGGTTCAAAAAGCGCTCGAAAATGAGGCCATTCGGTAGCGGGTTCAGGTTGGTGATACCGAGCAGGTACGCCACCAGACTCCCTGCCCCCGAACCACGCACATTCCACCAGATATCCTTACTGCGGGCGAACTCGCATAAGTCCCACACGATGAGGAAGTAAGTGTTAAAGCCCATGTTGTCGATAATCGTGAGTTCGTGGTTCAGGCGCTCGACGTACTCTGGTTCGTGGGCGTGGTCACCAAAGCGCCACTGCAAGCCTTTTTCGCACAGGTAGCGCAGAAATTCTCTGGCGTCCTTGAAGCGGTCTGGTACAGGGAAAATCGGCAGGTGATATTCGTTGCTGTCGATGTCCACGTCTTCGATCATTTCCGCGATGCGCAGCGTGTTGGTCAGCGCTTCAGGAGCCACCGCGCCAAACATGTTCCACATTTCTTCGCCGGTGCGCATATAGTAGGTGTTGCCGCCAGACATTGACATGCGATTAGTTTCAGTCTTCAAATTGCCCGTCTGGATGCAGAGCAGCGTATCGTGGGCGTCGTAGTCCGTTGGTTTAACATAGTGGACGTCGTTGGTTGCTACCAGTGGCACACCGCCATAGTCGGAGTTTTCAACCAGCCATTCATTAACCACATCCAGTTCCGGGATGTTGTGGCCTTGCAGTTCTAGAAAGAAATTTTCTGGCCCAAAAATATCCTGATACCAGCCGATGAGTTCACGCGCTTCATCGTCGCGGCCATCAACGATCATACGCGGGATTTCGGCGGCAAGGCAGCCACTCGTCGCGATGACACCCTCGGCACATTCTGCCATCAGGTCACGGTCAATGCGTGGGCGGTAGTAGTAGCCTTCGAGTTGCGCGGCTGAAGACATCTTAAGCAGGTTGTGGTACCCGGTGCGATTTTTGGCAAGCAGCAGCATGTGAAAAGGGCGCTTGTCGAGTTGTGGGTCACGGTCGAAGCGGGTGCGGCGCGAGAGGTAAGCCTCAACCCCGATAATTGGCTTAACACCAGCTTTCTTCGCGGCACGGTAAAAGTCAATGACGCCGAACATGGTGCCGTGGTCGGTGATGGCCAGCGCGGGCATATCGAGTTCAGTGGCATATTTCACGGCGCGGTCAATGCGAGCAAAGCCGTCTAACAAGCTATATTCGGTGTGCAAGTGCAGATGCACGAAGTCCTGCTGCTGAGCCATAGGTCTACCTGTTTAGGGATTATATACTGTAGTTGGATTTTGTATTCAGTATATAGCACAAACATTCGACAAAAAAGACTTGACGGATACACAATTGATTCCTCATGTGAATCTATCTTTGTGTTTACCACACCAAAAAGCTGCTACACTCCTGAAAACTGATGCAACCGAAAGCGACAATGACAACAATGGTCAAATTACTGATCCTATTCAAGCAGCCGCCAGACGAAAACGCCTTCGAAATGCAATATGTGAAAGTCCTGGCCGCGCTGGAAAAACTCCCCGGCATTCAGCGCCGTCAGGCCAATATCGTGCGTGGTACACCAGAAGGCAAATCGCCATATTATCGTATTCTAGAATTCTATTTCAAAGACTTTGATGCGCTGGACGCCGCCCTGACCGCTGAGGCAGGGACGAGTGCTGGCCAGGAGTTGATGTCCGCATTTAGTGATGTGGTTGAACTGCATTTCGTGGATGTATTTGAGGATGATACGCCCGTCGAATAAACTCAAAATGCCACCAGTCGCACTGATGGCACTTGTGATTGACTATTTTAAATGATAGTGAGCTATTTCTTTTTGCCGCGCCCCTGCAACCAGGTATAGAACGGCACCAGCGACATTTGCACGCTATCAACAACCTTGTTGCGGGCCCGCTTCGCCGCATGAGCAATGCCTTCAGCGGAGAACAGCGTGTGCGCGGGGCTGATTTCACCGACACCCATTTGCAAAACGACGGTGGCCCACGTCAAGCCCGCCCCGAAAGCAATCATCGCGACTTTATCCCCTTCTTTAAGGCGGCCTTCTTCCAGCGCTTCGACCAGTGCCAGCGGCACAGAGGCGGTCGAGGTGTTGCCGTATTTGTGGATATTCATGTAGAACTTTTCGGCGGGTTGGCGGAGCAGACGCGCCCCGGCTTCGACAATGCGGGCGTTGGCCTGATGCGGAATGAACAGGTCAATGTCGTCGGGCAGCAACCCGGCTTTGTCGATAGTACGTTTCAGAGATTGGGCAACGGTGCGCGTGGCAAATTTGAAGACGCGCCGCCCATCCATTTGAATATACTGTCTGCGCTCATCAATGGTGGACTGCGAAACCGGGTTCGTGCTGCCCGCATCCGGTACCCATAGCGCGTCGTAATCGCTGCCGTCGGAGCCGAGTTCGTGCGCCAACACACCACTGGGCTCATCACTGGCAGACAGGACAACGGCTGCTGCCGCATCCCCGAATAGGACGCAGGTGGTGCGGTCGGTATAGTCCAATGCGAAAGAAATAATTTCAGAGCCAACGACGAGGACATGGTTTGCTGATCCGTTCTCAATAAACTGCGATGCTACTGCCAGCCCATAGACCCAACCCGAACACCCCGCACCAAGCTGGAAGGCACCACACGTTGCGCCGAGCATGTTCTGCACCTGGCTAGACACTGGTGGCAACATGTGGTCTGGCGAAGAGGTCGCGACGATAATCAGATCAAGGTCAGTTACTTTGATGCCGGCCATGTCGATTGCGGGGGTAGAAGCAGCCACGGCCATGCTTGAATTGGTATCGTTTTCGCCACGAATACGCCGTTCGGCAATGCCAGTGCGAGTACGGATCCATTCGTCGTTGGTATCAACCATCCTGGCCAGATCATCGTTGGTTAAAACGTTTTCGGGGACATATTTGCCCCACCCAGAAATTTTTGCATAGCGTTGTGGTTGCATTTTCTCGTTCCTCGTCAATTGTCACGGATGGGAAACGATCATGATCACATCCGGCTTGTGATTATGATTAAAGCATGCTGACTGCACGTCGCCTATAGTCTATGCGCTTTGTTCGAGGTTATCTTCGTCATTTTCACCAGAAAGCAGATTCTCGCGTCGCACGCGCGAAGCGACCCAGAACAGCCCGGCGGTGAACGTCAACCCGGCCGCGAATTGCATGTGACGTGGTAAGTGTCGCCAGCGTTCAAGTTGACGCTCAAGCTGTCGTTCAAACTGAAACTGACTGAACCAGTCGCTATCAGTAGCACCTTCTACGCCAACCAGTTCATCATACAGCGCTTGCACAAATTCTGGAGACGGTTTGTGCTGTGGAAGCATACGATGCAGGTAGTCGGCAAGTTGCAAAAGTCTACCCAACGGCGACATTGCGTCAATATCGTGCGTGGCAAGAAATGACGACAGGTCCTGGCTGCTATCGTGGAGCCGTGCGTCAGTGTAGGCCATCAGCAGATTCTGGCTGTTGGGTTCGCCCTGATCGAACATCATGAACAATCTATCCTTACTATCATTTTTCAATTCGTCTGGCTTTTTCTACGGTTAGTGCCAAGGGCTTTTATGTTCGCAATGCCGCGTGCAACCATGTCGTCATGTAGGGCTGAAAGGGTGCGATGGTAGAGCGATTTAATGGCCCCTTCAGTGCGGTTCATCAAGTCACCGATTTCAGCATTTGATAATTTTTCGACAAATTTCAAGAAAAGGAGTTGCTGGCGATCTTCAGGCAAATGGCGGACAGCGGCCATCAATTGGCGTTCTTCTTCAGACTGTTCAGCAAGGGATTCGGGCGCATCTTCGGGGTTACGGCTGACCAGATACTCGTCAATAGGAATAACCTTATGACGGCCGTTATCGCGGTGCCAATTGGCGACCAGGTTGTGCGCAATACGATACAGCCATGCCGAAAACGGTACACCGCGCTCATCGTAGTTTTTGATGTGGCCAAGGGCCTTCATAAATACGCGCCCGGTCAGGTCTTCGGCGTCTTGTTGGTTGCCCATGCGATAGTAGCAATAGTTGTAGATGCGATCTACATAGCGCTGATAAAGTTCCCCAAATGCAACCTTATCGCCGCTACTGGCCAACCGAACCAGTTTGCGCTCTTCAACGTTTTCGTAACGAGTATCCATGTCGTCTCCAGAAATCAAACACGATAAACTTAAGCTAGCGCGTCAGTGTATCGAGTGACGGCCTCCGTGTCAATGTGATCTGTGGTTATCATCTACAGGCTTGACCGTCGGCAACACTACACTTCTCATCCTTTGCTTGACGCGCCCATGCTCTGTGTGCATAATCTCGGGTGAATTTTTGCAACCTCATTTTTGCCTAAACAAGCAGGACTACAACCGCAATGCGTATTTCAGTTCAAGGTAAGCATCCGCTACGAGGACACTACACACCATCGGGCAATAGCAACGCTGCACTGGCTGTTGTGGTAGCGTCAACGCTTTCCGAACAGCCGATGACGCTTCGTAATGTTCCCGATACGCTAAGCACCAGCCGCGTCTTAGAAAGTGCCCGGGCGCTTGGGGCCACTGTTCAGCATCAGCGCGACCGCGTGCTGATCCAAACAGCACATCTCCAAACACGTGTACTAGATGCTGAGATGACGAACGCACTCGGAGCAAGTATATTGTTCCTTGCACCATTGCTGTTGCGGCGTGGGTATGTGCGCGTCGAATGGCGGCGCTCATTGTCGCGGTTACGGCCACATATTCAAGCTATGCAAGACCTGGGTCTGCGCGTCGATATTGCTGGCAATGACTTTGAAGTCCGTCCTGAACGCTGGGAAGAACGTGACATTATGTTGCTTTTCCCCAGTGTCACAACGACTGCGCTGGTTTGTATGCTGGCTGCCGCTTTTGGGCAAAAAACCACCATACGCAACGCTGCCTCAGAGCCACACCTTCGCATATTACAACACGCGCTGGTTCAATTGGGTGCGAAAATCGACGGAATTGGTTCGAATCTGGTGACTGTGTATGGGATGCAATCCCACGCCAATGCAGTCGATGTATCATTGCCCAGCGACCATATTGAAATTGCCAGTTTGGCGGCCATATCGGCAGTCACACCGGGGCAAATTGATATTCAAGATGTATATTTGCCAGATATGCAAATGATCTTGCAAATGTTTGGTCAGCTCGGCGTCCAATACTACACCGAACAACAACCCAATAGTGACCTGCATGTGCTGCATATCCCCGAACAACATCAGCTTGCCGTGGCGCGACCGCTTGGCGATACTACGTTGAGCATCGACACCAACCCCTGGCCCGGGTTCCCCTCTGACCTTGTTGCAATTGCAACTTTATTGGCATCACAGGCACGCGGTTCAACGCTGATTCACGAAAAGCTGTTTAGCGACCGCCTGTTGTTTGTAGACAAGCTCAAATCAATGGGCGCACGGATCGTACTTTGTGACCCGCATCGTGCTGTTGTTTTCGGCAAAAGCCCGTTACGGGGTGAATATATCGACTCGCCAGACGTCCGTGTTGGGTTGGCTTTGCTTGGCGCGGCACTGGCTGCTGAGGGCGAATCGGTCATTGACAACGCGCATCTGGTGGAGTGGGCCTTCGAGGGTATTACGGGCAAGCTCACGCGCCTCGGGGCACACATTGAGGCCGATGTATGACCACCAAGCAAGTATGCCGTCAGGAGATTGATGGCATTTCAACCCGGGTTGCCTGTGCAGGTGAAGGTTTAGCAGTGGTATTTTTGCATGGGTGGGGCGCATCGTACGAAACATTCTGGCCGGCTGCGGAACGGTTGGCGCGTCAAGGGTTTACGGTGCATGTGCTTGATTTGCCGGGCTTTGGCGGTACTGGCTTACCCCCC
This sequence comes from Anaerolineae bacterium, assembly GCA_034437655.1. Taxonomy (GTDB): domain Bacteria; phylum Chloroflexota; class Anaerolineae; order Aggregatilineales; family J027; genus J027. The sequence continues at coordinate 8,835 of DAOTTU010000057.1, forward strand.
GAACCGTGGGGGGTGCCACAGTATACACAGTGGGTGCTGGCCTATCTTGATGCAAATCAACTTGACGAAATTTTTTTGGTGGGGCATTCTTTTGGCGGACGGATCAGCCTTGTTTTGGGTGCCGACCACCCCAACCGGGTTCGCAAAATAGTACTCTCCAATAGTGCCGGGGTAAAGTTGCCCCCACCGCTTAAAATACGCTTCTATTACATCTGGCGACGTGCATTACTGACTGTGTTAAGTTTGCCGGGACTTGGCAGTATGAAACAGCGGGTGCTGGCCTATTTACGGCAGCGCTATGGCTCATCGGACTATCTACAAGCCGGCCCGCTCACGGAGACGTTTAAACTCGTGATCGCGCAAGATTTATTACCGTTTGCACGACGTGTGCAGGCCCCAACGTTATTATTCTGGGGCGACCAGGACACCGACACACCGCTGGCCGCAGGCAAAATCCTTGAGCGCGAAATGCCCGACGCCGGGTTGATCGTATTCGAAGGGGCAGGTCACTATGCCTATCTGGACGATCTCGCGCAATTTGTGCGGGTGGTAAGCTATTTTTTCAGCGAGGAAGTGGAGGCTGCTGAGACATGATTGAACTCGCCTTGTTGGCCTTACTCTGGAGTGCTGTTGCATTCTGGCGCGTCCGCATTCTGGTACGTTTTTTCCAGCTTGAAGAATATATGAACCTCCGGTTTCTGCGCTGGGCGGCTGAGCGACGTGCGCAATGGTTGCCGTTGTCGATGTTCGGTGCTATTGCCGTAGTGGTGATTGGGGGCGTGTTGGTTGTGGCTGGTATTGAGACAACCGTTGTGCTGGGTGCAGTTGCTCTGATAGCCATCGCCTTCGCAGCCTATCAACCTCCGGCTAGTGAGATCAAAAAGCGCTTTGTAGCCACCCAACGTGCGCGGCGTTTACTCGGTGCAGTTATAGCAATCGTGTTGTTGGTGAATATGAGCGGGGCGTTGTTATTGGGTGGGCTAGACATGCCGCTGGCACTTGTTCTGGCAAATTTAGTGGGGCTACTGGTGGCGATGGCGGCCCCGTTATGGCTCCCAGTGGCAAATATCACGATGTACCCCGTAGAAGCGTCATTGCGCCGGGGGTTTGTGCGCAAAGCATCACGTCGACTCCACGAAGCCGCGCCAATCGTCATCGGCATCACCGGGAGTTATGGCAAAACCAGCACCAAGCACTATCTAAAGCATATTCTTGACGGACGCTATCGAGTGCTGATGACGCCGAAAAGCTATAACACATTGATGGGCGTCTGCCTGACCATCAATAATGACCTTGATCCGACGGCCGGCTACCAATATTTCGTGGTCGAAATGGGGGCCTATGTTCCCGGCGAAATCGAGCGCATCTGCAAATTGACCAGGCCCGCTATGAGCATCGCCATCGCCGTTGGGCCGCAACACCTTGAGCGTTTTGGCTCACTCGACAACATTCAAAAGGCCAAATACGAAATCATCGCCGGGCTGCAACCCGACGGCACCGGGCTTTTCAACTTTGACGACCCCCGCGTGCGTGAAATGGAAACCCGAGGCCATCCCAACACCCGCTATGGTGTCTCATACAACGACCCTCCGCATGAAGACGCTCGGTTGATCGCGACGAATATTCAACATTCACTCAATGGCTTGCAATTTGATGTGCTGGATCGCAAAACGGGGGAAAAACGCCAGTTCCGCACAGCATTGGTCGGCATTCATAACGTCACCAATATCTTGCTGGCGACGGTGGCTGCACTGGAAACAGGTATGACGCTCAACGAGATAGCTCTGCGCGTTTCGACACTGGAACCGGCCGAGCATCGCCTGCGCCGCAACCGTCTTCCCAATGGCATCATGATGCTGGACGACGCTTATAACACGAACCCGCTTGGCGCACGGAATGCCCTGCAGGTGCTGGGCCTCAACACCGAAGGGCGACGGGTGCTCGTGACACCGGGCATGGTTGAACTGGCCGACATTCAGGACGAAGAAAATCGCAAACTTGGTGAATATGCAACCCGGTATGCAACTGACATTGTGCTTGTCGGCAAAAAACAGACGTTGCCGCTGCAAGCAGGCGTCCGCAGCACTGACTTTGATTCGGCACGGTTGATTGTGGTCGATACAGTACAAGAGGCAATTGAATGGTATCAGCGCGAACTGAGCAGCGGTGATGCTATCCTGTTCTTGAATGATCTGGCTGATAACTATCTCTAAGAGGAGCAATCATCATGGTAGCCATGCGCCGTGTCGCTGTATTTTTCGGTAGTCGTTCCGTTGAACATGACGTTTCCATTGTCACGGGCAATCAGACCATGCAGGCGCTCAAATCGGCTGGTTTTGATATTATCCCGGTCTATATCACCCGTGATGGAAATTGGCTGACGGGCGACCCACTCATGGACATCAAGACCTTTAATGCTGACGATATAGGCACGGTTCAGGGTGTGCAAGAAACAATTCTGGCACCGAGTACGCGCTATCCGGGCTTGATTACGCCACCGATTAGCGGCCGCCTTGCAAAGAGTACCTTCACGCGCTTCGACGTCGCGTTTAGCACCATTCATGGTACACACGGCGAAGATGGTACCATTCAGGGCGTGTTCGAAATGGCGGATATTCCCTATATCGGTACGGGTGTGCTGGCCTCGGCGGTGGCAAACCATAAGATTCTCGCCAAAGAACTCTTGCGCCAGTACGACATTCCGGTGGTGGATGGTATCGGTGTCTCACGGCATGAATGGCTCAATGATCAGGCTGCCGCGATGGAACGCATTGCGGCCTTGGGGTATCCGATTTTCATAAAGCCGGCCACGCTCGGCAGCAGCATTGGGGTGGCACGCGCTGACAACGCTGAAAAAGCGCGTTTGCACCTCGACATTGCGCTCAATCTATCACCGCAGGTGCTTGTTGAACGAGCGGTGACGGAGTGTGTTGAGATCAACTGTGCGGTGATGGGTGGGCAAGAACTGACGGTTTCAGCCCTGGAACAACCTGTCTCTACCGCAGATTTCCTCAGCTATGACGAAAAGTATATGCGCGGCGGCAGCAAGTCTGAAGCAGGCATGAAAGGGCAGGAGCGTCTCATTCCAGCGCCGATCAGTGATGAAATGACCGCTAAAATTCAGGATTTGGCCCGGCGCGGCTTCCGAGCAATTCAGGGACGGGGTATTGCGCGGATTGACTTCCTTGCCAAGCCAGATGAAGGCGTTGTTTACCTTAACGAGATTAATACGATGCCGGGCTCGCTATCCTTCTATCTCTGGAAAGAAAGTGACATAAGCGCGGCGGCCGTCGTCAAACGTCTGATTGACATTGCTTTTGAAGTGCATGCCGAAAAGCGCCAGACAACCTATGATTACCAGTCTGGTTTAATTGAACATGCGTCCCGGCGTGGGGTGGGTGGTGTGAAGAAGTAAGGCAGCCATAACCTGAAAAACTTGTGAAGATTCACCCAGAAATCTTAAAATTAGATGAAAAAATGGGGTCTAAACCTCCAAAATATTCGCTATCTGCCTGTGAAGTTTGGTACAAGTCACCATAGGGGTGAGTTGGTATGATTTGTTAGAATAAGTTGATTCTCCCACCAAATGGGGTATAGTCATGTGCGCATTTTCCAAGTGAAGCAAACAATAGTGAGTGGAGCATAGCGTTGCCATATCAATCACCAGGGTCGCGTCGCCACAATGTACAATTTGGGGCCAGCCAGACCGTGGGCGTCCAGCCGGCCAGTATTCCACAGCGGTTGCTTGACGCTATTCCGGGCGCATTAGCATGGCTCACTTTTGTTGTTGTTCTCATTGGGGCACTTTACGCACCGATGACGATGCTCTTTTTTGCTTCGCTACTGGGCTTGTATAGTGCATTACGCTTTCTCGCTGCCGGGTTTGCAATGTTGCTGGGGCTGCGACATGTACGGCGGTGGCAGAATATCAACTGGAAAGCCGAATATTTCCGCCGCTGGAACGAAGACAGCCTCGATATTGAAAAAGTGCATCACCTCGTTATCATCCCCAACTACAAAGAAGAACTTTCAACCCTGCGGCGTACACTTGATCGCCTTGCCGAACAGCGCAACGCAACCGAAAGTGTCACCGTGGTATTGGCGATGGAAGCCGGCGACCCTGATGCTGTCAGCAAAAGCGAAATTTTGCAGGCAGAGTATCGCCCGTTTTTTGCGAACTTTTTCGCCCCGATTCACCCCAAAGGCATTCAGAACGAAATTCAGTGTAAGTCTGCGAACCAGGCCTGGGCCGCCCGTTGGGCCAAACGTCAACTGGTTGATGATATGGGCATGAACATCCACAACATTGTTGTCACGACGATGGATGCCGATACGCTCTGGAATCGTGAATACCTGGCAGCGCTGGGCACACTCTTTGCTACGGACGACCGCCGCTATTCCGCATTCTGGCAGGCACCCATCCGCTATCACAGCAACGTGTGGGAAATTAACCCGTTCATGCGCCTGCTGCATGGCTATTCGTCCGCATGGGAAATCGCTTACCTGGCGGCTCCGTGGTGGCAAGCGTTGCCGATGTCCTCTTATTCATTGAGCTTGAAACTGCTGGACAACGCCAACTACTGGGACTCTGATGTTATTGCTGACGAATGGCATATGTACATCAAAACCTATTTCCGGCGCGAAGGTGACCTTGTGCTGCGCCCGATTTATTTGCCCTTTCTTGGTGCCGCGACCACTGGCAAAAACCTGCTAGACTCAGTACGGCAGCGCTATAGCCAGACATTGCGCCATGCATGGGGTGCCAAAGAAATTGGCTACACCGTCAGCCAGATGCGCGAACACCCTTATGTCGGATTTTGGCCGGGTTTTCGGATGCTGTTCCGCGTCGCGCATGACCTCTTGCTGGCCGGGGCCGGTTGGGTGATTATCACACTCGGTACTCAACTCCCCGCGCTAATGCACCCGCAACTTATCATCGAGAACCGCTTTGCCTTGCCGTTTATCTTGCTACAGTTCTCGTTTTTTATTGTCTTCTTGATGACACTGCTCTTTTTCTTCACTGACGTCCGTATTCGCCCCGAACGCCCCCCCGAAAACGAGCCCACCCGCGCCGAACGCTTCCAGACGCTAATCAGCATCCCCATGTTGCCAACAATCACGCTGGTGTGTGTTGCTCTCCCCGTTATTCAGGCACAAACGCAACTCATGCTTGGCATTCCGCTGCACTTCCGTGTAACGAAGAAAACCTAGCGCGGAAAGTGAGAATGCACACGGGTACACTGGCTGTCAGGCAAACACATTAAAAACGGCAGTGTTTGGCTGAGGGGTTGTGTTATGATGATGGGCATGATGAAACGAACGATTCACCGTTGCTGGCATCTTTTCCTCCTGAGCATCACCTTGCTTTTGCTTGTGGCCTGCGGGGGTAGCGACCCGGATACATCGGCTCCGCAGTCTAACAATGTGCAGCGACGCTTCACCCTCACCAGCCTTGAACAACAAGCCGCATCCCTAACCCCGGACCCCACGCAACGTTCTGTTGACCTTCGTAGCGACGCGGCCAGCGCCACGCCTTTTCCCACCAATACGCCTGTCGTGTGTACTGCTGACCGCAACCGTCGTGCTGTGCAGTATAATCTTGACGTTGAGCTAGACTACGACACAAAGCAGTTGGATGTGGTGCAAACGGTGCAGTATCGCAACGACCATGATGCGATTCTGGATGAACTCGTCTTCCACGTTGAACCACGTCGTCTCGCCGGGGTGATGCAATTCCGTGAGGCGCTCAACAAAAATGGTGAACGCTTGCCAGACACAACACTGGATGGTTGGCGTTTGACAGTGCCACTACCAGAGCAAATTTTTCCTGGCTGTGTCGCGGAAGTTCAGCTTGTCTTCAGCCTTGAAATTCAGCCCTATTCCAGCGCAAATCCTATCGGCTGGCTGGCATACAGCGAACGTCAATTGAACCTTGCGCACTGGTTCCCGACGCTGGGGGTGTACGGCTATCAAACACCCGGCGTATGGTATACACCGCGTATGCATTTCATTGGTGAGCAAGCCCTGACCCAGATCGCTGACTTCGAGGTAGATTTGACCATTCAGAACATGCCCGACGGGCTTGAAGTCGCCGCACCGGGAGAGGTCGAACGTGTTGCGCTCAATGGATGGGATATGCGCCTTGAAGGTGGGCGTGACTTCGCAATGAGCCTCAGCACCGACTTCATCAAATCCACCGCCGAGGTGAACGGTATCGCGCTCGAACTCTACTATTATCCTTCAGCAGATTCCAAGCAGGGTGGGCTGAACCCTTCGGCACGCGCCATGCTCGACGCGCAACAGGCAATTGAACTCTACACCGACTACTTCGGTCCGTTCCCCTATGAAAGGATGCTGGTGGTTGAGGGCGATTTCCCCGACGGGTTAGAATTCAGTGGATTGGTGTTTGTCAGCGAGGCGTGGTTCCGCACCTGGAATGGCACCGTGCAAGACTGGCTGACGATCATCACGGTGCATGAGATTGCGCATCAATGGTGGTATGCGTCGGTTGGCAGTAATCAAGGCACAGCGCCATATCTGGACGAAGCCTTAGCGACGTATAGTGAATTGCTCTACTACGAAGAATTTTACCCCGACCTCACCGAATGGTGGTGGGATTTCCGCATTTTCACGTATGGCACGGCTGACACCGTAGACGCAACCGTTTACGACTATTCAAGCTGGCGGCCATATATCAACGCGGTGTATCTGGGGGGGTGTTTGATGTTCCAGGCCCTGCGCGATGAACTTGGGGATGCAACTTTCATTACGTGGCTGGCGGAGTATGCCAACGACTACCGCGAACAAATCGCCGGGCCGCGTGAATTTTGGGGTGTGCTGTCGATGAGTAACTATGAGCGCGTCGCCGGGATTCGCCAACAGTATTTACAGGACGCGGAAATCCTACCTCCCGCACCGAATGACACTGCCTTTGCTGTACCCTCTGCAACGGTGACGCCACCCCCAACGCAAACAGCCGCCCCGGCAGCACCTGCCACCGCAACGGCCGTTTCGACGCCGTGAGTTATGATCTAACTATTGCAAGCCGTCAAACAGTGACGTGCGCAGCATCAAATAGACCAACACGCCCGTGATTGATACGTAAATCCAGATAGGGAACGTAATGCGGGCGATTTTGGCGTGCTTGCCCCATGGATTTTTCCAGGCGTGGTAAAGTGCCCACATCGCGAGAAAGGGCACGGTTGCTGCCAGGATGACATGTGGAATCAGCACGATGAAATAGTAGATAAAGCGCATCACCCCTTCACCGTCATAGGGTGTGGTGCCTTCATGGTAGTAGTGCGTGAGGTACGAAATCAGGAAGATAACCGACGTCGAAAACGCCGCAAGCATAGCGACACGATGCGCTTTCCATTTCCCTTGTCTAATCAGCGCATAGCCTGTCACCAAAAAGACGAACGCGGTTGCATTCAAGATAGCGTTAAGTGTCGGCAGATCAGAGACTTCCAACACGAGTAGAATTCCTCCTGTAAGCTAGCTAAATTCCAATAACAGTTGAGAGACAAATTACCAGTAAGATCAGGGCGAGATAGCTATTGCTGGTCAGGAACAGGCGCAGGGCTTGCGGGCGCGTAGGTACAACCACCAACTTGTAACTCTGGTGCAAGAAGATCATCGTCGCCAGCAAGGTGGGAACGAAATAGACCAGCCCCAACCCCGGCAATGCACCCATCACCAGCGCAAGTATGGCAACCCCAATTGCGTGAATCAAGCCCCAGAAGGCTGCCTGACGTGGACTGACGACGCTCGGTAGCATTGGGGTGCCAACGCGGTCATAGTCGTCTTTGACCATGATGGCCAGCGCCCAGAAGTGGGTGGGTGTCCACAGAAACAATATGCCTGCCAGTGCCAGCACACCGGGGTCGTTCCAGTTACCAACGGCCGCACCGCCACTCAATACCGCGCAACTCCCCGCTGCGCCACCGATGACGATATTCAAAATGGTGCGCGGCTTCAACCAAACGGTATATACCAGCACATAAATAATCGCGCCGAGTAGCAAGAAGAACGCCAGCGCCGGGTTAGAAGGCGCTACCCATAGCACCGGCACAAATATCATCGCCACAGCCAGCCCCAACACCCATTCCGGGTTTTTGATGGTGCCATTGGCCAGTGGCCGTTGACTGGTGCGCTTCATGTGCTTATCAGACTCGCGCTCAATATACTGATTCAATGCGGAGGCTCCGGCTGCTGCCAGACCGCCCGTGACCATCAACAGGCCCAGCTCTGACACTGACGGGCTACCCGCTGCCCCAAGGAATGCGCCTCCGGTGGCTGCAAACAGCAGCAAGGACACAATCCGCAGCTTGAACAGCTTAGCGATCATCTTAAACCATGATGGGTTTGCAACGGCCGGGGCAGAAATCGTCTTCGATGTATGTTGGTGAATGCTCATGCGTTGTGCGTTCCTTTACTTCTTCTCATCAGCGCGTGCCAGTTGCACACGGTTCCATACCACTAAAGTCATTACAAGCGCGCCTGCAATGCCGGCCGCGACCCATCCAACCGGGACATTCATGCCATCGCCTGCGTTGATGGTCATGCTGAACGAGGCTTCGCCGTTTCGATCACCATTTTCAACGGCAACGGTGACACTGTACTCCCCGGCGTTTTCGACAATAAAAGGCGCTTCGTAGTGCAGCTTGTTGACGGCCTGCTCGTGGGTGGCGCGTTCGGTGAACGTGATGTCGGTGTCGTCCGAATAGACCATCTGCACAGTAATGTCGGCGTTACGCACCAGCCCTTCGTTGTCTTCCAGCGCAACGGTGATGTGAACTTCATCGTCGGTGGTGGGTTCAATGGGGTCTACCCATGCTGAAATGCGGAAGGGGCCACTTTCGACACGCTCTAACTTCTGTTCGCCAAGTCCGTGCCCGCTTGCGAGACTGGCAGTCAAGATAAGTGCCATCAACATCAGCAATGAGACAAACCCACGTGTCCGTGCGGAGATCATATCTACTGCGATGCTCCTTCAAATTTGAGCTTACGTTGACGGTCCCCGAGCCGGGCACGCCGTTCAGATTCAGCGACAAGGTTCGCACCGAGGATCAAAAACGTCATCAGGTACATCATGCCGCCGGGAATCCACATCAATAGCCCGCCGATGCGCTGGTCGTCTTCAACGCTAATGCCCCAGATACGCGGCACGCTCTCATAATAGGTGTAGATAATGTCCGGCGAGAGCGTAATCAGCACGCCGACGAACAGGTTCACAAAGAACGACGCCACAATGAGCAGCATTCGCATCGGGTAGCTACGTCTGCCGTGAAATTTCGGTGCAGCCCCGGTGACGTGCCACCATAAGCCCATCCCCGCATAGAAGAAGGTGAAATGCTCAATGTCATGTAGCAAGTCACTTTCAATAGCGGCTTCATAGGGGTTGGGGTCGTGCCAGACAATCAAATTGATGGTATATACCAGCCAGACCATCCACGGGTTGGTAAGCGAAACGAACGTCCGCCGAAAGCGTGACTTTGAGCGCAACAATCGCCCGACTTGCTGCCGCTCAATGCGCGGTAACGCCCATAGGATAAACACCATTGGATTTGCCAACAACAACAACGGTGGCGCAAACATCAGCAAAAACAGGTGCTGAATCATATGCATGAAGAATAACTGCGTCTGGAACACATCTAGCCCGGAAAACAGCGCAATTGCCAGCAACACCAGCCCCGTGTAATATGACGCCAGCCGCCAACCATTTGCAATGCGGGCTTTCTTCAGGCGCAGCTTGACCCAGCCGACGGTGTAAGCGATACCGAACACCGCCAGCAGCAAAATGAGGTCAAGCCGGAAGTCCCAGGAAAGCAGAAATGCTTCGAGTTGTGGGTCCATTGGTGTTGGCTAGGGCTACCCGTGATGCGGAACGGTGCCGATGAGATACAGCGCAACGTAGAAGAACACCCACACCACGTCTACAAAGTGCCAGTAGAGTGCGCCAGCTTCCACACCCCAGTGATCATCCTTGGTGTAGTTGCCCACATACCCATTCCACCAGATCGACGCCAATAACCCGACGCCGGTAATCACGTGCAGGGCGTGCATCCCGGTCATGAAGAAGAACATACCCATCTCGACGCTATCGGCGGGGCCTTCGTGCGCAATAGACCATTCATAGATGACGAGGCCTGCAAACATCAATCCCAGAACAATTGCGCCGCCAAACATCCGCAGGAACATCTTGCGGTCGCCTTTGCTGATGGCAATTTCACCGACGTTAATCATCACGCTACTGATAAGCAGAATTGATGTGATGAACAAGCCCAGTGTCTGATCCAGTTCAGGGCGGGTGAAGCCGTTTTCGTCACGCATCAAGACAATCCGCGCTACCAGAATCCCCGAAAACAGGAAGGTTTCAGAAATCAGGAACAGCCAGAAGCCGAGGCGGTTCATTGCGACCCGGTGCTGGTGAGAATATTCGATTATACCGTGCCCGTGATCGTGTTCATCGTGGACATCGACGTCGGTTCCCTGGCCAGTTTTTGCGACAGAAGTACTCATTAATGGCCGTCCTCTTCAGTCGTCCAGATGCGGGTAATGTGCATATAGTAATTGACGATTAGCGCGGCTTTGAGCAGAGCGATTACTACCAGTGGAATCACGTTGCTGCTGAAAAAGAGGAATTCATCAAAGCCAGCGATAAAAAACTCTAGCACAGTCAATATCGCCAGCGCAGCAGCTACGACCAGGCTGGTGGCGTAGGCTCCACCCGGGCGTTGTGAGGGCTCAACATTCTCGTCCACGCTTCCATAAAAATCGTATTCGGTCATGCAGTTATCCTGTGATGTGTGTTAGTATGGTTCACAAAATCTCTGGTCAATAAAGGGTTTAGGCGTGCAAAGGACGAAGCTGCCAGTGCTTCGCCCCCTGTATTCGTTGCACTTAGTCACCCGCAGGTGCTGGTAAGGCTGTGCCCCCCGCTGGTATTTCGGGGCGGTCGTCTTGCGGTGGTTCTTCAATCTGGTCAGGGGCGCGGTCCTGTGGTGCAACAATCGCATAGACAGCACCCGGCAGCCCATAGTCGTAAGGATTGCCGACGATCTGCGGCTGTTCAGAGAAGTTCAATTCTGGCGGTGGTGAGGGAATCATCCATTCCAGCCCGCGTGAGTTCCACGGGTTAGAGGACGCTTTTGGCCCCCAGATGGTACTTACAATCATGTTGAACACGAACGGGATCATCGCCAGACCAGCAATGATGGCCGCGTAGGTTGCGATGGCCTGCATCCCCAGTCCAAATATGAATTCAGGGTTGAACTCAGGGTCATAGTTGACGATGCGCCGCCGCATTCCCAGAATCCCGAGGCGGAACAGCATCAGCGCGAAGGTCACGAAGCCACCAAACATCAGCCAGAAATGCACCTTGCCCAGGAACTCGTTATACATGCGTCCGGTGATCTTCGGGAACCAGTAGTAAATCGCGGCGAAGAATGTGAAGACGAACCCACCAAAGACCGTAATATGGAAGTGTGCGACCACAAAGTGACTATCATGCAGGTGCAGCCCGGTCACAACAAGGGCGCTGGGCGGGCCAGTCAAGCCACCGAGCAGGAACAGTGCAAACGCCCCAATGACAAAATACATCGGTGTTGCAAAGTATATTTTCCCTTCCCACATGGTTGCCAGCCAACTGAAGAATTTCACCCCGGTTGGCACCGCCACAAGGAGCGTCGTCAGCATAAACGGAATGCGCAAGAAGGGGTCCATAGCCGAGGACCACATATGGTGCGCCCACACAAGATAGCCCATGATCGCGATGGCAGCACTTGACACTGCAATGAAACTATAACCGAACAGTGGCTTGCGTGAGAACACAGGCAACAATTCACTGATAATCCCCAGTCCCGGTAACACCCAGATATACACTGTCGGGTGCGAGTAGAACCAGAACAGGTGTTGATATAACGTGACATCGCCCATCACCGGGTCAAAGAAGGGGATTTCCGTAGCGCGTTGTACAGCGACCATCAAGAAGCTCAGCCCCAGAAATTGGGTGGCCGTCAATTGCAGCAGCGAGGTCGCCAGCACCGCCCAGACGAAAATTGGCATTCTGAAAAGGCTCATGCCCGGCGCACGCATCATGAATACGGTCACCAGCAGGTTTATCGCCCCAAAAATAGACGAAAACCCGAGTATGAAGACTGCAACCATCGAAAATTGCAGCCCGAGGTTCGCTTGTAGGCTCAACGGCGGGTACGCAGTCCAGCCTGTATCAAAGCCACCAGCCACCAGCGAGAAAAGCAACAGCACCGCCGCTGGAATGTTAATCCAGAAAGCGAACCCGTTCAGACGGGGGAAGGCCATGTCCTGCGCACCGATCATCAGCGGGACAAGGTAATTCGCCATTGCACCGACTGCCAGCAAAATTGAGACGAACATCGCCTGCCCGTGGAGCCCAATCAGATTATTATAGCCATTTTCACCAAACGGGAAGCCGAGGAAAGTCTCGTATTTAATGCCCGGGTGCGCGAGTTCGGCGCGGAAGATCAATGCAAACAGGCCGGCGATCAAAAATACAATAATACCGAGTACACCATACTGAATACCAACGACTTTATGGTTGGTGTCCATGCTAAAGTAGCGCACCCATTCTGGTCGGCCCTTCTTGGGGTGGTAGTGCCCGTCGCTACCCGGCCGCCCGACAAACCACTTCAACCAGTCGGACATTGTGCCCGCCCCGATCAGGAAGCCCATTGTGAACGTTACTGAAATAACGAGCATCATCGCGTTCCACGGGGATTCTGCGGTGGTGTCCCAGCCTGTTGGCAGGCCCTGCAACGTACGGATGCCAGCGGCGATGACCCACCCGACAAAAGTGCCAAGCAAGCCACCCACAATGCCGCCGAAAAGACCCGTCCGCGTAAAATGAATGAGGGTTCTCATGATAAAAGCTACTCTCCGTCGTCCTAATTTTCTTCGCTACCGTTAAGCGCCTGTGCAGTCTCAGCGGCGGTTTCGCCACGAGCGTCACGGATAAATTCTTCATACTCGAAACAGGTGTCAGCCTCTTGCCAGAAGTCGGAGACACTACACATGTAGGCAAATATCTGGCGCACCTGCCCTTCTGAAAGGACTTCGTTATAGTTTTGTGGCATCAGCCCGGCGGCATACCCTGAGACGATTCGCGCATTGGGGAACCAGATGGATTCGAGGATATATTCATAGTCGCCAAACGCCAGCGACCCGTCAGACATACGCGCTTCAGTACCAACACGGTTGAGCCACGTTGGGCCGGTACCGTCGGAACCGTCAATCGAATGGCATGTCGCGCATTGTGCCGTCCAGATACCGCCACCCGCTTCAACCGGGTTACTGAAGCTCAGCTTGGTGTTTTCAATCCAGGTGTCGTAATCGCGATCGTTGACGACGTGAATCGTGCCAAGCATGTTCCAGTGCAATTGCCCGCACATCTCGGCGCAGCGGATTTTGTATTCACCTTCAAGGATAGGTGTATAACGCAAATCGGTGATGACACCCGGTACAGCATCACGTTTCATGCGGAACTCAGGTACCCAGAAGGCGTGCAACACATCCGTTGAGGTCATGTCAATACGGACGGTTTCGTCGGTGCGCATGAACATTTCTGGCACCTGCACACCATAGCCCTCAAAACCGCTGCGGGCCAAAACCCCGGCTTCAGTCGCTTCGATGATGCCGCGCTGTTCTTCGTCCATTTCGGCAAGTTCCTCTTCAGAGAAGAACATGTCGGTGGGGTAGTAATAACGCCAACCCCACTGGAAACCCTCGACATAAACGCCAAACTCGCCTTCTTCTTCGTCGGTGATTTCATTGAGTTCAAAGGCAGCGTAAACGCCAAGGATCATCACAAAAATCAACGGGGTGATGGTCCAGAACAGCTCTAACGGCACATGCCCATGAAAGTGCTTGCCGTCGCCAGTTTCTCCCGGGCGGGCGCGGAAAAACAGCAGCGCGTGAATCAGTAAGCCAACCACCAGGCCGAAGATAAACGAGATGGTGATGAACTCAATCATGAAGAACGTGTCAACGACCTGAGCTTCAGCGCTGGCTTGCACGGGGAGAATATCAACCACCAGAAAAAACAGCGATAACGTCGCAAATAAGCCACCAATAAGGATCACTGCTGCCGGGTGCCCATACGAGCGCCAGTCTAGCGGGTCGGTTGGGGTTGCGTCGGCGTCTTCTGCCCGCAGGACCGAGCGTGTCAGCATATAAAACCCTGCGCCGACGGCCACGCCAGTACCAACCACGCCCATAAGAATGACCACACCTGCCAGCCAGAGCGGGAGCCGGATGGGTACCAGCGGAACTTTAACTTCCTGGCTGGGGCTCTCAACGCTCAACGTAGATGCTGCGTCGTTAGAAACCTGCTCTGTTGGAGAAAAAGACGGGCCTGCGATAAGAAACACCGCCCCCAAAATGACAAAGACGATTGCCAGGGCGTGCGTTATGCCAAATTTTTGTTCCATGTGTTTAACTTTGCCTCGAGAACTTCCAGTAAAAGTCAGTGCAATGCGGCTGTGATACCTGGCACAATAGTTTGTGCTTAATGTCACAATGTTTTAAGCAATTGTACAGAGGTTGATGAGAAATTGCAAAGGGATTCAGGCCGTCTGTCCGGTTAAATTCGTGGATTGTGGTGTGCTGTTTTGTGGCGCTTCCGGCGCTTCTACCGGAACGCGGCCTGCCAACAAATATAGCAACATAATGCCACCAATCAACAGACTGCCGCCAATAAGGTGTAGCGCCTGCAATACCGGGGGCAACCCACCATAGGCCAGCCCGACTCCGACTGCGATCTGAAAAAAGACCAGCACATTCGTTGCAACCAGGCTCTGGCTGATGAGGTGCTTGTTGCCTTGCAGCCGCCGCCAAACATAAACATTAATCCATGCCAGTGTGCCGAGCAGCAGCCACGAAAACGAGCGGTGGATAGTGTCAATGAACCCCGCTTCACCCAACCAGTCGGCGCGAGCCAGTGCAGGGTTATTTTTCTCAATCACTTCAAGCTCGCCACGCAAATTTGCACCAAGCCCGGCCTGAATCAGAGTCAAGAACATCAGCAACAATACGAGATTGCCCAGAAAACGCCGTTGTTTACCAGTGTTAGCAAAGGGTGCTGAATTGGGGAAAAAAGCGTTCACTGTGGCGTACAGTAACAAACTGACGATAATCCAAGCCATGACCAGGTGCGCGGTAATGTGCATGGGGTTCAATTGGCTTTCAACAACCTGCCCTCCAAGCCATCCCTGGAACAGAACCAGTATGAAGGCTGCTACCGTAGGGAAAAGCACACGTGGGGTCTGGCGATAATTGCGCAACGCCAGTACAGATGTTCCCAGGATGAGAAACCCGATGACGACACCAACCAGTCGATTGACATATTCTATCCACGCGGCGCGAAAGTCAAACTGTTCGGCAGAGATATGGTCCGGTAATTGTTCGGCGGAAAGCGGGGGGTAAAAACGGTCGAAGCATTTTGGCCAGTCGGGGCACCCCAACCCGGCATCTGAGGCGCGAACCATTCCGCCAATAGAGATCAACATGTACGTGGCGATTGTGGTGGCCAGCGCCCACCGTTGAAAGCGATTCATATCTGTGTTTTGCTCCTAACCCATGATGGCATGTTGGGCATTGTTTTATTAGTCGGTGACAGACATCAACAAGTCTGAGCAGTGCTACGATTATCGCACATCTGGTTTTAATGTCTAGAGGGAGTCATGTTCCTATAATAGCATGTGAAAAATAGAACAACACCCTACAAGGAAAAACAATGCAGAAGAAACGTGGCGTGTTTGTACTCACGATGGTTTCAATAATGCTGGTTGTAATGGCTGGTGTGGTCTTCGTTATTGGTGAATCCGTCCCGAGCGATGATCCGCAACCCGGCGTTGCCTCTGACACACAAGCGCTTGTCAGCACAGATGAAACCTTGCCGATCCTCGGTGCTTTTCCGCAAATGCGGGGCACAGGGCTGGACTTTGGGACGGTTCGCATTCCCGAAGACCTCGTTGCTGGCCCAAAATTGATCGTCGTCTCTTATGACGATAATCAGCAAGGGATAGTCAATGAATGGTTTGAACCACTGCTGGAACTTAATACCGAGTTCCCGACGCTGAATGGGTATTACACACCTCTCTTGCCGAAGGACACCGCCGACAGCGCCGCATTTATTGTGGGTGGTTTTGCGGCCCTCGCCAACGAGGCAGAGCGGGAACGTACCGTGGTGGTGTTCACCGACGTAGAGCGCTTTAACGAACTGGTCAGTATCAATTCGCAAGACACGGTGCAACTTTTCTTGCTTGACTGCGACAACCAGATTCGGTGGCAAGCAAGTGGGCCTGTCAACAAACAGAAACTCGACTCCTTGCGCACAACCCTTGTGACGTTAACGGCTACGTCTGCGATGGGGCAATGACCGTTGCTTCACCTTCCAGCACAATCGTTCCGTCTTGATTGGTGCAGACCGTATCAAGCGTCATAATGCGACGTGGTTCATTGAATTCGCGTACCGTTGCTGTACAAGTGATGGTGTCACCGATGAAAACCGGTCGCTTGAACTTTAATTGCTGGCCGAGGTAAATCGTTCCCGGCCCGGGAAAGTCATTGGCGAGCAGTGCAGAGATGATACTGGCAGATAACATGCCATGTACAATCCGACGTTTGAACTGTGTAGTCGCTGCATACTCGTCATCCAGGTGCAGCGGGTTGGTGTCCCCGGTGATGGCTGCAAACTGGCGTACATCGTCATCGGTAAATGTCTTCTGGCGGCTAAAACTGTCTCCTATGTCCATAGCGGTCCTCGTATTTTATTGCTAATGATAAAACGCACCATGCAAGATGCTTGTGCAGGTTGAAAGGTTGTGAATGCCATCTATAGCATCACTAACATATCTGTGCTACAGTCTTCTCTATCGACAAACTGGTTATACCAAGCAACGATGAAAAATGCGACGCAGACCTAGACTAACCCGCAGCCTGATTGACCGTGTTTTTGGTGGCGTTTGCGGTGGGTTGGGCAGTTACCTTGCTATCAATACATGGTGGGTGCGGGCACTATTTGTGCTATTGACGGTTGCTACGTTTGGCTTTAGCATCATTGTGTATGTTGTGCTGTGGTTTGTTTTGCCAGAACAAACATTGACAGACATTGCGCTGATGGAAGATGAACGCCGCACGCGCCCCGAAACCCTGATTTTGATCGGCACCGGGGTCATTTTGACCGGTGTTATTGTGCTGGCGTTGAACCTGGGTGTGTTTGATGAAATCGGGCTTGAATCGCTGTTGCCATTCGCAATTATTCTGGTGGGGTTAACTTTGCTGGCCCAACAATTACGGAGGCTTGCTGCATGAATAGCGGGCGTCCAAATTTTACGTGGCCCGTACTGATCATCGGGGTTGGGGTTGTAACCCTGCTGATCTATGCCGATGCATTGCCAGACGCCTATGGTGATCTATTGGTTCGGTCGTGGCCAGTTCTGCTGATTATGTTCGGCTTGAATGTGTTACTCGCCGGGCGAGTTCGCTTTGCGAATTGGGGTATCCTGTTGGCGTCGGTGGCTGTGGTGGTGGTCATTGCCAATTTTGCCTATGCCGAACGCAGTCAGGAATACCGTGAAGACTACCGCGAAAGCTGGCAAGATGTGCTTCCAGACACTGTTGAGCAACTGACCATCAACATTGAAACCACCGATACACTGGTCGCGCTGACCAATGCACCTGAACCGCGTCAGGCTCAGGTAGAATTTGTGGGTAGCACAGAAAGTGAATTGGACGTTCAACTAGAAGTAACGGGCACCGCCGCGACCTTCAACATTACGGAAACGCGCTCTGGTATTTTGCCACGACTGGCAGAAGTCGGCCGGGGTAGGATTAACATCTTCTTGCCGTGGGGTGTGTTCATTCAAGAACTCAATTTCACGAATGATGATGGCCCTGTCACGCTGGACCTGACAAATTTGGAAATCCGCTGGGTAGACGCCCAACTGAGTCGTGGCAATATGAAATTGTGCTTGCCGCAGCGTGTCGCCAATGAAGATTTTGTCATGATTGGGAATCAGGTGCAGCTTGGCAACGGCGAACTGCGCATGGTTGTCCCTGACGGTGTGACGTTGAGCCTTGCGACCAACAGCGAGAGCCAACCGACCTACATTCCGGCAGCACGGGCAAGCAATTATGTCTTTTTGTTTGAAGGTGGTCTTGAAACGCGCGGTGTTGTTAACAACCAATTTGACGTCCTGTTAGACCTCAATGTGGATGGTGACGTAATTCTTGACCATGAACGTCAGTGTCAGTGAATTTTGACCAATCGTACAGAAACGTGCTTCCGAAAGCAGAACACTTATTCTATAATATGATGAGGTCTGTGTAATCGGTTATGCGCTGACAAGCGAGTCGTTTCTGTTTTGTAGCGCGACAAAGCCCCCAGAACATACCAACATATCAGGGACTATAGTTTAACCGATGGATTTACAACGAATTGGCGTTTTAGCTCACCCTTATCGACCAAACACAGCGCCGCTGGCTGAACAGACTGCGACATCGCTACGTGCCCGTGGCCTGGATGTGTGGGTGCGTACTGCCTGGGACCCTGTCAGTGTACGGAGCCTGGTTGCGCAGTCAGACTTGATTGTTGCTATCGGTGGTGATGGGGCGATGTTACGCACCGCGCGTTTGTGTGCGCCATTGGGTGTGCCTATTCTAGGTATGAACGCAGGGCGGCTTGGCTTTTTGACTGAGGTTATGCCAGACAAGTGGGGTGTCGCGGAAGAACGCCTCCTTAATGGTGACTTCTGGATCGAAGACCGTATGATGATCCGTTGTGAAATCTGGGATACCCACGCCAACGAATGCCGCGAAACCGAAGATGCACTGAACGACATTGTTATTGGGCGCGGGGCACTGGCGCGCTCGGTGTATCTGGATGCATATGTAGACGACATCTGGACGACAACCTATAATGCCGACGCCGTGATTATCTCAACGTCAACAGGGTCCACCGCCTATGCGCTGGCGGTCGGGGGGCCGTTGATGCCGCCGAAGCTACGCAGCATTTTGATGCTACCCGTCGCGCCGCACCTGAGCATGGACCGTTCAATTGTGGTTGCAGATGAAGACACAATCAAAATTGTGGTTGCACCACGTAGCTTTGACCCTGAAGTCGTGGTGACAATAGATGGTGAGTTGGTCGCTAGCATGAATGTCAATGACTACATCATCGTCAAAGCCAGTGATAAGGTGAGTTCCTTTGTACGAATGCGCGAGCGTGGCTATTTCTTCCGCTCTATTCTGGACCGCTTAGAACCACGCCTTGCCAACCGCCACCCAACGGACGAGAACGAAAACGGGAGAAACACAAGTAATGAGTGAGAAGGTGCAAAGCACTTTCGAAATGCGCGGGCGCACTTATACTGAAATGGAAGATGGCACGATCTATTGCGATCGGCGTGCGTGTCCGGGCAGCACAGGGTTGCGTTGCCAGCGCACCGAAGTGCCGATTTGTATGCAGTGTGCCGTGCGAACCCCGGTTGGCTACATCAGTGAAGATGCCGCCAAAGAACAGGCAGATAAGTTCTTTAACATTACCGGGTCAGACTATGTCATTGCCGGGATTGTCGCGTTTCTGGCGACGTTTTTCAGTGGTTTCATGTTCACCGCAATCTTTGGGAACTTCGGTTTTTTCTTTGTCATTCTGCTGCTCGTGTTCATCGGTGGTGGTATCGGAACCAGTATCGGTGAAATCGTCATGCGCTCTATCAAAAACAAACGTGGACGTTATACGCAGCGTGTTGTTGGTGGTGCAATGGCAGCGGCGACGCTAACCCTATTTCTACTCAGTGGATTTTCGCTTGTTGCATTGGGGTATGGTTTTATCACAACCAGTGCGGCTGTTTCTCGCTTCGAGATTTCATTACGGGCTTAAGGACTTATGCTTCTAGAATTGCATATCCAGAACTTCGCAATTATCGACGATGTACACCTTGAATTTACTGAGGGCTTCAACGTCATCACAGGCGAAACCGGGGCCGGTAAATCCATCCTCATTGACGCGGTTGGCGTCGTGACCGGGGCGCAGGCAGATCGTAACTTTGTACGGGCTGGCGCAGACAAAGCCGTCATTGAAGCGACGTTTCAGGTGCCCGAGCATTTGCACAAGCTCTATGAACGCCTCTTTGACGCCAACGAAATTGACTACGACGTCCTTGACGAAGTGATGCTTAGCCGCGAAATTCGAGCCAACGGTCGGAACGTGGCGCGGATCAATGGTAGCCCGTGCAAAGTCGCGGTTTTCCGTGAGGTGGCGCAATTTTTGTTGAACCTCCACGGCCAGAGTGACAATATCGCACTGCTGCAACCGCGCTCACACATTTATTTGCTTGACCGTTACGCCAATCTCGAAGGCACTCGGAACGACCTCGGCGAACTGGTGCGTGAATTGCAAGCCATACGCCGACAAATCGCTTCCTTGCAGCAAGACGAAGCCGCAACCGCCCGTCGCGTTGAAATGCTCGAATATCAAGTCGCTGAAATCGAAGGGGCGCAGCTCAAACCCAACGAGGATGACGATCTCAAGCAAGAAAGCAATCTCCTTGCCAACAGCGAAAAGTTGCTGTCGCTAGCCACACGCACCGAGCAGTTGCTCATTGGTGATGAAGTCGAAGACCTCGGCGCGGCCGGAATGCTGGAAGAGGCCGCCGACCTGCTGGCACAACTGGCCATTTTGGACGATAGCCTCAAACCGCTGGCGGAGTTAGTCGAAACGATCAATATTGAGATGGAAGAACTGGTTGACGGTGTCAGCACATACACTGAAAACGCTGATGTGCCGCCCGGGCGGCTGGATCAGGTAGAAGCGCGTCTTGCGGAAATACAGTCCCTCAAGCGGAAATATGGCGGCTCGCTGGAAGATGTCATCGCCTACGCTGAACGAGCCCGCGCTGAACTAGACGACATCCAAAACAGCGAAGAACGCGCCGAAGAACTTGCTCACCGCGAGCATGAACTGTTGATTCAGATAGGTGAGGTGTCTTTGACGCTTTCCACACAACGAAAAACCGCCGCTGAACGCCTTGCCAGGCTCGTTGAAGAAGAATTGTCAGACCTGCGCATGGGGGCGGGCAAGTTTTCCGTCAAAATCGAGCATGTTGAAGATGATGAAAATGGCTGCATCATCGACGATAAGCGCTACAAGTTTGACGCCACTGGCATTGATCAGATTGAATTTTTGCTGGCGACCAACGTCGGTGAACCGCTGAAACCACTGGCTAAAGTCGCGTCAGGGGGTGAGGCGGCACGCGCCATGCTGGCCTTGATGAATGTGCTTTCACAGGCTGACCGCACGCCAACGATGATCTTTGACGAAGTTGACGCAGGGATTGGTGGCCGCCTCGGGACGGTTGTTGGTGAGAAACTATGGCGGATTTCGACCGCGCACCAGGTATTGTGTATTACGCATCTGGCTCAGCTTGCCAGTTTCTCGGACATCCATTTCCGTGTGGTGAAAGATGTGGTCAAAGAACGGACTGTGACGGTGGTTACCCGCCTGGACCCGGCCCAGCGCTTGCTTGAACTGGCCGACATGCTCGGCTCTGAAACCAGCAGCGCCAGACAGAATGCGCGTGACCTGCTCCATATTGCCCAACAGATTAAAGCGGGGCAAAAGGCTGAGGTTTCGTCCTGAGCCATGCATGTTGCCCATCTCTCGCTCAAAAATTTCCGCAACTACACCCGGCTGGAACTCGACATTCCAGATAAGGTTGTAGTGATTCATGGGGCCAATGCTCAGGGCAAAACAAGCCTGCTAGAAGCAATTTACTACCTCGCTACGGCCAGTTCACCCTACACCAATTCGGACCGGCAATTGATGAACTGGCGCACTGTGGATGATTACGTGCCCTTCACACAGGTTACAGCGGATATCCTCACGGCGAAAGGGCGGCGCAACCGTATAGAGATCAATCTCGCATATGAAGACCGCGATGACGCCACCACACGCTTCAGGAAAAGTGTCCGTATTAATGGCGTGAACAAGCGCAACCTCGATCTACAGGGCTTGCTTGGCGTGGTGATGTTTTTGCCGCAGGACATGTCGTTAATTGAAGGTTCTCCTGCGACGCGACGACGGTATCTTGATCTGACGATGTGCCAGGTAGACAAAGCCTATGCCGAAGCACTGGGCACCTTTGACCGTGCCTTGCAGCAACGTAATGCTCTCCTCAAACGTATTGCCGAACGCCAGGCCCACCCCGACGAACTGTTCTACTGGGACACGCAACTGACGCAAGCGGCAGCCGTTCTCATTGCCGGGCGGCAACGCTTCATCCGCGAATTGGAACTACAGGCACAACGCATCCACCGTGACCTCAGTGGGGGGCTTGAAGACTTGAAACTTGTCTATCAGGCCAGTTTTGAACCTACCGCTGAAGATGATGGTCAGCAATCGTTCTCATTGCCTGGGCTAGACTGGCATCGTCAGCTCCCGGCAGACAAAATCGCGCCGCAGTATCAGGCCGCGCTTGAAGACAACCGTGACCATGAAATCCGCCGGGGGATGACGCTCATTGGCCCGCAACGTGATGACCTGCGCTTCACCGTCAACGCACGTGATCTCGGTGATTTCGGGTCGCGGGGACAGTCACGAACAGCAGTGCTATCACTCAAACTGGCTGAATTGCTGTGGATGCGCGATGTGCTGCACGAATGGCCAGTGCTATTGCTAGATGAAGTTGTCGCAGAGTTGGACGCTAAACGCCGCCGCTATTTGCAGGGGCGTATTGGGCAGGCGCAGCAGGTATTGCTTACCACGACGGAGTTGGGCACGTTGGAACCTGATTTTTTAAAGCAAGCGGTGTTATGGCAGGTCGAAATGGGGGAAATCACGACGCTGGAAGGATCGGACGCTTAGCCGGCACCCCCACCCGACGCGGGAACGCACTCGGCGTCGCGTGTTTCTTGTTAAGCGCAATCAGCGCGTGGGTTTGTTCGACACCGGGTAGCGATACGGTTCGCATTGACGAAAACCCACCCCCAAGCGCCTCAATTGCTGCGCGTGCTTCATGCAACTCACGTAGCGCTGACGCGCCCTTCATCGCCACACAACGCCCCCCTGGCCGCACCAGTGGCATGAGATACTCTATCAACACGGGCATGTGCGCCAGTGAACGTGCTACGGCGAGGTCAAACTGTTCACGGTAGTTCAAATCTTGCCCGATGGTTTCGGCTCGTTCGTTTAACACAATGACATCTTGCAAGCCAAGTGTGTCGGTAATATGTTGCAAAAACGCCGTTTTCTTGCCCACAGATTCGACCAGTGCCAACTTAATATCTGGCCGCGTGATTTTCAGCACCAGACCGGGAAACCCTGCACCTGTACCGACATCTACCAGCATCGCATTGATGGGAATGTCAAGTAACAGCATCGAAAGCGAGTCCAGAAAATGCCGGGTTTCGATCTCGTCTGGTGCCGTGATGGCGGTCAAGTTGCCGCGTTGATCGTTCCAGCGCAGCATCTCTGTGGCAACAAACGCAAACTGCTCAAGCTGTGCGGCAGATAGCGACACGTCAAAAAGCTGTTTGGCGTGAATCGGCAGACGGTCAAACTGCATATTGTGGCTATTCCCCGTCAAGGCTGCGTTGCAGGGTACGTTGGGCGGCAGCCACAAAGGCAATACTCAGCACATAGAGCCCGATCAGCGGCCCCATGACGAGCATCATATTAAAGGGGTCAACCGTCGGTGTAATGAGGGCGGCAGTGATCGAAATCGCGACCACAGCAAAGCGCCAGCTTTCGATAAGCGTTTGCGGACCAATTAAACCTAATCGTCCCAAAACATACATCACAACCGGCATTTCGAACGCCACACCCATCCAGAATAAAATCGACGTTAGAAACGCAATGTAGCGCCGGGCTGTCCATTCCGTGATAAAAACATCGTCTTGAAAGCTGACGAGGAAATCGAAAGCGGCCGGCACCATAATGAACCATGTGAACGCCACCCCCAGCAAAAAGAAGCCCGAGGCAACCGGGACCGCTGTTATTACATAACGCCGTTCTTTGTCGGTGAGGCCGGGGATAACGAACATCAAGATTTGATAGGTGAGGTAAGGAACCCCGAGAATACCGGCTGACATCAGCGCAACGCGGAAGTAGATGACAATGTTTTCGGTGGGTTCCAGCACCTGTAGCCCCGGTCGGCCGCTGGCTTCGGTGTATGGACCGGCAAGATAGACCAGCAGTTGTTCGGTGAATAACAGCATCATGAGAAACAAACCAACGATAACAATCACGGAGCGCAAAAGACGGCCGCGCAATTCGTCGAGATGTTCCCATATGCTCATTTCCCCGCCGATAGAAGCGGGACTGCTGCCATTGACATTCTGAAGGGTGTCTTCCTTAACAGGTGGTTCGTTAGTGGTCATGGGCAACTGCTCGGTGGGCTAGGCTTGTGGCTTTTCATCGTCTGGTGCAAGTTCTAGCGCGTCGTCCGGGTCAGCGTCGTCCGGTGCGTCGAGATAGTCAGCTACTGTCCCCAGCACACCATTCACGAAGCGTGGGGCGCTGTCTGACCCGAAAATCTTGGCGATTTCGACGGCCTCATTAATGACGACCTTCAAGGGCGCACGGCTATAGACGATTTCATAAATCGCCACACGCAGAATATTACGGTCGATCAGCGCAAGTTGGTCGGTGGGCCATTCTTTAGCATAGGTAGCGATCATGTCGTCCAGCTCATCACGATGGTTAACAACACCTTTGATCAACTTATGCAACATACGGACCTCGGGCGCGCTCGGCAATACATCAAGCGGAAGCTCGTCTTCGTTATAGTCACGTTCAACATCGAAGGCACACAACGCCTGAAAAGCATTAACGCGGGCGTCTTCGGTATGGGTATCCATATTGATATAGGTGTTCAACACCCCCGGGAGTTCGTGGGTGGTTGCGTCTAGTTCGTACAACGCCAGAATTGAAGCGGCGCGGATAATGTGTCGGCGTAGGGTTGTACTAGTCATCGGAGAAGTCGATGTCTTCGATATGAACGTTGACGGCGGAAACGGGCATTCCAACGTATTCATTGATTGTCCGTGTCACTTCTTCCTGTACACGCCGGCTCAGGGTTTTCAGGCTACGAAGCCCGTCAACGACCAGATGTATTTCAACCTGGACCGCGCCATCTACTACTTCAACCGAGATGCCATCATCAGACGTAAAGCGGCGAAACCAGCGTTCAATGGTGGGCGGACTGGTAGTTTTACGAATGCCTTCAATTGAAAGTGCAGCCATGCGTACCGTCGTGACCAGCACAGCAGGCGCAATTGTAACACTGTCTTTCAGTGTATCGGGGGGTGCCATTGGTGTGTTCTTCACCATATTCAACTCAAGTTAACCCATCACAAGTCCGCCATCAACAGACAACACTTGCCCGGTGATGTATGCGGCGTGTTCGTCAGCAAGGAAAGCAACTGCATGGGCGATTTCTTCGACGGTGCCAAGACGTTTCATCGGGATTGCGTCTAACACTTGCGACATCAGATCATCGCCAAGATCAGCGGTAAGGTCGGTCGGGATAAAGCCCGGTGCCACAGCATTCACGGTTACGGCCCGGTCAGCAACTTCACGGGCCAGCGACTTCGTTAGCCCGATCATACCGGCTTTAGAAGCGCTGTAGTTGGTTTGCCCGGCTTGCCCCGCAATGCCACTGACGCTAGTAATGTTGATAATGCGTCCATAGCGCTTGCGGATCATGCTACGCACAGCGGCTTTGCTACAGTTCCAGGCGCTTTTCAGGTTGGTATTCAGCACCGTGTCCCAGTCATCTTCTTTCATCATCATAATCAGTTTATCACGGGTGGTGCCTGCATTATTGACAAGAATGTCAATTTGCCCATAGGTATCTGTGGCAGTTTTGATCAAGGCCGTTGCTTCTGCCAGAACTGAGACGTCTGCCTGGGCAGCCAGCGCCGTTCCACCGTTGGCTTCAATCGCTTCAACAACTTCATTAGCTGCGTCTGCACTACTGTTGTAATTGACAATGACTTTTGCGCCGCGTGCTGCGAGTTCCAGTGCAATCGCTCGCCCGATGCCTCGGCTGGCCCCGGTGACGACTGCTACACGCTCGTTTAACTGCCCCATGCATTCGCTCCTTAACGGTGGTATGCTTATAGTCGCGCTTTGATAATACTTGAGGTTCAAAAACTGTCAAGCGACCAATAGATTTATGCGACGATTCACTCCTTTTTTCACGCTAATTTTCGCCATAACACTACTAACCTCACTGGCTGGCTGCGACGATACAAGCAGCGATGCGCCGTTAATTCGGGTGGCAACCTCAGTCGCGCCAGATGCAGGCTTTACGACCTATCAACATCAGTCCGGGGTGTTTGCGTTGCGTGTGCCACCGAACTGGGTGCCCAACGACCTCCCTGACGATAGCGGTATCCGCGTCGAATTTTCCAACCTCGAAGGCGACGAAAGCATTGTGCGCTTAACGGTGTATGTGGTTAACACAGGTGCGCCAATGACCCGCGAAGCCTTCTTGCAAGCCTCGACAGCCTACTTGCCGCCGACCGACTTTGCAAACTACAACTGGCAACCTCTCACCGAACCCGTTGACATGGCCGACGGTAGCCGCCGTGTGATCGGTGTGCGCGACTATCCGATCATCGGGCCGCGCGTACTCAATGTTTTTATGCAACCCAATGGCCGCTATTTTTCTGTGCTGGAAGCCGATGTCACCGATGCCAACCCCGGGACATTGGATCAACTGTTGGCTGTCGTCAATACCTACCAGATCAATACAGATATCGCGATTGATCAGGGCGAAATTGCGGGTGGTGTAACCTCTGTGGGCAACATCGGCTTTGCGTCCTACTATCATTGGGCCGATGACGACGGTGGGTTTAACATTACCGGTCTGGTCGTGAATAATCAGAATCAGCCTGTGGAAGCGGTGCGCTTGACCGGGTATCTGTTCGACACACGCGGCAATCGCCTGGGCGAAGAATCAATCATCCTGGCACAGGACGTACTGACCCCTGAAGAAACGGCCCCATTCCGCCTGCGCTTTGAAGCTGGACGCCCCACCAGTGCGGTGCGCTATGAACTCCACGCTGCCGCACGCCTGACCGGGGCAGTGGCACGTAATTTCTATGGGGAAGAAAATTTCGACGTGCAGCACGACGCGGGCTATAACGATACGGGTGATCTGGTGGTTGTCGGGCAGTTGACCAATCGGGGCGAACGTCTGGTGAACAATCCGCAGGTCGTGGTGGCGGTCTTCGATGAAAACGGCAACGTAGTGGCGACAGAAACACAGTTTACGACCAAAGAACAACTGCTCCCCACTGAAATTGATGGCTTTGAGATTGTGGTTTATGACATTGGTGGCACGCCATTGCGCTATGAACTTTCGGTGTTTGGCACCGCCGAGTGATGCGGCGCATGATGGAGTGCGATAAGTTGGCGTAAGTGCTGTAGTTGTTCCCGCAAGACATCTGCTGGCCCGTAATATTCGAGCGTGACAGCCCGCAGACGCGGTAACGTTTGCAGTAGTTGAGCGATGCGCTGGTAATCCTCGGTTTCAAGGGGCAAGTGCATATCCCGCAAATGCCCTCCACGAATGCCGGGCCGATGGACGTGCAATTCAACAATTTTGTCTGTGGGAAGCTGCGCGATGTAGCGCTCAACAGATATCCCCGTCATTGTTGCCGACACAACCGCATGGCCCACGTCTAGCAATAGACCAACCTCCGTTTGCCTGACCACCTGCTCAATAAACGCTGGCTCTACGAGAAAAGCATGTCCATTCCTGCGATAGTGGGCCTGGTTCTCAATGGCGACAGGTACTGCACATGCCTTCTGTAGCGCCTTGATGTTATGCACAGCCAGCCGATATGCAACTGCGCGTGAGATTAGTGGCACAGGGATTGCAAAGCGTTGCCAGAGTGCGTTCAAGCGTTCCACTGGAAAGCCGAGGTGTACTGAGAGCCACGGCGTATTCGTCTCATGTACCATCCGAGCCACGGTTTTAACGTCAAACCGAGGTGAAATAACCGAATTGTTGCAGTGCAGCAGCGCGGGGTAAGTAGTCGCAACGTGCTGCATGGTTGCACGTCCCATCCACGGGCCGACTTTCATATACTCCACGGTGACTTGCTGGTCGCTGGCCAGTTGTTGAAGTGTCCGTGATCCGTCGGCGGCGAGGGCGATGCTATTCGCTGCGATAGTCAGCCCCCAGCGGCGCAGCTAGCATAAACCCGAGGAAGCCAAGAAACAGCCCGATATGCAAGATGCCAAGCGGTAAACATAACCACACCAGCGCCCCCGAGATTTCATCGGCGAGCGCGAGCCCGGGGAGTACGACAGCAAAACAGAGGCCGCTGAGTACAATCATGATGGTGCCGACGAGCATCGGGACACCGATACGCGCCGCAAGGGCTGACGATATATCGCGCAGAAAGCGACTCAGTACCGGGTTGCGATCTATCCAGCGCAGCATAGCAATCCTTGATTGCGGGGTCGGGTAATCAATGTGTCCAATATACCCGAAAATGATTGTTGCGCGCTAGGGAGTGCTGTTATACTGGGCGTATGTCGAACCGTGAAAACCATCACCTCACCCGCCCCCCCATTGAACCTAATCGTGTCTATTCACGGGTTGAGGTCGCTGAAATATTGAATGTGAGCCTGAGTACAGTCAAGCGGGCTATTGCCTCCGGGCAAATCCGGGCCAGCCAACCGCCGGGAATGCGCCGGGTGTTCATTACCGGGCAGGCGATTCTTGATATGCTCGAATCTAGTGAAATGAAACCCCGCAAGAAATCGTCAAGCAAAAAAACAAGTAATGAAAGCTAGTCATCTCGCGTTTCTCATTAGCATCGTCGGGGTGATTTCCTATCTCACCTTTGTAGCGATTCGGCAACCCGCAACGCCAGCAACCGCAGACATAGTGCGGCCAGTGTCTCCTTTTACAACAGCAACGCCCGGTCAACCTCCTACTGAACACGATGTTGCTTTTGTAGAACCGTCTGGCTGCCAGCGACCTCCTGACGTCTACACCCGTATTCAAATCGGCAATGCTACCCTCAACGCCCGTACATTCGCGATGCTCGAACATGCTGCGACGCTCTATGGTGGGACAATTCCCATCACAGGTGCAGGCATCACGCAGGGTTCTTATAACCCGGGTGGTGTCACTGCCAGCTTTGGCACGCATGATGGCGGCGGGGCGGTAGACCTTACAGTTCGTAACATTCCCTATACCTGGGACATCAAATGGGAAGACATTCCGCGTTTAATTGAGGCGCTACGCACAGCAGGGTTTGCCGCCTGGTATCGTGACGACCGCGAAGACCTTGCACCACATATTCATGCCATCGCGATTGGCGACGCTGAGCTTGCACCCGTTGCGGCTGAACAACTCACCGGGGAGTATGGCTATTTTCGTGGCTATGATGGCTTCCCGCGTGAAGATGGCGTGCCTCTGGAACCACGCTACGGTGAGGTTGTCATTTGCCAGTGGATGTTGGATATGGGGTATGAAGACCTGCGAGAATAACCATGCTGTACGATGATCTAAGTGTTGAGGTGTTTAGTCTGCGCGAGGAAATGCGCGAAACCAAACAAGAAATACACGACTTGCGCGACCACATCCGGCAGCAGCAAGAGGTTATCAACACCCTGCGCGGCACGATCATCGTCATGGGGGTTTTAGTGGGTTTGCTGATGGTGCTGGTGTTGTTCGTTTACCCGCTTCAGGTATTGCTCGGTTTCGTGGGATATTTCTGATTAATATCAAAAAGGGCGTCGCTGCAAAAAGCAAACACCCTTATCGACAATAAACCAGTGCTAGTAGCTAGAGGCCTGCATCCTTGCGGAGCGCTTCGGCCCGGTCAGTCCGTTCCCACGCGACATCCAGATCATCGCGCCCAAAGTGCCCATATGCGGCTATTTGCCGGAACTGCGGGCGGCGGAGTTCCAGATCACGGATGATCGCGGCTGGACGCATATCGAAATGCTTACGGATCAGCGCTTCAATCTTCTCTTCGGGAATCTGGTTGGTGCCAAAGGTTTCAATCGCCAATGAGAGCGGGCGAGCAACACCAATCGCATAGGACACCTGCAACTCAAAGCGGTTGGCCAGCCCAGCAGCGACAACGTTCTTGGCAACGTACCGCGCCATATATGCAGCGGAACGGTCAACTTTTGTCGGGTCTTTGCCGGAGAATGCACCCCCACCATGCCGTGCGATCCCGCCATAGGTGTCTACAATGATTTTGCGCCCCGTCAGGCCGGCGTCACCCATTGGCCCGCCCGTGACAAAGCGCCCGGTTGGGTTGACAAAAATTTTCGTCCTGGCTGCATCAAAAAGATCGTCTGGAATAATGGGCTTGATCACATGCTCAATCACATCATGGCGAATCTGCTCATTGGTGACGTCTGGCGCGTGTTGGGTTGAAATCAGTACAGTATCAACGCGAACGGGCTTGCCATGGCTGTATTCGATAGTCGCCTGGCTTTTGCCATCCGGACGCAAGTAGGGCACTGTTCCGTTGCGGCGCACTTCGGTCAGTCGGCGCGTCAGTTTGTGGGCGAGCATAATGCTCAGTGGCATCATTTCGGGGGTTTCATCGCAGGCAAAGCCAAACATCATCCCCTGGTCACCTGCGCCAATCGCCTCAAGTTCCTCTTCAGTCATGTCGCCTTCACGCGCTTCAAGGGCTCTGTCTACACCCTGCGCAATATCAGCGGATTGTTCGTTAATGGCCACAATCACGCCACAGGTGTCAGCGTCGAAGCCATATTTGCCACGTGTATAGCCAATGTCGCGAATGACATCACGCACGATGGTTTGTACATCGACATAGGTTTGCGTGGTGATTTCACCGAACACAAGCACCAGGCCGGTTGTGGTAGAGGTTTCACAGGCGACACGAGCATAGGGATCATTTTCATAGATGGCGTCCAGAATAGCGTCCGAAATCTGGTCGCACATTTTGTCGGGGTGACCTTCAGTGACCGACTCTGAGGTGTAGAAGTATTGTGGTGAGGTCATGAAAGTGTTATTTGAACTACTCATCGACATCCTTTCGACTAACCGCACAACGGCTTATGCCAGGCCGCTCGTACAGCTTGCAAAAGACAAAATAATCAGAATAAAGGCGCACATTATCCATTAGAACATGCACGTAGATTGGGCGATATTACCATAGGCACGGTATTTCAGCAACGCAAATGCAGAGGCAAACTATACCTCTGCACCTGTATCAGCTATTGAGTTGTCAATGATGACTCACAATCACGCAACAGATACGCTAGGGACGCTTGCGCAAAAACGTTGGGATGTCGATATCATCTGAATCGTAGTCACGTTGTGGGCGGTCATCATTTTTGCGCGGCGGTGGTGCTTGTTGCTGCTGCTGTGGTTCTTCCGTGTTGCGTCGCGGTTGCGGTTGTTGCTGCTGCGGTGGCTCAGGCTGCTGCGGTGGCTGCTGATAGACGGGTTGTTGTTGCGGTTGTGGTTGCGACTGCGCGGGTTGTTGGTAGCTACCAGACGCGGCCGTTGCGCTACTGCTCCACCCACTGACGGTTGTATTTGAAGACGAGCTGCTTGGTGTCGGTGTAGACTTCTGCTGGGGTGTGCCCGGACGCCGCACCACACGGTCCTGGTCAAAGCCCGTTGCAATCACTGTAATACGGACATCGTCGCCCATGTTGTCGTCAATAACCGCACCGAAGATGAGGTTAACGTCGGGGTGTGCAGTTTCTTTGATGATGGCAGCAGCTTCATTGACCTCAAACAGGCTCATAGAGGGGCCGCCTGTCACGTTAAAGAGAATGCCACGTGCGCCATCAATGGTGACATCAAGCAGGTTACTTGAAATGGCATGTTCAGCCGCAACTCGGGCGCGATCTTCACCGCTGGCACGTCCAACGGCCATCAACGCCGCGCCACCTTCACTCATAATCGCGCGTACGTCGTTGAAGTCGAGGTTGATGAGACCCGGTACCGTAATCAGTTCGGAAATACCCTGAATACCCTGGCGCAATACGTCGTCGGCCATGGCAAAGGCTTCTTGCAGGCTGGCGCGTTTGTCTACAATCTGTAGCAGACGGTCGTTCGGTATCACAATCAGGGTGTCTACACCGCTTTTGAGGTTTTCAATTCCCATTTCCGAAGATTGGATGCGGCGTGCGCCCTCGAACGTAAATGGGCGCGTCACAACGCCGATGGTTAGCGCACCAAGTTCGCGTGCGGCCTGTGCAACAACAGGTGCTGCGCCAGTCCCTGTGCCACCCCCCATGCCACAGGTAATGAAGACCATGTCTGCGCCACGCAAAACCTCGTAGATTTCGTCGGTACTTTCTTCAGCGGCTTTACGGCCAATTTCGGGGTTACCACCAGCGCCAAGTCCCCGTGTCAGCTTGTCCCCAATACGGACACGTGTTTTGGCTTTACTCATAAGAAGGGCTTGCGAGTCGGTATTGATGGCGATAAAGTCTACGCCACCCATCCCCTCGTCTATCATGCGGTTAACAGCGTTGCCGCCACCACCGCCCACGCCAACGACTTTGATGTTAGCGAAATTGTCTTCTGGTTCTAAAAACATGGGCTGGTCAACCATACGTCGATGCTCCCTTATATATTTAGTTAGCGCAACTCAATAGCTCTATTTTTAACGTATTGCGCTCGATTGTACGTCAAAAACCATTTCTGCGAAAGTACCCGGCAGTACAGAGCGGAATAATGTCACTATGAAAACTGCTCATCCTCTGGTAAGAAGCGTTTGAAGAACCCACCCAACAACTTGCCGAGCCCGCCCTGTTGCGTGTTATTAGCCGGGCGTGTTTTTTCAACATCATGCTGGCGACGGTCTTCAATGTCCATAATCAGGCCAAGCCGCAGAAGTCCAACGACGGTACTAAATGACGGACTACGCAGCATATCCGTCATACCACTGATGTTTTCAGGTTGGGCCAGGCGGGCCGGCACACGCAAAACCTGACTGGTAATGGCCCGCATACCCGGCAACAAACTTGCGCCACCTGTTAGCACCACGCCGGCTGGTAACAGGCCCTGATAGCCGCTTTTTTCCATTTCGGCCTGCACCAGTTCAAACAGTTCAGTTACCCGTGCATTGATGATATTTGCCAGGTCAAGGCGCTTAACCTTGCTGAGGCGTTCTTCGCCAAAAGGTTGCACCGGGAACGTCTCTGCGGCGTTGACTTCGCGTGGGTCGGCGTGCCCGAAGTCGAGTTTGACGGATTCAGCGATTTCATACGGCAGGCTCAACACCTGCGCGATGTCGTTGGTGACGTGTTGCCCGCCAACCGGTACTGAGCCCGTATGCCAGATAGAACCGTCAATAAACACGGCAATGTCGGTTGTGCCACCGCCAATATCCAGCGCCATAACCCCGGACTCGCGCTCAGTGTTGGTCAACACAATGTCACCAGAAGCCAGCGGATTCAGGATAAAACGGTCTACATAGACGCCTGCTTTTTCGACGCATTTTTCAAAGTTGCGCAGACTGGTGCTAGACGACATGATAATGTGGGCATCGACTTCGAGCCGATAACCATGCATTCCCTGTGGGTTGCGAACGCCGATATAGTCGTCAAGGTTGTAACGACGCGGGATAGTATGCAAGATTTCGTGTCCATGCGGAACCTGAATGGCGCGGGCCGATTCCATGACGCGTTGCAAATCGGTGTCGTCAACTTCACGATTCCCGGCAATCCCGGTCACGCCACTGCTATTGAGGCTGCGTGCATTTGTGGCCGACAGCGAAACAAAGGCCCGCCCGATTTCATAGCCACTTGACCGCTCTGCTTTATGGACAGCAGACGAGATACTGGCACTGAGCGCGTCTACATCGGTCACCATGCCTTTACGCATTCCTCGCGCTGGTTCAATGCCCACACCAAGGATATAGGTATCGTTGGCCCGTACTTCGCCAACCAGTGTACAAATTTTGGTGGTTCCAATGTCGATTCCGACGACGATCTCGCCCATGCAATGTCCTATTATTCGGTAGCGTAACGGACTTCGTAGACTGGATAGTCCGCGTTCGAAACATCAATTTCAGCGAATTGTACGTTTGGATAATTCATGCGCACAATTTGGTCA
This sequence comes from Anaerolineae bacterium, assembly GCA_034437655.1. Taxonomy (GTDB): domain Bacteria; phylum Chloroflexota; class Anaerolineae; order Aggregatilineales; family J027; genus J027. The sequence goes on from DAOTTU010000057.1 coordinate 42,959, forward strand.
TAAACGTCCAGGCGGCGTTGCATGTCTGTACCGACACCGAACCAGGCCCGCCAGTTACGTTCATCAAAATAGCCCAGCCCATTGACCGGGTCAAAAAAGAATACCTTTATGCTAGGTAATTTTGCGTGCAGTTGCAATGCCCCGGCCACAATGTCGCGGTCAATTGTGTTGCCAACGCCAAGCGGTTCTTCATCCTCACCGACATGCACAATGCGAATGAGGTCGTCGCGTTCTTCACGTTGAAACATCACAATACCATTGACATCGACCCACACGCGAAAGTCGCCCTGTTCCCATATAAGTACCGGGTCACGTTCTGCAACTACGACCGAAACCGCATTGGGCGGCCATGATACATAGACCTGCGCATCCGCAATGCTGGGGTTGCTTTCTAACCGCGCTTCAATAGTGTCTGCATTCACCGTAAAGAGGTTTTTGCCTGCCAGATCGGTCGATTCGAAGACCCATTCTGGCGAAACGTAGCGCTCACCACCCACCGCAATAGTGTTGACAGTAAACGCCTGCGATCCCAACATCGCATAGAGTACCACGGCTAGAAACAGCGATAATGAGCCAGACAGCCAGCGCCACGAAATCCAGACTACACCCATTGGCCGCACCCGTGCGTCGGGTTTCTTCAAATCACGGCGGGCTTCTTGCTGGCGCAACTGCCGTTTTTCGCGCAGGTTCCGAGGTTTTAGATTCAGGCGCTCTGCCAGTGCATGGCTTAGCCAATTGGACGGCTCTGTTTCGTCAATGCTAACGCTGGACGTAACGTTACGTGCCTCTTTGCGGAGTTTGCGGCGACGCTTACGCGCACTTCGACCGGGGGCGGCCCGCACATGGCGGTCATCTGCGTTGACTTGAGTAGACGACGCAAGCGGGGTACGCTGGGGGGACTCAGTTTGCGGTGGTGTTTGCGGCGACTGTTCGCGTTTCAAGCGGAGGCGTTCGCGGCGTTTGCGGTCGGTGTTAAACATAGAAACTCTGCATTGAATTTGACGATACACCTATCTTAGCACATTCCCGGGTACGCTTAAGACTCAAAACCGACTCCTAAACGTTCGATTTCTAGAACCAGGGCAACCTCAAACTGCTCATGCACCACATGTTGGACATGCTCAATCAAGGCGTTGTAGTCTGTTGCAGTGGCGCTGTCGTCGTTCACGAAAAAGTTGGCATGTACGGGCGAGACTTGCACCCCACCGATACGATGACCTTTGAGGCCTGCGGCTTCGATCAGGCGGCCGGCGTAGTCGCCAGAGGGATTTTTAAACACTGAACCCATGCTTGCGCCGGGGGGCTGGGTGCGTTTGCGGTGGGCGATAAATCCGTCGGCAATGGCTTGCAAATCGGCAGGGGTGTGCCCGGCGTCGAGTTGCAGGGTTGTGGCGGTGATGATGTACTGGCCGTGGTGGCCTTTAAGGCTACTATGCCGATAATCATAGTCGAGTTGCTCAAGCCCCCATGACACGAGCTGGTCTTTGGCAAGGTCAAAAATAGCCACACGCAATACACTACTCGTCATATCATCGCCATGTGCCCCGGCATTATTGACCACTGCGCCACCAAGCGTGCCCGGTACACTCACACACCATTCCAGCCCTTTCAGCCCGCGTTTCATGCATCGGCGTGCCAGAGTGATGAGTGAGACACCACTTTCAGCTTCAACCAGCCCGGTTGTGTCATCAATGGAACTGGTGTTGGTCTTGTTGAGGATGACAAGCCCCTCAAAACCATTGTCAGAAACGAGGACATTTGCGCCGCCACCAAGGATAATCCACGGCATTTGCGCATGATGAGCAATACGTGCAGCTTCGATTAGCACATCCGTTGAGCTTGCAATGCAGAGTGTGTCTGCTGCGCCACCAAGCCGGGCTGCTGTGTAGGGGGCAAGGGGAGCGTTGTATTTAATTTTCGCGTTTAGGTCTTGCGCTAACGTCTCAAATTCTTTCATGCGTTGCCCTCTAGCTGTTGGTGCAACAGGTGCCCAACTTCTGGCCCATCACCCGCACTCATGATAACGACCACGTCGCCCGCTTGAACTTCACGCGCAAGCGTTGCAGCGGCATCACTGAAGGTGCCACCATAGCGGGCGTTAGCGTGACCAGCCTCTTGCATCATACGGGCGAGGTTGGGGGCGCTTAACCCGGGTGTGATTTCCTCTCGCACCGAATATACATCCAGCACCAGCGCAACATCGGCCCTACTAAACGCTATGGCAAATTCGGGAGCCAAAGCACGCATACGAGTATAAGTGTGTGGTTCCCAGACCGCCCAGAGCCGCTTTGCAACATGCCGCCATGCATTCAGGGTCGCGCGGACAGCCGTCGGGTGATGAGCGTAGTCATTGACAATAGTTATCCCCTGTACATGCGCCATGATTTCAGAGCGGCGTTGTGTGCCGGGAAATGTGGCTAGCGCAGCAATCACTTCTGGTGCCGGAATACTAAGGTGGTCTGCTACTGCGCATACCGCCAGCGCGTTCTGGGCGTTATGCGTGCCGAGCAAGGGCAGCGTGGCACGTCCAAGCAAGCTGTTTTCATAGTGAATGTTAAACTGTAGCTTTCCTGAAACATCAAATTGGATGTCATCGGCAAACCACGTCGCGTCGGAGTTTTGTAAGCTGTAGGTGCTTGTCGCCATCCCCTGCCACTGTCGCATTTCAATCAGGTCTGCGACGGGCGCACTGTCTATGCCCCCAATCAAGGCACCATGTGGGACAATTTGGCCCGCGAATTGCTGAAAAGCGTGAATCATTGTGTCAAGGTCAGGGAAGCGGTCGGGGTGGTCGTGTTCAATATTGGTGATTACCGCGATTTCCGGTGTCAAGCCGAGGAACATTTCACCATATTCGTCAGCTTCAATTACGAATAGATCACTTTGCCCCACTCGTGCATTTGAGGTGGTGTCTTGCATCACCCCGCCGATGATCGCTGAAGGATCGCGTCCGGTCGCGGTTAAGACATGCGTCAGTAGCGCGGTTGTTGTCGTTTTGCCATGTGTTCCCGCAATGGCAAGGGTGCGAAAGCCGCTTGTGAGCAATGCCATTGCTTGTCGTCGTTCATAAACGGGGATGCCGTACTGACGCGCCGCTTCGATTTCAGGGTTGTTTTCTGGAATAGCGGAACTGGCCAGCACAATGTCAACATTTTGTAGATGGGCTGCATCATGCCCAAACTGAATGATGACACCCTCAGTTTGTAGCGCGGCAGTGATGTTATTCGGGCGCATGTCGCAGCCGCTGACCGTGTGCCCACGTTTTACCAGCACTCGCGCCAGTGCTGACATGCCAAAGCCACCGACGCCCATAATATGATAATGCATTTCGGCGACAGCTTAGATAATAGCGATCAAAATAAAGAGGAACAGCACAATCACAGCTAATGTCAACAGATTCCCTTCCTGCATCCATACCAGCGGGAGGTTGGAAACCATCTCTGCGCTACTTGAATTGGGGCTGGGGGGTGTGACATTTGGCGACAATGGGTAGGCAAGTTGTTCCATGAAATACCACAACGAGCCGAACACCAGGTAGGCGTTAAACCCACCAACAAGACCCCCGAGAATACGGCTTTGCCACTCATCGCGGTTGTCACGCCCACGGCGGCGGGAAGGGGTCACCCGTTCAGGTGGGGTTTGGTATGAGAAAAAGGTGACGACCAGCAAAAATAGCGCTTTCACATAAAATACCTGTTCGCTACCAGAACCGCGTCCTAAATTGTCAAAAAAGGACTCGAACTGTACAAGCGTAAACAGCGCCAGAATAATCCCGGCAAGTGCAACAAACTCTTTGCTGAAGCCGCGTAGAAAGCCAACCACTGCAAAAAGAATAATCATAAACCACAAAAAACTGCCCAAACTTATCATCACGAATCCTTATTTTGTAGCCTGGTCCAAAATAACGCCGGCCACCGCCTGCGCACCATCAGTTTTCTTTAACGATTCCGCTGCTGCCACCATCGCCCTGTAACGCGCCGGGTCATCAACAAACAGCGTTTGAAGCAATGGGATCAATTGTGTCTGCATGTCGCCCTCGTCCAGCCGAATTGCTGCGCCGCGTTCGGCTAACCAATCAGCGTTAACTTCCTGATAATGCCAGTCATAGGCGAGCGGTACCAGAATGGCGGGCAACCCAAAAGCTGGAAGTTCCGCCAGGGTTGCGGCCCCAGCCCGACTCACAACCAGGTCGGCAGCGGCAAGTGCCAAGCCCATTTCATGTACATAGTCGCGTACATGGTATCGCGCCTGAACATTGGCAGGCAACGCATGATGTGCAGCGGCAACTTCTTCTGCGTCCAATTGTCCTGAAATATGGAGAATTTGCAAGTCGGGTATGACCGTTAAGAGATGTTCCATGTGGTTATAGATCATGCGGTTAATCGCTCGTGAACCACGGCTGCCACCAAAAACCAGCAACGTACGACACTCTGCCGATAAACCAAACGCCGCCAGACCTGCTTCGCGCGTGGCGTCCAGTAATCCGTCGCGTAACGGATACCCGGTGGCGATGACAGTTTTGTTCTTTGCATAGAACTGTGCGGTTTCAGCGACGGTTGCAGTGATGGCACTGGCAAAGCGACCGAGGACGCTCAACGTGCGGCCGGGCTCGACATCGGGTACAAAGATTACAACCGGAACACGCAACAACCGGGCGGCGACTGCAATCGGTACCCCCACCCAGCCACCTGTCAAAAATGCCACCGCCGGGCGTTTGCGTAGTAATAGCGTCGTTGCTTGCAGGGTACCAATCCCAAGCCGGAACACACTGACGACCTTGCGCAGTGGGTTGACACCATGTAGTGGCCCACCCTGCACACGTTGCCACTCGTCAAATTGAATGTCTGAGTTGGCAACAAGTTCGTTTTCAATACCGTTGGCACTGCTTACAAAATGTAGCTGGACAGGCGTTTCGCTCGCCTGTAGGGCACTAACGACAGCTAATGCGGGATATACGCCCCCGCCGGTCCCCCCCGCCGAGATCAGAATCCGGGTCGTCATCCTCGGGTGTCTCCTCTGCTAATGTGCTGCTCGGTGGCTCGATGTCGTCGTCATCGGTGCGACTGCGACTATTGTCGTTCTCGGCGTCATCTGGCATATAGGACATATCACGCTGACGACTATCGTCCTCATTGCTGGTGAGTGCTGACCGGGGTGGCTCCAGCACTTCTAGCGCGGCGTCAAAATCAGCGGTCGAACGGTGCTGCACATCAGGTTCCGTGGCTGGGGCGGCAATACGTTCGATCTGGCGCGGGCGGCGCTTGCGGCTAGCTTTGCTGGGCTGGCGCACCATCTGTTCACGCTGCACAGGCCTGGGGGCTACGGGCTTTGGTGGGGGCGGTGTGTCTTCTTCGGCCCAACGTCGTTCGCGTTCTTCGACGGGTATGCGTGCTGATACACGGGACACAGACAGAATCAGCCCCACCCCGGCCAGCGCACTCACAAGGCTCGACCCACCAAAACTGATGAACGGCAACGCCACCCCCGTCGGCGGAACCAGTGCAGTCATCACGGCGATATTCAAGAGCGCGTCGTAGACCAGCCAGATGGTAATGCCAGACGCCAGCAACGCCCCGAACGCATCGGGTGCATTGTGTGCAACCGTGAAGCCCCGGAAGACGAAAGCCACATAGAGCGCAATCACCACCGCGCAGCCAAATAGCCCCAGTTCTTCACCGATGACAGCGAATACACTGTCGGTATGCGGAAACGGAATCACATATTTCTGGCGGCCTTCACCAAGGCCAACACCGAACAGCCCACCGTCCAGAAAGGCGACGATAGCGGCTTGCACGTGGTCGTTGGCGAGCGTGAGGTTTTCAATAGCGGCGAGGTGGTCGTCAATACGCTGGCGGGCATATTCGAACTGCGTCGCGATGAACCAGCTTGCCGAAACCCCGCCAACGCCCACTACAAAAAGTTGAGCCCAGCTTGCCCCGGCAAGGAAAAACATGGTCAATGCTGTGGCGAGGATACTGGCGGCGGTTGAAATGTCAGGCTGTAGGATGATCAGTGTGGAGACGGTACCGACCATGATACTGAACGGGAGTATCCCATAGGTAATATTGCGGAGTTTGTGCCGCTTTGAGGCTAGCCAGGCCGCCATATACACCACCACCACCAGCTTAGCTGCTTCACCCGGCTGGTACGACCCACTGAGCAGGGCCCGTCTCGCCATCAAGCGGTCATCACCCACTACCAGCACCAGCACCAAACTGGCAATAATGCCCAGCATGCCGAGTATGCTGAGTCGTCGCCACAAGCGATAGTCCAACCGGGCGAGAATATACATCACAATCAGGCCGACGGTTAAATTGGGGAATAGTTGGCGTTCAAAAAAATAGGTCGTACTCGCGTCTTCGGTCGCCAAAAAGGAGGCGTCAATACTTGCAGAATAGACCATCAACAGACCAATAGAACAGAGCAGCCCAACGACAGCCAGCAAATACAAGTCAAAATTGGCGCTAAACAACTGGCTACGACGTTGAGCCTCACTGGGACGCTGGCGCGGTGGTGGTGGGGCGGTGGGGGCAATCACGCCGCTGGCGTCGTCAATGAATTGTGGTTGATTTGTCATCAGGTTACGCTCTAAAATGATGTAATCTTGAGTTATGTTTGCTACATTATCAGGCATTTTCCGTAAATGTGCCAACGCTAGATGGAATCGTCAAGTGTCACTGCTGATTTTGGGCTGATGAAAGTATCAAACTTTGCTACACTGAAAGCTAAATGTTGTTACGTTTGGGATTATCACGCCAAACGCCGATTATTTAAGTGAATAGTGAGCATGCACCATGAATGCCGAGCGTGATGTTAAAGGCAAAATCCTCGTCGTAGAAGACGACATCTACTTGATGGAAGGTATTCGCGACATTCTTGAACTGGATGGCTACGAAGTCGTGACCGCTGATAGCGGTAAGAGCGGCCTCGACGTGTTGCGACGCTCCTATCCATTGCCAGACCTCATTGTGTCAGACATTATGATGCCAGTGATGGATGGCTATGAGTTCCTGAACGCTGTTCGTTCCGAAACCAACTGGATTGACCTGCCGTTCATCTTCCTTACAGCCAAGGGCGAACGTTCTGACCAGAACCTGGGCAAAGAACTGGGCGCAGACGACTACGTGACGAAACCGTTTGGCCCTGAAGATTTGCTGGTCGCTGTGTCGGCCAAGCTCAAGCGCCGACGCTTGCAACGCCAGAAGTACGAACAAGAAGTTGCTGACACCAAACGTAAGATCATGACGATTTTGTATCACGAATTTAACACCCCGATTACGTATGTTGTCGCCTACAATGATATGCTGCAACAAACTGACCCCGACGCGCTCAACACCGACACCATGCGCACCTTTTTGCAGGGCATTGACTCTGGTGCATCAAGGCTGCGCCGTTTGATTGAGAATTTTATTGTGCTGGTCGAATTGCAGACTGACGAAGCCGAAGAATCATATGTGCTGCATCGTGGACTGATTGAGGATTATCAACTGTTGCTTAAACCTCTCCGTTTTGAGGCCGAGCAGGAAGCCGAGCGCGAAAATCAAGAGTTTGTGCTGGTCATTAACCCGGATTTACCGCCGATGATGGGGTATGCGGAATATATGCGCAAAGGCATCCGCTGTTTAATAGACAACGCACAGAAATTCAGTGAAGCCGGCACCACCGTCAAGCTGCATGTCTTCCATGACGAAGCGCGTGACATGATCGTCTTTGCAGTCCATGACGAAGGGCGTGGTATTCCGGAAGACGAGCGCAGTCGAATTTTTGACCTATTTTACCAGATCAATCGTAAGCAATATGAAGATCAAGGAGCGGGTGCCGGCTTGACAATAGCCAAACGTATCGTAGAAATGCATGGCGGCACCATTACACTTGACTCAGAAGTTGACAATGGCTCAATATTCTATCTCTACTTCCCGGCCGAAATTGACTAATTGACTAAATGCCTGAAGCGCAACCAATTGACTGAAATGTACGTATAGTTGTGATGAACGAACCCGAACTTGCTGCACGGCATCTTCTCTAACACCCTGACAAAACGCCACCCAACACCAACTCGTGGTAAGTAAATAAGGAAGTCTGCCCATGGCCTCTGTACTAAATAAATTCAATACACTTATTTCAGCGAGTGTACATGGCTTGCTGGATCGTGCATTACGTAATAATTCGTTGCGTGTTATTGACGAATATCTACGTGATGCTGAACGTAACCTGACTGACCTTGAAGACACCGCTGCTACCATTGGCGGAACGGTCAAAAGCCTGCGCCGCAAGTATGACGAATACACCGCCCAGATCGAAAAACTTGATCACGACATTGATACGTTGTTGCGCAAAGGTAAAAATGAGCTGGCCGTCGCCGCACAAACGGACCTCAATAATAAACAGAAGATTGCGGAAGAATATCGCCAGCGCCTCGCCCAGCAAGAAGAAGAATATCAACAGTTGCTCAATTCACGCCGCAAGCTCGAACATCGTCTGGTGTTGATTCGACAACAGCGTGAACAGTTGCGCGCCTTGATTGAACTCACAGAGGCGAAGAAGGTCACCACACGCACCATGCGTAGTCTGGACGATTTGTCGGATAGCAGCGATGACGATATTCGTCGCATGAGCGAAAATATCCTGTTCGAACTTGACCGTGCCGAAGCAGAGTCTGAAATCGCCGCTGGACGTTTGCAGAACGAAGTCGAAGAAGCGGTGGGGCAAAGCCAGATTGAAGCCCAACTTGAAGAACGCCGTCGTCGTCTGGGGATGGATGACGAATAAAGCTCCCATTGGCGATAAGCACAAACCATAAGCATTGGAAAGGGAATGCGTTCTGTGAACGATTCGTCTGTAGAGCGGCGTATTCGTAACAAAATGATTCAGTCGGCAGTGTTGAGCCCGCAAACGGCGACAATTGTACTGGTGGCACTGGTGGCGTTTGCACTTAATGTGAGCGTGCTTGGCTTGCCAGCGGTGTTGTGGTTGTTGATGGGGCTAATTGGGGTGGTTGGGTTCGTGGTGGCCAGCCTCAGTGATGAAACCCTCGTGGAGTCTGTGTTGCAGGATATGGCCCGCACCCAGTTCAACCCGGCCGAGATCAAAAACACCCGGGCCCGCCAGCGCGTGCAACAAGCATTGGAATATCTTGAAAATATCCGTACCGTGGCGCAACAACGCGGCGGGGCGATGCGTATTCAGCTTAACACCACTGCCAGTGAACTCAATGACTGGGTAGAGCAGGTGTATCGCATTGCACGACGCATTGATATGTACGAGGAAAACTCGCTGCTGAGTCGTGACCGTGCCCGTGTTCCTGATGAACTTAAATTGCTACAACAACGGCTTGAAGGCGAAAGTGAACCGACGATTCGCGCTGAGTTGGAAGAGTCTATCCGCCTACGCCAGACGCAGCTTGAAAACCTCCGGGCGCTAGAAACAAACATCAAACGCGCTGACATCCAGCTTGACAACACTGTGGCCGCGCTTGGCACCATCTTCGCGCAGGTCCAATTACTTGATGCCCGTGACGTCGACAGCAGCCGGACCGTTCGTCTGCGACAGAGTATTCGTGAGGAGGTTGCATCCTTGCGGGATACCGTCGAAGCGATTGATGATGTACAACAGGCGTCCACACTGGCAACAACATGATCGTTAGTTTCAAAGACTATGAACTTGCGCGCGCCAACCTGCGCGATAGTGTACGGATCCGTCGCTTTGAAAAGCTGATCTTCCCAAAAGACGCCTACCCATTACTTGAAATCTGGATGCTGTTCCTGACGCCACGTATTCATAACTTTAAAGTGCTTAGCCCGGAAGGTCATCTGGCAGGGTTCTTATCACTTTCGCGGCCGTGGCTGGCACGACAGCCTGCCTGGGTTATCACGGTTGGTGTTCACCCAGACCATCAACGGTGCGGCATTGGGCGGTTTATGCTGCAATGGGCGGAACGCTATTTTGAGCTAGAGCGCGTTCGGCTTACGGTGCGGGCTTCGAACGACCCGGCCATCGCACTTTATGAACAAATCGGGTATTGTCAGATCACCCGTCGCCGCCGCTATTATCTGGACGGTGAAGACGGTTTGATTATGGAAAAACGTTGCACTGAAACGGTGCATTCACTGGAGGACGCACAGTCGTGATTGGTGGAATCCCCGCTATATCGGTCATTCTGGGGCGTGTGATTGGCTTGATTGTTGGCTTTACATTGCATGAATACGCCCACTCACGCTCTGCATACGAGCTTGGTGACCGCCAGCAGGTTTATTCTGGGCGTCTAACGCTGGACCCCCGCGCCCATCTAGAACCTGTCGGCATTATTCTTGCAATTTTGGTTGGGTTCGGCTGGGCCAAACCTGTTCCGGTCAACGTCAATGCCTTTTACCCCAACGAACAACGGGGCTTGATGTTAACGGCCCTCGCCGGCCCGGTGACGAATCTCATTATCGGTATGGTGGTCGGGGTTGCAATGCGCTTGCTGCAAGTAGTGGGTATTCTTGGCAGCACCGGGTTTATCTACGAGGTATTGTTCACCATTGTCTTCTTTAACTTCGTGCTGTTCCTCTTTAACCTGATTCCGCTGGCACCGCTGGATGGCTGGAAGATTCTGCTGGGGCTCTTGCCAGCACACCAGGCCCGCGACCTCGCCCGTTATGAGCGCGAATCTACGCTGGGGCTGATGTTGTTGCTGCTGTTTCCGCTGGCGTTGCCAGTTGTGCCAAGTCCGTTAGGGGTGATCTTTGGGCCTATCATCCGCTTCTTGATGACAATTGCGCTTGGAGATGCCTTTATCTAGTGTGGCGTAAAATCCCCTATCGCATCAAACAAACGCTACAGGCACTTACGGCTCCCTGGCGGCCGGTTGACGATGCCCTTGCGGCGCAACACCTGGCGCCTGTATTACATCAACTTTTCCTCACGATGTCCAAAAATGACCGTCAGCATCATTTGCGCGTCTATAAGCGCCTGTGTGCGGCTGGACATATTAGCCCGGCCTTGCTCACGGCAGCGTTATTGCACGACATTGGCAAGACCCGCTATCGGTTTGGTATACCGGAGCGTATTCTCGCTGTCGCGGTGAAGACGTTGCTGCCGGCCAAGTTTGCGCAATGGAGCAAGGGCGAGGCTATGGGGTGGCGACGGGCGCTGGTTGTCAGTGCCAGGCACCCAGAATGGGGCGCGGAAATTGTCGGGCAGGTGTGCGATGATGTTCTCGTGCTGACATTGATTCGATTGCACCAGACGCCTCTCGCTGACGTACCCACAGGCCAAACACGCGACTTGCTGACCGTGCTGCAAATGGCAGACGATGCGAGCTAGGGTGCAGCGTCTCGTTCAATGACAGCAATGAATTGGTCTAACCCGCCTGCGTGCAGAGGAATCACTTTTGCGCCTTCAGCAATGAGTTTCTGGTTGCCCGTGGCCTGAGCATCGTCAACGGTCCACACCTCGCGCCCCTGTGCATAGGCAAAACGTGCTGCGTGCATTGCACCACCCTCAACCTGGCTTTCAATCACAACAACAACTTGCGCCAGCCCTGTGATGATGCGGTTGCGTGCGACCAGCAGCGAAGGAGCCGGGGCAACACCCGGGGCTACTTCTGAAAGGATTGCGCCGCCACGTTCTAGAATTCGACTGCGTAGAGCCCGATTTTCGGTTGGGTAAACCACATCGACCCCGCAGCCAACAACGGCCTGCGTCATAGCGACGGATTGCCGTGTCGCAAGCGCACTCTGATGGGCAGCGGTGTCGATCCCCAGTGCCAACCCACTGACGACCCCCCACCCTGCATCTGCAAGTTTGTAGCCGAGTTGCGCTGTGAGCAGACGAGCTTCTGGTGAAGGTTGGCGGGTGCCGACCAGGGCAAGTTGCCTCGTGGCCTCTGGTCCTGGTGTACCCAGGGCAAATAATACAGGCGGTCGATCATCAACGTCTGTTAATTGAGATGGGTATTGCTGATCATCCCAGGTGACGGTCTGAATACCCTGTTTCTGCCACTGCTCAAGCTGTTTGGAAACGTATGCAACATCTACTGCCAGAATGCTTTCAGCGGTTTTATGACCTACCCCGGGCACTGTCCGCAGCGCTTTGTAGTCCGCTTGTAATACAGTTGTTGGGTCGCCAAAAGTTGCTAGCAGCGCCGTGAGGAGTTTGCCGCCAACACGTGGAATCATGCCCAATGCAATCCAGGCAAGCGTTTGCTCATTGTGTGGCGGGGTACTCATCACTCAGGCAAGGCGGGTCAGGTCAGTCAGCGTAAGAGGGCGAGGCATACAACCGCCGCAGTGTATTCAAGTCACGTTGGGTCAGGGTAGGTGCGCCGAAAGGGGTTTCTTCAAAGTACATGACATCTGATGGGTTGGGGCTATGGACGACGACACCAAGCGCGTGCATTAGCTCGTGTAGGATAGTGCCAGTCGGATTGTTGGTGTCAGTGGCGACAATCGCGTGGCCACGAATCACCGGGCGGCGCAGTAGCCCACCACGATACTCTATCGACGCACATCCGACGACCCGCGTAAACGCGAGGACTTCACATTCGCGCTGAACAGTGTTGGAGTCGCGAATTTCAAGCAGAATATCGGCTCCGTCGCGGTTATTGGTTTGTTCAATATCCACTACCTGCTTCAGATCAACAACGGCGGCATTTACATAGGCTTGCCACTGGGGATTATTTGCGCCATCAACGTAAATCGTCACCGGGAACTCGTAGAAACGCAGGTAGCGTCCGTCAACAGCCTGTGACTCCATCGTGAAAGCATCACCAGAGCCCTGCCAGTAGGTTTCCCCGAATTGCGCCGGGTCCGGGGTTGCGACGGGTACACTAAACACACCGGCCAGCCCACCCGGGCCAATGCCGTTACGTTGTTCAGCCGCAGAGGTACTAACGACGTTCACCAGCGCCTGCGAAAGCTCAGGAGCTTCCTCGCTCATGGTGACGACCAACACCCCGCCCAACACCAGGCTAAACATGAACAACGATAGCGCGAGGATGGCCAACCAGTATCCGTTGCGGGCGTGTTGTTCCAATGGCGCGGCCGTGTTGCGGGTGCGTGCTTGTTGGTACATCAAAGCCTGCACCTGAGCATGTTTTTCAGCAGCACGGGGGTAGTCTGGATTGAGTGCCAGCAACCGTTCGAGCGCGTCGAGCCGATAGCGTGGATTTTCAACGGCGTGCGCCATTAGCCACCAGGCATCGGGATTTTCGGGGTGTTGGTGACAAACCGAGGACAGAATGCCATAGGCGTGCTGGCGTTGCCCGGATTTTAGCAGTTCATACGCCCGTTGCAGTGCCGCTTGCAGTTGGTCGTGATACATCAGACTTTCCGGCAAAACTAAAGGGTGATGGCCTGTAGCGCTGGCACCATCACCCACAGAGACAAAATCATTGAGGTTAGTTGCGGACCAGCGTCAGTTCATAATCGCCTGCGCTTTGTCCATAGAACGCACCATAGCGTGTGGCAACAACGGTGTAGGTACCGTCAGCGGGTAGCTTGAACTGCAAGATCAGCGCGTCGTTGCCGATAGCCTTGATGTTGTCATCGTTAAACGCGATTTCGACACCCTCAGCATTCAGCAAGCTCAAGTAGGGGTCCAAACCGCCACCCGTCGCAACCATGCTGATCGTCACGATCTCACCAGCCTCACCTGTGAACACATAGCGGTCGTCGAGATTTTCAGCGTTGATTGTTCCCTGAACCGGCATGTCAGCGCTTAAGACCTGGCCATCGGTGGTGGGCGCAGGAGTCGTATCGGTATCGGTATCATCCGGCGGGGTGGTGTCAGTGTCAGGAACATCTGGTGCTGCTGCACCTGCAAGGGTCAGCGTCAGGGTGTAATCACCTTCGGTGGAGAAATCGCCGGCATCGTAGCGCGTCGCAATGATGGTGTAGGTGCCATCAACAGGCAACACGAAGTCAACGATTGCCGCGTCAAAGCTAATTTCTGGGTCGAAGTCATCGCTAAAGGCGACTTCTTGATTGTCAGGCCCAAGCAAGAGCAACAGTGTGTCGAGTGTATCGGTGGCGGTCATTTCGATGGTTACGGTATCACCGGCCGTACCTGTAAACGTGTAAATATCTTCAACGTTGTCATCAGTGATGGTGCCCGCTGCGCTGTCGCCATAGCTGAGCGGGGTTGCGTCTGTGAAATCGGTGGCAGAATTGCGCGTCAGGGTCAGCTCATATGTGCCTGTTGTCTCGCCTTCTGCACCATCGAAGCGTGTCGCGACAATCGTGTGCGTTCCGCCGCCCAGCAAGATGTTGTTGAGCGCCGAATTGAGGTTATCGCTAAAGAGATCGACATCATCATTCGATGCAATTAGCTCACCAGTGGGGTTATACAACTCAAGCAGGGTATCCAGATCACCAGAGGTGGCCCGCAGCTCGATGGATACTGTATCACCAGCTTCAGTTTCAAAGGTATATTCGTCGGCGAAGTTGGCGTTGGTTAATTCGCCTTGCACCGTTTCACCGAAGTTGATAGCGCGTACTTCGTTCGGGTCTGTTGGTTCATCAACATCAGGTGTATCGGTATCCTCTGGGGGGGCTGAGCCAAAGGTGAGCAACAATACATAGTCGCCTGTACTCAACCCGCTCTCACCATTGAAGCGTGTCGCCACTACGGTGTAGGTACCGTCGGCAGGCAGTTCCAGCGCCTCAATCAGTGAATCGGTACTGATAAAATCTTCATCATCGTTTTCGGCCAGAACTGTGCCATCAGGGGTCAACACCTGCAACAGCGGGTCAAGCTCACTGTTGTCTGCACGCAGCTCAATGGTGACGACATCGCCAGCATCGGCATTGAAGCTAAAGCGCTGTTCGAAATCCTCGTTCGTGATGGTACCTGTTACCGTCTCATCTGCTGCCAGGATTGGCGAATCACCAGTATCAACGTTATCAGTATCGGATGGTGTGGTGTCTACGTCGCTGCCTTCAATCAGCGTCAGGGTCAGCGTGAATTCACCTGTCGAAGCACCACTTTCTTCAAGGAAACGTGTCATGGTGATGGTGTACGTGCCGGCTTGTTCGAGTGTGACAGCTTCAATCGTTGAATTGAGCGTCCCGCCGAAGTCATCATTCCGTGCTACTACTTCACCGTCCGGGTCTTCAAGGATAAGCAGGGTATCTAAGGTACCATCTTCAGCGCGCGCGGCTTCAATGGTGACAACATCCCCGGCTTGTGCTTCAAAAGTGAACGTCTGTGCAAAGTTTTCGTTCGTGATTTCACCCGTAACCGTGTCGCCATAGCTGAGTACAGAATCACCCGTTGTTGCCGGGTCGCCAACATCAGAGCCGGGTGTGCCAGCTTCAACCAGTGTCAATGTAAGCTCAAAATCACCGCTGCCAGTGCCATTTTCGCCGCGTAGACGTGTTGCACGGATGGTATAGGTGCCACTCCCAGAAAGCTCAAACTCGCTGATGGCTGCATCACTGCCGATACCGCCAGGCGCACCCGGCCGCGCAACGATTTCGCCACGTTCGTTGAGCAAAAACAACGCCGGGGCAAATGTGCCATCGAGGTTGCGCATCTCAATCGTAACAACGTCATCGTTATTGCCCACAAAGCTGTAGAGTACTTCAAACGTCTCGGCGTTGATGGTGCCAGTTACGGTTTCACTATAGCTGAGTGGCGTCGCGGCAACCGCACCCGGTTCAGGGTCAGGTGGTGTGACACCAGCGGCTGTTAGCGTCAGGATGAAGTCGCCGCTGGTGCTGCCATCTTCGCCCTGGAAGCGGCTGACAACGACGATGTAGGTGCCCGTTGCTGGCAGTTCCAGGTCAAGGATTGCAGAATTCAGCGAGCCAAATTCAGCGTCATCGTTTGCTGCAAAGGGTTCACCATCGGGCGTGCGCAGTTCAAGGGTCGTGTCAAGGTCACCAGAGGTTGCAAACGCCAATAGCGTGATGACATCGCCAGCATTGCCTTCAAAAGTGAATGCCTGCGAAACCGTTTCGTTGTCGATAAAGCCTTCGGCCGTAGCGCCGTAGCTGATTGGAGTAGCGTCTTCAAGCACCGGAGGCGCGGCGTCTGCGTCCGTGTCAGTATCTGGTGGGGTGGTGGTGTCATCATCCGGTGAGCCTTCTTGCGCTGCGGAGAACACCATATCAAATGTGCCTGTGCTATCGCCAAAACGCCCGACAATGACTGTGTATTCACCATCTGCGGTTAGCTCAATCCTATCTAAGAGTGAGTCACGTGTAGTGAAGCTGGCGTCGTCATTGCTGGCAATTTCTTCACCATCAGGCCCAAGCAAGGTTAGCGTCGTGTCCAGATTGCCGCTGGTGGCGCTGGTGCGTAGTGTGATAACCTCGCCCGCTGTACCTTCGAAGGTGTAGCGTTGTTCGGTGGTTTGCGCATCAATAGTACCCGTCACAAAATCACCGATTGCCAGTGGGGTGGCGTCAGTGGTGGGCGTATCGGTGTCGTCGGGTACTGATCCGTCAAACTCGGCAAGGGTCAGCGTCAGGGTGAATTCCCCGGTAGAAATACCTTCAGCCTCGAGGAAGCGGGTCATGACGATGGTATAAGTCCCGGTCTGCTGAAGGGTGACGGTTTCAATTGTTGAATTGAGAGTGCCGCCGAAATCATCATTGCGGGCGACCTGCTCACCATCGGGGTCATTGAGGATGAGGAGCGTATCCAGCGTGCTATTGTCATCAGCGCGGGCGGCTTCAATGGTAACGATGTCGCCGGCCTGAGCTTCAAAGGTGAAGGTCTGCGCAAAGTTTTCGTTGGTGATTTCCCCGGTGATAGTATCGCCATAGCTAAGTTCGGTGGCGACATCAGTGGTGGTGTCTGTATCATCGGGCGCATCCGTTTCCGGTGCAGGGGTGCCGTCGAGTGTGAGGGTATACGGTCCACTCGTAAAGCCGACTTCACCGAGGAAGCGACTGACGACAATTGTATATGTCCCCTCTGCCGGAAGTGTGACATCTGTCAGGGCAGAATCGGTCGTCGCGACTTCAACATCGTCATTTTCAGCCAACAACTCGCCGTCAGGCGCGAGTAAGGTCAGCGTCGTGTCGAGATTGCCTTCATCCGGGTTGGCAATGGCCGTGACGTTGACCACATCACCAGCACCACCTACAAATTCAAAGCGCTGCTCAAACTCTTGATTGGTAATTACCCCTTCGACCGTTTGACCATATTCAATCTGCACCGGGTCAGTGCCGCCAGTTTGTTCTGGTCCAGCGCCACCCGTTTCACTGACGGTCAGTGTGTAAGTGATGGGGCCAGCGCGGGAACTGCTCGACCGGGCGACAAACACGCTATAGGTGCCGCCTTCTTCAGCAGTGGCTTCGACAGTCAGTTCACCGTTTTCAGTAGTTGTGTAGCGCACCAGACGGGTTGCCCCTTGCCGCACCTGCAAGTTCAGCGTTTCGTCAGGCAGGTCATGTGTCAGGGTGAAAGTCAGCGTTTGTCCGGCTGCGACGTCCAGCACGTATAGTTCCTGCTGGCGCTCAAAGGTCAACACACCGCTGGAGGAGGAATCCGTAGTTAGAACCAGCGTATCGTTGGGGCCGGTTGTAGTTGCACCGTCGTCAGGGTCGCTGACAAGAATATTGAAGGAACCCTCACCAAAGCCTTCATCTTCCAAAAAGCGCGAGACGACCAGCACATAATCACCATCTTCGGGCAGCGTATAGGTCAGCGTGAAGCCGCTAACGGATGCTTCGCTTTCCTCGTTTTGAACGACAAGTTCACCACTGGGGCTAACAAGGACTGCATAGAGTTCAACATCGCCGCTGGTGTAGGTGACGCGCACCTGAATATTGTCGTTTGCTTCACCGCTGAATGTGTAGTCGCGGCGGAAGTTGTCGTCATCAATAACGCCGGGAGCCTGTTGCCCAAGCGGGGCTTCGGTTGCGTTGGCCGCGTCGATAGGTTGCAGCAATTCAACAAGATCAACGTCATAGTTGGACCCATCAAACGACCCGGCGCGGGGAGCAGCCGCCACTGCATTGAAGAAATCCATCACACTATCGGTCACAATGCCACCATGCGCTGCAATCACTGTGCCGTCAGTGTCAATCAAAACCGTGGTGGGTAGCACACGATTGCCAAGTCCGTTAGAGAAGCGATCACCCGCATCATACAGGGCGTTGATGTTGGGGTCTTGTCCATTCAAAAAACGGATTGCAGCGGATTTTGTGGTGTCCGCGGCATTGACGAACCACAGGTTAAAGTTCAGGTCTTCCTGCTGTGCATATTCTGTCAGGAAGGGAAATTCAAAGACACACGGCCCGCACCACGATGCCCAGATATTCACCAGAATGGGCTTGTCCAGATCGGAAAGCGTGTATTCTGTGTTTTCGTCGTAAATATCTTCGACGCGCCAGTTTTCATACTGCCACCCGACTGGGACGCCGGACGAGTCCAGCCCTTGCACACCGAGGTCGCCGCCGATCCAGTTGGTTGAACGCCCGGAACGGAAGTTTTGAATGTGGACTGCTTCTGCAAGTGCTTCAATCGTCGCAGTGGGGTCATCCTGAGCGGCAACAGGTTGCGAGGGCGATGGGGGGGCAACCCAAACCGCCAGCAGCGCAAGTGCTAACAGTAAAATAAACGCTTTTACAGGTCTATGAAAATGCATATTCGTGCTGCTCCGGCAAATTATTAGAAATCTAGCTAGTAGTTTAGCACAAAAGCCACATGACCAAAAACCACTGCACAGGTTGTACAGTGGCTTCATGGCTTGCTCATCAAATCAGGGAAAACCGTATGTTATTCGGTCGGCCAGGCTTCGAGCGTTTGCTTGAGCGTGACCAGCCAACCGTCGGCTGTTGCACCGTCGGCAATGCGGTGGTCAAAGGTCAGGGTTGCATAACAACAGGGGCGAATTGCAATGGCGTCGTCGATGACCTTCACCCGCTTTTCAATCATGCCTACACCGAGAATAGCGGCTTGTGGCTGGTTGATGATCGGTGTGGCCAGCAAACTCCCGGACACTCCATGATTGGTCAGGCTGATGGTACCACCCTGCACCTCGTCTGGCTTCAATTGTTTGTTGCGGGCACGGTGGGCAAGGTCATTGACCCGTTGCGCAATACCCAGCAGATTAAGCTGATCCGCATTGTGAATCACGGGCACGATAAGCCCATCGTCAATGGCAACCGCCATCCCCACATTAACCGCATGATGAAGGTAAATACCCTCGTCAGTCCACTGACTGTTCAGCAGCGGGTGGTGTTGGCTTGCTGTGACCATCGCAGCGACCAAATATGCTGTAAATGTGAGACTCACCCCACGTTTTGCGAACTCTGCTTTGTAAGTGCTGCGGTGGGTGGCGACCTTGCTCATATCAATCTCAACCAGCGTGGTTACATGCGGGCTGGTTTGCAGCTTGGAGCGTACCATGTGGTCAGCAATAGCTTGCCGCATCCGTGAGAGTTCAACGGTTTCGCCGGGGCTACCCTGCGCAATCGGTTCGGCTGGCATTGCACGCGGTGGGGGCGACGAGCGTTGTTGCTGAGGACGTGGTTGCGGCTTTGTTGCGCGCTTGGGCTGCGCTGGTGGCGGTGATGACATCGGCGTCGGGGTGCCTGGCTGCTGGAAATCACCTGTTGGCTTGAACAGATCACCATCGCCGGGGCGTTCCCACGGTGGGGTGTCATCTTCAATAGCCGTCTGAGGTGCAGTTTGTTGTTCCAGAAACGCTTCAACGTCCTTTTTCGTGACACGTCCACCGCGCCCGGTGCCGTCAATTTGCGTCAGATCCAAATTGTGTTCGGCGGCCATACGCGCCACAACCGGGCTGATACGTGTACCGGGTTGGCGTTGCTGCGCGCTGCTGCCGTTGCCGGAACTTGAGGTAACCGGCCCGGCTCCGACAGGTTGCGGGGTGGCTGGTGGGGATGTTGTGGCCTGTGTCCCGCTGCTATCATCAACACCGGGGATATCGTCCCCCGGTTCGCCAATAACGGCGAGCATAGTGCCCGCTTCAACAGTTTCCCCTTCTGCAACGTAAATGTGCAGCAGGGTTCCAGTGGCGGGGGCAGAGACTTCAGTATCGACCTTATCCGTGCTGACTTCTAGCAGGGCATCATATTCTTGAACGGTGTCACCGACGTTGCACAACCAATGGCTGACCGTCCCTTCAACGACGGATTCACCCAGTTGTGGCATGACGACTTTGGTAATCAAGTTCTTTTCTCCAGAATTACTCTAATATTCGGCCAGGTCACGAATGGCATCAGCGATACTCTGCGGCGAGGGCATGAACGTCTCCTGTACCGGGTGGCTGTAGGGCACGCCCGGCACATCTGGGCCAGCCAGGCGATGAATTGGCGCGTCCATATACTCGAAGCCATCCCCAGAAAGGATGGCTGCAATTTCTGCACCATAGCCCATTGTGAGGTTGTCTTCGTGTACGATGAGTGCTTTACCCGTCTTTTTGAACGGTTCCAGGATGCCTTCACGGTCAACGGGGAGCAGGGTACGAACGTCTACGATTTCGGTTGAAATACCGTCCTGCTGTTCGACCATTTCGGCGGCTTGCATTGCGTAATGTGCCATCATCCCATAGGCATAGACGGTCACGTCGTCACCGGGTTTGCGGATATTGACGGGGCCGATGGGCACAAGATAATCATCGTCGGGAATGTCACCTTTGATAGCGCGGTAGCCTTTTTTCGGCTCAAAGAACATGACCGGGTTGGGGTCGCGCACGGCACTTTTGAGCAGCCCTTTGGCGTCGTAGGGCGTGCTGGGGATGACAATTTTCAAGCCCGGCACATGGGCGAACAGCGCTTCGACGCTCTGGCTGTGGTACAACCCACCGCTGATGCCGCCACCATAGGGCGCACGGATGACCATCGGCACCGGCCAAGCACCATTACTGCGGTAATACATCTTGGCCGCTTCGTTGATAATCTGGTTCATGGCGGGGTGAATGAAGTCTGCAAATTGAATTTCGCAAATCGGCCGCAAATCACCCATTGCCGCGCCAATGCCCACCGCAACGATACTCAGTTCGGCCAGCGGGCTGTCTACAACACGATGTCCGCCATATTTATCATAGAGTCCCATCGTCGCACGGAACACACCTCCACGCGGCCCAACGTCCTCACCAGTAATGAAGACACGGGGGTCACGTTGCATTTCTTCGTCCATCGCTTCACGGACGGCATCAATCAAAGTTACGTTGCGCATCTAATTACGCCTCCGGGGGTGCATAAACGCTGGTGGGGTCAAGGTGGGGGCCGGGCTCAGGATAGGGTGCATCTTCAGTAAATTTCTGAGCATCGTCAATCATTTTACGGGCTTTGCCTTCGTAGTCATTTACCATGTCCTGGGTCAAAATCCCACGTGACAGCAACTGTTGCTGAAAGCGGTTGATGGGGTCTTTTTCTTTCCATACTTCGACTTCTTCGCGTGAGCGATAGCTGCGGTCATCATCGTCGGAAGAATGGGGGACCGGGCGATAGGTCTTAGCTTCAACAAGCGTAGCCCCTTCACCGTTGTAGGCACGGTCACGGGCAAAAACCATCGCGTCATAGCTGGCGAGGATGTCGTTACCGTCGACGATCACACCTGTCACACCATAGGCGGCGGCGCGGTCGGCCACGTGCGCCACAGCCATTTGTTGTTCCATCGGGACGGAGATGGCGTAAATGTTATTTTCAACAAGACACACGAACGGCAGGTCATGCACCCCAGCCCAGTTCATGCCTTCGTGCCATTCACCCTGGCTGGTCGAACCTTCACCGAGACTGGTTAATGCCAGGCGGGGCATGGTATTATCATCGGCCTCTTGGAGGCCCTGCGCCAGACGATATTTAATAGCAAAGGCGAGCCCGGCTGCTTGTGGCACCTGCGTTGCAACAGGGGACGACATGGAGATGATGTTGTGTGGCTTCGAACTCCAGTGCGATGGCATTTGACGTGCGCCAGAACTCAACTCGTCGGCTTTACCAAACAGGCTCATCATAAAATCTTTTGGGGTAATGCCGATGGCAAGGCACATCGCAAGGTCGCGGTAATAGGGGTGAACGTAGTCAACGCCTCGATTAATGGCAAAAGCGGCCGCGACCTGGCAGGCTTCATGCCCCATCCCTGAGATGTGAAACGGAATGCGCCCTTGCCGATGCAAAATCCAGCTTCGTTCGTCCAGTCGGCGGCTAAGCAGCATCACCCAATACATTTCTAGCAGGGCGTCGTCGCTCAGGCTGTCCGACGGGCGAGGCTCGCTCGACGTGGCGATTTGCGTCATATCCAACGGGGTATCTGACATCTAGTTTATGCTCCCGGCTTGTCTTATACAGCGGAATAATGTCGATGGTGGCCTGATAGTTTTGTGCTGGTGGCGAATATGAATATAAAGTGTATTGATGGCGAAGACTGTGATCGTTTATCGCAATGTAATCAGGCTGGTTACGACTGTAGTGCAAACTCGTTATAGGGATTTTAGCGTCATGCTTAAAGTTATACAAGTCTGAGGGCATTGTTACGAAAGAAAACTAAAGGGATAGAAAGTGCATGCTAAAGTTTTGCCATAGACTTGAATAACCTGTACAGCAGTGGCAAGGCGTTGCTTGACAATGCTATGCTGGCTTTCGTACGATCTTCCTGGAGAAAATAAGAAAATATTGGTATCGGTTGAGTTATAAACCTATGAGGACTTATCCATGAGACGCACGCTGTTTAGCTTTTCCGCCTTTACAATCCTGATTATGCTAACCATAGCGGTATCTGGTCAGCAAACGACCCCGGTCATGGCGCAAGATGGCATTGAAATGCGCGGTGTTGAACTCGGTGGGCCGTGTTCGCTGCTATCGCAACAGGTGCCCCGTAGCCCTGACTGCGATGAGGAGGTGATGCGTTACCCCCTGCTAGAACTGGAGCGCCCGGTTGAATATGTGGAAGAACGTGATGGTGAAGCAGTTCCGCGCAGTATTATGATTCCTGAAGAGGAGCTGTCCTACCCTATTGCATGGCAAAAGCGGGCCTGGTACTTCAGCGATGCCCCCGGCGTGCGCCCGGCTGATGACGACTGGACGACAGCGCGCCTGATTGGTAAGTACACTATGTTCCATATCTATGCAGCGGTTGAAGTTGGCGGCGACTACTGGTACATGATCGGAATGGGACAGTGGATGCAAGACGAGTATGTTTCTGTGCTGCAAATTCCTGAACGCCCCGAACCCGTCAGCGGGCCATGGATTGCGCTTGACCTTCAGCAGCAAACACTCGTCGCGTTTGAAGATGACCGGCCCGTCTATGCAACATTGATTTCGGCAGGCTATTGGCTGGACACGGTTGAGGGCCTGTTTCAGGTATACGGGCGTACGCTTTCGATGGAAATGAAAGGCCCACCTGGCGCAAACCCACCCGAATACCAGTTCAATACAAGGTGGGCGATGTTCTTTAATGAACATGAAGCCATCCATAGCGCAGACTTTCATAACTATTTTGGGATCAACCGCACGCATGGGTGTGTTAACTTAGCCCCGGGGGATGCTGAATGGGTCTGGAACTTTTTTGAACAAAACGTTGAGGAGTGGCACCCTTCGCAGACAACATTCCGTGTGGACAACCCTGAAGCCGCTCCGTGGGTTTATGTTTACCAGAGCAACGAAGCGATAACGATACCAGCCTGGTAGCGCAACGTGCTGTGCCAGTCTGAAAGGTGAAGGCCTACCGGGTGAGGTAGGGTAGCAGTATAAAGCCTCGCAAATGCTGTCTGGATGCGGGGCTTTAATGTTGTATTGAAGAATACAGGCTATACTCTGTGAAAATCCGTAAACTAATTTGAGGTGCCTTGATGGGCGAACGCTACGAACTACCACTGTTTCCGCTGAATACAGTGCTATTTCCTGGCATGATGCTGCCGCTGCATATTTTCGAAGACCGCTACAAAGAAATGATGCAACGCTGCTTGAGCAATTCAGAACCGTTTGGGGTCGTGTTGTTAAAAGACGGGCGTGCCGAAGGGCCTTTAGGGGCGGTGCATGAAATTGGGACAATTGCTGAGATCACGCAGGTAAAACGTTTGCAGGGCGGGCGCATGAATATTGTTTCGGTGGGGCATCGTCGCTTCCGTTTACACAGTCTGCATCACGAAAACCCCTACCTGACTGGAATTGTCGAAGACTATCCGCTGGACAACATTGACAGCATGGTGACCCAGAAGCTAGCCCAACGCATTATGACCAGGCTGACTAGCTATTTGAAAACGTTTCGGCAGATGGGCAAGCTGAACGTTGACTTTCAGCAGTTCCCCGACGACCCGGAAACCCTCGCGTTTTTGACAGCGATTGTGCTGCCGATTTCTAACGAAGAGAAGCAAGACCTGCTCAGTATGCCTGATGCTGAAGAAATCCTGCGCGAAGAATATGAGCTGTTGCGTCATGAAGCGAGCATTCTCGAAATTCTGGTCAACGAGCGCCAAACACAACAGAATGACAGCAGTCCTTTTTCTTTCAATTAATGTAGGAGCCTGATCATGCGGATTGTGCTCGATGCAATGGGCACAGATGACTACCCGGTGCCAGATGTCGCTGGTGCTGTTGAAGCGGCCCGGACGTATGCGTGTAGCATCGTACTGACCGGTGATGAAAAACTACTGGCTGCTGAACTGAATAAGCACGACAATGCCGGGCTGGACATTGAGATTGTTCCGTCAAATGTTCTGGTGACAATGGAGGATAAGCCACAGGAGGTTGTGCGTAAAAAAGCCGGGTCATCAATCCATGTCGGGATGGAATTGGTGCAAAACGGTGAGGCTGATGGCTTTGTGAGCTGTGGCAACACGGGCGCAATTCACGCAATTGGAACACTCGGCAAAATCCGGCGCATTCGTGGGGTATACCGACCTGCGTTGACCAGTATTGTGCCTGTCCGGGGTAAGCCCTTCATTTTAGTAGATGTTGGTGCAAACGTAGACTGCAAGCCGGAATGGTTGGTACAGTTTGCTATCATGGGCAGCATTTACGCTGAGCGTGTCCTTAAACTGCCGAATCCGCGTGTAGCGCTGCTCTCCAATGGTGAAGAAGAAACCAAAGGCTACAGCCTGACGCATGAAACGACGCCGCTACTGCGCGAAGCAGGCTTGAACTTCATCGGCAACGTTGAACCCAAAGACAGCACCACGGGCGCCACCGATGTCCTTGTTTGCGATGGGTTTGTCGGCAACATCTACGCAAAAAGCCTCGAAGCGATGGCAATCACCCTATTCGATGCAATGCGTGATGAAGTGGCCAATAACATGCGAGCCAAAATTGGCGGGGCATTGATGCGGCCGGCGTTGCGGCGTGTTTACTCACAACATGATCCCTTCGAAATTGGCGGCGCACCGCTATTGGGGCTGAATGGGATTGTCATCGTGGGGCATGGTCGGAGCAATGCGCTGGCGGTGAAAAATGCAATTCGTCAGGCAACCGAAGCTGCTGAGAATGGCATTGTTGATGCAATCGGCGAAGGAATTAATGCACGCTCGTGAGTGATCAAGCAAGCAACTGTAGGGGGCTTCGCAATAGTGAGTGATACACAGCGCCATGATGGGCAACTGCGCGTGGTCGTTACAGGTATGGCTGTCATTTCTCCGCTTGGGAACCAATTGCAAACATTCTGGCATGGGCTGCAGGCGGGGCGGTCTGGCATTAATCGTGTACAGAACTTTGACCCCTCGCACCTGAACGTGCAAATCGCAGGCGAAGTGAATGATTTCGATCCACTTGACCACCTTGACCGAAAAACTGTACGCAAACTTGAGCGAGCTAACCAATTTGCCATGACTGCTGCGGCTATGGCCATGCAGGACGCCGGCTGGACACTTGAAACCCTGCAACCCCACGCCGAACGCATGGGCGTAGTCATGGGAACGGCCTTTGCTGGCTATGATGCCTTGCGGCGTGCGACACAGGCAGTTGATATGGGTAAGCGCCCGGGGCCCGCAGCACTGGCCAGTTCATTGACGAATATGCCAACATTTTATGTGGCCCAGACAGTAGGGGCAGTTGGCCACAACAGTACTGTCACAACGGCGTGCGCGGCAGGGACACAGGCCATCGGTGCGGGTGCTGAAACAATCCGTCATGGCCGGGCAGATATTATGTTTGTTGGTGGGGTCGAGGCGTTGGTTACGGACTACATTCTCGCGGCTTTTGATTCCATGACGTCATTAGCGCGGGGTTACAATGACGACCCAACCGCTGCCAGCCGTCCCTTTAGCCTGGACCGTCAAGGCTTTGTCTTGGGCGAAGGTGGCGCAGTTCTCGTGCTTGAACGGTTGGACCATGCACGCCAACGCGGGGCACGTGTTTATGCCGAAATTGCAGGCTATGCCACATCAAACGACATTTACCACATTGTCACCATCGACCCGACTGGCAAAGGGGCACAACGTGTCATGCAGTGGGCATTAGATGACGCTGGCGTGGCTGTAGATGACGTGAGCTATATCAACGCGCATGGTACTGGCACGAAGATGAATGATCCTATTGAAACGGCGGCCATTAAAGCGGTGTTTGGAGCGCATGTACCCCCGGTGAGTTCAACCAAAAGTATGATCGGGCATTTGTTAGGGGCAGCGGGGGCTGTTGAAGCTGTGGCGACGATCTTATCGCTATATCACCACTGCTTGCACCCAACGATTAACCTCGACAAGCCCGACCCTGAATGTGACCTGGACTATGTGCCAAACATTGCCAGAGAAGCAGACCTTAACGTCGCGCTGTCAAACAGTTTCGGGCTTGGGGGACATAACGCCACGCTTGTGATGCGGCGTTTTAACGAGGTGTAGTGTTAGGCGTCTTTGAACGGTAGGGTGTCGATTTGTTTGGCGAGGCTGAAGTCGTTGTCAGTCAAGCCGCCCGCATCGTGTGAACTCAACGTAAGCGTGACGTTGCGCCAGCTTACCGCGATGTCGGGGTGATGGTTTGCAGCTTCAGCCAGGTGCCCGACGGTGTTCACGAAAACAAGCGCGGCCGGGAATGATGGCAATTTATAGGTTTTGCTGATCTCGATTCCGTCGCGTTCCCAGCCGTCTAGTTCGGCAAGTTTTGCAGAAATTTGCTCGTCGTTAAGCGTCATCGGTACGCTGCTCCTTATGCATTTTGAGTTAGCGGTTGCTGAGCGATTGCTGGGTTTGTGCAGCCTGAGCGCAGAGATTACGTCCACCTGCATCTAACCATTCCTGAAGGCGCGTGCTTTGTGTTTCGCCTTCAACGGCATCCTGATAGATACCAGACCCCCAATAAACATAGTTACGAGTCTCCTGATACCAGCTCGCCCAGCCAGTGTTAATTACACCGTGTCCGCCATTGTAACCGGCCATTGCCAGCACAACATCGCCATCAGCTAATTCTAATCCCGTAGACAGATAATTCATGCCTCGGTAGGCATTGGTTTCGGGGTCAGTCATGACTTCGCCATCATCGAAGTGGAACGGCATCACCTGGAATAGCCCCTGTGCGCCAGCGCTGGAACCGGCCGTCGGGTCGCCACAACTTTCAATTTGCATGACGGTTGCGACAAGATTAGGGTCAAGTTCATATTCTTCTGCCCACCGCAGAATGTCAACTTCCCAGAAGCGCACTTCGTCCGTAAACAACGGAGCAAGCCCGCTACTGGGTGCGGCAACTTCGTTTTCGGTAATGACATACACTGTCTGTTCAGGCAGCGCAAACCACACCGCATACGCACCAAACCCGAACAAGCAAACGGCTGTCACCAGCGACACGATCGCCAGCGCAAGCCGCCGCCGGGCTGCACCTGCTGCGCGCTGAATAACGCCGGTCTGCGCAGTGTCTTCAAGCGGGTCGTATTCAACCGCGCGAACCGAAATCATCACGGGTTCTTCATCGAACCAGTTGTCGTGCTGAGAATTCACTACTGGGTTTCTCCACTAGATATTGGATGCAGAAATGAAGAATTGAGAATCGTATAATGGCTTGATTTACACTTAATACTATACCGGATTACGGCTCAAGATTTATGGGAAAGTTAATTTCTATCAAAGTTTTAGCGAAATGCGGTGATTGCCTAATTCAAGCCTCATATTGCTATGCTAGATTACTGTTTACACAGTATGTGAACTGATTTTAGATGTACTGGTACAACTTGAATGGAAGCTGCTTGCAACTGCGACTCTCTCTCCACCCGGTCGTATCTCTTGTAAGAGCTGATGTTCTAACCGAAAGGTGCGCTGCGTGCCCACCAACAAGCAGCCACCCTGAAATATACGCATTAGGTGAGGAGATACAGCATTATGGGTAATGGTCGCCATCCAACGTCTAGTAATGGCACAAACGGCTATCAAGCCAATGGTGAGAGCAACAATTTCTCAGTAACAGAAACCGACGAGCAAAGGTTACCCCAGCTCAGTGCGGTGAACGGAACTCTAATTTCTGGCGGAGAATTGTTTGCGCTTTCCGAAGCGACACACACCCCTAGCTTTACAGATGCATTTGAACAAACGGAAGTGCTGACAGGTGAACCTGAACAGCGCGATGCTATTGAGAAGGCCGTCTATGATCTGCTAGACGCCTTCAATGTCAACTGGAACGACCCCAACTACACGGATACGCCAAAACGGGTTGCCAAAGCCTATACCGAGTTCTGGGCGGCGGGCTATGGTCGTACGGCTGAAGACGAAGTTACAGTCTTCCCTAATTCTAGCGGCAATGGCGACCTGGTCATGGTCAAAGACATGCGCTTTTACAGCATGTGTAGCCACCACCTTGCACCATTTTCTGGCTATGCTGCGATTGCTTATGTGCCCGACCAGCATTTGCTGGGGCTGTCGAAACTAGGGCGCATCCTCGACATTTTTGCACGGCGTTTTCAGCTACAAGAGCGAATTGGCGCACAAACGGCCGATAAGCTGATGGAACTGATTGATCCGCAGGGTGTTATGGTTGTGCTTTACGACGTCGAGCATATGTGCATGTCGTCGCGCGGGGTCAAGTTGCACGAAGCCAGCACCACCACAACTGCGACACGCGGCGTTTTCAAAGACTCAGCACAGATGCGCAATGAAGTGATGACCCTGCTCCAGAGCCGCGCCCAACGCTAGCACACGCACCTATAACTGAATAACAATGTGTCAGAACCTGCCGCAACGCTATCGGCAGGTTTTGTTTTGTCGGCCTGTATACGTTTAAGTCGTGCTTTGCGGCTCTGCGGGTTTGAGGAATCGTATTCGTAACGATGACTCCTCAAATTTTGCGGCACCAATGTCATACTTCCAGAGTGTATGCGGCAATACAATGTTTCGACGGTATGGGCCGACACGGATCGTCAGTTCATCTGAACTACGATACACGTCCATGTCTTTCTTGTCTGCAAAGGGTAGTGGAATCGTCAGCCAATAGTCGTCTGTGTTCGGCTCTGCTTCGATCTTGTGCGAGGCGGTTGCTGTCGAATAATGCCTGGTCGGGTTTGTGTCCCCATATAGTGCATCGGCAAGTCGGCGTAGATCGTCCAGCCCGTTAATATCGCGGTCAAACAATGGGGATTGCAACAGATGGAGTTGCCCAAACGCTTCCCCGATGAGGTCGAGGTTATCGCGCTGACGATCTTTCCACGCCGCGAAATAAGGGTCGGTAACGGCATCAGGAATGACGCGATTACAGACGATGGCATCGGTTGAATAGCCGTAGAGGTTCAGGTAGGTAAAGGTACGCTGTGTTTCTTTGATGACCATTTTTTCGGGGGTCATCACCAGGCGCATTGTACTCATTTCCGGGTTAGACAAGATTTGCTTGACATTATCAAGGGTATCGAATAACCCCTGAATGCTGTCGAGTTCTTCTTGTTCGGGGAGTTCAGTGCCAAAAAGCGGCCTGGCGAATGGTCGTAGAAATTTTGCAGTGCGGCCGCCCATCATTCTGATCATGCGGTCAAACCACCAGCGCGTGGTTTCGGGTAAACTTAGTAGCCGTAAGGTTTCAGCGGTCGGCGCGGCATCAACAATCAGCACATCATACGCGGCGGTGTTGACATACTGGTTAATCCACAGCAATTGTGCGCCTTCCTCCAACCCGGGGAGTACGGTGACTTCTTCGGCGACGAGTTCTTCAACATTCGATTGTTGCGCCATTACGCGCATCAGGTAATTCTGAATCCGTGACCAGAATTTTTCCATCGAATAGCGGGCGTCGATTTCCTGTGCGAAGAGATTGTCAGTGAGCTGAATAGCTTCGGGGCCAATCTTGGCGTCCAATGCATCACCGAGAGAGTGAGCTGTGTCGGTGCTGAGTACAATGGTTTTTAGCCCCAGTTCAGCACAGCGCACGGCCGTTGCTGCAGAGGTGCTGGTTTTGCCAACGCCACCTTTGCCAGTGTGTACGATAATACGCATAAGGTATGGTCCTCCATTTCGATGCTCTATACGTAGATAGGTGTTCAGGGGTTGCAAATGCTGGGTGTGCTAGAATGACCACCATGTCAGAATTTGTTGGGCTGCCTCCAGAATTTCTGACAGGGGGGAGTTGTCTGGCATAACGCGAACACGGTCTGGTAGTTCATGGATACGTAAATGTTGTACGCGCTGAACACTGGCAAGGATAAGCAGCGGCGTCATCGCAAGAGTAGAGGAAGGGCTGGTGTGTTGCGCGGCTAACCATGCTTCTGCATCCAGTCCATTGCGCAGTGCATCAAGTGCCAGAATCAAACGGGGGTGGGCACGTTCCCCCAGCCGGACGCCTTCGGCAATGCTGGCAGCATTGATGACTTGAAAACCGGCTTCACTAAAATGCACGGCAATACGGTCGGCACGACGCCGTGGTGTGGCATCTAACTTGATGATGAGTGGCCGCGCGGCTGCGGACATGCAGAAATTGCTACCTTCTATTGTTGTCATTCACGGTTTGATTGTAGCAGGCTGTCATCAATAATAACGTAGGCATTGCGTCAGAGTTGCGCCTTGTTGGCCTTTGGACAACTGCTATAATTCGACGCAGTCGTGCTAAATCAATGACTCAGATGAATGAGTAAACCCATGTCTGTACCCAATTGTCACGTTTGTGACAGCGACCCCCAACAAAAGGCAACCTATGGCGATTCTGGATTAGCAATGGGGGACTATTGCCCGGTCTGTCATCGCCCAACATGCCGCCACCACATGGCGACGGTACGCTTCCGTTGGCAAAATGACCGTCGGGTGGATAGCGCTAAAGTTTGCATCGAATGTAAGCGCACGTACGCGCATCGCTATTGGGATGCTGCGAACCGCGAGTGGATCAGTTGAAAGCCATAGTATGCCGATGAACGCAGCGCGTCGTATCCATCTCCTCGGGTTTGGCTTCACACTTTTGATTGCGCTCACCATGCTGGCTGCCTGTGGCAGTGTCCTGGGCAATGAAAATGAGACGGTTGTGCTGCCAACATTGGCAGAAGTCAATCCAGAGACGATCCGCACCGCTGAATTTCTCACCCAGAACGCACCGCCTCCCGGGTTTGAGTCGGTCGCATACCCCGAAATTGACGACAACCTTCTGACGACGGTCTATTCGCGATTTGAGATCATTGCAACGTTTGAAGGCTTCTATGCCGACACGCGCGAGGAAGTTGAAGAAGGCTTTATGCGGATGCGTGTCTGGAACGATGAATTTAATCGACGGCGGCAAGTCCAACTTGAATTTCTTGGGGATGTCTTCTCCGCAGATTCAACCGACCTGAATATCGTCCGCATTGGAAATAATTTCTACATGCGCGACGCCAGCGGCGTGTGTATTACTGACCCGGCCCTCATCCGTGATATTGCGACCATCCGTGCCGGGCAGATTATTGGTGGCATTGAGTTTGCCCAACCGACCGGCCAGCAGGCGGTCATGAATGGCGAAGATGCCTGGCAATACGGCTTTGACGCCCAGTTCATAAACCCACCCAACATTCAACTTGAAGACCCTAACGCTGCGCTTGATTATCTGCGGGGCGAAGTATGGGCTAGCCCGGAGCATAATGTTGCCTTGCACTATGAAGTGACACTGAACGTCAACCGGGCGATTTTGTTTTTTGGCGATCGTCCGGTTACGGGCCGGTTGTCTTATGTGTACGATGTTTACAATATTGGGGAACCGCCGAATATTTCGGTCCCCAACGGATGTTGATGCGTAGAACATCTGTAGAACAACCTTGTCAATCAGTAGGATTCACGATTATAATCAAGCCATTTAGTCATTAAAACCTTTTCGGAGACACTGGCATGCGTGTAACGGTTACACAATCCAACTTGCAACGTGCCCTAAACATCGTTAACCGTGCTATTGCAGCACGTCCTTCATTACCTGTACTCAGCAATGTGATGCTGACCACCGAGGACGCGCGGCTGAAACTTTCAGCAACGAACCTCGACCTGGGCATAAATGTATGGATTGGGGCCAAGATTGAGCGCGAAGGCGCGATTACACTCCCCGCCAAATTATTCTATGACCTTGTCAATAACCTCTCCCCACAACCTGTTGAACTTGACCTGGACGAACGTACTCAGACCATTCAGCTTCAGTGTGGGGGAACGAAGTCCAATATCAAAGGAATTGACGCCAGCGAGTTTCCATTGATCCCGGAAGCGGATGCAAATACGGGAATCGCAGTGCCGGCGCATGAGTTCAAACGTATGATTGATCAGGTGGCGTTTGCTGCTTCCAAAGAGGAAAGCAAGCCTGTACTCACCGGGATTTTGACCCGCATTGAAGGCAACACACTCGTCATGTCTGCAACGGATGGGTATCGGCTTTCTGAGCGGCGTACGGTTCTCGAAGCTGGTGCAGATACGCCACTGAGCATGATTATTCCGGCGCGGACCCTGCAAGAAGTCTCGCGTATTGTGAGCGACGAAGACGAGAATGTGCTGATTTCGATTCCTGAGGGCCGCAGCCAGGTGATGTTCCATCTGCATGAAACCGACGTCGCCTCTAGCTTGATTGACGGTGCCTTCCCGGACTATGAGCGCGTCATTCCAGCTGAACACCAGACGGTGACGACGGTCTACACCGATGAATTGCTCCGCGCCTGCAAGCGGTCAGAGATTTTCGCGAAAGACAACGCCTATACAACGCGCATGTCGATTGAACCCGGTCAGGATAGTATGGGACATGGCGAGGTTAAGGTTTGGGCACAGTCTAATGAAAAAGGCGACAATGAGAGCATGATTGATGGTGCGGTGGACGGTGTGCCGATTGAAATTTCCTTCAATATCCGCTATTTGATCGAGTTATTGAACGTGATTGGCGATGATCAGATCGTTCTCCAAACCAACACATCTGCTGACCCCTGCCTTGTCAAACCCTACCACGAAGACGAATACAACGCCTACGTCCACGTAATCATGCCGATGCGAGTTGGGCAAAATTAGGGTATCAGTAGCCTGTTTATTGTCATAAACCCATAGGCGACTGCTTACCCATCGTTTGGAGAGGTGGTCGCCAGGACTTGCACCCATGTTGGCAAGCGCTCAAGGAAAAACTGATACCGCTCTGGGCTTGCTGTGGGTGACAATTCGCCGCTGAGCATTCGTGCCAACGAATCCTGGAAATCGGCCCGAGGATTGACCGCATACGGGAACAGCGGTTCATTGCCGATGTAACCTGCGCCGGGTTCGTACCCTTCCCCTGTAACACTCGGCTCGGTTGCTTCCACGAACAATGCAACCGGTGCCCCACCAAGCGCGTCATCAAGCATAAACGCTAGCTCACGCAAAATCGGAAAACCACTACTCATTCCCTGTGGCGATAGTTGGAGAATGTAACGTGCATCTATCGCAGCATTTTCAACCCTTAGCGTTTGTGCGCCTGACGGTGGGAGCGGTTGCGTGGTCCGGTCAATAGCGACTCCAAGTGTGCCATAGATGTCGCTAAATAACGCCTGCGGTGAAATGGTATCGGAAGCACGGCTGAAGTAATGCAACAGTACCGCAGCTTGTTCAAAACTTGCCTGTATATTCAACAAATACCCATAGAACTCAATCAACTGTTGCGACGATGCTGGTTGCCATTCTTCTGGAATTGCGAAATCGATCCCATAAGTTGTTGAAATATCGTCAATGACGGTTGTAAGCGCAGCAACAGACTCTGGTTGTGGCCGGGGGGTGACTGTTGGTGTACTCACAGCAACTGTTGGGGGTACCAGTGTCAGTGTCGGGGTGATTGATGGGGTATCAGACGGGGCAAGTGTCGCCGTTGGGGTGGGTGTTGACGTGTTGGTTGCAGACGGTGTGCGCGTTGGGGTCAGTGTGACAGTTGGGGTTGTCGTCGGCGATACCGTTGCCGTTGCTGTGTTCGTTAATGTCAGGGTTGGGCTGGGTGTAGCCGTGCTGGTTGCCGTTGGCGTTGGCGACGCTGTTGCGGTCGCTGTGTTCGTGGCGGTGGATGTCGGGCTAGGCATTGCCGTATCGGTTGCAGTTGCGGTTGGATTGGGTGTTGGTGAGGAAACGTCCGTTGTGGTCGCAGTTGGCGATGCTGTCGGTGTCGCACTTGCAGTTGAAGTAGGCTCAATCGTCGGTGAAGCGGTTGTGGTTGGCTCCGGTGTGTCAGTTGGCGTCGTTGAGGGGGTAGTAGTCGCTGTCGGGGTGGCTGTAGGTGATAACGTCGCAGTGCTGCTTGCACCAACACTATCTGCACCAATGGGTGTGGCGTCAATACTGCTTGCAGCGGTTGGTGATAGCGTCGCAGTGAGGCTTGCGGTCGGCGTTGTAGTGGCTGATGGTGTGGGGCTATCCGTGGCGCTGGGGCTTGCGGTGATAGTGCTTGTAGCGCTGGCCGTAGATGTTGCAGTAGGAGCGAGTGTTGTAGACGAAATCGTCGGTGTAGTAGACTCTGTTTGTGTGCCAGCGGTCGCATTTGTTGCTGCGGTCGCTGTTATGATTGCCCGCTCTACGCGAGACTGTGC
Organism: Anaerolineae bacterium; assembly: GCA_034437655.1. Taxonomy (GTDB): domain Bacteria; phylum Chloroflexota; class Anaerolineae; order Aggregatilineales; family J027; genus J027. The sequence continues at coordinate 77,774 of DAOTTU010000057.1, forward strand.
AGTGGCAGTATTATTTTCTGAAATGATAGCAGCACGGGTTTGGCGAAGCCCTGCATCAGCCGTCTGGGTGTCAATAACTTGTGGGAGCGGGGTATTGGTCGGGCGCGTCTCAAACACAGGGACAGTATGGGTATCGTCGTCTTCGGTCAATGCATTCCATGCTGACTGCACAGGTCCACGAGCGACGATGAACAAGACCCCGCCGAGTGCCAGCAGCATCAACAATAAACCCACGTTGCCGCGTAATCTTGATTGTGCAACTGTGTGACCTAAATTGGCAGGAGGCTGGCTCCCGGTTTGTTGGAGCGCGGTGTCAGCGGGAACGTCGTTAATTAGACGTTGTCGACGTACAAGCTCAGGATTCTGAAAAATTGGGCAAGAACCATGCGTTGTGCTGAGGCAATAAACCTGCTGATGAGCCTCGGCCACATCTGTTTCCCTGTCATATGCCGAACACGAGTTGCGTCTGGTTGGAAAGTCATAAGGTGAAGATGGGTCTTCTTTGCTGCCCAGTAACGGACACACAGATTGAATTTCTAGAGGCTCGCTATCTTGCGGCTCAGGGTTGGGATATGGCGGCGTCTGGTTGTTATCCATTACGTTTTTTGCAAACCATCTTTTCAGCATCCTACGCAGATATGTAGTTTACCCAATGAGTATACCTGCTGCGAGTAAAGTGTACCCGGTTATGGGGCCGTTTGATAATAACATCAAGCGGCAACTTTGGTCAGTGCTGGTTAAAAAGCGTAGGTCAGGGTGTCTTTTTTTGTGGGGCAAGGCTGAGTTCAGCCCAAACCGGATAATGATCAGCGCCGCCAGCATTGCGCCAGACACCAACACGGTGAGGGGTAAAATGGGCTGAATGCCATATGATGTCGCTTCGTAGCAGGGGAATCATTGTATCTTCAGGGTCAGCAGGTGCCGTGAGGCCAAGCCCAAAACCCTGCGCTCGCCAACTGTCAATGAGGATATGTGCCAGCCGACGATAATCTGTTGAACGATAGCCCATGTTGCAATCACCGATCATCAATGTGGGATTACGCTCTGCTTGAACATGCCAGATTAGATCATCAACACCAGCATAACGTTCGCTGCTGTCATAAATCAGCGGGCGGATGCTGAGGTGTGGTCGTTTAGGGTGGACAATGTACAGGCTAATGGGCGTTCCTTCTACATCGAGAACCGTGCGGAGTGCAACAGGCATTGTTCGGCCCGGTTTGACACCAAGTAAATAGGTTTGCGTTCGGTCAAAAGGGTACTGGCTGAGCAGCGTATAACTATACACGTTCAGGCAATACGGGTAGCCTTCAATTTCTGGATTGACGACACGCCAACCGTATGATTCCTGTAGCCCGATAATATCGGCGTCGAATTGGCGTATTTGATGCAACGTAGCTTGAATGTTTTCACCAATGACGGCGATATTGTAGGTGAAAACACGTAACGGTTTTCGGGCTGGTGGCACAGAACGTGGACGTTTTGGGACAAAAAGTCGGCCATACCACACCACAAACATGATGCACCCCGGGAGTGCATAAAGTGTCCATAGCCACCGATGCGGGGAAAGCTGTACTATCATCAGGCTTGGTATACACAGGAGCGTCAGCCAGTGCATGGCATTATTCGCCAGTGCAACCAGCTTGCGACGCTCACCCACAACATAATGCGCCACAAGCAGTACGTCAACCAACAATGCATAAGCCGCCGCCAGTGCGGTAAGCTGGGCGACGAAGGCTGCTATGGTCTGCTCAATAATCGGCACTGTGGACACTTTCCTATGGCATTAAAGCAAAAAACCAGCTCTGGTTTTCCCGGTGGTCGCCGCTTATTATGCCGGATGCTGCTATGCCATGCTAGACTACGCCTGAATTAAGCAGGCACACTTGACTCCCGCGCAAACTGCGTGCGATAGAGTTCCGCGTAGACCCCATCCGAGGCAAGGAGATCGTCATGTGTGCCACGTTCAACAATCTCGCCACGATCCATTACCAGAATCTGGTCGGCAGCCAAGATAGTGCTGAGCCGATGCGCAATCACGATACTGGTGCGATTCTGCATGGCTTTGGTCAGCGCTTCTTGAATCAATGCTTCAGATTGCGAATCTAAATGTGATGTGGCTTCGTCGAGGACAAGAATGCGCGGATTCTTCAATAACACACGAGCAATCGAAATGCGCTGTTTTTCACCACCACTCAAGCGATAGCCGCGCTCACCCGCGACGGTATCATAGCCTTCTGGCAAGCCCATAATGAAGTCGTGAATATTTGCAGCCTTGCACGCAGCGATAATTTCTTCTTCGGTGGCGTCGGGCTTGGCGTATAGCATGTTGGTGCGGATCGTGTCGTGGAATAGATAGGTTTCCTGCGTCACCATACCAATATGCTGACTGAGCGCGCTAAGTTGGAGGTCGCGAATGTCTTGACCATCAATGGTAATGCGTCCCGCATTGGGGTCATAGAGGCGTGGCAACATGTAGGTGATTGTGGTTTTCCCGGCACCGCTTGGCCCGACCAGAGCAACGAGTTGTCCCGGTTCTATTGAGAAGCTAATGTCATTGAGCGCCCATTGTCGTGCTTGTGAATGCCCAGGCACCTCCTCATCGTTTTCGGGTTTGTGTCCGTTGGCTGAGGCCGCTTGATCGTCGTCAGAAAGTACGCGTGCGACACTGGCCTGCCTGCTGGCACGTTCGATGTGAGAGAGCGGATTGCTATCACTGAGCCCTTCATATCGGAAGCGCACATTTTCAAACGTAACGTACCCTTCGACAGTCTCAATATGTTTGGCGTCAGGTTTTTCTTCAATATCAACGGGGATGTCTAGCACCTCGAAGACCCGTTCAAAGCTGGTCATGCTGGTCACAAAATCAACCGGGGCGTTGACCAATGCTTGTAGTGGCGCGTATAGCTGTGTCAACAGGGCAGCAAAAGCAACAATGGTCCCAATCGTAAACACATCGTCCAGCACCAACCGTCCGCCAACGTAATACACAATCGCGGTCCCCACAGCACCAATCAAGCCCAGAAACGCGAAAAAGGTACTACCCGCCATTGCCTGGTGAACACCAGCATCACGCACACTCGAGGCGCGGCGGTCAAAGCGCTGATTTTCGTCCGCAGAACGGCCAAACAACTTGACAAGCATCACACCACTGATGTTTAGCGTTTCGTTCATCAGCGCGTTCATTTTGGCGTTTTCTTTCATCTGGCGGCGTGCAATCTGCCTTAATACAGGCGCGATGCGTTTGGCGGGGATGATGAAAAGCGGAACAACAATCAACCCAAGCAGCGTCAAACGCCATTCTAGCACGAGCATTAAGCCCAGCGTTGCAACGACAGTCGTTGTATTGGTGACGATACTGACAAGGGTAGTGTTGACGGCGCGCTGCGCCCCCACAACGTCATTATTGAGGCGGCTCATCAATTCCCCGGTCTGGGTGTGGGTGAAGAACCGCAATGACATTTGCTGTAAATGGCTGAACAACGCTGTACGCAGATTGTAAATCAACCCTTCTCCAATCGCCGCGTTAAGCCACCTCTGGATAACTAACGTACCCGCGCTCAACAATGGAACGACGACTAACGCCAGCGACAGCAACCCAAGCAGTTGTATATCTTCATTCGGTAGTGCATTGTCGATAATTTCGCGCAGAATGAGGGGGTTGACCAACCCCAGCATCGAACTGATGATGATGGTGACGAACATCCAGCCAATCTGGGTGCGATATGGACGAGCATAGGTAAACACCCGCTTCAACAGTTGCCAATCCAGTTTTTTACCTTCATCACCGGACGCCGATTGATCGGCATAGATAACGCGCCACCAATTTCCACCATGAAACATTAGGCTTTCTCGTTTTCTGATTGTTCCAACACAAAGTGTACTGGCCAGACACCATATCTCGCCTGGACCCGAGATTTTAGTGTAATGGGATGATCTTCACCCGTCTATTGGAAATATAGGTAGGTGAACCTCACCAGTTGGCGAGGGCTTATGTAGGTTGAATCAATGTTAGGACATGATGCAGGGTCAAGGGATCGCTGGCCAGTAGGTTTGCAATCTGGCGGCCGGCCATGACTGCAAAATCATAGCGCTGTGCATCGGGCTGTGCTTGCATCGCCAGTCGCACTGACGCCGCGACAAGTTCCGTTGCGGTGGTGACGCCGCCTGCGGTCAGAATTAGCCGGATAAACGGCAACGTCGGGTTGTGTTCAAGCCCGGTGAAGAAGGCGATTTGATCATCGTCACAGAGTTGCACCTCGTCCAGGCTCATCGGTGGGCGGGGTGGCAAAGTGTGGAACGGGATGCTGTTCTGTACAAAACCAACGTTCAAGACATCTATTTCAACTGGCACCATCCGGTTTTCACGCTGGTCACGCACAACCATCGGATTTTCACCACTCGCCATAATCAATTGCCGCACTAATGGGTCGTCGTCAATGCGAATGGCGGTGATCACACCAACGAGAAACGTATCAAGCGCAGATTCGATGGCACGGGTGAGTACAAACGCGCCAAACTGCGGATAGTTCACTTCGGAACTGCGTGTGCCACAGGTAAAGCCCTGTGTGCTGGCGCGTAATACACGGCCGATTTCCATAGTGGTGCATCCTTTCGTTTAAAAGGGAATGTTGCGGCGTTGCTGGTCGGTAAACTCAAAGCGCTGGCGGTGGCTGCGGGTGCTGTGTTTGCCGCTCAGCTTGCCCGAAATTTCCGGTAGCTGGTTGTTTTCCAGCATTACCCGCATAATCATCTCGCTAAGGGTTTGACGGTCATAACTGCGCACAGTAGCGATTTCGTCAGCACGGGTCAATGCATACGGATAGGTGCCGACTAGCCTTGCCTGGTCAATAATTAGCGCATGAACTTCATTAACCGCACGTGGATTGCGCGCCACCCACATCGGGGTTTCGACGCGGGCAATGTGCGGCGACATATTATCCCCGACATTCACGTAAAAGAACGTGATTTCGTGGTTCTCGCTCTCCTGACGATAGGCCTTGTTTTGTGGTGACTGCTGAATCATCACAGCGGAGCGTTCGCCGGGCAGTAACCAGCGCGAAAACAGCCAGCGGTCATCCAACCCTTCATATTCTCCCGGTTTTTGCAGAATATGGCGGTAGATTTCGCTCTCATCAAGGATCATCAGTTGCATCATCGACATCACAAAACGGCTAGAGGGTCGGTCAATATACCCGACAAGGCTTGCATTGTAACCTTCCATCCAGGTATTGGTGTCATGAAGTTGGACAAAGGCAGCTTTGTATTCTGCAAGGAGCATAGCCGCATCTGGCACGTCGCTCCCCAGCCAGAACAGCAAGCGACCATCAAACAGCGCAATGATAGGGCGTTGATAATGGCGGTGTTCCCAGGTGCGTTCAGCCAACAGCTTCATCTCTTTTACCGTACGGCGTGCATTGACGATAGCGTTGGTCACAGGTTGGTCGTATTGGTCACGCACCTGGCTGTCAGCGTAGTGTAGTTCAGCAATCGAGAGTTCTTCGGGCAGATGGTTCTCGCCGTGATAGAAGGTGAAACACGCGATGTTTGTCAAATAATAAAGCGCGGCGGCGTGGATGTCCGGGTAGACCTGAGAGCCATCGGTGGCAAGGACGGTGGCGCGTTGTGGGCAAGCAGGGAGTGCATGACGACTGTTCATTGGTTCACCATCAATGCTAATGGGCGCGGCCCCACGATACCCGGCGTCACGGTCACGGGCGAGTTGCACCTGGTCTTGAATGGCAGCGTTGTCTGGCAATTGTTCGAACTGTTCCAGCGCTGCGTGGGCCCGGTGGCTGATGTCGGCGGTTTTGTGGGCAATCATGCGCCCCATTTTGGCGATCTGTGGTTGCAACTGGGTGAAATCAATCGGCATTGGAATCTCCTTCGCCGCGTAGTGATTCAGCAAGTTTGTAGAAATGCTCGGCCTCGGCATGTGCGCCAAAAACGGCGACCACATCTGCGGCCTCAAAGAAGGCTTCGCTGGCGGCGAGGTCTTGCCCGCGTTCGTGCTGTACCATACCGATATTGGCTTGCAATGTGGCATAAGCCAGCGGCCCGGCTTCTCGTGTGAAGACTTTGAGCGCTTCGTTGAAACCCGTCAGTGCCCGTTCCAGATTCCGTTCACGGTCTTCAAATTTAGCGAGCTTCTGGCAGACCATGCCGAGGTTATTTTGCAAGCTGGCATAGGCCGGAGCATCCTGCTCAGGATTGGTATTCAGCAGCGTTTCTTGATAGGCGGCCAATGCATGATTCAGGTTATCGTGCGTGTTTTCGTGTTCGGCCAGTGCGACGTAGATATTGCCAAGGTTATTGTTGAGCGATGCATACACCAGCGGTGATTCAGCCGTGTCGCAGTCTGCAATAGCCTGTTGAAGGGCCACGCGGGCATGATGCAGATTCGTCACCGGGTCGTTGAGTTCGGCAAGTTGTTGGTAAGTATTGCCAAGATTGTTCAGCACCATCAAGCGATCAGCGGCAGCATTATCGGCATCCAGCTCAAGTGCTTTTTGGAAAGCGTCTATCGCTTCTGCAAATAGGGTGGCGTCTTGTTGATGCTGCGCCAATTCACGTCGTACAATGCCAATATTATTGAGGGTAGCCAATTGTGCGGAAATCCGCGCGAAGCCACGGAAAAGCGTCAACGCTTCCTGGTAGGCACTCAGCGCCGCGTGTAGATAGCGGTGTTCATTTTGATGTTGCGCCTGTTTGGAGAGTTCATCGCCCAGACGGTACAGCAAATGGGCACGATTTTCGCCTGCGGCGTGAGTGAGCTGGTTCTGCAAGTCTTCAATTGTCATTGTTATTTCACCACTATGTTATGTGTTGCGTCTTGCGTCCAGAATATCAGCCCAGTGTGGTTCTAACCATGCGGCAAAACTGTCGTCATGGGCGCGTGCCGCAATAAGGTTACGGATTTCGGGAGCCAGTGTGGCGTAGTCACCGTCGTAAACACATTGCGCTGCTAATTTGCGATAATAGTCAAGGTGACGAGCGGCAGCGTCTTCGGCGGCGTCTACAACTTCTATAACCAGATCATCAACCCAATAGCGCTTGTCACCATCAAAGGGCGTGACCTGCATAAACTGCCACGACACCAGCGCATGGACGCACGCATAGCGCTCAGTCTCGTCAAGATGGTGCAACAACGTATCGACGGCATCATAAGTAAACCCGGCGCGACACACGACCAGATAACGTAAGGCTTCACGCGGTTTTGTTCCTTCAGCACGTACCATCTGGCGAATCGTTTTATGGACGATATCATCCATGGCCGCCCGCAAGGTTTTGCTTTTCAGTCTGCTGAGATTCCCGATAACCTGTTTGGGTGAAAAATGCCGACACTGCTTGACTGCCCATTCCATGAGTACCGGATGTCGATATGCTGCTTCTGCTAATTGCTCGGCAATATCATCAAGATTGTGCCCCACGTCGAAGGCGGTGGCCATATCGAGTACGATTTGGGTGGCATAGTTCAACCGAGGGCGCTGTGGGCGATAGGTGCGCCGCACATGCAACATGTCCCAGTCGGCGCGGCTGGTGAGCAGCACTTGTGCCCCGCCGCCGAACAGTTCCTCAATTAGTTCGACAAAAGCCGCTTGCGAATCACCTTCAGGAATCCGCTCAGCACCATCTAAAACGACGAGTACCTTCGATGTCTGGTGGAGTTTGCGCAATGTGTCATGCTGCGAAGTGTCCGCAGCAAGATCAAGGTGCTGCCGCAACAATGCCAGCAAATCGTCAGGGGTGGTGGACTGTGTACAATTCAACCACACGGTGCGGTTGATGTCCGCGCTTGACATGGCTAGTTGAGCGGCCAGGCGCGACTTACCGATTCCTCCCATGCCTAGAATCAGAGTCGGGGCTTCGCGGAGGCGTTCGGCCAAGACCTCTAACCCATAGTCACGACCACGAATGGGAATCGCCAGTAAGCGATGGTCAATGCGGCCGGTAATTGAGCGCATCAGCAACACGGGGGTTTCGTCTTGCAATTGCTCGCCACGCAATGCCGCCGCCAGCCCAGACAGGGCCCGGTCGCGGTTGCTCGTCATGTCCAGCCATTGCACCAGATGCAAACGGTAGTCGATGTCTGCGATGGGCACGTCATCAATTTTGATGATGTAGAGCGGTCGCTGTGTGTTCAGCAGGTAATTCCATTCAGCGACGATTTCATCGCGTTGAACAGAATCTCGTGAAAGCACCAGCAACCCCGCATCACAGCTTTCAAGCGCATCTTGAATTGCGGTGCGCCAGTTGGCTTCCGGCGGTTGCAGGTTAAAATGGTCTACCCAGAAGTCATGCGGCGTATTTTTGCTCAGGAAAGAGACAATTTCACTGACAATGTCGTCATTTTTGGTGGCGTGGGAAACGAAAATATTGATTGTCATAGCACCATTATATAGAACGGATGAACGAATGGCAATTTCCGCGCAGAGCAAATAAGGGGAATTTTGCAAAACATAGCAAGCTAAGCAATACTGTACTGGTTGCAAGCATGATTCACATCACGAAACATGGATGAGAGAAAGCCCTATGCCCTACGAATCTCCCAATGAGTATACAACGTTACTGGTTGAGGGTGTATTTGGAAATAGTTCGCTTCAGCAGGATTTGAGCGAAGAAGCAGCGGCTTTTTTTGTTGAATGGGCCGCCCAACAAGCCGAACGCATTGGTCAATTGCCAGACGATGACGACGCCTATGACGACATCAAGCGTCGGTTTGACCGTTCCTTGCGCACCATGAATGCACTCTGCAAGCGCCGCACAGAAGGTGCCGACGCTCTAGAGCCGCTCATTGCCCGAATCAATAACTATGGTAAAGTGCTTCAGTTTGAACCACTTGAAGGCGCGGCGCGCGATGAACTCATGGCAGCTACCGATGCGGATGATCTCGCATTTATGGAACTACTTGCACAAAAGCTATCACCAGCAACCGCGCCGGATGATTCACCAGACGCAACCACTAACGATACCCTACCATCCGCTTCAGAAGAAAGTGACAATAACACGGCGCGTCAGGGTGAGGATTCTGCGCAGGATTCAATTTACTCAAGTTATGAATCCGCTTCGGACGATGAACAAAACCCCTCTGAATTGTAGAATTGACCACATGATTTACTGATTACGATGAAAAAAGGACTTTATCTCTATGAACAATAAAACCCTGGCCGGCGGTATTGGCGGCATTGTTATCCTTATATTTGCACTCTTTGCGCAGTTTGCATTGGGCATTGATGTGCTGAATGTTGACGAAGGCGATGATGCCGTTGTTGAAGAAAATGTCGCAGGTGGTGAGTGGTACAACCTCTACTTTACCAGCCCGATCAACACAGATGATCGATCAGAGCATACAGGCTCTACCATTGAGCAGCAAGTGATCAACGCGATTGATAATGCGCAGCAAACCATCGACGGTGCGTTTTATGAATTGAACCTTGAGAGCGTTGCCAATGCGCTGGTGCGAGCTGAGAATCGTGGCGTTGAGGTACGCTTGGTGGTAGATGACGATGCATTTATGATTGAAGAAATCTTTGACCCAGAAGATAGCACGCTCGACGTATTTCAAGCTGCTAACTTTGGCATATATTGCGAAGAATATGCAGAAGAACTTGCATTTGAAACCGGGGCTAGCGAGGCAGAGGCACAGCCAACGCTTGAATTCCTGACACCAGCCCAATACGACATCCGCTGTGATGATCGCGGCGCACTGATGCACCATAAATTCATGATCATCGACGGGTTCACGGTGTGGACGGGTTCTATGAATATGACACACAACGGCGTCTACAACAATAACAACAACTATATGCAGATTCGTTCCAGCCGCATTGCACAGAACTTCCAGTACATGTTCAACCTGATGTTTGACGAAGGCAACTTCAATCTGCGCGGTACAGACGGCTATGACGTCCCGAATCGGCGTGTCTCGGTGTCTGGTGTTCAAGTTGAAACGTATTTTTCCCCGGATGATGGCGATGCAGTCGAGCAGCGGATAGTCGAAGAAATTCGTGCCGCAGATGACAATGTGCGCGTGATGGTGTTTAACCTATTCCTGGATAGCGTTGGTGATGCATTGCTGGATCGGGTAGAAGCCGGGATTGATGTGCAGGGCGTATTCCACCCGGCCGGCAGTATTCGCGGTGGCCAGATGAGCAAAATTGGCTGTGCGGGTGCCCCTGTGCGGCAAAGCGGTAACCCGGATGTGTTGCATCATAAAGTGATCGTTGTCGATAGCGAAACCGTCATCACCGGATCGTTTAACTTTAGCAATAATGCCCGTGACAACAATAACGAGGTCGTCTTGATCATTGATTCGCCCGAACTGGCACAGGCTTTTCTAGAAGAATTCGAGCGCACCTTCAATGATCCGCGTGCTGATGTCCCGACGCGTGCTGAACTGGAGTGCTAGGTGTTGTGGTGAAAGAGACGTGGGTTTGACATCGCTTGACTTTCAAGTCTGGTGAGCCTACAGTACTTCCGTGTATAAACAAATTTGCATTTGTTCTGGAGTAACCTGTGCGAAATTTCCTTGTTGCAATGATTTCAGTGGTGGTGTTGCTGAACAATGGGGTGGCGATGGCACAAGATAATATCACCTTGTCCGCGTCCACGACTGACTACACCAATTTCCGGGCACAACCATCGCTTACTGCTGGCGTCATCACAATTCTTGACCCCGGTACGTTACTCACGCTCAACGGGCGAACCAGTGACGCCCAGTGGTTGCGGGCAACGGATGGCGAGCGCGACGGGTGGGTCTTTTTCACGCTGGTTGTAACCGCTGGTGATCTCCAGAGCCTACCAATCGTCGCTGCGCCACCCATAGCGACAACACCGGCCACCGCCGACAACGAACCGCCGGCCGCTGCTGTGGGTGATGGCCAACTGGCCGCTGCGACAAACGCCCCGGCTAATTTCCGTGCGGGGCCAAGTACAGGTTATACCGTGCTGGCAGGCTTAACCGCCGACACACCACTCGTTTTGACCGGGCGCACTGGAACCGCATCATGGGTGCAAGCACGAGCCGCCGGCCAGGTTGGGTGGATCTATGCACCACTTGTCACCACAGACGGCGAATTGAACGCATTACCTGTCGTCGCTGCACCACCACTGTCAGCGTCAAGTTCTACAACGACAGGCGGGGCCGCTGCTGTGCCACCGACCAGTAGCGGGGTTGTCTCCGGCGTGGGGAGCCGCAGCCAGCAGATTTTTGCGCGCGGCCAACAGCTTGGCAATCGCGCCGATGTCTTTTCTAAGGTTGGCGATAGCATCAGCCGCAATCCTGTTTTTCTGTATCCGGTGGGCGTGGGTGGCTTGCAGCTCGGCACACATGCTTATTTGCAGCCGACTGTTGACTTCTTCACCCGTACGACAGCCCGCACCCATAATTCTTTTGCCAACGATAGCTTTGCAGTACGCAGCGGCTGGACGTCTGGTGATGTACTCAGCGCAGCTAATGCCCCGGGTGAATGTGGTGGGGCCAGTCCGCTGGTGTGTGAATATCAGCAGACGCGCCCTGCTGTTGCCATGATTATGCTTGGCACGAATGACATTTTGCGCGGCGTACCGCTGGCGACCTTCCAGGCCAATATGCAGGCAATCATCAGCACCAGTATAGATATGGGCGTTATTCCCGTCATCAGCACGATTCCTGACCTTGATGGCGCGGCCGGTGGGCAGGTGATCGCGTTTAACAACACCATTCGTGCGCTGGCGAGTGCTAATGCAACGCCACTCTGGGATTATTGGTCGGTGCTGCAATCATTGCCCAATCGCGGCTTGAGCAGCGATGGGATTCACCCCAGCTTCGACCCTGCAACAGGGCAGACGGCCATCTTTGACAGCTACTACATGACTTTTGGATATAACGTGCGCAATCTCACGGCGTTGGTAGTGCTTGACACGGTGCGGCGGCGCGTGCTGTCCTAGCACATAAAGCGCTAATGTAAGAATTGCGCATCTAACATCCACAGACAAACGTTGGAAGCCCGGCATGCAACACATATCCATGTCGGGCAAATTTGTTTATTCGTCATGGCACCAAGGAAAAGCACGCTACTGTTATGCAGCGTTGGCAACGCACACTCTACATCATGTTCTTCGCCCGCCTTGTGACGGCGGTTGGTTTCTCGATCATTTTCCCCTTCTTACCGCTCTATGTCAGCTTTCTTGGTTCAAGTACGAATCTTAGCGTAGAGTTCCTCGCCGGGGCGGTATTTTCCGCACAGGCCTTTACAATGATGTTCGCCTCGCCCATATGGGGGGCCGTTGCAGACCGCTATGGGCGCAAGCTCATGGTGGAACGGGCTATGTTTGGCGGCACACTCATTATCGGGTTGATGGCGTTCGTCACCTCGGCTGAACAACTCGTCCTCTTACGGGCGATTCAAGGCACCATAACGGGTGTTGCTTCGGCGAGTAACGCACTGGTGGCATCTCAGGTGCCCCGGGAACGTATGGGCTATGCGATGGGAATGATGCAGCTTGCCACATGGAGTGGTGTGGCCGTCGGCCCGGTGATGGGTGGTGTCATGGCCGATGTCTTCGGCTTCTCGACGACATTTCTGGCCACGGCGGCGCTGTTATTTTTGGCCGGGTTGCTGGTCTGGCGTGGTGTAGAAGAGGATTTCACGCCGCAGGAATCTGAAGACCGCCCAGAGCAGGGCTTCTTTAGCGCCTGGCAACGCATTCTGGCTGCACCGGGGGTTTCAACGACTTACTTGCTTCGGTTCACAAGCTGGATGGGGCGCACGATGATTGTGCCAATCGCACCACTGGTGGTCGTCAGTTTAATGCACTCTGGCGCAGACAACATCGCAACCATAACAGGCTTAATGACGGGTGTGGCGGCCGGTGCGGGTACGCTCAGTGCCTTGTATTTTGGGCGACTGGGTGACCGCATTGGGCATCGTCACGTCTTTATCTGGGGAACAACGGCCACAGCATTGCTCTATGTTCCACAATTTTTTGTGACGGATGTGTGGCAACTGGTCGTCTTGCAAGCGATGACCGGGGCTGGTGCGGGGAGTGTTTTGCCGAGCTTGAGTGCGTTGCTTGCTAAGTTTACGCAGCCCGGTGAAGAGGGCGCAGTCTATGGGCTTGAAAACTCTATCATCGCGGCATCACGTACAATTTCACCCATGATCGGCCCGGCAATTGCCATCTGGTTTGGTCTGCGCAGCACGTTTTTACTGGCAGCGTTGCTCTTTTTCATCTCGATGTTGATCGCGCGGTTTCAACTGCCGGGGCCCGGTGCGCCGCGTCAATCGAAACCGGCCAGGTTGGTGCCACGTTCAGCCTCTGGTCCGGCAGCATAGGCGTTTGGTGACGTGTTAGTCACGCTCTTGAAAGCCATATTTTCCGATGAGTGGCATAAATTGCACACGCATCAGGCGTTCTTGCAGGTATTCACCATCGACCAGCCACACCCGTTCCAGGTACTGTCGCCCTCGACTGCCAACCGGCAGAATAAGGCGTGCGCCCGGCCGCATCTGAGAGAGCAACGTCCCGGGAATAGAGGGAACTGCTGCGCTTACGACAATAATATCGTAGGGACACATGTCGGCCAGTCCCTGGCTGCCATCACCCTCATAGACTTCGATATTATCATAGTCCAGCTCGTGTAGGACTTTGCCCGCCCGCCGCGCAAGAACATGTTGGCGTTCAATCGAGTAGACTTGTGCGCCAAGCTCTGCCAGCAGCGCGGTTTGATACCCGGAACCTGTCCCGATTTCGAGGATGATTTCATGGCCGCTTAATTGCATAGTTTCAAGCATAAAAGCGGTGATATAGGGCTGTGAGATGGTCTGGTTATGCCCGATGGGTAAAGGGCGGTCGGTGTAAGCATCGGGTCGGTACCGTTCTGGTACGAACAAATGACGTGGGACACGCCGCATTGCATCCAGAACACGGGGTGCAGCCACATCACGTGCAATCAACTGTTCGCGTACCATTGTGTCACGTTGGGCCGTGTAATCTTCTTCTGTTGGCATTGCTATCCTTATCCGTCGCCGTTTTGGAGTGCATGACGATTTAATTGAGCCATCCGCAGCGCAATATGCTATAATTACCCCGAAACGTATAATCACTTACCAATGATGTCGCACACGACAACCAGGGTGTTGTTGAAACATGACGCTGACGGCTCAACGGTTTGATTATACTCTGATGAGTATTGAACGGATACGGACGATCTGAAAGTTGTTGTGTCCAGTTCTACTTATCACCACTATTGACGCAAGAAAATCGTAGCGAGATTTGATGATGCAGAAGTGCCCGAATTGTGGACATATGAATCGACCTGGTGTTCTGATTTGTGAGCGATGTGGGACTAACCTTGCAACCGGCGAGTCGCAAATTGCCACCAAAGCGCTCAAAGACGATCAGGCGGAACAGATACAGGTGCCACGTAGCCAACCAGCCAAAGCCGACGCATCATCTGCTGCGCAAGCGTCGCAACCACGCCGTGAACAAAAGCCAGCCCCAAAACCGGCTGATGCGAACCAAAGCGACGCCCCAACACCGCCCAGTGCAGAATCTACCTACCGACGTGGGACAGATGAATTCCCTAAAGGTGGTACACTGCGCCTTGAAGTTGAAGGTAGCTCGAAGTCGGTACAGGTGCCCTTAACGGTACACAACCGCCAGATTGTGCTGGGGCGACGCGACCCGGCAACCGGGGTTTTGCCGGATATTGACCTGACACCATTTGCAGGGTATCGCATGGGTGTCAGTCGACGTCATGGGTTGATTCGCTATTCAGAAGGTAAATTTTTGGATTTGTTTGATCAGGGCAGCAGCAATGGTACATTCTTAAACGGGCAACGGATGGACGCTCATTATCCATACCGGCTCCGTGATGGGGACCGTATTCGACTCGGTCAGATTACAATCCGCCTGCACTTTGACCCCAGCAATGCGTCGGCGGTTAAGCGAGATGTTAAACCTGCAAAAGACGAAAAACGTTCAACCTCTCCGCTGGGAGCAATCAAGCCCAGTAAGCCCTCTCCGCCGCAATCTGCTGCCCCCGGTGCATCACCAGCACCAAAAAAGGCGGCTGCAAACGAAGAAGAGACGCTGAAACCACAGCAGATTCCATCTTCACCACCAGCCGACGTGAAGCCACAGCCAAAAACAAAATCAGAGGCGGGTGCAGGCAAGTCTTCTGAGCCTAAAACAAGTGCTGATGGGCAAAATACCAAACCCAAACAAGCGCCTGACTCCAATAAGTCTAAAAAGAAGCCTGATCAATAGATCACAGTACTGAGATTACCCTACCCCTCATCATCGAGAATATTAAAGTAGGTGGCAGCAAAGTCACCTTCTTGGGTTGCTAACAGCACCCCGGCCAACCGATTGACAACCAGTTCACCGAAATGGCTGATCAAACGCCGGATTTGTTCATGCATGATAGCGATGTAGTCATCCCATTGAATGTCTTCTGGCAGGGTCAACTCTAGCGCAACGCGATTGCTATTGAGAAAATCAATCACGGGTCGGGCTTCGTCGAACACGAGTGTACTGGGGACTTCAAAACGTGCTACTGCCCGGAAACAACGCGCCAATTGTACCGCGCCATTTTCAAGTGCAAACGGTTCTACAAAGCGCCCATAATAAATATCGTTCGAGCGTGGAGGACGCCCCAGCAACGTAAGCGCACGCCGGGTCAGGGTGTCGAATTCACCCATTGTATACTGGCTATGAGTAGATGCGAGTAAGACACCGCTGGGGCGCATCACCCGTTGGATTTCTTGTAGCGCATTGTCGAGATGATTAATGTGATAGAGAATATGGTCTGCAATGACGACATCGACGCTATCGTCTTCAAAGTCCAGTTGGAAAGCATCTGGCGGGGCATCTTCAAGCATCGCAGGCTCAATGTCGGCTGAAAGGTAATGCCCCTGTGGTGCGCGCTGTGCGATCAACGTTTCAACAACATCAGTTGAGGGGCTAAGGTCAAGCACGGACTCGTCACCTCGCCAATGTTTACGTTTAGACAGCATCCATTCTGGGAAGTGAATCGCCGGCCGGCCATATTGTTCGTCGGTTCGGCGGCGCACTGTAGCGGCTTCGGCACTCATGTAGGCTTTGCGTGCTTTTTCGCGGTCTTTATTCTGATCAGTCATGGTCTAGGCTCACTGATTGCTTCGGTAATTAAATCAGTCATGGACACAACACCGATGAGTTTGCTGTGGTGGTCAACGACCGGGGCATGGCCAATGTTATGTTTATGGAAATGCAGCGCGATTTGTTGTACATTGTCGTCAGGACGTACGGCAAAGGCAGGGGATGTCGCGATATCATCGACTGTTACCGCAGTAGCATCTTTGCCAGCAGCAATAACGTTGTAAACAACATCAGAATAACTGACAATACCATAGGGTTCGTCTTGCTGACGTGGCACCACCAATAAGCTGCGTGTACCGGAGTAGCGCATGATAGAGACCGCTTCCTGAATCGAGAGATCCCCCAGGACGGTTTCAATTTCTGTTTGCATAATGTCTCGCGCCGTAAGATGGTAATTCATTGCAGTATCGGCCTTTATGACGTATGACTATGGTAACTATACAATCGCATATGTTGAAAAGCAACATTTCACCATATGAGCATCTGGTCTACCAGAATGAATACGACACCTCAACATCCGTCTACCATGTGTATCCCTTAACTATACAAGGAGCAAAGTATTTTGGAAAATCAAGCGATAAACACCATTCGCTTCCTGGCAATTGACGCTGTACAAAAAGCCAACTCTGGCCACCCGGGTCTGCCGATGGGTGCTGCCCCGATGGCGTATGTATTGTGGACAAAGTTTCTGCGCCACAACCCGCAGAACCCTGATTGGTTTAACCGTGACCGCTTCGTTTTGTCGGCCGGGCATGGCTCGATGCTGGTGTATGCGCTGTTGCACCTGACCGGGTACGACCTTTCGCTTGATGAACTCAAAAACTTCCGTCAGTGGGACAGCAAAACCCCGGGGCATCCTGAACATGGCGAAACACCCGGTATCGAAACCACTACCGGCCCGCTTGGTCAGGGAATCTCAACGGCGGTAGGATTCGCGATGGCAGAGGCTTTCCTCGCGACGAAATATAACCGCGATGGTCACAACATCGTTGATCATTACACCTACGTCATCGCCAGTGATGGTGACTTGATGGAAGGTGTTGCGGCCGAAGCCTGTTCACTGGCAGGGCACCTGCAACTTGGCAAGCTGATCGTACTCTATGACGACAACAACGTGACGCTGGATACAGACACGGACGCCATTTTTACTGAAGATGTGTCCATGCGCTTCCGGGCTTATGGCTGGCACACCCTCACGGTCGAAGATGGCAATGATACCGCCGCTATTGAAGCTGCCCTTAAAGACGCACAGCGTGTTACAGACAAGCCGACCCTTATCAATATTCGCACCGTAATTGGCTACGGTAGCCCTAACAAAGCCGGGACATCAAAGGCGCATGGTAGCCCGCTTGGTGAAAATGAAGTCACCGCGACCAAAGAGAACCTCGGCTGGCCACTTGAGCCAACATTCCATATTCCTGACGAAGCGAGCCAACTTTTCCGCACGGCTACCCAGACCGGGCCCGCGTTTGAAGGGGAGTGGAACGCCGCTTTTGCTGCCTATGAAGAAGCCCACCCCGAACTGGCGGCTGAGTTGCAACAGGCGCTTAAGGGTGAACTGCCTACTGGGTGGGATAGCGATATTCCGACCTTTGAGCCCGGCGAAACGATGGCGACGCGCAACGCATCGGGCAAGGTGTTGAACGCAATTGCCAGGCACATTCCGACCTTTATCGGTGGAGACGCCGACCTGGCTGGCAGCACCAAGACCCTGATTGATGGCGAAGGGAATTTTGGCCCCACAGAAGGCTATGACCAACGTAATCTCCGTTTCGGTGTGCGTGAACATGCGATGGGGGCGATTGCCAGCGGGCTGGCGTTGCATGGTGGTATTGTAAAACCTTACACCGCCACTTTCCTCACCTTTTCGGACTATATGCGCCCTGTGATGCGTCTCGCCGCACAGATGCATATCGCGCCGCTGTATATCTTTACGCATGACAGCATCGGCCTTGGTGAAGACGGGCCCACCCACCAACCCATCGAGCATGTTAGCTCACTGCGGACGATTCCCGGTGTAACGGTGTTCCGTCCGGCGGACGCCAATGAATCGGCCGGGGCCTGGCGGGCGGCCATGCAAATCACGGATGGACCATCCATATTGATCTTCACCCGACAAAAACTGCGTGTGTTGGATCCCGCTGGGGTTGGGGATAATGTCGCGAAGGGCGCTTATGTACTTTCTGAAGCCGATGGTGAACCGCAGGCGATTCTGATGGCGACGGGTTCTGAGGTAGAAATTGCGCTGGATGCTCAGCAACGCCTTGCTGATGAAGGCATTCATGCACGTGTGGTGAGTATGCCTAGCTGGGAACTGTTCGAAGCACAGGATCAAAGCTATCGGGATGAAGTCTTGCCACCACACATCACCACTCGCGTTGCAATTGAAGCTGGTGTTGAACACGGCTGGCATAAATGGATTGGCCCTAACGGTCGTTTCATCGGCCTGGACCGCTATGGTGCCTCAGCCCCATACAAGGTGATCTATGAACAACTGGGGATTACGTCACAGGCTGCCGTTGATGCTGTGAAGGCGCAACTATAGGGCAAAACTGCCCGGCAAAAGACCTTGACATCATCGCAAAAAGGTATATCATACAGGTCACAATGAGCCTGTAGCTCAGTGGATAGAGCGACTGTCTACGGAACAGTAGGTCCGGGGTTCGAGTCCCTGCAGGCTCGACCTGATGAGAGAACTCACCAAGTTTGGTGGGTTTTTTCGTTTTCCACTAAACTTGACCCTGAACACCCGTTCTGCTATGCTCAAGTTGATAAGTTGGAAAGCGAAAACCTGATGACCGATGTTGAACAGCTTAGCCTTTTTGATGATGGCAGCCTGAAACGCACCACGCGCATCGACAAAGCAATTGCGCCTTTCCTTGACTATCTTCGCAGCGAAGGCAAGACCGAGAACACCATCAAGAGCTTTCGCTCAGATATGAACCTCGTTGCTGAATACCTTGGCCGCGACACCCCACTCTACATTATTTCTACAGACCGCTTGAACCAGTTTTTGCAATGGCTGGAATTTGGACGTGGTGTGCCGTGCAGCCGCAAATCCTATGCGCGTCGTGTGACAACGCTCAAGGTGTTTTTTGGGTGGTTGCTTGCTACCAAAATTTTGCCACATGACCCGGCCCTGAAACTTGTTCAACGTTCGGGGCCTGCACCGCTGCAACAGGTACTCAATGAGCTAGAAATCCAGCAGATTCTGGACACTGGCAATGCGTTCCGCAGCGCCAAAAAGCCCGACACACGGCCGATACTGTTGTTTCGTTTGCTGCTTGAAACTGGCATTAAGAAAAGCGAGACAACAAGCCTTACCCGCGATAGCATCGAACAGCGCGACAGCAACCGTCCAGTACTCATGGTCCGCTACAAGCGCCAGAACGTGTTCAAAGAACGGCGTCTATCAGTTTCGTCCACATGGCTTGAATTGATGGATGAGTATCTGCTGCAATACCAGCTCAAAGATGCCCGTATCTTCGACTGCACTGCCCGCAACCTTGAATATGTGTTAAATGATCTTGGTACAGCGGCCGGTGTTGAAACGCGGGTTTCATTTGAGGTGATGCGCTGGACGATGGGCGTGCGTGATTACATGGCGGGGATGGATATGGATGCGCTGCGCGAAAAAATGGGCTTGAGTGAAATCAGTTGGCGCGAGACCAGCCAGAAAATTATGAAACTCGCCAGCGACCTCCGCGAGGCTCAGCCTTAATCACGCTGTGGTGGTTCACCCCGGGGCAAATGCACTTGAAAGCAGCGCCCTTGCTGGGGCAGGTTGATTGCACTGACGCTGCCACCCATTGCTTCTGCCAATTCCTTCACCAAGGGCAATCCCAGTCCAGTGGTGCTAAAGCGCCGCCACAGATTTTGCAACACTGCCTCCTGAAAAGGGGGAGCTGTATCTTTGATTGTGATCTGAATATGGTCCGGGCTAGCCGCTGCGTTCACCAGCACAATGCCACCCGGCGGGGTTTCGAAGACAGCATGCTGTAGCAAATTTTGCATGATTTGTTCGAAGCGAACTACATCTACCCGTGCAACCAGTGGCGTGTTCGCGGGTAAGTCTGCGATTAAGTCAATTTTGTGGCGTTGCCAGACTACAGGAGCAGCGTGTTGTGTAATGCGTTGCAGCATCGGCACCACATCTACAGACTGAAAATCCAGTTCCAATCGATTGACTTCAGTCCGTGCCAACGTGAACATATCGTCCACGAGTACCTGTAGTCGCATTGTTTCTTGATAGATCACCTGCATATCGTGCTGGACGTCTTCACTAATGCGTGGAGACTCGCGCAGGGTGGTGGCTTCCAGGTAGCCGCGCAGTGTAGCAATGGGGGTGCGAAGTTCATGCGAAATCCCGGCGAACAGTTCACGCCGTGAACGCAACAGACGTGTAACCATATCGCGTTCACGTTGCAATGATTGCCGTGTCCGCAGCAGTTTCGCACTCATCTGATTGAAGTTGTGCTGAAGCTGACCAATTTCATCCTGACGATCAACGTGTACTCGTGCGAGGTAATCGCCGCTACGGAGCGCGTCTGTTGCTTTTGTTAACGCAAAAAGTGCCTCAGTAATGCGACTGGAATAAATATAGGAAATGACGGCAGTCGGTATTGCCACTGCCAGCAGTGCTATAAGCGCAAAAACCACTGCAAGCAATATGACCGAAACGGACTGTATGAGCAGGTCACGCAGCAGTTGAGGGTCGTTTTCGATAGGGGAGAACGATGACGTGGTGTTAAAAAGTAATGTCAGCACCAGTGCAAACAAAATTGTCGTGACCAATGACAGGTGCGAGGTGGCAAGTTGCCACATCATATAGCGTTGTCGTAGCCGATGCCAATACCGTACGCTATGTTTCAAGACACGAACACAGACCAGCACAAGCCCGCTGGCGTAAAACATCAATAATAAGATAATGCGGACTGCGCCGAGGTCGAAGGTTGTGCCGGGTGACCATTGCGCCATGATGCTGTTCCAGGCTTGTGGGCTCAGCAAGGCGCTAGAGGGTAGGACAAATAACAGTAGATGTGTCCAGAAAAACACCACTGCGAGTGCGTCAAATAGCAAGCGTGCGTGCCATTGCTGCCCATCAATTTTAAGGCGTACCCCATACACGGTGGATGATAAAATAATGGCGATGGTTAGCCCATTGAAATAGTAGTTCACGCTGGCGTCGGTGCTTTGAACTGCAATCAGTACCAACCACCCTATAGCAACGGCTGTGGCCTCACCTGCTGCCTGGAATACACCGCGCATTAGAGATTGTGTCCCCTGATAGACTCAATGGGTTGTGGTGCATGTGGCTGGGGGGCTTGCGGTAGCCAGATCATAAAACGGCTCCCTTTCCCCGGTGTGCTTTCAACAGCCACTCGCCCGTGCATGGCTTCAGTTAATTCTTTGACCAGCGCCAACCCGAGCCCTGCACCACGGCTTTGCTGCTGGCTTTGGCTTTGCGCACGAAAAAAACGTTGCCAGATATGGGGGAGGTCATCCGGGGCGATTCCAGAGCCAGTATCAATGACCTGAATTACGACATTAGGGCCGCTACGTTCGGCTGTGAGAGTGACGTTGCCGCCGGCCGGGGTATGGCGCACTGCATTCTGCACCAGATTGTGAATAATTTGCTCCAGACGTAGTTCGTCAACCACCGCCAGCGGAACATGCCGCGTCAGGTCAGCTTTTATCGTGACCTTTTTGCTGTGCCAGGCGTTCGGGGCCATCGCTTCGGCCAAACGTTCAAGAATAGGTTGAATGTCCATTGGTTCGGGGTTCAAGGCTGGATCAACCTCCTCTGCCCGCGTCAGCAGCAGGAAGTCATCGACCAGGCGCTGCAAGTGCAATGTTTCGCGGTGCATGATGTCAAGGTCATGGAGCAGTTCAGGTGGCAAGGTATCGCCACGTCCTTGTAACGATTCAAGGTAGCCGCGCATGGTCGCCAGTGGGGTGCGCAGCTCGTGCGAAAGATTGGTGAACAACATCCGCCGACTGTTCAACAGATGGTGCAGCATGTCATGTTCAGCTTGTAGCGCAATGAGCGTCTCTTGTAGTGTGGTTGCCATGCTGTTGAAGTTGGTTTGTAGGCGTGAGACTTCATCTTGGCCGGTGATAGTCAGGCGGGTGGTGTAGTTGCCATGGCTGAGTGCGTTGGTGATGTGTGTTAAAGTGGCCAGGCGCTCGACAATAGGGCGCGAAAGCCAGTACGAAAGTAGAGCCGCAGGTGCCAGAATTGCGACCACAGCAACAAGACCGACGATTGCGCCGGACAGATAGGTAAAGACCAGCGTTGCGATAATAACCAAAACAGTAGAGATTTCGTCGGCCGCCAGCAACGATAGAGTCTGGTTAATGGTGTAGACCGACAGGAAAAATAGCAGCAATATCAGCGCCACAACCACCAGTACCAGATGCGTGTGGGTTAGCTCCCAGATAAGATACTGTTCACGCAGTGCTTTCCAACGCAGCCAGACCCGTTTGCCCAAACGGACAATAAGCATGGTGCTGATACTAAACAACAGCGCAAACTGGCCCAGCGCATCAATCAACGAGAATTCGAAATCACGGAGTTCAGCAGCGCGTTGGGCTGGGCTCAAGTCGTCAAAATAGATCGCCGCCGACAGCATGAACCGCTCACTGAATTGTTCCCAATCGAGCAACAATAGTTCGCGGGGTACACGCCATACACTGAACACGAACAACAAGCCGATACAGAGCCCGCCTAACACACCGCTATACAACACTTCATACACGGCTTGTATGGGTAACGCACCGTCAATCAGCCTGAGTCGTACGAAATAATACAAAATGCTGACTGCGAAAATGGCGAAAAGTGCTGTTTCAAGAATGCCGGGACGCAGGTAAACAGTGGACGTTGTGAGCGTGAACACCACACCCCCACCGAGCATAAGTGTCTCTATGGCACTACGGAGCCCATGCCGAATCGTTTCAAGGCTGAAAATACCCTTTACTCGTGTCGCCACCGATAGCCTACTCCCCACACCGTTTCGATGGCTTCGCCCAGCTCATCTAGCTTTTTGCGCAGCCGCAGAATGGTATTATCGACGGAACGATCCCCGGCGACATAATCCCCACCCCAGATGGTATCGAGCAAGTAGGCACGGCTGAAGGCCCGCCCCGGGTTGCGTACCATCAAATGCAGCAAGTCAAACTCGGTGCGGCTCAATTCAAGAGGGTGCCCGTGGAGACTGGCAAGGTGGGCTCGTGGTTCGAGGCGCAGCGGGCCGCGCTGAATAATCGTTTGGTCGCTGCCGCGGTCAGCCGCCAGCATTTGTTCAATCAGTTCGGTGCGGCGTAACAAAGCCCGCACTCGTGCGATCAATTCCCGCATACTGAACGGCTTGGTCAGGTAATCGTCGGCCCCGACTTCAAGCCCGACAACCCGGTCTATTTCCTCATCACGGGCGGTGAGCATCAGTACCGGGGTGGGGGCATGTTGCCGTATCTGGCGCAGGACATCCAGCCCATCAATGGTGGGCAGCATCCAGTCCAGAATGACCGCCGCCGGGGCATAACTGGCGTGTAATTCAAGCGCGTGCTGGCCGTCGGTGGTATGAACCACGCTGAAGCCAGCATTCTCTAACTCGCGTTCGATAACTTTGGCTAAATCAACAGCGTCTTCAACCAGAAGTATGGTTGCCACAGTGGTCTACCTCTTGAAAACTTAGCGTTGCAGACGCTTCAGTGCAGACTGAAACCTGATACTGCCTACGGTTCTCTAGTAAACACGATGCCCTCGCTATCGTAAAGGGTAATGCCTTGCGTGGCACGTTCGCAATCTACGAGGCGCGGCGTGGCAAGCGCGACCTGCCAGCCCACCTGTGGTAGGTTTGGTATAGGGAGTTCAGTTGGGGTGAGGGTATAGGGTGCGCCTTCCATATTGGCGACGAACAGTATCTCCTCAGTGCCGTCTGGTGAACGCCGCAGCCCATAGAATACCACGCTACCGTCGACAGGCTGTTTGTGGTCGAATATCTCGTCAGAACGTAGATTTTCCATCAACCACGGCCGCGCCAGCCGGAAGTCACGAATCGCCTGAAAGAACAGTGTACGGTTAATGTCGAGGTCTGCTTTGTAATGTGTGACGTTGCAGTATTCAAAAACGTCTGCCATCCATGATTTAGCGAAGTCCTGGAGCATTGCAGGCGAAAATGGATTGCCGGCTAAGGGTGGTTCAATCGCATCCAGCATTTTCGCGACAACGGTCTTGTCGCCGTCATCGGTCGCCTGAACAATCGAGTCCAGCGCTTGAATAAAACGGGACAGCTTCTCAGGTGTATCAAAACCCAGTGCTTTTAAGCGTGTGAAATGTTTGTCCTGATAAAAGCGTTCGTCAGTGATAGACCAGTAGGTGAAATTTGCTTCTTCTGAAACAACTTTGACGGCATAGCGATCATCAGTGTTACGGATAAAGCCCCACGGTGAACGGTGCGAGGCATTCAGGAAATCCATCGGCACGCCGGGCATCACGGCATAGTCAAATAGCTTGCCCGTTGGGTTGTCATAAGCGTTCATGATGATTTCAAGAGGAGACTGACCCAAATAGGTGTTAATTTTGCCTTTGGGGTCCACTTGAATGCCCCGGCGCAGGGTGTCATGGTTGGCACAGCCCGTTATCCAGCGGCTACCGACGCGTGTCATTTCTTGAATACGCCACCATTTGCTGATCCAGAATGTAAAGATGAACGGTGTGTTGTGCGCGAACGTCAGCGGCCCCCACTGGAAAACGTTTGGGTGCTTTTTGGTGACTTCGCGATAGGTCGAGGCGAGTTCCCAGTCATCACGCGGCCAGGGGCGACCATCCTCAAAGATCATCCACGGACGATATTGCACGCTGTTGACCTCTTGCACCACATCATTCATCAGCGTGAGGAACTCGTCGTCGTGTACCATCGTATCGGTTTCAGGTTCCCACCACTTGAAGTCTTGCGCACCGTCGACGCGGATGCCATCAACGCCATAATTATGCTTGCGGCGCATCATCTCAAGCAGCATGGCACGTGTCGTCAGGTTGAGGTAATTCAGGTTTTGGCCGTACATATTCGCGCCGGCCAGAAATTGTTCCGGGAAAACGGCGAGTGCTTGATTATCAGTATGCCCATAAACGATGTCGAACACGACTTTGATCGGCTTTTCAGGGAAGTTGTGCAACGCCACAATAAAATCCATCAATTCATCAGGGCGTTTGCTGCTGAGGATGGCGGGATTGACCGCTGGTGAGGCGGCAACCATCACATCATAGCCCCAGTCGAAAATATTGTGCTGACGTGTGAGAATCGTCACAGTGTCGGCGTCAGGGTCATCTGCAATCGTTTCCCAGAACAGCGGCCCGGCTTCGTGTTCAATGGGTGGTTCGATAGGCATAAGCTGCACAGCGTCATAGCTGATGTAGGTAATCTCATCGGCGTTCAAGTCCTCACCATTGCGAACCTTATCGGCGATGGTGTTATAGATGCGTGTCAATCCTTGCAGTGTGGCCTCGCGCGAGGCTGTCCCGGGATGGATTTCGAGCATATTTACCGGGGCCTGAATACGCTGCATTCCATCTGCGTCTGGCAATGTGTCAAGCTGATCGAAGTGCCATAAGTCGCCGCGTTCACGCTGGAGCTTTCCCCAGTCGTAGAATTCTGAGGGAGCCAGTACACCAAATGGCACCGAATACGCAAGATAGTCGATAATGGATTGCCAGTTGCCATCCCGGTCACGGTAGCGCACCCAGTAGAAATGACCAATGTCCTCACGGGTACCTGCTTGCATTCCTTCAACTGCTGCCCACAGATAGACCCCTGTTTGGCGCATCGGCAGGCGGTATCGTTGCCAGTTGAGTTCCTGCGTTTCGGCATGGAGATCAAACTCGACAGGGGGTTCCAGTATTTCAAGAAAAATGTCTTCTTGTGGGATGTCATTGTCTAGCAGTTCTGGTGCCCAGATACCGATTTCGGCGAGACCATCATCGTTGAGGTGTGCCCCCAGGCGCTTGACAATCGTTTGAATGCGTTCAAAATCAGTAATGGGACTATTCAGGACAGACTCAACCCATGTGACAATTGCCTGTGTTGCATCAGCATGGACTTGTGGGGGCATTTTTGCATTCTCCTGTATTAAATTTGATTCTGTATAGGCTATGATAACAAGCGATGGAAAGGTTTTCATCTTAAAATGAGGAAAATCATGAAGCGAATCACTTTATTTGTTTTTGTCTTTCTGGCGATTGCGGTATTACCTGTGACTGCACAGTCAGAACCACCAGCGATTACCGCTGAGAACGTCGCCCGACTCCAATCTGTGCAAACGTTTGACTATGCAGACACCCCCGCTAATGTATTGCCGGGGTCCGGGTTGTTTGCCGTGAATGCATCAGGGGATCGTTTTGTCACGTTTGGGCGCTATGCTGAAGAACCGCCGCGCAGCCTCGCTATTTTATGGGGTTATGCTGACGCGCCACAGGTCAACCGTATCGACGACGGTAGCATCCTTAGCTTTTTGTCACCAGACGGCGAGTGCTTTTATGCGGGATATCGCGGTTATTACAAAGTCTATCGGCTACAACCAGATGCTGATGTCGCTGAAGAGGTTTTCGTCAGTGACGATTTCGGCAACGACACTGTTAATTTTATGTGGCTGGGTGACGATCCCACGGCAGATACTGTCTGCAATTTAGACGTTTACGCTGAAGTGATGATGGACAGTGGGCGCAGCTATGTTGTTAATCCGCAGCAAGAAGTCATCGTTGAGGAATTGTTTGTGCAACAGGACGACGACGTACGCATGGCCCGTGTGGGACGCATTGAACCACCCCGGGCATTGACCGTAACGCTAGACGGTACGCTCTTTTTCTGGGACATTGCTGCCAATGAAATTTTGAATGACGTTGACATCGGCCAACTGGCGACTTATGGTGCTATGAACGCCGATGACTCGCGTTATGTGTATATGTCCGAGTTCTATGATGCGCTGTACTATGTTGATTTTGCCGATAACGAGCCGCAACTTTTGGCAGAGGTGCCAGCCTACATCTCGCACCTGGATTTGAGCAACGACGGTAGTGTGCTGCTGGGTGTTGATCCGCAAGATGCACCGGGCACCGTCAGCGCGTGGCTTGTACCGAGTGGAGAGCGGATTGAGCTTGGAGCATACCGGGCTTGTGAGCGTATTCAACCCGATATGGTCGAGTTGACTGACGATGGCACCGCGTTGGCGATCGGTTGTGACGCCGGGTTGGATGTGTGGCGGATCCCTGCTATGGAGTAGGGTCGTCTCCTGCGCTGAGCAACAAGTGTGTTGAGGGTGGTGCCATAAGCCCGGGTGAATCTTTGAGAATAATGTGTAGGCTGTCCAGTTGCAGCCGCGCACTATGCGTCCAACGGTTGCCCGGTGCCTGCGCAAGATACCGCGTTAAATCTTCAGCCGCCGCCCGATATTCGCTCAATTGCATGTAGGCCATCCCGCGAAAAAACAGGGCGTCGTGGAAGTCGGGACGGTGCTTGAGCAATTGCGAAAAGTCTTCCACGGCCCCATGTGAATCATTCAGTTCTCGCCAGCGCAATAGTCCACGGCAACGGCGCGCGTCAAAGTGTGCCGCGTTGATGCCCAGTGCAATGGAGTAATGTCGAACCGCCGCACGAAAATGGCGACGGTTTTTGGTGCGCAACCCGGTATATTGCCGGATGATGCCGCGTGAATAGCGAATATAAACACGCAGGTTTCGCAATACTGAGGTCATGTGCCGGGCTCAATAATCTCTAGTCCACGCATGTAGGGTTGTAACACCTGCGGTACACGAATGCACCCATCAGCGGTCTGGTAGTTTTCCATGATGGCAATCAGCGTGCGTGGAATCCCCAGCGCCGAGCCGTTAAGCATATGCACATAGTCGGTCTTTTTGTCTTCTTGGCGATATTTGATGCTGGCCCGCCGCGCCTGAAAAGCCTCGGTATTGCTGACGCTGGAGACTTCAAGCCATTCTTGCGCGCCGGGGGCCCACATCTCGATGTCATATTTTTTGGTGGCGGTAAAACCCAGATCACCTGTGACGATTTCCAACAAGCGATACGGGATTTCGAGCTTCTGGCAGAGGCCCTCGGCAGTGCGCGTCATCGCTTCCATGATCTTATAGCTGTTGTCAGGATGGGCGAAGACAAACATTTCGACTTTTTCGAACTGATGCACACGTTTGATCCCACGCACGTCGCGGCCGGCGCTCATTTTCTCTTTGCGGAAGCAGGGGGTGTGGGCGACGTATCGCATCGGCAGGTCAGCTTCGGGGATAAACTCGCCGCCGAACATATTCGCCAGCGCCACCTCTGCCGTTGGAATCATATAAGCCCCGTTTTCTTCCAGTCGATAGGCGACATCGGTGAATTTCGGGAATTGTCCGCTGCCATACATCGCTTCCTCTTTGACCATCATCGGCACGTACATTTCTTGAAAGTGGTGTTCGTGGATGAGTTCGTCCAGCAAGAAGTTGATGAGTGCCCGCTGCAACTGTGCGCCGATTCCATTCAGGATATAGAAGCGTGTGCCGCCGAGTTTCACGCCACGCTCAAATTCAATCAAGCCCAGTGCCGGCCCCAGCTCCCAGTGTGGTTGCGGTTCGAAGTCAAAGTCTGGCATTTGCCCCTGTACGGCGTGAGGAACGTTGGCGTCTTCGGATTCGGCGACGGGGACACTTTCATGCGGAATGTTCGGCACCCATAGCATATGCTCATCGAGCTGGCTTTCGATGTGCGTCAGACGTTCCTCAAGTTCGCTGATCAAATTGCCATAGTCTTTCATGAGTGCGAAGATAGCATTCATCGTTTTCTGGAACGCATCCTCATCAGCATCAACCGGGTCTATATCAGCCTCGAAAGCTGCAACGGCTGCGTTATAGTCATCACCCTCCAGACTGGTTAGCACCTGCTGGGCCCGTGCCATACGCACGCCCAACTCTACCTTTTTGTTGCCGCGAAGTTGTCCGGCACCTTTGCTCAATTTATTACGCTGTCCACGCAGTTCTTCAAGCGTTTGCAGGACATCCCGCCGCATTTGGTCAAGTCCATGAATTTCATCAATACGGCTGACGGCGTTTTCGTCATGCAGTTTATGTATTTGTTCCTTCACCCAGTCAGGTTTTTCGCGGATGAGGGTAATGTCAATCATCACTTTTTCCCTTTGTTGGTGTTGATTACGGTTGTTGGTCGTTTTTTCTTGGTGTTGTCACGATTATCGAGTGGGCGCGTCATGTCTTGATAGAAGCGCCGCCCGGCAAAAATTGAACCGATGATAATCACCACAAAAATCATGGCGTCGAGAATATCACGTGCATCCATAGCTACTAATTGACTCCTATTAAATCAAAAAAGCCCCATCATCGCTCAGGACGAAGGGACTCGTGTTGCCACCTGAATTTACTGATACCTTGCAGCACCAGCCTCATTGAGTCAATAATGACTCGGCGCGGTAACGGGCGCACCCGGATGTGCTTAGCAACGCAGGCCAGTATTAAGCCACGCGGGTTGCACTCTACGGATTTCTGAAGTGGAATACTTCGTCACTGCTGCTGCCATCTCACAGCAACCGATGGCTTTCTGAGAACAGGAAGACGTAGCATATGTCTTCAGCAACGCATTTTCATTGTATTGATAATACAGTTTATAGCATAGCAGTGTGATTGTTTTTGTGTCAATACTGTGCAAATTGCCACTGGTGCTAATTAACGATACATTGTATCATTTAGCCATGGTTGCAATAAAACAAACTTCACGCCCAATGGGCAACGTACAGGTTGTTCAACCTGTTATAGCAACGACGAACTTGAGCTTGCGCTATGGTGATAACCTTGCCTTAGCGAATGTACAGTTCCGTATTTTCAGAGGCGAACGGATTGCCGTCATCGGACCGAATGGTGCAGGCAAATCCTCGCTATTTAAGGTATTGGTGGGCCTTGCTAGTCCGCATAGTGGTAACGTCTACGTTCATGGTGAGGGCAATCGTCATAGTCTGATTAGCTATGTCCCACAACATGAAGCGGTTGATTGGCGTTTTCCGGTTAATGTTTGGGACGTGGTGATGATGTCACGAGCGCGGCACATTGGCTATGTACTGCGTCCTCGCCGACGTGACCGCGATGCTGTTGAGACTGCATTGAAAAAAGTAGATATGTGGGACTTCAGGCGGCGACAAATAGGCCAGCTTTCTGGTGGTCAGCGTCGGCGTGTATTCATCGCGCGGGCCCTGGCACAAGAAGCCCGTGTCTTGATTATGGACGAACCCTTCGCTGGTGTAGATTCAATGACCGAGCAAGAACTCTTCAGTGTTTTGGACCGACTCCGCAGTGAGGACGTCGCCGTAATCATCGCAACCCACAACCTTGACCAGGCTGCAACGCACTATGACCGCGTGCTGTTGCTCAATCAACAGCAAATTGCCTTTGGCAAGCCAGACGAAGTCTACACACTCGAAAACATGCAACGTACCTTCGGTGGTTATCGCCATCTTGTGACACCAGCGCGATAATGGCACCTTATCACTGAACCCCTATGACCATTTTTGAAACCATTCAGCGCGGCTGGGATGTCTTGCTCCGTGCCTATGACTGGTACCTTATTCAACCTATTGAGAGCCCCATTCTACTGCCTGCATTGCAAGCAGCGATTATTGTTGGGGTGCTTTCTGGGGTTGTCGGGAGTCTGGTTGTTGTGCGCGGTATGTCGTTTTTTGCAGATGCACTTGCCCATACTATTCTGCCCGGTGTCGCATTTATGTTTCAGCGGCAGACCGCAGGCGACAATATACCCGGTTTCACTCGCGATAATCCACTGTTCTGGGGTGGGCTTGGTGCTGGCATTTTAAGCGCTTTTTTGATTGGGTTTCTAACCCGTCAGAACAGAATTCGTAATGATACTGCCATCGGTGTCGTGTTTGCGGGAATGTTTGCGCTTGGCATTGCGATGGTATCCAGCGTTGATAACTATTTCGGTGACCTGACCCACATTCTGTTTGGGCAAATTTTCGACGTTACACCCGCCGATTTAGAACTCACCCTTATTTTCGGGGCGATTGTGCTGGCGATTGTGATTCTATTTTATAAAGAATTTCTGATTATTTCGTTTGATACGGTTCTGGCGCAGACACTGAACATGCCAACCGAGTTTTTTCGCTATTTGCTGCTGATTCTAATGGCAATAACAATTGTCGTATCTTTGCAAATCGTTGGCATTGCCCTCATGCTGGCACTACTCATCACACCGGCTGCAACTGCTTCGCTGATGACACACCGCTTAAACATTATGATGGTGCTTGCAGCACTGGTTGGTGCCGCCAGCAGCATCATCGGCTTTTATGTGAGCTTTCACTTCGACGTGGCGGCCGGCCCAAGCATCGTATTGACGGCAACAGCGTTGTTCGTTTTCGTCTATGTTGAGCAAATGCTGATAAGCTGGGGTGTGTTGGTGAAGCGTGCTGGCGGTGAACGTGTGCGTCAACTTATGCGGTCAACTGCAACACGCCCACCAGATCATGCCACCTCAGAATAGCACCTATGCTTACTCATCGTCATGTTTACGGCGACTGACGAAGTTACCACCGCCAAGCATTGCCAGCCCTGTGTTGATCGAATCCATAGCGTTATCTTGCGGATCATCCCAACGGTTCTTTTCACGCTTCACTTCCCACGCCACGAACGACTGTATCAACGCTTCGATGTAACTCTCCATAACGCCGGGCTCGTCAAGATCATCCGTGAGCATCTGATGCATAGATTCCATATTGGTCATAAGGACTTCCATTTGCTGAAGTAGCGCTGTCTTGTTTGAACGCCAGAGCGTAACCATATCCTCAGCAGACACACGGCGTAAGTTTTCCAACGTCGATGCAAAGGTGAGATTGCCAGCGCGTTGAATGTCGGTGGTCCCCGGCGATTGCTGCACGGCTTGCATAAACATGACACTCATCAGCATCGGGATGCTTTCAGTCAGGCTAGACAGTCCATCATGCTCGAGTGGATCAAGAAAGCGCGGCTTCATCCCCAAAAATTCGCTGATGTCGGTGACGACTTTTACTGCTTCAGGGGGAACTTTTGCACCCGGGACGATCAGCATGTCGTTGTTACGAAAGAGAAATTCCTGTGCGCCTTCAACGCTGTGATCACCAGCGTAAATCTGGTCAAAACTGACCATTGGTGTTGCGCCGACGAGGTAGGCCTTAGGGTTGCCATCCAGGTCTTTCTTGAAATGTTGGTTGGCGAGCTTTACGGCTGGTCGCTTCAGGCGTGAAAAGTCGATTACAACGGCACCGTCTTTAAGTATCGGCCCCATGCGCTCGAACAAGACGTCCAGTTCACTGAGTGGTTCATTGACGATCACGATGGCGGCATCGTTGACGACGTTTGGCAGGTTGCGATGATAGTTGTCAATAAGGCCGTTCTTGTGTGCAGTCTTCATCGCTTCTTTGTCAGCATCGCGTCCAATGACGTTAAAGACGACGGTTGCATTAGGGCGTTCGCTGTATGCCCGCAACCCCAAAGCGACCGATGCAGATATGCGGTCCAGGCCAAGCACAGCGACCTTGACTTCATTTACATCGTCACGACGTTTGCGTAGTGCGCTACGACTGACTCTTGAGTTCATAGGGTTCTTCCTCATGCTAGTTGGGTGGCATTTTGACTATATACTCGGTACTTAGAAATGTGGTTTTGATTGTATCAAATCCTGATCGTCAATGTGGACTGGGTAGCATTATGAAGATATGAAAAGAGCCTTCAATCTGTGTGTATTGAAGACTCTATATTGGGCCGACGTATACGTAATAGTTTATTGCGGCCAGATTTCCTCAACACCCCCATGTTGAATGGTGATGCGTTCTTCAATCAGGAAATCCAGTGCAGTGTCAAAGTCAGAAAATTCGATGCCACTAATCCAGCAGTTGCGGTACACCCAGCGCCGTGTTTCAATCCCTTCGTCCATCGCAACAATAGAAATGTCGCGAGTAGGGAGGCGCGTGCCACGTGCAGCCACAGTTTCGCGTGTCCACTGGTTGAAGATAAGGTCAGGGTTTTGTTGTACCATTTTTGTGATGACGATTGGCGGAAAGTCCATACCGACAGGTTTGCCATCTTCCATCCGTAACTTGTAAGAACTTAGTCCCGTCACCGCAAAAATGCCAGAGATGCGTTCACCATTGATTTCAACAATAAACTCATTGGATGACAGGCTGTCTGTAACCTGAACATTTTGGCTCGGTTGTTGCTGTTGTTGTACAGATTGCTGTTGATACCAGTCACTCTGTGCTGGCTGATGCTGAGATTGTGCGGGTTGGTTTTGCGGCATGTATTGCTGTTGCTGTGGTGGCTGCTGCTGGTACTGTTGTTGAGGTTGCTGCGGATATTGTTGTTGCTGTTGTGGGTCTTGTTGAGGCGATGGATTGTAACCACTCTGATATTGGTCAGACATGTTGTGTCTCCTGCTTAAGACATTATGCGCGTTAGACTGACGGCTTATGCTATGTTGACGCCAGTATATACTATCATAGCCTTTCCTCAAAATTTATTGCATAGGAGACGGCAATCAGTTTCAATAAAAGCAGTTTATGAATCAGTAAATTCAACTTTCCTTTTTATTCAAGCCAAGAACGTGAAGCGGCGTTGGGTAGGTTACGAAAAAGTTACGAAAGAGGCCTTGCGAGGGTGGAATAAAGTGTGATATGCTTTGCGCACCCTGATGAAAACAACCC
>DAOTTU010000058.1:0-36336 GCA_034437655.1 Anaerolineae bacterium
CTGCGGCAATCTGAGGCCGCGGCTCACCTCAGCGTGCTTGACCTCAAAGCCCATTTCCGTGCGCATCGCTACCTCAGCGAAACAATTAAACTCCTTCCCAATCCGCCCGATGCGCATTTAATTTCTCTTATCTGGCGACGATTAACACGTTTCAGTGCCATTCATGCTGACCAATCTGATCAATCCGCCGCTTAATTGGCGAAGGTATTGTAGTGAATTTGGCAATAAGTTTGCTCACGAACACGGCAAGATCAATGTCGAGCAAGGTCAGGTCTGGCTGCTTACGCAACACATCGTCCAGCAAGGCCATGAAGCTACTTGAATTGAAGGGATACACACCGGCGAATAACTCATAGGCAATGAGCCCGACTGCGTATAAGTCTGATTGAACGCCTGGCGCTGCACCCTGGAACAGTTCCGGGGCCATATAGGCGACAGTGCCTTCGGTCCGGCCCGAGGCGCTTTCGGTGTCTGGTGTCACGGCTAGCGCCAGACCAAAGTCAAGGACTTTCACGGTGCCATGTTGGTCTACCAGAATATTGCCGGGCTTCAGGTCACGGTGCAAAATACGGCGCTGGTGCAAATAGGCGAGTGCTTGCAACATTTCAGTCAGCAGGCGAATTTTGTCAGTTTTAGTGCGTGTGCGAGCATAGTCGGTGATGGTTGTGGCGTTGGGCAAAAACTCCATCGTGAAATAGGGTTGTCCCTCTGTATCGAAGCCATAGTCCTGCACGCTGATGATATTGGGGTGACGGAGCGTCGCCAGTGTACGGAATTCAGTCGCCAGGGCCAGATACTGGTTTTGTGACGAATCACTGAGGCTGAAGTCCAGGCGATCTGTCGGCACCAGCACACGTTTTAATGCCAGAGTAGCTCTGGTAAGGCGGTCTTTGAAATGGTAAACCGCGCCCATTCCACCTTTGCCCAGTTCTTTTAGAACCTCATACCGATTGAGAATTGAAGTGACCTGTTCATCCATTTCCTACACACCACCGAAAGTCTATCAGCAATAAATCTTCTGTGTTCCATCATACACGACCTCACGATAGTCTGCATGGCAGCCGGATAAGTTATAGAGGCACATTCTACCCAACGCTGTGCCTCTTCATTGTTCTTGTCTCTACAGAGCATACTTTCTGTCGCTCTGGCCAAAGTAGCCGAGCAAGCCCATGCCCACAAGGGTCAGCACAAACAGCACCCCGACCTCTGGCAACACGTCTGTTGCGCTGTGACCATTAAGGGTAATGTCTGTCACAGGGCCGATGATGTAATACGTTGGGAAAATCTGCGCAATCCATTGCGGCACTTCCGGGAACATCAACACGATGGCCGGCGCATACAAGAGCAGACCAATCGCTTTGATAGTCGCGAAAAAGCTGTTCATATCGGCAATGAAGGTGCCCAGCAACAGCCCAAACTCTGCGGCCATAAGTGCGCTGAGGAATAAGATCAGCACTAGCATCACGGGCTCACTGCCAAATGCCTGATTAATCACCAATACCACTACGCCCATGATGACGCTCAAGATCACGCCAATAGTCGCTTTAGCGAAAAAGACCTCTTGCAAGCGGATTGGGGTTGTCAGAATGGCGCGAATGGTGTGTTTTTCGCGTTCGTCTATCAGTGAACTGGCTGGCACTACCATGCCACCAATGATGACAACAATAATCATGATGAGCGGCAACAAGCGCTCATCCCAATCAAGGCTGTCGGCGTCCCCCACGCGGATAGTGTCAATGGTTAGGGCAGTGTCTACGCCAGAGCGCTCGAAAATTGAGCTGTTGATTGCAGCGTAAACCGTGGCGCGGTCGTTGGCGCGGCTTTCTCCCCAAACATAGGTGCTTAACGTGACGGTTTCGTCCGCCTGTAACTGGCTATCGAAGTTATCTGGCACAACAACGCCAACGTCAATTGCACCGCGCTCAACAGCATCTAGCAAATCGCCTTCACTGTCATAGGTTTGCACCTCAGCGGCGTCCAGGTTGATGAGGTCAGCCGCAAACTCTCCATTGCCGACAACCCCCATGGCTGGCTGCGATGAAAATAGCGACCCAAACAGCACTGATACGAAAAACGAGAGCAACAACGGCACCAACACCGTATAGGCAATGAAGAAGTTGGCGCTGCTATTGCGGAACTCCTTCCGAATGAGGGTTAGAATGTGTTTGGGATTCATTGAAATTTCCTTTGCAACACAACGACACTCCCGGCAAGCAAAACGGCACTGACGGCGAGCAGCGTAGCCAGATTACTACTGACGTTGCTCCACCCCGCGTCAAAGTTGGCGATTTGATGGACTGTATCGACCAGATAAAAGGTGGGGATAACCTCTATCCAGCCCGAGAGCGCCCCCGGGAACATCACACTGAAGCCCGGCAAGGCAAATACCACAATGATTAAGATGCTCCAGGCAACGATTTCAAGGAAACTGGTGGCTACTGAGGCTATCAGGAAAGCAACGGCCGTTACCAGCAGCGCGCCCAACAGTATCGTCAGTAGCATCAGCAGCGGTTGATTCGCTAACCCACCCGTAATGAGCAGCAGAATCGTCACCTGCGAAAACGCCAGCGCGACACCGAAAATCCCCTTAGCTGTCAGAAAATCTGTGACGCGCGTCGGTGAAGTTAGCAGAGCGCGGATGGTGCGACCTTGAATCTCGCTGGCAATCAAACTGGCCAACCCCATCATTTCAGTGATAAGCACGAAAATGGCGAACAACGGCACCAGGCGGTCACGGGGGGCAATCTGGCGGCCAACACGGTCCTCGCCAATGATTTCTTGCTCAATCTGCACATTAAAGGCTACCCCACCAATCGCATACCCTAATGGCTCGAAAAGCTCTGCAACGGCGTCATTTTGTTCGTTGGGCGCGTCCGCAGGCAGCACCAGCGTCAGGGTGGTCGGGGCCTTGCTGGCAAGCTGAGTGTCAAAGGATGGCGGGAGAATCACCCCGGCGACATAATCCCCATCTTCTACGGCATTGCGCACTGCGTCTTCACTGTCAAGCATTGTCAAAGACACGCCCTCACCTGCCAGTGGTTCCGAGACAATTTCCGGCGCAGATTCAGCGTAGAGCGCAATTGAAAACGTCTCGTCTACATCGTTGGGCAGCAAGAAGTAAATCGCGACATAGATCACCAGTGATAGCACGGTAATCAGCGCAAACAAACGGTCACGGAAATACAGTATGGCATCTTTCTCGATTAATGTCCGAATGATGCGGAGGTTCATGCGTGTAGCCCTCGCCCGGTGATCTTGATGAAGATGTCCTCCAGGGTTGCTTCTTCGCTGTGCATCGTGACAACCTGTTCGGTGCTGAGCAGTTCCGCGACGGCCTGCGCACTTTTGGTGCTATCCAGCTCAAGTTCACGGGTTTCCAGTTGACCGTTGCCGTTCATTACTTCGACTTTGAGCGCACGTTTGCCGTATTGCTGCTTGAGATTGTGCGGGGTGTTGAGCGCGACAATTTTGCCCTGTTCAATAAACCCCACCCGGTCAGAGAGCTTGTCCGCTTCCATCATATCGTGGGTGGTCAGGAAGACAGTAGTGCCATAGTCATCACGCTGCTTGAGGATCAAGGAACGGATAGATTCTGCGGAAACAGGGTCTAGTCCGTCGGTCGGTTCATCCAAAAATAGGATGCGCGGCCGATTAACCAGCGCACGGGCCAGCATCAAGCGCTGTTTCATACCCTTTGAGAACTTCGCGACAGGTTCTTTGCTCCGTTCTGCTAGCCCAACCTGCTCTAGCAAGTGCATCGGGTTGAAATCTTTCATATCGAAAATGCGGGCAAAGAGTCTCAAGTTTTCAACAGCGGACATCTGCTCGTAGAGATTGGTCGCTTCGAAGGCGACACCAATCTGCGCTTGCACCGTTTTAGTGTGTTTAACGATATCTTGGCCAAGTAGCGTCGCATGGCCATCGTGGGGGCGCAATTGCCCGGTTAGCATCTTCACTGTGGTAGATTTCCCGGCATCATTGGGGCCCAAAAAGCCGAGGATTTGCCCTTCTGGCACATCAAAATTGATATGATCGACCGCTACCAATTTGTCATAGCGATAGGTGAGGTCTTCAGCAACGATAGCTGCCTTGTGCATTGATACTCCTTATTGGTCAGTTAACCATGTGTCTAGAAATTCGATTTCGAATAGGTTGAGTGTGCCCGGTGTCATGCCCAACACCCGTGCCACAGACTGATTACACAGCACCACTTGCCGTTTCAGATGGTCGAGGTCGTCGGCGTCGCGGTTTTCGGACAAGATAAACATCGTGGCGTTTTCGGTCATAACCCGCATGATCGCAACCACAATTTCGGCGGCTTCAGTGTGATATTGCACATCAAAGACGCCTTCGGCGCTGCCCTGCGCAATGATCCTGGCGAGCAACGGGACTGTGGCCTTGACGGCATAGCGTTGCATTTTTTCGCGCAGCAATACATTGTCGTCCTGGTAGAGCGCACGGGCGGTTTCCAGCATTTCGGGTTTGCGTGCAGCCTTCCACTGGCTGGTTGTGCCGACAAAACGTTCCAACTTTTGCACTGCATTCAGCACAGGATCGTCCAAAATCGGTTGCAACGTGCTGAACAATTGTTGTGTGATGCGGTCTACAATGGCTTCCAAAATGTCTGATTTGGAGGCAAAGTAGTGATAGAACGTCCCTTTCGCTACACCCACCGTTTTGATGATTTCTGCAACAGAGGTTGCCGCATAGCCTTTACTGAAGAATAAAGCCTGCGCTGTATTCAAAAACTCGGTGTAGCGTTCGTCGTATTCCTTAACAATTCGTGCCATAGAACTCCTTTGTCACTTACCGACCGACCGTCGGTCAACAAAAATAATTATACGCCACATTATGACGAGTTTCAAGAATTTTCGGCTGGAAAGTTGGTGGAGCTATTCGTCAATTGACTGCTGGAGCGCCTGTAACAACGCTTCAATGCTATAGTAGGTCGTCGCCTGCCCGTGGTGGGTGACATGCCAGCTTGGGTGCTGTTCATGACCACTTAGCACGATGCGCGGGACACCGTTGCCACTGCTTTCGGTGCGTTGCAGTGCGAATCCGGCCCGCTTTAATGCATGGCGTGTCCAGATGTGCGGGACTCCCTCACCCGCGACATAGACGGCATGTTTACGTGGCTGCTGCACGCTGAAAGCTCCGGTCTCACGGTCAAAGACCACGCCTTCACCCCGGAAAGCGTCTTCAAAGGCACCATTGAGTACTAAATCTTCTGGCACCCCTACGCGCACCTGCCCTTCGGACATCAACCACAGACAATTGGCTGAACGTAGCGCCAGGTCAAGGTCATGGGTGGAAAGCAGAATCGCACGTCCTGTCTCGGCGGCGATGTGACGCAAAAGGCGCATTAGTTCAGCACGCCGGGGGAGGTCCAGGTATGCGGTCGGTTCATCCAGTACAATAAGCGCAGATTCTTGAGCCAATGCACGGGCGATCATCAGTTTTTGGCGTTGGCCGTCGCTGAGTTCCATTACAGGGCGGTCAGCGAGGTCACGGGCGTCAACGGCGTCAATGGCCCAGTGAATCATGGCTTTATCATAGCGCGTCAGTCGTCCGGTCCAGTCAGTATAAGGGTGCCGACCCAGCGCAACGAGGGCGTACCCATTCAGCAAGCCCAGGTTTGGGCGTTCGGTCAGGACAACGCTTAGTAGGCGGGCCTGCTGGCGGGGCGACCGTTTGCTGAGGTTGTGTCCTGCCAGAGAAATAGACCCTGCCAACGGGCGTTGCATCCCGGCAATTGTGCGCAGCAAAGTTGATTTCCCTGCACCGTT
Organism: Anaerolineae bacterium; assembly: GCA_034437655.1. GTDB lineage: Bacteria > Chloroflexota > Anaerolineae > Aggregatilineales > J027 > J027. The sequence goes on from DAOTTU010000058.1 coordinate 5,787, forward strand.
TGGTCCCAGAAGGCACACTAATTCCCCCGCCTCTAGCGTAAGGTTCAGGTCTTTGGCAATGATATGTTGTGCTTTGGTGGTGTGAGGATACCCGATAGTAAGGTTATGGGTCTGTAGCATCAGCACATCAGGCTCCGAAAGACTTTTGCAGATTACTACGGCGTAGCAGGACGATGATCACCACTGGCGCACCGATGGCGGCCGTCACAGCATTCAGGGGGAGAATCAGATTGTAGCCGGGGACTTCTGCAATGATGCCAGCGATAATGGCCACAGTCGCTCCCATGAGCATCGTAGCGGGTATCAGCACGCGATGGTCGGAGGTGTTGAACAGGCTACGACATAGATGCGGCACAGCGATCCCGATAAAGCCAATCGGGCCACAAAATGCGGTGACGGTACCCGCCAGTAGCGCAGTTGCCGACACAACAAAAAAACGTGTTAACCCAATGTTCAGACCCAGGCTGCGAGCGTAACCTTCACCCAGCAACAGCGCATTGAGCGACTTTGTGAGCCCGAGCGCAATCAGTAAACCTACGCCGACACCTCCTGCTAGAATCGGCATTTGATCCCATGTCACGCTGTTAAAGCTGCCAAATGTCCAATTGATGTAGGCCTGAATACGTTCAGGAATAGCGAAATACAATAACAAACTTACCGCTGACGAGACCAGATAGCTGACCATCAAGCCTAGAATGAGCAAGGTCATACTGCTTTGCACACGACTGGCAGCCAGCAAGATGATGAACATAGTTGCCCCGGCGCCAAGCCCGGCCGCAGCAGCCAGCATCAAGTCGCCGCGCAAGCCAACGCCAGCCAGCATAGTCGTGCCGACCGTGCCAGCCGAGAGAACAACCACCGCCACGCCAAAACTCGCCCCAGAGCTGATTCCCAGTACAAACGGGCCCGCCAGTGGGTTGCGGAAAAATGTCTGCATCAACAAGCCACTGACACCAAGAGCCGCACCAGCCACTGCCGCCGTTGTTGCTTTGGGTAAGCGAAACTTGAGTACAATATTGGTCCAGGCACGGTTTTCGGCTTCGCCACCTAATAACACGGTGACAATCTGTTCAAAGGGGATATGCACCGACCCTAGTGAGATATTCAGCACGAATACGCCCGCCAGTGCGGCCACCAACACCAACAACAATGCCGGACGCAAACCGAGATTTAATGGTGGGAGCGCCTTAGCCTGCACATAATCTTCTGGTCGGGGTATGGGTTCAGGTGCATATATAGCGGATGGCTTAAGTGAATCTTGCATTGCACGCCTCCTGCAACTGTCTCTGGGAGGCGTAAGCCAATTGGTACCGGGTGCGCTCGACTGAATGCCCAATAGTAACGATGAGGAATTGTAACATCACACTCGTGTCCCTTTTGCGCGAAGGTGCATTGACGAGCTAAGCGCGAGGCAGGCATTCGGGCTTCTGGTGATGGGTTCACCAGTTACCGTTGCGCGACAGCGCCGGACTTACACCGGACTTTCCCTCTTGCGTGCCGAACATCCGGGTTCAGACACACCTCTTGCTCAGGGTATTCTAGACTGTTGGATACTGTAGCACGGGACCCCCCCACTGTCAACGCAGGCGCATGGCATGTGAGGGCGTCCCTGAATGGATGCGCTGCTACGCGGTCGCAGCTTCACGCTGGCGCGCTGCCAACATAATCAGAAACTGGATACGGTTTCCCAATTCGCGGGCAGTGCGGTTGAAGGCCGCCTGGCGCTGGGTTGGGTCTTCAACGTCGGAAGGATCAGCGAAGCTCCAGTGAATTTGCCGCTTGCCACCGGGGAAGAATGGGCAAGACTCACGCGCCGCATCACAGACGGTGATAACATAGTCGAAGTCCTCGTCAAGATATGTTGTCAGCAGCTCAGACTCTTGCCCGGAAATATCAATACCGCGTTGCCGCATGGCTTCAATCGCTTCTGGCTTGATAAAGGTTGCTTCGGTGCCAGCGCTGAAGGCTTCAACACGTCCGTTCCCGAGGTGGCGGGCTAAGCCTTCAGCCATTTGGGAGCGGGCGCTGTTGTGCGTACACAAAAATAGAATGCGGAGCGGCTCTTCGATGGTGGTGGTGACTTCCTCCAACGGGGCTTGTGTCAATAGTGCGGGGTGTAGACGTTCAGCCGCAGTTCGAAATGCATTGGCTAATTCCTGCAAACTTACACTGTAGTACACCTCATCAGGATTGGTGTTGCTGCGTCGTTCAGTTACGATGCCAGCTTCACGCAAATGGGTCATGTGGTGCGTAATCTGGTTGCGTGGCAGATCCAGCATTTTGGCAAGTTCGGTGTCGGTGTGGTCTCCGCGTGAAAGAATATGAACAAGCTCCCAGCGGGCATCGTTGGCAAGGGCTTTGATCACGTTTGGTGCTTCGGTAGTGGTTGGCATGGCGTGTGTGTTCTCCTGAGTTCTACATACACAGATTGACGGTGGTTGTGTTTGAGTGATGGGTACAGAATACTTCAAAGAAAATTGAATCATATTTTATTTTAGTATATTCTGGTGCATCTCGTAAATAGGGGTAAATGCACGGTGGGGAAAACCGTGTAAGATCATCCCAGCTAGAGTAGCCTGAGCGCACCTATTGTAGTATATAGATGCTATGGGCAATATTTCCGTAGTTGATCAGGTGATCAGTTCAGGAGGCTTGGATGTACAGTAAAGGTGCTACCGTACGTGCTAAACGCAAAACCGCACTTTTTGACGATCCCGAAATCCGTAACGTGACGGGTAGTGTCCCGGCAGGTACTATCGGTATTGTGAAGCTGGAGCGTGCATTTCGAGGGCATACCATCGTGAACTTTAAGGGACATGGGAGTGGATGGGTACCGCTTCAGAACCTCGAAAAGGCTCCGTCACAGTGACCCGGAGGAGAAAGGCTTCTGTACTGGGGAGCAACCACAAACGCGGCGGTTGCCAGCAAGAAGCCATATCTCCTGATGTGATGCAATTAATAACGACAGGGCAAGGCGCTAGCGCTCGGCTAGGGCATATCGTAAATGCGATACGTCACAGTCACATTAGTGCCATTGCGGTTATCAACACGCATGTACCCGTACTCATCTTCGTCCGTGATCATCGCGAAAACCTGTCCCGGTTGCGGATTTGCAAATGTCGTCCCGGTCGCGTAGGTTGTCACGTCACCAAAGGCAGCCGTCACATAATCCAGTCCACCACCGACAAGGCCAATCCGCGCATCACCGCTACTGGTGGACATCGTAATCACGTTGCCATCCCATGTTAAATCATCGCTAGGTCCGGCAAAATTGAAGGTGTTGCCCGGGAATAGCGTGACTTGTGCTTCAGTCGTAACTGCACGGTCCACTTTGTAGGACACCGTAAAGATATTGTTATTTTCTCCGGCAGCGCCTTCTGCTACTTCGTCGTTGAGGTCAACGACAATACCAAGGTCTGGCACATAACCGGTTGTGGTGACGGTGTTGGTCAGCGTTGTGGTAACGGTTTGACCGGCCGCCAGTCCGCTGAGGTTGTTTGCCGTGTAGACACTCCCCGGCAAGAAAGACGTGGCGACTGCGAAGGAACCAGCATCTGACCGTCCCTGATTGGTGATCGTTACAGTCGCGCTGATAGGGTTACCGGGGCGCGGGTTGTTCGGGCTAATAGTAACGTTTGTAATGAACAAATCCGGTTCAAGCTGCGCTTCGGTGGGCGCGGGGGTGGGTGTGTTCGGGGGTGCAATCACTGGCGAAACAGCCAACTGCCCACCGGGGTCAAAGACGTTCAAGAACTCGGCAAAAACCCAACCGGTTTGACCAGCATACTGCACGAAGAACCAGCTAAAGTCAGCGTTACGCCCTACGATAGTAACTTGTTGGCCAGTGTTAAGCTGGTCCACCACCTCGTAGATGTCGGCATCGGGGCCACTGCGCACATTCAGTACCCGCACTTCACTCGATACTGTACCCGTTAGCACACTTGGTGTAATGGTTGGGGGCGGGGGAATAGTCGGGACGGCTGTATTGGTGGGGCGGGCTGTAGGTTGCCCAACTACACCCTCATCATCATCACCGCCTGCTTGTTGGTCATCACCACCAATGCCACTGCGCTGCACACCGTCGTCATACACAGCAAGCGGGGTCAACCCACCATTTGCAGTGACTTCAAATACATAGACACTTTGCGACATGGTTTGATTACCAAAAACTGCCGGGTTAATCGGTCCAGAAACCAGCGAACTAAAGCGCACCTGTGTCAAGCCATCACGCGCAGCAGCAGGTGTAACCGCCCCATCACGAATAACAGTACTCAAGGCATAAAGGGCGTCATAGCCAGCCGCTGATAATGGCCCGGGAACATCCCCGAATTGTTGCACATAATCCAGCAAAAAGGTACGTCCGACAACCGTGCCCGGGGCAAAAGACCAGTTATCAATGCCAATGGTACCTGCAAACAACTCGGCGTCCACCCCATCATCTTCAAGTAGCGCTCGTTGTGCATCACGGTAGACAAAAAGCCCGTCCCAGCCAGCATCGCGCAGCGTTTCAAGCGTGGTCTGTGCGCCTTCACTGTTGCCGAATAGCACAACTGCATCTGGATTCGTCGTTGGCACATCTGCAAGGGCTCCTGCAAGCTGTGTGTTGTCCTGCACTTGAATGGTTTGTTCAGGGGGGCCACTCAAACGACTAAAGGTGGTGCTAAAAGTTGAGGTGCTGGTGTTGGATGTATCGACATCAGTAGCAGCACCAACCACCACCACGCTTTGAATGTTCAATTCCTGCACGAGATAGGTAGCCAATACACTGGCATAGTCGCCGTCAGGTGGAATCAAGCGGAACACATTAGCCCCAGCATTGTCCAGTGTACGTGAGCGTGCTGCGGTCAACACTGGCGCATCGACTGTGCCAAATGCATCGACATTGGGCACCGCGAGAACGTTGCTCGACGGGCCAAAAATGGCGATTGCGTTCGATAGCTGGCTGAGCGCGCCGGGTACTTCAGCAGCACCAGTTACTTCTACAACTTGCAAAGTTAGGGTGTAGGTGGTGCCGTTGTCGGCGGTAATGCCACCTGTCGCGTTGATTTCACTGATGGCCAGTTGTACCCCCTGAGCCATAGCATCACCGGGGCTACCGATATAACCGACGGTCAGTGTTGTGTCCTGTGGGGCGGGGCGTGCTGCTACGCTCCCAGCGACAATCACAATTAACAGCAGGGGCAACAACGTGGCGAGTAGATAGCGCCATTGCAGACGTCTCATGATGGAACACTCCTTGGTTATCGTGCGAAAATAGTGCGTTTCATTATGCTAATGATACAGGAAAGTGCGCTATTGATGCGAATATCGTATTGTGTTCGTGTAGAATACGATAGAATTGAGTGCGTAATTTTTCCTATCAGTTAGAAGTAATTCTGGAGAACATGAATGCGATTTCTGAAACAATCTCTGCCCGTTGCTGTCATCCTGGCGCTGCTGCTAACGGCGGGCCTCGCTATGGCGGCAGATGCCCCTACATCATCACCATCACATCGTCAGGCAGATATTGAGTTGACACAAGAACTCTACTGGCCAGAAGCAGGTGTTACCATTATGCACCCCGAGGACTGGCAACTGGTCAACGATCCTAATTTTGACTTTGTGTTGCTTGGCACCCAGACCGAAAATGATCTGGCCTACGTCACCATGCAGTCTGGTGGGCTCGGTGGTGACAGTGTGCTTGACATTATGACCAGTTTTGACGGCGTGACCGAAGGCTCGGTTAGCGAATTTGAGGCTGGCGACGTGACAGCCTATCGTTTTACCGACGAAACCGAGAATGGCACAATCGTCTTTATTGGCTTTACCCCCGACGATTCGACACTTTTCCTGCTCGGGATGTTTGCTTCAGGGGATTTGTGGAGTGAATGGGAAGGGATCTATGAAGCGGTCATTGACGAAATGGCAATTGATGCGATTGATCTGGACAACGAAACGCTTAATGCTCAAATGCAGACCAACTATGAAGAAACGGGTATGTTGATGGTGGGAGAGCCTGACGCGCCTGTACAAATCTATGAATTTCTTGACTTTGCATGTCCGCACTGCGTTGACTTTCACTATAGCTTGAACCGTTTGGTGCAAGACTATGTTGAAACAGGTGATGCAAATTTAGCTTTTGGGTTGTTAACCTTCGTCGGTGGTCCGCTTTCTGAGAATGCATCAGCCATACAAGTTTGCGGTGCGCAGCTTGGCGTGGGTTGGGATGTCCACAACATCATTTTTGAGTCCTACCGTGAACAGGGTGGCGCACAAACAGGGTTTGCTGCCGAAACGCTACTTGACGCGGTTGCTGCGGCAGAACTCGACGTAGATATGGCTACCTTTAATGCTTGCTTCGCAGAAAGCACCGGGTTAGAGGATTTCCTGGCGCTATCGCAGGCAGATGCTACCGAATACGGCGTCAGTGGTACACCTTCAATGCTGTATGCTACCGCTGAGGAAGACTTCAGCTTTATGATGAGTGGTCAGGGCGAACCAATCACCCGCACGAATCTGTTCTTTACCTACGAATATCTTGATTCGCTGTTGGCAGAAGCTGAAAGCAGCGCGGAATAAACCGCATCATAGTCGTTCCTCCGGGACTGTCCTATTACTTCCCCGGGGGAACGCTCACAACAAACGGCTGGCAGTTACGATGTCGTAGACGACAACGGCTCCATATTCAGCGTTGAGTTGGGATCATCATTCGCGCTCGAGGTACTCAAAAACTGTGAGATGCTGTCAGCAGCACGTTTTGTGTACAACCACACCATCCCCGGTTTGACCTCTGTGCTGCAAATCACAGCCAGTGATAGCACGTAAGGGTCGCGCAACTCCACGATATAGACCCCACTATTTTTGCCTTCCAGATAAACCGCCTGGAACTGATTTTCATCCAGCATCCGTGCCAGAGTATCGGTTGAGGTATGGTCAATAGAAAGTGCCCTTGTCAGCAACACAAGATCATAGTCTTCGAGTGTACCTGAAGCGCCGGCAAGGTTGCCTTCAGCGTCAATGAGGCCCACGAAATGTGCCCGGATATGGGCCAGGGCCGTGGCGAGTTCATCATTAATTTTCTGGAACTGCTCGCGGTTGAGCAATAACGTCGCCGGCCGAACACCGGGTGATGGTTGCCGCGGGCGCGGGCGCAACGAGTCTGCAAGATTGCCGTTGGGGGGAGGTTGCAGCACAAGCGCTTCCTGGTCTGTTTCCGGGGTGGTGGGTGAAGGTTGTTGTGAAGCACGTTGCCGAGCCGCCATGATTTGTTTGTTGATCTGCATCAACATCAGTTGCAAATTCACAGGCTTATGTAGATAGTCGCAGGCTCCCAACCGCATGGCCGCTACAGCAGCCTTGGCTGATAAGTCGTCATCAATGACCATAACTGGTGTGCCCGGACGCAAGCGATTAACCACCGATAGCAAGTCCATGCCACTGAGGTCTGGCAACCGCGTTTCTGTGATGACCATTTCAAACTCACCCAACAGAATTTCGCTCAGTGCGTCTTCAAAAGAGGAGGACTGTACGGTGAGGTACTCTCCACTCAGGACATCGCTAAGTTGATGCATCAAGTTGCGGTCAGTTCCAACCAGTAAAAGACGGCTTTTTGTTTCACTCATGTTGTATTTGTCGTATTCTACTTATTGTTCGCGTTCGGCAATGTCGGGCGTTTTTGCGAAAATCGTGCTGACTTCAAGATTAACAATTAACTGATTGTCATGATAAGTGACCGCAGCAGCAGGGGCGTCGTACAAAATTTGGACGATGGCATCGACAAGAATGCCAAGTTGGCGATCGTCCTCGCGTAAAATAATAATCGGATCGTTTATGTCGGGTTCACGGGCTGGTAACCGCATATGACGACGCAGGTCAATAATCGGCGTCACTTTCTGGCGTAAAATCGCGATACCATACCAATCGAAGGGCATTTGCGGCACCTGCGACACTTTCAGCAACGGTACAATTTCGCGCACAGCATCAATGGAAACGCTGTAATGCTGTTCTTCGAGCTGGAAGACTACCGTTGCCGTCATAGGGATAAAAATACTCTCAACTTATGTCGTTCACGCTATTTCCGGTCAGTCAGGCGTCGTTCGGGGGTTCGCCACAGCACCAACTCAATGCGGGGAGTTTCAGCATTTACCAACTGAACCTCATCCATCATCTGCCCCAGTTTGCTACGCAGGGCAACCGTTGCATTGTCAAGGCTCGCGCTATTGAGCCAACTGGCATTACAGCGAACCATCAAGCCAATTTCGACGCCTTGCTTAATGCCATGCAGATGCACCAACTCATGTACACCAGCATTCAGGATTATCGTCACCAGTGAGGCAACAGCCCCGGCGATTTGTGCCCGGCTGGCAGTGTTAAAGCTCAACAGTGCTGCTGCACGTCGCGCGGTGTTGCGTGCCTGCATCACATCGGCGCTATCTTCGACTTCAATCAACATCACAGGCGGTATTTTGATGCGGCCTACTTCTGACATATTCACCAAGACCGCCTATTCGATGAGCCCAAGTTCGCGCAGGCTGTCTAGCAAATGCTCCCCGGCAAACACATCTTTCGGGATATAGTCGTCTGCTCCTGATTGCAGCCCGGTCATTGTCTCTTTAGGGCTGGCGTGTTCAGTAAGCATAATGACGGGCACATCGCGGGTTGCAGCATTGCGTTTCAACCGACGACAGACCTGATACCCATCCATCGAGGGTAAGTTAATGTCCAACACAACCAGTTGCGGCGGGTTGCGCATAGCTTCCCGAATCGCATCTGGTCCATCGGAGACGATTTCAACCAACAGGCCATGTGCTTCTAATGTAACTTTGATCTGCTCGGCCTGTGTGGGACTATCTTCAACGACAAGAACCCGATAGGGCATGTGCGCCTCCTGCGTTAATTGTGCCAGTTTTTGGGCAAATTGCGGTTATAGTCTTCAAACTTAGCGCGCGTAACGGCAAAGTTTTAGCAACGCCGGCCCAATATGCGTATCTGGCAAAATAGTTGTCACTGCATTACGATCAATTGCTGCGCCGGGCATACCAAACACCACAGACGTTGCTTCATCCTGAACAATCGTTTGTGCGCCAATGGTGTAGAGCTTTTCCATGCCACGCGCACCATCGTCACCCATGCCAGAAAGCAGTACACCAACGGCATGTTGTCCACAAAGGCTGACTGCGCTGTCAAAGAGTACGTCAACGGCAGGTTGGTGCCGATGTTCGCCTTTGTTCGAGTTTAGCACAATTTGTCCATCGGATTGCAGTGCCATGTGCGTATTGCCGGGAGCAACCAACACTTCCCCGGCGCCAGGGATTTCACCCGCCTCTGCTAGCCGCACCGTAATCTCGCAATGGCGGTCCAGCCAGTCTACGAAACCGGGCACAAAGGGCGCTTCAAGGTGCTGCACGACTAAAATCGGCACCGGAAAATCTGCTGGCAAGCTACCGAGTACACGTACCAGCGCACCGGGGCCGCCTGTGCTGGCACCAATCACTACAACTTCTACTGTGGCATTCTGCACGTCTTCGAGCTGCGGTAATGGTGGTTCTGTATTGGGGGCATACCGCCGAACCAGGCTCACACGCGACATGTAACGCAACATGCGTACATAGTCTGTACGGTGTTTGCTGTCCTGTGGAGCGGCGCTGGGCTTGGGAATAGCTGCGACTGCACCCGCCGCCAGGGCTTGCATCGTCACATCAACTTCGTGTTGGCCAATACCGTTAGCCGCAACCACAATTGGCGTTGGGAATTTATGCATAATGTGCTGAGTTGCCTCAACACCATTCATGCGCGGCATTTGAATATCCATACTAATCACATTGGGAAATAGCTCTGCTGTCAAGCGCACAGCTTCAACCCCATCATATGCTTCACCACAGACCATTAACCCCGGCGTCTGGTTGATTAAGTCCACCAGGAAACGGCGGGCCGTCATCGAATCTTCTACGACAAGTACCTGTACCATCGCTTCTGTTTGCATTTCGCATTATCCTCACACTATCATGGGCACAGCGGTTTGTTCGACACATCGTCGGGTCTTCTAACTCTACCCAAAAGCCCACCGATTGTCCCTACCGTGTCGTACTGGAATAAGCGCAACCACGCACCCGTAGACAAATCGTTGCTTACAGCATTGTGTCGTGTCTAAAACAGACTTTGCAATAGCGAACCCGTACTGAAGTTGATACAATGCCGTCGCAGTCGGTGCCAAGAGGAGTTCGGTGCCAAGAGGAGTAATGATGACAGTCGATGCGCTTGTTATCGAAGCAGAAAATGTACTCTACCAACAACGTGAAGGTGAACTACGCCTAAATGCTTATCTGCATTCGCTAGGGCTTAGTGCCCGCCACCCTAAAATCGTCGCTAAGGGGTTGAAGGCCGCCCGCTTTGACGCATTGCATGGCCGTATCTCACGCGAAACGTACTATGACGCTATTCTGCGGTTTCACGGTGTCGTCGATGAAGAGGTGCTGGCCGTCGGACGCAACGCCATTTTGCAGGATACGCAGGATATTATCACCATAGAGCCTTTCCCTGAGATCTTGCAGGAACTTCATGCAGCAGGTATTCAACTCTCCGTCGTGACCAATACTGAGCTAACATCTGAAGAAATGGTCGATATGCTGACTAGCGCCGGGTACCTACCCACGATGTGGACGTATGCGCTTGCTTCGGCCGAGGTCGGTTATATGGTCCCAGACCCGGTGCTTTTTGAAGCTGTAATTGACGACCCACAAACGACCGTTGTGTTGTCCTCACGACCCATCCCGTGGTTGGCGCACCAGGGCACGGCAACACTGATTTTTCAGCCGGGCAGCCGCTCTAATGATCCACAGGTTATGCGTACCCCAGACGAGGTGTTGCACACGCTACTCTCTTGACACGTTATGGGTTTTGACCTATGCTCACATAATCAACAAACTCTATATCACAAACCGCAATGACTGGGACGAGTAATGTCTTGTTCAGGCGCTAGAGAGAGCCTGTCATCGGCTGCAAGCAGGCTCCGTACAACAGACATGAAAACCACCCATGAGCGATAGCCAGAACTGCTTTATGGTGATACAGTCACCCCTGCATAGTATGGCAATATCGGGTTGCGCCGTTATCCGCTCTCAATGAGGCTCTGCCTGGCTGCCGCTAGTGGCTATTGCAGAGCAAACACGGGTGGAACCGTGCAAAATCAACGAAATTTGCGCCCCATGTCACAAGAAAATTTGTGATGTGGGGCTTTTTGATTTCTATCGTCAAACCAAGCACAACAAGCAAAGGATAGGATTCATGCAAAGATACGAAGACAGCGAGCTTTACCGCATCCGACATTCGATGGCCCATGTCATGGCTCAGGCTATGCTTGAACGTTTCCCCGAAGCCAAAATCGCCATCGGCCCCCCGATTGAAGATGGCTTCTATTACGATTTCGAGTTGCCAGCCCCTATCAATGAGGGCGACTTGAAGTGGGTGACGAAGCGTATGAAAAAGATCATCAAGGGCGGCCACTCGTTTGACCAGCGTGTCGTTTCCCCCGCAGAAGCACGTGAGTTGTTCAGTGACCAACCCTATAAGCTCGAACTCATCGACGGGTTGCTGCAAGGCGGCATTGATGAGTATGGTGAAAAGACGAATGCCGATGATGTTGTTCTGACGACGTATAAGCAAGACTCGTTCGAAGACCTTTGCCGGGGCCCACATGTTGACAGTACCAGCAACTTAAATCCAGACGCTTTTAGCATTATGTTTAAGGAGCCGGCCGGCGCATACTGGCGCGGGGATGAACATAATCAGATGTTGACGCGCATTTATGGTACGGCCTGGCGCACACAGGAAGAACTTGACGATTATCTCCAACGGTTGGAAGAAGCCCGCCAGCGTGACCACCGCAAGGTTGGGCGCGACCTGGAACTGTTTGCCTTTAGTGACCTCGTTGGTAAGGGGTTACCGCTGTGGCTGCCCAGAGGCACGATTTTGCGCAACACGCTGCAAACGTTCTTGCAGGACGAACAATTGCGCCGGGGGTATCAACCTGTTGTCACGCCACACATCGGCAAAGTGGACCTGTATATCACGTCCGGGCACTATCCGTACTACTCTGACAGCCAGTTCGACCCGATTGATGTTGAGGGCGAGCAATATATGCTCAAACCGATGAACTGTCCGCATCACATCCAGATTTATCAGGACACGTTGCGCAGCCACCGCGACCTCCCACTCCGCCTGATGGAATTTGGCACGGTCTATCGATATGAACAATCCGGCGAGTTAAGCGGACTGACGCGCGTACGTGGCTTCACGGTGGACGACGCGCACATCTTCGTAACGCCTGACCAGTTGTTGGATGAGTTTATCGCCGTCGTAGAGTTGATCCAGTACGTTTTCGATTCGCTGGGGCTTGAAGATTACCGCGCCCGCATCGGTGTTCGTGATCCTGAAAGCGATAAATACATTGGCAATGATGAGATGTGGGAAAAAGGAGGCAGCGCGATCATTGAAGCCTGCGAGCGCATGAACATGGAATACGTCGTTGCTGAGGGCGAAGCAGCGTTCTATGGCCCCAAGTTAGACTTCATCTTCCGTGATGTGCTTAAACGTGAATGGCAACTTGGCACGGTACAGGTAGACTATAACCTGCCAGAACGCTTCGAAATGGAGTACATTGGCTCTGACAATAGCCCGCACCGCCCCGTCATGATTCACCGTGCGCCCTTCGGTAGCCTGGAGCGCTTCATCGGCATCTTGATCGAACACTACTATGGCGCATTCCCGCTATGGCTAGCCCCCGTGCAGGTGGCGGTCTTACCCATCAGCAATAAAGTACAAGACGAAGCCGACGCGCTGTTGCAACGGCTCCGCGATGAAGGGTTCCGTGTTGAAATCTTCAACAAAGGACAACTGAACCGCAAGATTCGTGACGCCCGTGCCCAGAAAATCCCCTATCAGTTAATTCTGGGGCCGCGTGATGTCGAAGCCGGGACGGTTAGCGTGCGCTTACGTGACGACACGGAACTCGACGCGATGACGCCTGATGCCTTCATTAAAATGGCCAGGCAGGTTGCCGAAAACCGCAGCAGCACCCTTGTGCCAGAAATGACCGAAGCAGGCGATTAACCGTCAGCGTCGTGCAATTAAGGCCCCGTTGCGCCCGGACCAATCGTGGCACATCGTCCTTGCCAGATGGGTTCGGGCCAGTTAAAACCGTCCGTAATCAGTTGTGGGAAATACAACTCCATGATGCGGCGTGTCATTGGGGCTGCGACTTCTGACCCTTCGCAGGATAGCTCCACGATGACTGCCACCGCAATTTGTGGGTTTTCGGCTGGTGCATAGGCGTTAAACCACGCATGGGGAATACCTTGCGGTGTTTCAGCCGTGCCCGTCTTGCCGCAGACCATGATCTGATACTGATTCTGCTGATACCAGCCGTCATCAAAGATAAAGGCTGCCGTGCCATCATCCATGCCAGTATACGTTGTCACCTCACACATCGCGTCTCGTGTGGCTTGCAACACCTCTGGGCTAGCAGTCACCTCACGGAAGTTTGGTTCACCCACGAACGTCGATTCGCCGCCGAGGTTACCCACTGAGCGCACAACAAGCGGATCATACAAGCGTCCTCCGTTGGCTACCGCAGCGGTAGCCATCGCAACCTGAAGTGGGCTGACTTGTGTGTCCCCCTGACCAATCACGACGTTGGCGTTGTCGGCATATGTCCAGGGGCGGTCCTGGCGACGGGCTGCATCGGGGTTCGGGATTACACCAGCTTCGGTGCCAACACCCTGCATACGCGGTGCAGTCCCAAAACCGAAATCCATAATGTAGTCCGTTAACACCGCCGGGCCAGCGTCGTACATCGCCACCGACAACGACCAGAAGAACGGATTGCAAGAGTTAATTAACCCGGTCATCATGCCCATCGTGCCATGGCCGGGCGGGTCCAGCCAGTCACTACGGACGCCCGCATTCCACTGCGTACCATCCCAGATACCTGTACACTGCACAGTACGGGATAAGTTCCACGCGCCACTGTCGAGCCCCCCCACCATTGAAAAGACTTTCATCACTGAGCCCAGTGGGTAGCGGCCACCTGTTGCACGATTGAACAATGGCCGGCCAACAGTATCACTTCGCCAATCTGCAATTTGTTGCAGGCCAGTATTGCCCAGCGCTGAGTTGCTGTTGAAGGCGCTGTCTGGGTTGAAGACACTGGGGTCAAAGTCGGGATAACTGGCCATTGCTAAAATTTCGCCCGTGTTGACATCGGTCACGACAATGCCAGCTCCGGGTGATGTGGGGCCCCACGTTGGCCCGGCGCTATCGTAAGCCTCAGCCAGCATCTGCTGAATACCAAGCTGCAAATTACGATCCAGCGTCAGGGTCAGGCTTTGCCCCGGTTCCAGATCGACACTTGCCAGCGTCCGCACCACAATACCTGTATTGGTCACAATCTGTAAGCGTTTCCCGATAACGCCGCGCAATTCGTCTTCAAAGGCCTGTTCCAGCCCCGCCAGCCCTACCAGTGCGTCGGCCGGATACCCGCGTGCAGCAAAGGCAGCGCTTTCGGCTTCAGGGATTTGTCCCACGTAACCCAGCACATGCGGCGCAACCCGTCCGTAGTATTGGCGTGTGTTGCGGTCAAACAGGTCAGCGTTACAGACATTGTTCAATACCCCGTTTTCGCGGTTGGCGACGTCTTCTGGAATTTCCCCGACAAGGAACTGAAAGTCACTCAGGTAAAGGTCAAAAATCGCCTGAATTTCGCTGCGTTCCTGGCGTAAGATGCGGGCCAACTCATCGCGGCATTGCTCCACGTTACGCATGTTGTTTTCAATGACATAAATACCAATCACACGCCCATTCTGGCTGACCAAAATTTCACCGTTGCGGTCGTAGATGTTGCCACGCCGAGGCATAATGCGTTCTACGCGCAAGCGGGAGCCGCTCGTCCACCCATCAAAAATAGTCATGCGCGACCACGCCACGCGCCAGCCTTCGCTTTCCGTAGCAACGAGGTACATCACACGTGGTTGTTCATTGTCCAATATGTCGCTGGGGTCGCTGAAATTACCGAGTACATCGGTTTCAAAGTCAACGCGGTATTCGACCATAGCACTGTTGCCCTGCACCAGCGGCCCGGCAATGATTTGCCAGTCCAGTTCACGCAGACCGATTGGTTGCCTAAATTCGCTTTCGTAAATGTTCTCGAAAACCTCGAACGTGAACTGGTCACGGGCATTCGGCACGATTAAACTATACATCGTCTGATAATCTTGACGGCCCCAGGCATCCATAAAGGTCGTGAAGACGCTTTCGGCACTGGAAGAGTCGAGCGTGGTTTCGCGCTGTGCCCCGAACAAGCTCAAGCCACCGTCGTCACTATCGCTTGAACAAGCAGACAGGGCAAATAAGGCGATCAAGACGAGGGCCAGCCCGCGCAATCGAATGAATTGACGTTTCAAGGTGCGTTTTCTCCACAAATCATTTGCAATAGTATAACAGGGATGGTCGCTGTTTTTCTCCAACGTTCAGACAATGTTTGTATGTCACGCTATGGCATCTGTACGGTGCAGCGTGTCGGAAAGTCACAGTCCGGTGGGTTGGGTGCTGTCTTTTCCAGACGTTCAAGCATAGCTACCACACGACATAACGGCAGGCCAACGACGTTGGCATAGCACCCGGTGATCTGCTCGACAGGTGCAAACCCTTGATGCTGAATCGCATAGCCGCCAGCCTTGTCAAAGGGGTCACCCGTCGCAACGTAGGCGTCAATCTCGGCGTCAGTATAGTCACGCATGGTGACATCCGTCGTCACATAGTCTTGCTGCAACTCACCGCTATGGGTATCCAACACGGTGAAGGCCGTCATCACCTGATGGGTACGGTTGCGCAGACGTTGCAATAGCACAACAGCGTCTTGTGCATCGGCTGGCTTGCCAAGGATTGCGTCGCCATCAATTACCGAGGTATCCGCCGTAATGATGATTGTTCCCGTTTCCACCGTGGGGCGCACCGCTTCCGCTTTTTCGCGGCTGACACGCATGGTATAGTCCGCAGGCGCTTCGCCCGAATGTACGCTTTCGTCAATGTCGGCGGCCGTGCGCGTAAAGTCATAACCAGCTTGTGTTAACAGCGCCCGGCGGCGCGGTGAACCAGACGCCAGCACGATCATTCAACCGCCTCCAGAAAAGCCGCATCAAGTTTTTTGCTTTTGGTGCTATCTTTCTGAAACAACACCTCAACGATTTCCACACCAGAAGATGAAGTGCTTTTAATGACGACTCCCTCGCCGAAACTTGGATGCCGCACTTTTTGCCCGGCTTTGAACGTCGTCGCGGGTTTTGTCTTCTTCTTTGGTCTGGCCGGTTTCTCATCGCGGCGTACTGGCTGCCATTCTGTTTCAAATTTCTCGACATAGTACACCTGACCCGGCCTGGGCTTAGACTTTTTCTTCTTTTTCTCGGTTTGTTGGTACCCGGATGTTACATCTGGTGGAATTTCCCGCAGAAAGCGCGATGGCATGGCCGGGTCTTGCGTGCCGTACATCGAACGACGAAAGGTATAGGTCATGTGCAGATGGTCTTCAGCGCGCGTAATACCCACATACGCCAGACGACGTTCTTCTGCAATGGCCGCGTTGTCGCCCAGTGACCGTTTATGTGGCAAAATACCTTCTTCCATGCCGACCATAAACACGAATGGAAATTCAAGCCCCTTGGCCGCGTGCAGCGTCATCAAGCGCACCGCCTGTGAACTATCGGTCATATTGTCAATTTCAGAGACCAGCGCAACATCGTTCAAGAATTCACCGAGGGTCATGTCGCGTTTTTCGTGTGCAACACGGCGGAGTTCTTCGACGTTTTCGGTGCGTTCCTGGGCTTTGGTACGTTCCTCTCGCTCAAGATATTCTATATAGCGGGTGTTGGTCAAAATCTCATCCATCAATTCAAATGGTGTGCTGTTGTCTATCTCATCACGCAGCCGTACGATCAACGCTGCGAAATCTGTGAGGGCCCCTTTGGAACGTCCACTGAGCGGTGTTGACCCACCGTCCACCAATATTTGCAGAGCTTCCCATGTGCCACCACTGAGCGTCTCTGCCCAGGCATAAAACTGCTGCGCGGTTTTTTTGCCGATGCCACGCGGTGGTGTATTCAGGATACGGTCAAAGCTCACAATGTCGAGTGGATTGTGTAGCACGCGCAAATAGGCCAGCACATCTTTAATTTCACGCCGTGCATAGAAGCGTGTCGCGCCGATAATCACATGCGGCAGCCCGGCCCGCACAAACAATTCCTCAAGGGGCCGCGACTGGGCATTGGTACGGTACAGCACAGCAAAATCAGATAACTCGTAGTCACCTTTGCTGGCGGTGGTTTCAATGACATCCAGCACATAATGCGCCTCGTCTTGCTCATTGTGCGATTCGTGCAGGACGATTTTCGCGCCTTCTTTGCGGCTGCTGTTGAGGTCACGTTTGATGTGGTCGGTGTTGTTGCGAATCAAGCCCATTGCACCATCAAGGATGAACTGGTGTGAGCGATAATTTTCGCGCAGCAGGATGACGTCGGGTTCAAAGTCTTCTTGAAAACGGCGAATGTTGCGATAGTCTGCGCCACGGAAGCCATAGATACTCTGGTCCGGGTCGCCCACCACGAAGACATTACGATTTTCAGTGGCCAGTTGCTTGATGATGTCATACTGTACCATGTTGGTGTCTTGAAATTCATCGACCATGACATGAGCAAAAAAGCGCCAATATTTTTCCAACACCATCGAGTAGCGACGAAACAGCACCGCGACATGGGTCAATAAGTCATCGAAATCGCGGGCATTCGACACACGCAACTGCTTGTTGTATTTGGCATAGACTCGCCTGACGACTTCCATATCATAGTAGCCCGTCATCATTTTTTCAGGGCTGATCATTTCATTTTTGGCGGCTGAAATCGCACCTAAAATGGCGTTTGGGCTGTATTTTTTAGGGTCCAGCTTTTCGGCAAGGATGATGTCTTTGATCAGTTTGCGCTGGTCGTTCGTATCAAAGATGACGAAATTACCAGTATAGGGCGGCGTATGCTCTGCTTCACGTCGCAAAATCTGGTTGCAGATGGCGTGAAAAGTACCCAGCGATACCTCTTTGCCCTGTTCTTCACCGACCAGCCGATCAACGCGGAGTCGCATTTCTTTGGCGGCTTTGTTGGTGAAGGTCACCGCCAGTATACGAAACGGCGGCACACCGAGTTCGTCAATCAGGTACGCAATACGATGGGCTAGCACACGGGTTTTGCCGCTGCCCGGCCCGGCGACAACCATCACCGGGGCTTCGGGTGCAGTCACCGCCGCACGCTGCTCGGCGTTCAGTGGGGCTAAAATGTCAGACACGAGGAAAACTCCTTAAAGCGGCCAGCTTGCGCGGTCAAGCAATGTATTATTGATGTCGAAGGCTTCAACTTGCATACGATCTTCGTGGATTTCGACCAGCGTATAGTGTGCCAGGGAGTGTTGCACCTGACTACCGGGAACTGCTACGGACGATTCCTCATAAATACTGGCCGAGCCACCACCACTGATCAAATAGCGCACGTCATTGACCAGAATCCGCTCGTAAATGTGTGCGTGTCCACTCAACACAAGGCCAATCTGGTCACGATGTTCTTCAAACAGCGCTCGCCAGTCACCATCGGGGGCTAGCCCATCGGTAGGGTGAACACGAGTTGAGGCGCGGAACGGTACATGGAAGAAAATGATCGTTTTGCGGAAGCTGTCGTCGGCGAGTTGTTCACGCAACCACTGGTTTTGCTCTTGCCGGCCGGGGTCTGTGAAGAACACCTGTGTATTCAACGAGATAAAGCGCACGTCATTGATCACGAAACTATACCATAAGCGCTGACCATCAAAGGCCTGTGAGGGGTCAAACGGCGGGAACGCCCAGTGGTAAAAAGATTGACCATCAAGCCGGGTCGGAAAGTCGCGGTCATGGTTGCCGATAGTGGGGTAATGCGGCACACGGTTCAGCGTTTGCTCGAAAGGCAAAAAGAATTTCAGCGCAAAGTTACGCACCAGATCATTTGCATACTGATTCGCGCGATAAACGATGTCACCGAGATGCATGAAAAAATCCACGTTCTGCGCGGCGATGTGTTCAGCCAGTTGCGCGGTGATGTTATCCCCGAAGCCACTGTCACCAATCGCCACAAAGCGCAGTGGCCACTCAAACGGCTGGGTGCGAAAGCGTCCCCGATACCAGTTACTTTCCTGATACATCGGCGTTTCGCCATTCACTGTGATTTCATAATCGTAAACGGTCGCCGGGTTAAGATTATCAAGAGTGAGTGTGGCACGAGCTTCGTCCAACGCAAGTCGTTGCACCGTCTGCCCATCATGCGAGAGATGGAGTTCGGCGTTGCTAAAACCAGGTGCAAGCCAGTAATTGAGGTAGGCTGTGTCTTCAGTGACATGGTGTGTTGTTGGGGGTAACAGCAGTTGCGGCGCTTGCTGTGCAGCGACTTTGCGTAGCCAGTGAAAACCCGGTACTGTCGCCAACAAGGCTGCACTTGCCTTTAGAAATGATCTTCTCCCGACCATAGATTATATGCCTCTCAGAAAGAACTTGTTAAGCTAGTGGGTGTATGTTTAACGAGAGCATAACACGTTTAGCACAAGTTGTGAGGACATAAAATAATGCGCAAAAGAGCATTAGCGCTCAGTGTGCTGTTGCTGCTGGTGGCGCTCGGTGGTTTCGTCGCCATTGAATGGACCAGCGCTCAGGACGATGACGAATTTACCTACGCGGGTGAGGTCGCGATGCCGCCTTTCCCTGAGGACGTAGAGTGGATCAACGTCAGTGAACCGATTACGATTGAAGACTTAAACGGGAAAATTGTTATTCTCGATTTCTGGACTTATGGGTGCATCAATTGTATTCATATCATTCCCGACCTTGAGCGCTTGCAAGAAGAATATGGCGATCAACTGGTGATCATTGGGGTGCATTCGGCCAAGTTTGACAACGAAGGTCAGACTGACAACATCCGGCAAATTGTGCGCCGTTATGACCGCACTGAGCCCGTCGTGAACGATAGCGACTTCACTATCTGGGACACCTACGGCGTCCGGGCCTGGCCGACGTTGGTTTTGGTTGAGCCACGCGGTACGGTGGTCGGTGCCCATGCAGGCGAAGGGGTGTATGAGGTTTTTCACCCAATTCTAGAGACAATGGTTGAGGAGTATGGCGCGGCTGGTTTGATTGACGATACCCCATTGCCGATGTTGCAACCGGAAGTTGATGACCTCACGCCGTTGAGCTTCCCCGGCAAAGTACTGGCTGACCCCGCCACCAATCGTCTGATTATCAGTGACACCGACCACGACCGCCTTATTGTTGCCAACTTAGACGACCCCACGCAATTTTTCACTATCGGTAGTGGGCAACGTGGCTTTGAGGACGGTGACTTCGACACAGCGACGTTCCATAACCCGCATGGTGTAACACTCGACGGTGACGTGTTGTATGTGGCAGATACGGGCAACCATGCCATTCGCCGCATTGACCTCGCCGCGCAGACGGTTTCGACGCTGGTCGGTACGGGTGAACAGGCCGAAAGCTATCCCCCAACAGGCGGCACCGCACCCGATGTCGCGCTGTCGTCGCCGTGGGACATGGTGTTGCATGATGATGTGCTGTACATTGCCATGGCCGGCCCACATCAACTCTGGCGCATGGATTTAGTCACAGGCGAAACCGTTCCCCATGCTGGAAGCGGTCGCGAAAGCGTCATTGACGGCCCCTTGGCCGATGCTGAACTTGCTCAACCGAGCGGCATCACCACCGATGGTGAGCTACTCTATTTTGTTGACGCCGAAAGCAGTGCTGTTCGCACCGCAGATATTGCCACTGATGGCGTGGTGACAACGCTCATTGGTACAGGGTTATTTGACTACGGCGATGTGGACGGGACAGGTACAGTGGTACGGTTGCAACATGCGCTCGGTGTCACGGTCGGCCCAGAGGGAATGCTATATGTCGCTGATACATACAACAACAAGATCAAACGCATTGATCCTGAAACCCGCGAGAGTGTCACGTTTGCAGGCGATGGTCAACCGGGTCTGCAAGACGGTCCGTTGCTGAATGCCCAATTCTATGAACCAGGGGGCATTGACTACGCTGATGGCAAGCTCTACGTGGCCGACACCAACAACCATGCCATCCGCGTGATCGACCTTGAAACCGAAACTGTCAGTACCATCAGTTTTGGTGAAAACGAGACGGTCCTCATCCCCGAAGGTATTCTGCTAGCCCCTGAAGGTGGAGATGGCGTAATCGTGCTACCAGAGCAGCAGGTTGCAGCAGGTAAAGGCACGGTTACTTTTGACATCCAACTGCCCGATGGCTACAAACTCAACGAACTCGCGCCGTTTACCATCGTCAATACCAACACCGACGTTGTGAGCATTCAGGCTGAGTTTGCTGAATACCGTGAGCTGGTGCCAGAACTGCCCGTGCGCCTACCTGCCAACTTTTTCCCCGGCACCACCACCTACACCGCTGACGTCACTGTTTACTGGTGCGAGGCCGTGAACGAAGACCTGTGCTTTATTGACCGTTTAACCTTCGAAATCCCCGTCACTGTTACCGCTGAGGGCGATGATTTGGACCTGACACTGCCCTACGAATTAGTTCCCCCCACATTCGCGAGCGACTTCTCTTCTTGATCAACTTTCTGGCCGGGGCAAGACATCCTATTACAGGCATTTTGCCTCGGCTTTTTTAGAGTTTCCTCAGTTGCTATTCGCGCTTTAGCCCCTATAATGCAGATAGCGAACTTTAGCGAAACTATGCAAATCTATGCATAAGGCACAAAAAATGCTTGAACCGCCGCAAACCGTGCAACAGCAAATCGAAGACAGTGCGCCTCCTACCCCCATAGACCCAGAACCATATTCCCATGACGGCGTAACACCAGCCGCGCCACAAAACCTCAGTATTTTGCGCAATATCAAGATTGGGACGTTCAATATCGGCTCAGCATTTGCCGACATCCTCGGTTCTGGGGTGTGGAACCGCATCATGATTGCGGACCTTGGTTATGCGGCTACACCCGTTTCGGTACTGCTGGGGATCAATTATTTCCTGGCACCGTTAGTTGTTTTGACCGGGCAACGCTCTGACCACACCAACGTGAACGGCTACCGTCGTCTCCCCTGGATCTGGAGCGGGCGCTTGCTGATTGTGCTGGGTTTTTTGTTGTTGCCATTTGTCACGGTTGAGCTAGCGAACACGGGTAACCAGATCTGGTGGTTGGGTATCACCGCAGCGTTAGGCCTGACGGCGATGGGTTCGCTGGTGTCGGGCAGTGCCTACAGCGCGTTGATTTATGACCGTGCGCCTGCACACCAGCGTGGCCGGGCTGTGGGGGTGGCCTGGACGATGATCCTGTTCGGGTTTGCGTTTTCGGGCGTTTTATTTGCACAGTTGCTGCCAGAATATTCGACCTCGGGCGTGATTAGCCTGTTCACCACCGTTGCGGTGATGATGGGCGGTTTGTGGTTGTTTTCCGTCTGGGGAGAGGAACGTCGCCTGACACCTGACGAGCGTGCTGCCATGGCCGCTGAAACCCCGGAGCAACGTAATTTCCTCAACGATTTCCGCGAGGTGTGGTCTCGCCCGGTGACACGCCTGTTTTTCTTCTACATTGGGCTGAGCTTCACAGGGGCCTTCGCACAGGACCAAATTCTGGAACCCTTCGGCGGTGAGGTATTTGACATGTCTACGGGCGAAACCAGTCGTTTTGCCGCATTCTGGGGCACAACAGCGTTGGTCGGGTCCGTGCTGGCGCTTTACTTGCAGCGAAAAGTCAGCGCGATGAATTATGCCCGTATCAATCGCTGGGGCATTTATTTACTGGTGAGTACCTTCGTTCTGCTGACGGTTACTGCGCTGGCTGAACTGGAAAGCCTGCTGCGCCCAACGTTGATTCTGTTTGGCGCGGGGTTGGGCATGTGGAATATTGGCGCGTGGGGCTTGATGGTCTCTGTCAGCAGTGATGCGCGTGTGGGGACGTATTTCGGGCTGTGGACAATGGCTAGCCTATTGTTCCGTGGCGGTGGGCAGGTCATCGGCGCGGCTATTCGTGACATCACCGTATTTTTGACCAGCACCGAGGCGTTGGCCTATGGACTGGTCTTTGCGTTAGAGGCGGTGATATTGGTGGTGGCGTTGGTGGTTGTCAACCGCATCCGTTTTGAGAATCAAATTGACGACGCCACTCAGGAACAGGTGTTGGTTGCTGTCAGTGAGGATTAGAGACTAAATTGAAAAAGGGGCGTGTTTGCTTTGCCCCTCTTGAGTGAATATCGCGTTATCGTCGGCGCTCTATAGAATCTGTGATAGGAACAACTTGGTGCGTTCGTGTTGTGGGTTGGTGAAAAAGTGTTCAGGTGTACCAATTTCCACAACGCGACCAGCGTCCATAAAGATCACGCGGTCTGCCACTTCACGCGCAAAGCCCATTTCATGCGTCACCACCAGCATTGTCATACCCGACGTCGCCAGCTCTTTCATTACGTCCAGCACTTCTTTGATCATTTCGGGGTCCAGCGCCGAGGTCGGTTCGTCAAAGAGCATGATCTTCGGCTCCATCGCCAGCGCCCGTGCAATCGCCACACGTTGCTGCTGACCACCAGAAAGCTGGCCGGGATATTTCTGGGCCTGTTCGGGAATACCAACACGGTCCAATAGCTGCATCGCCTTTTGCTCTGACTCTGCACGCGGACGTCGCCGCACATAGCGTTGGGCCAGCGTAATGTTCTGCATCACAGTCAGGTGTGGGAACAGGTTAAAAGATTGGAACACCATGCCCGTCTCACGGCGAATCGCGTTGATGTTGCGCAAGTCGTTACTCAAGCGAATCCCGTCAACGATAATATCGCCTTCCTGATGTTCTTCCAGGCGGTTAATGCACCGAATCAGTGTGGATTTACCCGACCCAGACGGCCCAATAACTACCACTACCTCACGCTCATGGACACGCATGTTGATGTCCTTCAACACATGGAACTCACCGAACCACTTGTTCATGTCGCGGCATTCAACGATATAGTCACCCAGCTTTTTGCCGTAAGACTCAGATTGCGCCTGCGTTTGGGCACGTTCTTGCTGTTTTTGTTCCTGCAATTGTTCTTCAAAATTCATGGTTACGTTCCTTCTCAATAACTAACGGCGTGTCGAGCCAGAGCCCGTTTCTTCCAGTCGGCGACTGATGGCGGACATGATAAAGGCAATCATGAAGTAGATCGCGCCGATGTAGAGATATGCTTCGCGCACCGCCAGGCGATAACGTTGCTGCCCATTTAGAATAATTTCGGCAATACCGATCAGTTCGAACAAACCGATAATCTGCACCAACGAGGTATCCTTAAACAAGCTCACAAACTGACTCATAGAAGCCGGAATCACGGCGCGGAGCGCTTGCGGCATGATGATAAAGGTGTTGGTGTAGAAATTGTTGAGGCCAAGTGCCTGTGCAGCTTCGGTTTGCCCTTTCGGAATAATCTGCAAACCACCGCGCACAATTTCTGCCTGATACGCCGCACTGAACAATGTCAGCCCCACCAACATACGCAACACGTCTTCCAGTTCAGTCAATCCTTCCGCGAAGAAGGGGATGATGTTCTTGGCGAAAAACAGAATCGTAATTAAGGGAGCGCCGCGAATCACTTCGATGAAGACGACACAGAATGTCCCAATGACAGGCAATCCGCTACGGCGTCCCAGTGCCAGCAAAATGCCCAATGGGAACGACAGGAAAACGCTAATGAACGTCAATATCAACGTCAGCAAGAGCCCTTCCCACAACACCAGATCAACACTATCGAACTCTGCGCCGGGTGACAGCGCCGTCAGGGTGGCAGACCCCCCCAGCACCAGCCAGCTAATGGGGAACATTCCCAACCAGCCAAGCACTGCGAAGCGATTCACCGTCTTCAGATGAAGTGGATTGGTACTCTGTGTAGCGTAATAGCCAAGCAGGTACGCCAGTAGAAAGACGACGATACCAATAATCACGGGGCCGCCGACTGCATTCATGTATGGTCCAAGCTGCAATCGAACATACTCGGCAACCGTACGGTCACCATTAAAGGTTGTCACCGCCTCTGCCGTCTGGCAAGCAAGTGGGTCGGGAGAGTAGCACTCACCAACTGTATCGAGTGCTTCCAGGTCCGGTATAGGGCCATACTCGTCGGTGCGTTCTTCAATGTCGTCAGGGCGAACGTTATAGATTTCGACGCCATCCAGACGAATAAAAGCAACACCTGTATTCTCAGTGCTTTTACGGAACGGCGCACGCGGCAGGCTCAATCCGGCCGTATCGACGCGGGGTAGCTGACCTTCTAGCACTACGGCGTTCACAATGTACCAACCATCTTCAGGCAATTCGACTTCAAGCGTAACGTTGGGGTCATTGGGAACAGAGAAGGTCTCTGCAACGATTTCACCATCAGCGTCAAGCAGTTGCACGTCAATGAGGAGGTTGTAGTTTTCGAAAACGGTCGGTTCAAATTCAGCGCGAACAGCTTCTTCTTGCCCGGCATCAGCTTCTGCCAACGCTTCACGGCGGTCTTCAAGGTCGTCGTTGACACTACGCTTAATGGTTGACCATGCCAGACGTGAGCTATTCGCCCCCGGTGCGCTTTCTAACAGGCCTCGAATAGGATCATTGTCTTCGGCAGCAAAGCTATTGCGATTCATCGCCACCACACTGATCTCAACAATATCGCCTTCATCGCCTACAAATCGCTGTGGGCCGTAAAACTCATCTTCTTCGACAATGTAATACAGGCTAGCGGGTTCAATCTGGTCAGCGGCAATCGGTACTAGAATCAGGGTGACAACAACCACGCCAACCGTCAGGAAGAAATTGCGCGACGCCCCACCCCAAATCGCAAGCCCGATACCGCTCAAAAACATCAGCAGGAGGGCGAGCAATTCAATGCGCCAGATTTCATCGACCGGATAACGGCCAATGTTAAATAGTCTGAGGTTGTTGTTGATAACCCCCCACTGTGCATCTTGTATGGACCATGTAACCAACTCGCGTAGCCCGAGGAAAACCAGCGCCAGCATGACAAATGTCAAAATTGTGTTGATCGGTCCATTAAATAGATTCTGTCGCATCCAGCCGACCGCACCCACTGTCCCACGTGGCGCACGGCGCGAGGGCGGGGGGTCCGAAGGTGCAACATACATCAACCCGTCTTCAGGTCCACGTTCACTCATTGTCGCCCCCTTACCGTGTCTGTAGCTGTAGGCTACGGTTTATAAGGTTCATCACCAATGCGATGATCAAACTCAATAACAAATACAAGACCAGCACCACCGCGAAGAACACCACGGCCTGGCCGCTCTGGTTGGTGGCAATCTGGCTAATGCTAAACAGGTCAACGTAGCCAATCGCCAGTGCAAGGCTAGAGTTCTTCGAAAGGTTGAGGTATTGGTTGGTTAGCGGTGGCACAATCAACCGGAAAGCCTGTGGCAGCACGATCAAACGCAATGTTTGGCTGCCTGACAAACCGGCCGCTCGCGCTGCTTCGATCTGCCCTTTAGGCACAGATTGAATACCAGCGCGTACGATATCAGCGATGAACGCAGCCGTATACAACACTAAACTCAATAAAAGTGCTACAAATTCAGCGGTGAATGCGTCACCACGCTCGAAGTTGAAGCGGACCTCTTCAAGCCTTTCAGGCGCTTCAGCCGAAAATGGTATGTCACCGAGTGCCACAGCGATGAGCAGCCCCAACAAAGTCAGCCCAAAAAATGACGCAGAGAAGTAGCGGAAGGAGTAAGCTGGCGCACCGGTACGCTCCTGTATACGTCCACGCCACCGCATCAGCCCAACACCGATAACAAATCCTGCCAGCGTAAGGACTGCAAAAATGGTAAATGTATCAGTTGTTGAAACTTTGGGGTAGTTGAGGCCACGGTTGTTTAAATAGAAGGTATTGAAGACCGGGATTGACTCACGGACGCCCGGCAAAATGCGTGTCCAGACACCGTAGACCAAAAACAATTGCACCAGCAACGGCGTGTTACGGAAGATTTCGACATAAACGGTCGAAACCGCTCGTATCAGCCAGTTACCCGACAACAACCCCACCCCGACCAGCACACCGAGGACCGTCGCAACCACCAGACCAATACTGACCACCCGTAAGGTGTTGTAAATACCCGTCATCAAGGCGCGTGTATAGGTTCCAGAGCGCAGATAGTCCGAGTTTTCAAGGTCTTCACCAATCAGTGGCACATCCCCAAGCCAGCTTATCGGCTCCTGATAATCGGGGCCCTGTGAAATCTCAACGCCAAAGTCGTTACGTTGCAGAACTTGAAAATTAATGCGCAAGCCTGTTGTTGGGTCCGCAAAATTGTCTTGCAAATTGACGATTAATGTATAAGTGGTGGTGATAATTGCCAGCAAAAAGATGACTTCGGTGATACTGCGCAGAAAAGCAATATTGCGAAAGAATGGAATGCGTTGCTGTACATTGATGTATAAATTTTGCGCTAGCACCAGGATGAAGAATGGCAGTGCGATCAGCATGCCAAGCGCAAGACCTTCTTGCAAATTACTGGAATTTTCGCTAAGCGCGTAAGTAAACTCGCCTAAGTCCAAACTAACTGGATCATCAAAACCCGGTAGCGATACTTCACCAGCATCAACGTTAATAGAGAAAACAATCCCATCAACAACATCTGATAGTTCAATACTTCCACAAACGTTTTCGTCTAATTGAAGTATTTCCTCATTTACAATTGCCTCATTGTTGCCAATGAAATTACAGGAATCCTGGTTGATGAAGACATTAACATCAGTATCGATTAGAGATTGCTTGATATCTGTTCCGGCTGCCCAGTTGGCAATGATAAACAGAATGAATATGAGCCCCGCGATGAATTGAAAGGTTGCGTTACGAATCAGGTCGCGGACGCCAGAACGGCGGTCTGGAGGGGGGCGGCTTGCTGCTAAATCCGCCGCAGTGACGAATACATCTTCGTCACGTTGTTGCAGGTTACTTTCCATTTTTTCAGAACCTTAAGTAGCATAAAAACAGTCTAATTTGATGTCTTAGAGCGTAGCACTGGTTGATGAAAAAAGCACTTCCGCCACAGAGAATTTGGGCGGAAGTACCAAAAGTTAGCTCAACATCAGTCGGGGGTTGGCTTAGCGCCAGGCCGGGGCGTAGATCAAGCCACCACGGGTCCACAGGTCATTGAGGCTACCTTCGCGCTCAATACCCAGCGGGGTCACGTGACGTTCATAGATTTCAGCATAGTTACCCACAGCGCTGATGACGTTTGCAGCAAAGTCATTGCTCAGGCCGATGAAGCTACCGAGTTCGCCTTCTTCACCGAGGAAGCGACGGATTTCGGGGCTAGCATCTTCACCACCAAATTCACCAATGTTTTCGCTGGTGATACCGTATTCTTCAGCCTGGAAGGTGGCAAAGGTGGTCCAGTTCACAACGTCTGCCCACTGAGAGTCACCCTGGCGGTACATTGGGCCAAGCGGCTCCTTAGAGAGGGTTTCAGCGAGAATGATGTGTGCGCTGGGGTCGTCCAGTTCAGAGCGGATAGCGGCGAGCTGGCTCTTGTCACTGGTCAGTGCGTCGCAACGACCGGAAGCGTAGCCTGTGGCGCTGTCAGCGCTGGTTTCGAAGGGAATCAGTTCAAATTCCAGGCCACGGAAGTTCATGGCGTCGCTGATGTTCAGTTCGGTGGTTGTACCCGTCTGGGTGCAGAAGCTCGCGCCGCCCATTTCATCAATGGAGCTTACGCCGAGGTCAATCGGAACCATGACACCCTGACCGTCGTAGAAGGTCGTCGGGCCAAAGTCGCCAGCGATGTCAGTGTCGCGGGTGAAGGTCCAGGTGGTGTTACGGTAC
Source organism: Anaerolineae bacterium (assembly GCA_034437655.1). Lineage (GTDB taxonomy): Bacteria > Chloroflexota > Anaerolineae > Aggregatilineales > J027 > J027. Next base: position 34,704 of record DAOTTU010000058.1, read on the forward strand.
AGCACATCAACGTCACCGTTCTGCAGTGCAGTGAAGCGTTCGGCAGCAGTCAGTGAAACAAAGGTCAAGTTGTCTTCGGTCACTTCACCAAAGATGGCAGCAGCCAAAGCACGGCAGAAGTCAGCATCGAAGCCAGTCATCTCGTTGGTGTTTGGATCAAGGAACGAGAAGCCGGGTAGAGTACCACTCACACCGCAAATCAGTTCACCACGGTCCAGCACTTCGGCAAGGGTTCCGGTGGGGTCTGCTTGCGCACTGACGGTAGTAACGTTGTCAACTGCACGGTCGTTGAGGAATGACGGGACAGCGACAGCAGTGAGTACGATTGCGAATGCTAAAATAAAACGAGCCATACGCATACTTAATAACTCCTTAAACTGTGTACGGAAAAAATGTTGAAATGGCGCGTTGGCTTGTGTACGCCACGTGAACAACGTTTTAACATAATGAAAGTCATTCGACAAGCAAGTGTCATCTATTATTAATTTTCTTAAGAAGTAACTCCGAAACATTTTAAATCATCAGCAACAAACCCCCAGCATTGCTACTCTAAAAAAGCCTTTTCGCAAAAAGTTTTTTAATTTCTAATGGCATGAGAATTCAATGAGAGTGCTAATTTTAAGTCGTGCTGCAATCCGCGTTCAAATGATCAATGCGGTTAACGTAGCGCACCAGCTTCACGTCGGGTTTCACAAAGTCAATACGTGTTACGCCTGTGTTGTAGTGTTGAAACCACACATTGGGTAATTCAATGGCTAACAAGGCTTGTAGCAGCACTGCGAGAAAAGCCTGATGTGCAACCAGCGCAACAACAGCATGTTCTTGCTGTCGGGCAAGTTCTTCAAGCCGTGCAGCAACCGTCTTACCGCGTGCATACGCTTCCTGCCGAGTTTCACGCTCCCGGTTCCACCAGCCGGTTGCTGTGATACGTGGTGGCAAGGTAAAGCCCGGAAAATCCTGCTCCATCTCAGCACGGGTCATCCCTGCTAGCCCAACAAAAACATCGGGCTCGCGTTCTAGCCAGATTCCCCCCATTTCGTGCGTATCATCCCAAACTTCGGTTGGGTACGGCCCACTGTCTGCCAGTGGCAAGGCCGTTTGCAGTGCCCTGCGCATTGGGCTGACAACAAGGTGGGTCAAGCCAAAGGTGCCATCGTAGGATGTATTGGGTGGGTCAAAAACAGGGTAGGGGTCACAGCGTGAGGTCATATAATCAGCTAGCCGTGTCGCCTGGACATGACCGACTTCAGTCAATGCAGGGTCTTCACTCCGAGGATCGCCTGTATGTTCGGCTAAATTATTTTCAGACTGACCATGACGAATCAAGTATAAACGCACTGATAAAGCTCCTTCAGCATAAACTTAGATACTCAGCAGATCATCTGGTAAATGACGGGTGCGGTTCAGGTAGCGCACAAACATAATATCGTTTTCGGTGAAATCAAGACACGCTATCGAGCAGTTATAATGGTTCATATACACCTTCTCAAAGGGTTTCATGTCCATGAAGAGCTTGAGAATCAGGTTCAGTAGATCACAATTTCATGATTTTCGAGCCAAAGGACAGGATTTTGCGTCCTACAGATGGCTTAAATGCAGGGGTTTCGAATTTTTGAAAACTGTACTCAACTCT